>NZ_CP087999.1:865000-1465000 GCF_021044625.1 Geomonas sp. RF6 | reverse complement strand
ACCTTGAAGATAAGGTAGCTTCCCACCATGACCCCCTCGCTGCAGTACATGAGCTTTACCGCCCCGTGGTAGGCAGCAGGGGTGAGGGGGACGAGAGCCTCCCCTATCGTCGGCTTCTCCATAACCTTCCCAAAATAGGTGTTTGTCCCTCCGAGCTGCACCCGCAGGGCGCCGGCCGCCGCGGCCTCCGGGAAGCCACTGTTGGGCGAGGAATGGCTGTGGCAGTCCCTCAGGAGGATCTCCTTCGCACCGCTGCCGTCGAGGCTGCAAAGGTGTGCCGAGGCAACCATGAGGAAACCGGTGAGCCGCGCCGGAATGTAGTTCGCCAGGTCGTCGAAGCGTGCGGAGGCCCAACCGAAGTGGAGATAACGCTCATTTTTGTACCCGACCATGGAGTCGAGGGTGTTGACGGCCTTGTAGGCGAGGGCGAGTGGAGCTCCGCCGAGCATGAGGTAGAAGAGGGGCGCGATAACGCCGTCGCCGGTATTTTCCGCCACAGTCTCAACGGTGGCTCGCAGCACCTCCCCCTCATCGAGCTGCGCCGTCTCGCGCCCGACGATGTAGGAAAGCCAGTGCCGCGCCGCCCCCAGGTCTCCGCTCTCGATTGCCCGCGTTACCTTCGCCGATTCCTGGTGCAGCGAGCGCGCCGCGAGACAGGTCCAGGCGAGGTATATCTCCACGACATAGCCGAGGTAGCGGGATACGGCATAGGCCCCTTTTATGATGCAGTCGGCGGCGAGGTAGGTGAGAGTAACCGTGGCCACCAGCAGGATGATCCCGCCGGTCTTCTGATTCGCCACCCGCTGTCGCAGGAAGCGCTCGAAGCCGGAGATGAAGCGGCCGATGCCGGCGACCGGGTGCGGCAGAGAGCGCGGGTCCCCCAGCAGGAGATCGATGATTACAGCACAGAGAAGCAATGTAGCGTCAAGTGGAAGAGGATTATTCACGCCAGTACTCGTTTCATGGCAGATTCAGGCAACCGGAAAGCCGCCGTCTCATCCTTCCGCCTCCCTTTAGGGGAGGTTTCCGGGTAGTCCGGGGGAGCCGTACTATGTTTGAACAAGGATCGCACGAGGCCTCGCGTCCCCCCCTTTGCGAAGGGGGGACAGGGGGGATTTGACTTGGCCAGTGCGCAACTGCTGTGGTCTCAAGCAATTTCTTTGATTCCACTTTGCAAAAAATTCGTGGTGCCTATGTCGTCAGAGTGCCGCAGCACTGCGGTTCGACGACCGAGATGTACTGTTAAACGGGCTGCGGTTCTAGAGGAGACTTGAAGATCAAATCCCCCCTGCCCCCCCTTCGCAAAGGGGGGAACGTTGGGCCTTCTGCAGCGCTTCGTGGCAATGTACCCACGCTCCCCGGGAATTCTCCGGATGAACCTTCCGCAATGGTGGCCGTCCCGACCCTATACCTATTTCAGCTGTTCCGTTCGTACCTTCAGGCGCTTCCTTCGAACGGCAGCCCGCAGATCGCGAAGATCCGCTCCATGTCGAGGTGCTTCTCCATATGGTCCGCCAGGAGGTCGAACGGCTCGACGACTGGAACTGCCTGCCGCTGCTCGGAGAGCCCGCGCTTGCGCCGCAGCTGGTTCAGAAACGCGGTGCGGAAATCGTCGTTGTCGAAGATGCCGTGCACATAGGTGCCAAAGACGCGTCCATCTGCTGAGACGGCGCCGTCGAGGACCTCTACCGCTGCTCCCGAACGGGCGGTGATCGCCGCAAACGGCTCCGCCTCCGGGCCGAGCACGGTGTGCCCCATGTGGATCTCGTACCCCGAAAGCTCCGCTCCCCCTGCGGGAGAGACTGCCAGCGCTGCGGAGGTCGGGCGTGCCACCACCTGGTGCGTCTCCTTCTCCTCCAGCATCGTCGTCTCTGCATCGAGAAGCCCAAGACCCGCTGCCTCCCTAATGCCGCACTCGACACCGTGCGGATCGAAGACCCGTCTCCCGAGCATCTGGTATCCGCCGCATATTCCTGCGATGGCACCCTTGAAGCGCTTGATGGGGTCGAAGAAGCCGCGCTCCGTCAGGAAGAAGAGGTCGGCGATGGTCGACTTCGTTCCGGGCAGGATCAGAAGGTCGAGGGTGTCCAGCAGCTTCGGGTTGTCCAGGTAGCAAAGCTCGACATCCGGTTCCCGCTCCAGTGCATCGAAATCGGTGTAGTTGGAGATCCTGGAGAGGCGCAGCACGCCGATGCGCAGCTTGTCCGCGGAACCCTTCGAGGAGGTATTTTTCTTCTGCAGTGCGACGCTGTCCTCCTCCGGAAGAGAAAACCCGGTAAACCAGGGGAGGACGCCGAGGATCGGGAGCCCCGTGCGGCGCTCGACCTCTTCTATCCCCGACGTCAGCAGGCTGGCGTCGCCGCGGAACTTGTTGATGATTACCCCTTTTACCCGGGCCCGCTCCTTCGGCTCCAGGAGCTCTACGGTCCCAACGATCTGCGCAAAGACGCCGCCGCGGTCGATGTCGGCGATGAGGATGGCCGGAGCGTCCGCCATCTCGGCGATCTTTAGGTTGGCGATGTCGTGCCGGCGCAGGTTGATCTCGGCGATGCTCCCGGCTCCCTCCATCACGATGAAGGCAAAGCGCGACTTCAGTCGCTGGTAGCTCTCCCGCACTTTCTCGAACGCCTGCGGCTTGTAGCTGTTGTACTCCTTCACCCCCATGTTCGCCACGACCCGCCCCTGCACGATGACCTGGCTGCCGGTCTCCGAGTTCGGCTTCAAAAGGACGGGGTTCATGTCGGTGTGCGGCGCAATGCGGCACGCCTCGGCCTGCACCGCCTGGGCGCGGCCGATCTCTCCCCCCTCGGGGGTGACGGCGGAATTGAGCGCCATGTTCTGCGACTTGAACGGAGCGACGGAGATGCCGCGCCTCTTGAGGATCCGGCAGAATCCTGCGGCGAGAACGCTCTTCCCCACGTCGGAGCCGGTGCCGCAGAACATCACTGCCTGCGGCGGAATGGCGGCAGCGCGGGCGCGCGGCTCCCTGCGGACCGTGCTCGACTCCACGTCGTAGCCGCGCGGGGTGATCATCCTGCCGTCCTGGGAGATCCTGGTGGCGGAGTTGCCGATGATGACGATGGAAAACATGTCGATGGGGTGGCCAAGCATCTCGTCGAGGGTGGTGACGACCTTCTCCTCACCGGCGCGGCAGGCGTTGCGGACGATACCGACGGGGACGTCCCCTCCGCGGGCTGACCGGAGAATTCCCGCGGCCTCCTCGATCTGGGTGGTTCTCCCCTTGCTGCGCGGATTGTAGAGCGCAACCACGAAGTCGGCGTCCGCCGCGGCGCGCAGCCTCTTCCTGATCGTATCCATGGGGGTGAGGAGGTCGGAAAGGGAGATAACGGCAAAATCGTGCATGAGGGGCGCGCCGAGGACGGAAGCGGCCGCCTGCACCGCGGAAACTCCCGGGACTACCACAACTTCCACATTGTCGAACGCTGCAGCGTCTTCGGCGAGCTCGAGCGCGAGCCCCGCCATGCCGTAGATGCCGGCGTCACCGCTGGAGACGAGGGCAACGTCCCTCCCGGAGGCGGCGATCCGCAGCGACTCGAGGCAACGCTCGACCTCCCGCATCATTCCGGAGGAGACGACTTCTTTCCCGGCGAGCAGGGGGGCGATGAAGTGAAGGTAGGTCTGGTACCCGACAATGACCTGGGAGTGCTCGATCGCCTGGCGCGCCTCGAGGGTCATGTGATTGAGGCCGCCGGGGCCGATCCCTACAACGTGCAGTTTTGACATTGAAACCTCGAGAACCATTGCCGGAAACGCTCGCGCTTATTCCGGCCTACATTGCATCTCATCTTGCTACTATCTACTTCACCGCGATGGCGAGGGTCACGTTCCCGCTCTTTACCTTGTTGAGGAGGAGCCTCCCTCCCCCTGCCGCCAGTATCGCGGCCGGTTCGGCGACACCCTGCGCGCCTATTGCCACCAAGGCATGCTCGGAGGGAGGGGAGGGGACCGCTACCGCATTGAGTTCATGGGGCTCGAAGGTCTCGAGCGGAATCGCTGCCGCCGAGGCGAAAGCGAGGAGCCCCGGCTCGTCTCCCTTGGCACTCGCGGTGGCGATGCACCCGACGCTTTTCATGGAGAGAGAAAGCTCGGAGAGCTTCTGGTGAACCACTGCTCCAATTTCGGCGGCGGAGGTGCCCCTGTTGCAGCCGATTCCGAGGGTGAGATCCATCGGGCGCAGGATCAGCAGCCGCTCGGTGGGGAGCTCCGGAGGAGGCGTCTGGTTCGTCACCCACAGGCACCCGCTGGCGCCGCTGGCGCAGGCGTCTTCAACGGTGGCGTGGAAGCTCAGTGCGCCTTTCCCGCCAAAATAGCTCCGGATCTCTTCCTCCCGGCCGGCGACTGCGATCTCCTTCCCCTCGAGGAGAAGGGCATTCAGGACCTTTACCTTGGAGAGGTCATCGATAACCCACCCCTTCTCCTTTGCCAGCATGTCGAAGGAAGGGAGGCCGTTGGCGTCGGTGGCGGTAGTGACGACCGGGATGCTCCCGGCAAGCGCCGCGCACCTTTCAGCCAGGGCATTGGCGCCGCCGAGGTGCCCCGAGAGGAGCGATACCGCGAAGCGCCCGGCATCGTCCAGCACCACCACCGCCGGGTCGCACTCCTTCGACTTCAGAAGGGGCGCCACTGAGCGCACGACGATGCCGGTAGCCATGATGAAAACGAGCCCTGCGTACTGATGCCAGAGCCGCTCGACGAGTGCCGGTACCCTTTCACAAAAAGGAGTTGCCCCCGGGCAGGCATGCTTGTCTATCACAAAAAGGGCGCTTTCGGGGAGCCCGTTGCGCAGGAGGGAGCCGAGGCGTGCACCGTTGGCGGTTATGGCAATTATGGCGATCATCATCTCTCCGCGGCCGCAGCAACTTGGCGCCACAGGTGGCCATTGCGCTGGAGCGCAGGCATCTTCCCTGCGTTGGCGGGGCAGCCGCCATCGTCTCACCCCGTAGCGGCGACCCCGGAATGCCTTAGGCTACAATCCCTTCCCGGCACCCGTGGCTGAATTCCTTGTCGTACAGGAGCGACTTTGCGCGGAGTCCATCGGTGCGGGCGGAAAGGACGTCGCCGACCATGATGAGCGCCTGCTTGTAAATGCCTGCCTCCTGCACCTTCGCGGCTATATCCCCGAGCGTCCCTTCCACGATCTGCTCGTCCGGCCACGAAACCTTCGCAAGGACCGCCACCGGTGTTTCCTCGGTGTACGCCCCCTCGAGGAGTTCCTCGACCACGCGCTCTATCATGGAGACGGAAAGGTAGATGACGAGGGTCGCGCCGATCCTTGCGATTTCCCGCAGCTTCTCGCGCTCCGGCACCGGTGTGCGTCCTGCCAGGCGGGTGATGATAACCGTCTGCGAAACCTCGGGAAGGGTAAGCTCCTGCTTCAGCGCGGCGGCGCCGGCAAATGCGCTCGTGACGCCGGGGACCACCTCGTATTCGATCCCCAGCATCTCCAGCTCCGCCATCTGCTCCTGGATCGCGCCATAGATGGAGGGGTCGCCGGTATGGAGCCGCACCGCCTTTTCGCCTGCAAAGACCGCCTCGGCAAGCGCCCGCGTCGTCTCGTCCAGGTTCATACCTGCGGAGTCGTAGATCCGGGCATCGGGGGCGTAGGTCTTCACCAGCTCGAGATCCACGAGGCTCCCGGCGTACACGACCACGTCCGCCTCCTTGAGGAGACGCGCCCCCTTCACGGTGATGAGCTCGGGATCGCCCGGCCCGGCGCCGACGAAATGAACTTTGTGTGTGGTCATGCTGCAGTGCCTTTCATCTTTTTTGCGGTTGTTGATTACGCCATACCTTCTTCCCATCCGGCCTCGGAGGAAACAGGTGCTCATACGTCCCCTCCCTTTCAAGGGGAGGGACAGGGTGGGGATGGGGTAGAAGTTGTGTCCTCCCCCTTGAAAGGGGAGGGACGTACTGCGGGAGGAAGAAGTCGCGTGACCACACCTCAAGCTCGCCCGGAGAACCCTGAGTCTCCAAACGTTTGGAGCGCCGCCCGGTATCCTCATCGGGCGGCGCTCCGGGTGAAACTGCCTCAGGGCTCCTCGGGGAGTTGAGGCAAGCCCTGCAGGTGGCCGAGGAATCGTTCCTCGTTGAACGGCTTGTTTTCCTTCAGCACGTTGAGCATTTCCAGGCGTATCACCTGTGCCAGGAGGAGCTTGGCATCCTCAACGGAAAATCCCTCAGCAGTCAGCCGCTCCAAGGTCTCTTTGCTTTCCGGGGGCTGGTTCGTGCTTAATTGGTTCTCGACGACCTGAAGCAGCATGGCGCTGATTCCGGGACGGTCCTTCACGTATTCTGCAGCTGTCGGCATACGATCTCCTTGTACTTCACCGCTTCACGCCGCCGGCGTCGCCAGGCGGCCCCCCTCCTGCTTCTTTACGATCAACATGGAAAGGTAATCGAGCTTTTTCCCTACCAGGCTCTCCAGATCGAAGATGATCTCCTCATCGCTTGAGCCGACGCGGCGTACGAAGACTCCGCACTTCTCGCGCCCCAGCTCCTTCAGCACGGCGTACACCCGGTCAAAGACCCGGTTCACCTTCATGAGAACCACCGTGTCGAACTGCTGCAGGGTCCTCTTCAGCTCCTCGTCCTCATAGGTGGCGGGGAGGACGGCGATCCGTTCCGCCGCCATGGCAAGGGGGAATCCGGCGGCCGTGGAGGCGGCGTTGATACTGGAAATTCCCGGCACCACGTCTATCTGCATCTCGGGATACTTCGCGAGGATGATGCGGTGGATATAGAGGTAGGTGGAGTAAAGGAATGGATCCCCTATGGTGATAAAGGCAACTTTCTTCCCCTGTCGCACCCGTGCGGCGACCTGGTCGGCGGCTTCCTCCCAGAAGGGGTCGAGACCTTCCTGGTTCTTCTTCATCGGAAAGACCTGCACCAGTACTTCCTGGCGCTCCCGGTCGATGAATTCCTCCACGATGGAAAGGGCGTAGCTGCTCGCTTCTGCCGCTCCCGTGGGGGCGCAGATGACGTCTGCCTCCCGAATCACCCGCTCAGCCTTTCTCGTCACCAGCTCCGGATCGCCCGGTCCCACCCCGACTGCGAAAATCTGCGCCACTACTCTTCCCCTTTCCAGGCCGAGATGACGTAGACCGGGTTGTGGGCCGCGAACATCTTGTACTCTGTGAGCCCGCGGGTCTTGGAGATATTGACGCAGGTGACCTCGACGGTATAGCCGTGGTCCTCAAGGAACTCGACGGACTTGGTGAGGGTGTCGAGGGTAACGGCGTTGAGAACGATGACCCCTTCCGGCTTCAGCCGCTTGTCGACGGCCTCGATGATCTCTTCCAGCATCCCGCCCGATCCGCCGATAAAGACACGGTCCGGGTCGGGGAGGTCCTCCAGTCCGTCCGGAGCGTACGCCTCGATCACCATGACGTTGCGGGCAACGAACTTGGCGAGGTTGTCCTTCAGGAAGGTGAGGTACTGCGGATTCTTCTCCAGCGCGAAGATGCGCCCGTTGGGCATGAGGTTTCCCGCCTCGATGGAGACGGAGCCGCTTCCGGCGCCGATGTCCCACAGGACCAGGTCGTCCTGGATCTGGAGCTTGCCGAGCGTTACCGCGCGGACCTCTTCCTTGGTGATGAGCTTTTTGGCGGTGGAGAACTCCTCGTCACGGATCCCCATGACCGGGAAGTGCTGCAGGTTCGCCTCCCAGCTCCTGATGAGAATGAGGATATTGAGCGGCGATGCGGATATCTCGGTGAGCCCCCGGACCGTCGTCTTGGTGAAGCGCTCGGAGAGAAGGCCCAGGTCCTCGCAAAGCCATGCATCGTACCCTTCCGCGCCGCGGGCGATGAGGGCCTTCGCGATCTGCGCCGGCGTGTTCACCGGGTCGGTGAGGATCGCCACCTTTTCGGAGGCGATGATCCTGTCCAGCGCCCGGCTGATCCCCCTGCCGTGCACGGAGACGAATGCCGCGTCGTCCCACGGCTCCTTGATGCGGGCGAAGGCGTACTGCACGCTGGTAACGTTCGGGTAGATCTCGATCCGTTCCTTCGGGAGGTTTCTGAGCAGAAAACGCGCGACGCCGAAAAAGTTCGGGTCCCCTGAGCCGAGGACAACGGTGCGCCTGGTGGTCGTTTTCAGGTACTCCAGCATCGCCGAGAGGTCGTCCATGGAGCGTTTTTCGCCGGGGAAATCGGGAAATATTTCCAGCAGGCGCTTGTGCCCGATCAGGACCTCGGCGCTGTTGATGACGTCGAGCGCCTGTTTGCCGAAGCCTTCCCACCCTTCGATGCCGGCGCCGACCAAGAAGATTTTCTGCTGTTCCATTGTTTCCCTCGATTGCATGTCATCCCCCAGGGCGGGGGAGGGGGCACAGTCGGTGCCTTTGGCGGCTTTTCTCCGACCCGCTCCCGTTAAGGAAGACGGGATGTTATCCGTAAAAGAGCGCCTCGCCATGGTAGCCGACCATGAGGACGGTGGCGGAGAGCTCGGGGGCGAGCCGCTTCACCTGGGCCGCCGCCTTCTCGCAGACGAGCGCCACCAGCTTCTGGTCATTCCCCGACTCCTCCAGGAGGTGCCGGGCGGTGTTGGCGCGGGCAGCAACCTCTGCCAGGTGCTCCAGCCCGGCTGTTTCCGCAAGCCACCCCGCGACGGTGGAAAGGTCCATGGTGGAGGCGGAGACGTGGGTCTGTTCGTGCCCGCAGCCGATCTTCACCAGCTTGGCGAACTGTCCTGCGACGACGACTCCCTCCATCCCTTTCTGCGCGCAACTCCGGACTGCGTAGCCGAAGTGGTCCCCCATCATGATGAAGGATTCGGCCATCGGCTTAAGGGTCTGCTCCAGGTGGCGCTGGGCCGCCATTTCAGAGGTCCTGCCGGTGGAGAGGATGGCCTGTCGCGCGCCGCAGGCAACGGCGACGCTAACGGCGGCGTCGAGCGTGTCGGTCCAGGCCTTGGTGGAGATCGGCTTCACGATTCCGGTGGTGCCGAGGATGGAGAGCCCCCCGACGATGCCGAGTCGCTCGTTCAGCGTTTTCTTCGCCAGCTCCTCGCCATTGGGGATGCTGACGGTGATGGTAAGGGTCGCCGGGACGCAGCGGAGTGCAAACACTTCCTTGATGACCTCCAGGATCATCTTGCGCGGTACCGGGTTGATCGCCCACTCACCGACGGGGACCGCGAGCCCGGGCTTCGTGATCCGCCCGATGCCGGTCCCCCCCTGGATGACCAGGCGGTGCTCGGTGAAAAATGCTATCTTCACGTGCGCGTGAATCTCCGCGCCGTGGGTGACGTCCGGGTCGTCCCCGGCGTCCTTCACCACGTAGCAGGAGGCGCTGTCTTCGTCTATGCGCCCCCCCTGCAGGCGGAAACGGGCCGTTTCGCCGCAGGGAAGCGTCAGCTGTACCTCTTCGACGGGACCCTGGTCCCGCAACATCTGACACGCGCCCTTTACCGCAGCCGCAGCGCAGCTACCGGTGGTGTACCCGTGTCGAAGGTTTCTGGGGGTCATAGCTCATAGATCCTGTGCTGCCGAGGGATGAATTACAGGAAAACCGGGCACTCTCAATGGAACAAAACGGTGTTAGCTGCGACACGCACTGATATACAACGCCAGCCAATAAATGGCAACTTCTATCGCCCGTGAGCGAGGATCAAAAGGGCGTTCATGACCGCCGCGGCGACATTGGAACCCCCTTTTCGCCCCCGGTTGGTGATGAAGGGGAGCTCGGGGAAGTCGCGGGAGAGCTCCAGGAGCGCTTCCTTGCTCTCCGCCGCCCCCACGAAACCGACCGGAAGCCCGACCACGAGGGATGGCCTCACCCCTTCCTCCCGCACCAGGCGGATCAGCTCGAAAAGGGCTGTCGGGGCGTTTCCGATGAGGAAGATCCCGTTTGCCGGGTCGGCGGCTCCCTTGCGCATGGCCATGATGGAGCGGGTGATCCCCTGCTCCTTCGCCGCGCGTGCCACCTCGGGATCGGCCACAAAGCATGAAGTGCTGCTGCCAAAGGGTGCCAGCCGCGCCTTGCTGAGGCCGGCGAGGATCATGGTGGTGTCGCTCACTATCCCCTTTCCGTCCTTCAGGGCGGCGATGGCGCTGTCGATGGCGTTTGCGGAGATACACATGCTCCGGGCGTAGTCGAAGTCCGCGCTGGTGTGAATGGCGCGGCGCACGATCGGCCACTCACTCGCGTTCCACCGGTGCGCCCCTGCTTCAGCCTCGATGATCCGGAAGGATTCCGCCTCGATCTCCTCCGGGGGGAGGTGCACCGACATCAGTACCACTTCTCCTCGGTGAGAGTCTGGGCGATCCGCTCCACCACGATCTCCGCAAGCTTCGGGTGGGTCCCCAGGTGCTTGCCGAGCACCATCTCGATCTCGGGGTAGCGGGTGCGGGCGACCTCCAGCTCCTCCGGGAGGTCCTCCAGCACGTGCGCTCCCATGGAGAGGAAATAGGGGACGAGGAGGATGCGCTTTGCCCCCTGCTCGACGCAGCGGTCGACGCCGATCTGGATGTTTGGCTGGTGCTGTTCGCGGAATGCGACCTCCACGACCTCGTAGCCGGTAAGGGTCTTCACCCGCGCCGCGATCTCGCGTGCCGAGTCGTTGGCCTCCGGAATCCTGCTGCCGTGGGCCATCAGTAAGATTGCAGTTTTCATCAGTGCTCCTCTTGTTGTTCTAAGCTGTCGGACGAGTCGGACGAGTCGGACTGGTCGGACTGGTCGGACTGGTCGGACGATATTCTAAGCCCACTGCCTCTGGTACTCCGCCAGAAGCTTCTCCACCTCGCGACGCGCGGGAGCTTTCTGAGGGCCCACAGCAACGAGGTTTAGCCGCGCCGGCTCGAAGAGCTCCCGTGCCGTCGCCTTGATCTGACCGGCCCCGATCCCTTCCACCTCGGCGTGGTCCTCCTCCAGGGAGCGCACCATTTCCATGAGCTCCCCCCAGCCGTAGCGCACCTGCATCTCGTAGGTCGAATCGCGGCTGTACTCGAGGTCGTAGAAGTATCCTTCCCTGACCCGCTGCAACTCCTCTTCCCCTACCTCCTCGACGGAAAGGGCCCTTACCTGTCTCAGTACCTCTGCCACGGCAACGGGGAGGTTCTCAGGCGCGGTGGCGAGCTCGATGGAAAATGCACCGGTCTCGTGGTAGGCGGAGATGGAGGCGTCGACGGAGTAGACGATGCCGAGCTTTTCCCTGAGCGCGAGGTGCAGGCGCGAGCAGCCGCCGCCACAGAGGATCCTGCGGATCAGCCGGAGCGGCATCATCCTCTTGTCCGGACGGGCAAAGCCGCGAAAGGCGATGTGCAGGTTCACCTGGCTGTCGGAGTCCTTCACGAAGAGGGAGCGCGGCGCGTCCTGGGCCTCGGAGGCTGCCACGGATACTTCCGGAGCCGGCCCCTTCCAGTCGCCGAACGACTTCTGGCAGGCGTCGAAGAAGCTTTCGGGCTCCACCTGTCCTGCGACGACGATGAGGCCGTTTTGCGGCACGTAGTGGCGGGCCAGGTGCTCCCTCAGGTCCGACTCCCGGATGTCCTGAATGGTGTCGAGATAGCCGATGGTGGGCATCCCGAGCGAGTGCCCGGGCCACAGGAGCCTGCTGGAGAGGTTGTGCGGATTTGTCTCCTCGCCGCGCTCGTTGATGTCTTCCAGCGCCTCTTCCGTGATGATCTTCTTTTCGATCTCGATCCCGGTGAGGGCGGGACGCAGAAGCATGGAGGAGAAGAGCTCGATACCGCGGGGAATGCGAGAGGGGTGGATCCGGGAGAAATAGCAGGTGGTCTCTTCGTCGGTGGCGGCGTTCACGCTCCCGCCGATCGCCTCAAAGGCGACCTCCAACTCGAGGTTGGTGGCAAACTCGCTCGTGCCGCGAAAGAGCATGTGCTCGAGGAAGTGGGAGATCCCGGCCTTTGCCGGCGGGTCGTTGCGCCCCCCGACCTTCAGGTAGACGGCCATCTCCGCACTGTGCAGGTGCGGCATTTCCACCGCCACCAGGCGCAGGCCGTTGGAGAGAACCTTTTTGCGGCAGGCCAGCATCAAACCTCCATCAGAAGAGCGCCTTCCCCTGCAGGGTCAGCCAGGCGACCGCGGCGTACCGCCCCAGCTTTCCGGCAAAGACGAGAAGGGAAAAACGCAGAAATTTCACGCGCAACACGCCGCCGACGAGGCAGAGCGGGTCGCCCACAACAGGGAGCCAGGAAAAGAGAAGAGAGTAGGCACCGAAGCGCTCGTAGAAGCGATGCGCCTTCCCCCTCTTTTCCTCATTAAGCCCGAGTACCCGCTCCGTCAGGAACGGGCCTCCGTAGATACCGATCCAGTAGGTGGTTAGTGCGCCGAGGTAGTTACCGGCACAGGCGACGGCGACGGCAACGACGGGGTCCTTCTTCACCAGGAGCAGGGCTACCAGAAGCCATTCCGATCCGATCGGGAGAAGGGTGGCGGCGAGAAAACTCATGAGAAACAGGGACGAAAACCCGTGACTTAATAGCACTTCTCGCATGTTCGTCAAATTAACGGAAAGGCCCCCGATTGTCAAACAACTTGATAGTCAGTGTCAGGCACTTTTTCCTTGACAAGCAGTCACCAAAGTGGCAGAAACTGAATCCATGAACAACACTGGCTACTTTTCCTTTTTTAACTTCTACTTTTGGTGCGGCTTTTACTTTAGCCGTTTCCCCGGTAGAGGTGTAATTTAAGGGTAGCAGACCAAAATTACCAACCGAAGCCGGGGCGGAGCGACTCCCCCCCTTTGGTTGACAGCAATAGTTTCAAAAAGGGCCGGGGGGGAATCTTCCGGCCCTTTCGCGTTTCGGAACCAAACGGGAGGGTTCAGATGATCGTGGTCATGAAGTCGGGAGCATCGAAGAAGGACAGGGACGAGGTAACGAAGCGGATCAAGGAGCTCGGGTATCGCCCCCACATCATTCACGGCACCACCCGCGACGTCATCGGCGCGGTCGGCGACGAGAGGGGCAAAAGCGTCCTGCAGTCGATCGAGTCGATGCAGGGGGTCGAAAGCGTCGTGCCGATCCTGCAGCCGTACAAGCTCGCCTCCAAGGAGGTGAAGAAGGAGAGCCTGGTGCCTATCACCGACACCCTTGCCATCGGCGGGAAGGAGATCATCGTGATGGCCGGACCATGTTCGGTCGAGAGCGAGGCGCAGATCATCGAATCGGCGAAGGCGGTGAAGGAGGCCGGCGCCCAGATGCTGCGCGGCGGCGCCTTCAAGCCCCGCACCTCTCCCTACTCCTTCCAGGGGCTCGAAGAGGAAGGTCTGAAACTCCTCGCGAAGGCGCGCGAGGTGACCGGGCTTCCGTTCGTGACGGAGGTCATCAACCCCGAGACCGTCGACCTCGTCGCCTCCTACGCCGACATGCTGCAGATCGGCGCCCGCAACTCCCAGAACTTCGCACTGCTGAAGAAGGTTGGCCAGATCAAGAAGCCGATCCTTTTGAAGCGCGGCATGTCCATGACGATCCAGGAGTTCCTGATGAGCGCCGAGTACATCATGAGCGAAGGGAACCAGTCCGTCATCCTCTGCGAGCGCGGCATCAGGACCTTTGAGACGGCGACGAGGAATACGCTCGACCTTTCCGCCATCCCGGTGCTGAAGACGAAGACTCACCTCCCGGTGGTGATCGACCCCTCGCACGGCACGGGGAACTACCACTACGTCGCCCCCATGGCATTCGCCGCGGTCGCAGGGGGAGCGGACGGGCTCATGATAGAAGTGCACCCCGATCCGGAGCGCGCCTCCTCCGACGGGCCCCAGTCCCTGAAGCCGAAGCACTTCAAGACGCTTATGGAAAAGCTGAGGCTCTTTGCCGACGCGGCGGATCGCACCCTGTAACTAATTCGGGCGCCGCACCCCATCCCCTCCCTGTCCCTCCCCTTGAAAGGGAGGGGACGCGGGGGGAGCGGCGCCCTCGGAGTGCAGCGGCATCAGCGGATCGGGAGGCTCGCAAAACGAGCCCTCCCGCTCGCCCGAGCGCAGGCATTTTGCCTGCGTTGGCGTCGCAGCCGCCACAAGAACACGGCAAGACACCTGAGCGATGTGATGGTACTATTGGCCAATCCCAATTTGAGGAGGCGGCCATGCGTATCGTCATTTGCATGCTCTTTATCCTTTCTCTCCTGTGGGCAGCACCCGGCACCGCAGAGGTCCGGGGAGTGGCGGAGACGGAGGTGCTGCACGACTTCGAGCAGATCCTCGATCTCTGGCGCGACGGGAAATACGCCGAACTCTATGAGCGGACGGACGCGGGTAGCCAGGGGAAAGAGACCTTTGCGAAGAAACTCGCCTCCGCGCCGCGGCGCCCGGCCTGCTGCTGGGAAAAGATGCAGGACGTGCGGGTCTCGGTGAAGAATGACCGCGCAGCCGTCGTGCATGTACGCCTCGGACTCGAAGGGGAAGTCCCCGGTGTCGAATACGTGACGAAGGCGGTGAAGCTCAAGAAGGAAGAGGGGACGTGGGTGATTTCGCAGAGTGAGCTTTACTCCCTGGCGAACGTCTCCAAGAAGAAAGCACGATACAAGTACCTCCCGGCGCGCGAGAAATAGCCTCGGCGAACTGTAGGTAAATGTAGGCCGGGATAAGCCGGAGGCGTTCCCGGCATTACTGCGTGCGACCAGCTTATGCCGGAAACGCTCCGCTTATTCCGGCCTACATAGCGACATGACGAAGAGCGGGCCCGGCACAAGTCTCAGCCGACGCGGGAGAAATAGCATCGGCGAAACTGTAGGTAAATGTAGGCCGGGATAAGCCGCAGGCGTTCCCGGCATTACGCTGCCTGCGACCACCTTATGCCGGAAACGCTCCGCTTATTCCGGCCTACATAGCGATATGACGAAAAGCGGGCGCCGTACAAGTCTCAGCCGACGCGGGAGAAATAGCATCGGCGAAACTGTAGGTAAATGTAGGCAGGGATAAGCCGCAGGCGTTGCCGGCATTACGCTGCCTGCGACCACCTTATGCCGGAAACGCTTCGCTTATTCCGGCCTACATAGCGACATGACGAAGAGCGGGCCCGGCACAAGTCTCAGCCGACGCGGGAGAAATAGCATCGGCGAAACTGTAGGTAAATGTAGGCCGGGATAAGCCGCAGGCGTTCCCGGCATTACGCTGCCTGCGACCACCTTATGCCGGAAATGCTTCCCTTATTCCGCCCTGCACCACTGTATCAGCGGCACAAGCTGTTGGATGAGCCGCGACCATCACCCCACCAAGGTTTCCACCTTTCCCATTTGCACCCTTCAATGTAACTACTCATGTCTCTTCTCATCCGTTCCCCCTTCTTCTGATTGCCATAATTATCTCTAACTCACCTGCCAGCCTTCAAGCTTGACCCTTTTTCCCCCTTCCGGTACTCTAAGCGGATGCCCAGCAATAATTCGATTAAATCCTTAAAAAAACCGGAACTTCTGGCTCCCGCAGGGTCGCTGGAGGCTTTTTTCGCCGCCATGGAAAAGGGGGCCGACGCAGTCTATGCCGGCCTCAAGGAGTTTTCCGCGCGCGCCAAGGCGAAGAACTTTACCCTCTCCCACATGGAGCGCATGACCGCCTACGCCCACTCCCTCGGCAGGAAGGTCTACGTCACCATCAACACCCTCGTAAAGGAGTCGGAGCTTCCTCTCCTCATCGACGTCCTCGCTGCCCTTGAGGCGATGCGGGTTGACGGCGTCATCCTGCAGGATATGGCGGTCGCGCGCCTGGCCCGCAACTTCTTCCCCGGTCTGCCGTTGCACGCTTCCACGCAGATGACGATCCACAACTCGCTGGGCGTTCGCCAGCTCGAGGAACTCGGCTTCGAGCGCGTCGTTCTCGCTCGGGAACTCCACATCGATGAGATCCGCACCATCGTGGAAAAGAGCCAAGCGGAGATTGAGTGCTTCATCCACGGCGCGCTCTGCTTCTCCTTTTCCGGGCAGTGCTATTTCTCTTCCTTCCTCGGCGGCCACAGCGGCAACCGCGGGCGCTGCGCCCAGCCGTGCCGACGCCAGTACAAGTACCGCGGCAAGGAAGGGTATTACCTCTCCACAAACGATTTCTCCAGCATCGAGATGATCCCTCAGCTGGTCGATGCGGGCGTCGCCTCCCTCAAGATCGAGGGGCGCATGAAGTCCGCGGAGTACGTCGCGAGCGTCACCGGGGCCTATCGCCTGGTGCTCGACGCCCCTCCGGAGCGGCGCGAGGCTGCGCTGGCGGAGGCGAAGGCGCTGCTGAAGCTCTCCTTCGGCCGCGTCCCCACAAAAGGGTTCCTCGCCTCCCACACCCCCACCGACATTTCCACGCCGTCCATCAAAGGGGCGACGGGTCGGTATCTCGGCGATATCAGGTCGATTCGCGGCAGCCGCATCTCCTTTGAAACGAAGGACCGCCTCCACGTGGGGGACCGGATCCGGGTCCAGCCGAAGACGGACATGGCGGGGCGCGCCTTTACCATCAAGGAGCTCTTCATCTTCGACAAGCCGGTGAAGTCGGTGAAGGAGAATACCCTCGTCTCCACCACTTCCCCTTTCCCCTTCAAGCTCGGCGACTCCGTCTTCAAGGTCTCGTCGGAGACGGCGTTCACCATGAGCGAGAACGCCTGCTTGAAGAAGCTTGAGAGCGTGAAGGGGGGGAGCATACCCTGCGCACTTACCCTCTCCCACGACAACGGCACGCTGCAGATAGCAGCAGAAGTCCTCGGGAGCCGCTTCGTGGCGCACTACCCGCTCGGGGAGCTGGAGCCTTCCCGGACGAGCGATATGGAAGGGGTTTTGAGAGGGCAGTTCGCCAAGACGGGCGAGACGTCATTCTCCCTGAGCTCCCTCTCCGCGCCGGATTTCCCGTCCCTCCTCATTCCAGGGCCGCGCCTCAAGGAGATCCGCCGGGCATTCTACTCGTGGCTCGCCAACGAGACGATCGGGAGCCTGAAGAAAAAAAGCCGCATCGGCCGCGAGGAGGCGCTCGCCGCCCTCGTTCCAGGACGTCCCGCTCCTTCTCGCGGCAAGGACGAGGTGACAGTGTGCGTGGAGCAGGGGAAGGACTGGTTCGAACTGCACCGGGACGGCATCGACGCCGTGACGCTCCCGGTGTCGCGGGCGAACCTGCACCAGCTCTCCTTCCTCGCGAGAAAGCTGAAAGGCTCGGAGCGGCGAGTCATCTGGCACATCCCCTTCATCATCTTCGAGGCGGACATCCCCTTCTTCCGCGATGCCGTCGCCGCCATAGTCGCGGCCGGCTTCACGCGTTTCGAGCTGTCCAACCTGTCGCACTTCCAGCTTTTCAAGGGGGTGGACGCGGAGCTCGCCACCGACTATCGCCTCTTCTCGCTGAACAGCCAGGCTCTTCTCACCTGGCAGGAACTGGGAGCGAAGCGCGCGACGCTGTACATAGAGGATGACCGGGAGAACCTGACGCAGCTCCTGGCGGCGCAGATCGACCTCCCGCGCTCTGTGCTCCTCTATGCACCGGTGCCGGTGATTACCTCAAAGATTGCCATAAAGGAAATAAAGGGGGACGCGCCGATCACCTCGGACAAGGGTGAAGGGTACCTGGTGAAGACAAAGGACCACCTCAGCATCGTCACAGCCCAGACCCCCTTTGCCATCACGCAGCACAGAAACGAGCTGCGCCAGCTCGGCTGCGGCTCTTTCATAGTCGATGTGAGTCAGCTGCAGCAGGGCGATCGCGACCGCGTGCTGGAGGCGTGCCGGAAGGGGGTGGCGGTGCAGGGCGCATCGTCCTTCAACTATTCGGCAGAGCTGGTTTAGGAGTACGCAGGCCGATCATTGTAGGCCGGAATAAGCGAAGCGTTTCCGGCACCGCAAGCAGAAAGGGCTGGATTCGTCTACACCAAAAAAATAGCAAAACGATCGGAGGTCGGTAGTGGGCGACTATTTGGTAAGAGTTATAGCGAAAAACGGGAAGATACGCGGCCTTGCATGCGTCACCACCGAGCTGGTGTCGGAAGGGTGCAAGCGTCATGGGACGCTCCCCACCGCAACCGCCGCACTTGGCAGGGCGCTGACGGCCGGGACCCTCATGGGGGCCCTTCTCAAGACGGGGCAGCGGGTTGCGCTGCGCTACGAAGGGAACGGCCCGTTGAAGAAGATCATAGTGGAGGCCGACAGTAACGGAAGCGTGCGCGGCTATGTAGCGGAGCCGCTGGTGCAGCTCATGCGCCCCGACGGAAGGCTCAATGTCGCCTCCGGGCTCGGGCGCGCCGGCTTTCTCACCGTCACAAAGGACCTTATGCTGAAGGAGCCGTACCGCGGCAGCGTCATGCTGTACTCCGGTGAGATCGCGCAGGACCTGGCGCTTTATCTTGTGGAGTCCGAGCAGATCCCATCCGCCGTGGCGCTTTCGGAGTTCATCGACAGCGACGGAAACGTTGCCGTCTCGGGCGGCTTCCTTATCCAGGCGCTTCCCCCGGTCGATACCGAAGTGGTGGATCAGCTCATGAACAGGATCGGCGAGATGCCCCCCCTGAGTGACCTGCTGCGCCAGGGAAAGTCGCCGGAGGAGATCCTGGAGCTCCTTTTCCAGGACCTTCCGCACGACACCCTCGAAAAGAGGGCGCTCGCCTTTGCCTGCAGTTGCAGCAGGGAGAGGATCGAGCGGGTTCTCATCTCCACGGGACACGACGAGATCCTCTCACTCATCGAAGAGCAGGGAGGAGCCGAGGTGACCTGCGAGTTTTGCCGGCAGCAGTACAGCTTCAGCCACGAAGACCTCGATGCGCTGCTGAAAGAGCTGGAGGCGGGAGCGCAGGGGCAGGGAGATGATGCACGGTAGGGAGATGATGCACGGTAGGGAGATGTAGGCCGGAATAAGCGCAGCGTTTCCGGCGATCTGCCGTCACTGCAAGTGAACTCGCGTTCCCCCCTTTGCGAAGGGGGGTAGGGGGGATTTGATCTTCAAGTCTCCTCAGCCCGTTTAACAGTACATCTCGGTCGTCGAACCGCAGTGCTGCGGCAGCCTAAAGATCAACGACATAGGCCCCACCACTTTTTTGTAAATTGCCCTGACCACAGCAGTTGCGCGGTTTCATGACGGTCCCCGCCAAGACAAAATCCCCCCTGTCCCCCCTTCGCAAAGGGGGGGGCGCGAGGCCTCGTGCGGAACATACTACGACTTCCCCGGAATTCTCGGATGAGCCTTTGCGAAGGGGGGACAGGGGGATTTGCCTTGCTTTAGGGCGACTCCGGCCACCTCGTTCCCAGGAATTTCCGGGTGAACCTTTTTTGAGCAGTAGCGGTATAATGAAGCGGTAGTCTAACGATCGAGGTGCGAGGCCTATATGCGCATTCACGACATCAGCGTTCCCCTTGCTCCCACCCTGCCGGTCTATCCCGGCGACCCCTCCGTCCGTATCGATCCCTGGTCCCAGATCTCCGAAGGGGAGGCAGCGAATGTCTCCCGGGTCATCATCTCCACGCACAGCGGCACGCACATCGACGCCCCGCGCCACTTCGACGACCAGGGGGCCACGGTGGACCAGATCCCGCTCCCCCTCCTGATCGGGCCGGCGCTGGTGGTCGAGATCCCGGAGGTGAAGGTGATAGGGCGCAGAGAGCTCGAGCGGCTGCCGGTGCGCGGAGTCGGGCGGCTTCTTTTAAAGACGGACAACTCCATGCTGTGGAAGAGGAGCTCATTTACCTCCGACTTCGCTGCGCTTTCGGTTGACGGGGCGCAATACCTGATGGAATGCGGGGTGAAGCTGGTGGGGATAGATTATCTTTCGATGGAGCGGTACGAGGGGGACGGATCGGTGCACCGGGCCCTTCTGGACGGGGGGGCGCTGATACTGGAAGGTCTCAATCTTTCCGATGTGCCTGCCGGTGAGTACGAGCTGATCTGCCTCCCGTTGAGAATCGCAGGCGGCGACGGCGCCCCGGTCAGGGCTATTCTCAGAGGGGGTGCCGGGCCGAATGAGGATTCCCATTTCGACCCGCACACCACGAAGTGGCCTCTGTCGTAAAAAACAGCCTCTTTACTTCGCTTTCTTCTGGTCACAGCACGGTTTCTGCTGTGACTTTTCTTTTTTCGCGCAGCTGTCGCACCCTTTCAGGTCGCAACCTTTGCTCGTGTTGCAACCACAGGTGCAGGCGGCGTTTTTCTTCCCTTCGGAGCACGACTCGCAGATGCACTTCTTCTCCGCCGCCTGCGCCGTGTTCTGGGCGACTTTCTGGCAGTTGCCGCAGCCGGGCTGGTCTCCGGCCCAGAGGGCCGCGGTGGCTGCGAGGGCGATGCTGCACGACAGTGCGATGGTTACCAGTGCTTTTTTCATTTTCCCCTCCCGTGTGTGTGAATGCTCTTCCTTCAAAAGCCGGAACCTTCCGCCGGTTCCGGCGCATTACCCAGCTACCCAGTTTCAAAACCTGCTACGCGGGGGCGTTCTCGATCACTTCGGGGGCCGCGGCGGCAAAGTCATCATCGAGCGGCGCCACCGCCTCGATGATCCTCCCCCTCGGCCCGGTGAAGCGCATGCTGCGGCAGTGCAGCATCATGCGAGCTGCGGGTGCGCCCCCGTAGGCTTCGTCCCCAACGACCGGGAAGCCCGCGTGCTTGAGGTGCACCCTAATCTGGTGGGTACGCCCGGTCAGCGGCTTCGCCTCCACGAGGGTCATCCCGTTTGCCTCGCCTAGAACGGTAAAGATGGTAGATGCCGGCTTCCCGCCGAAGGCGACGCCATACTTGAACTTCCCAAGCTTACCAATCGGCGAGTCGTCGCGCCACCCGGTGCGGTCGGGAGTCCCGGAAACGAGCGCCCAGTATGTCTTGTCCACCTTGCCCTCTTTCAGAAGAGCGGAGATCAGGGTGGCACTTCTCTTGTTCTTGGGGAAGAACATCACCCCGGAGGTGCCGCGGTCCAGCCGGTGGATGACCCGCGCCGGCTCCTTCAGCCCGAGCTTTTTCAGGTAGCAATCCACCGCATACTCGACCGTCCCCTTCAATTGGTACGGTGTGCGTTGCGTATTGAAGCCGGCGGCCTTGTACACCGCGATGAAATCCGAATCCTCGTAGAGGAGATCCTCTTTGCGGTAGACAAGGTCGATGCAGCGGGAAGCCTCCATGATGCCGAGCGCAATTTCGTCCCCTTCCTTCAGCGTGCGCGATGCCACCCGCACCAGCGCCTGGGAGACGTTGCACCCCCCCCAGTCGATGATCCTTCTTATCTCCGTCTTCGAAAGGTTTGGAAAGAGGGCCTTTGCGCCGTCGTCCAGGCGCATCCCCGCTTCTTCTGTGGTTACCCGTGCCGTCAATATCATCTAAGGAGCCTCTCCGCACGAAGAAGCGCCGCTATCGTCTTGCCGTCCGTAATTTCCCCCTCTGCCGCCATCCGGAGCGCCTCTTCAAAAGGAATGCGCACCGCGGAAATATCCTCGTACGCCTCCGGGAGCGCCTCCCCCTGCTCCAGGTTCGTGGCGAGAAAGAGATGAATTATTTCATCGAAGACTCCCGGGGAAGAATGAAGTATGCCGAGGGGTTTGATGGTGGAGGACTTCAGCCCCGTTTCCTCCACGAGTTCCCTGGCGGCACACTCCCCGGGATCCTCCTCCGGCGACAGGCGCCCGGCCGGAAGCTCCAGGAGGAATTCCCCGACCGCGGGGCGCAGCTGCCGTATCAGTGTCACGGTGCGGTCCTCGTGCAGCGGGAGGATCGCCGCGCCCCCGGGGTGGCGCACGATCTGGTAGGTATGCCATCCCCGCTCCCCGATCAGCACTTCCATCTGCTCCACATCCACCACGAGACCGTTGAAAATGATGGTGTTGTCTTTGGTTTGCATGCTTCCTCCAGTGACGATACATACCATTTCCGCCCCTCGAAGTGAAGGGGCGATTTCCGCTCCCCGGGAGGGCGCCGCACCAATACGGAAGGCAAATGTGCAACCGCCGCTTCCTTTGCCTTCCACCGTGTGGCACAATTTATTGGAAAATGATGAAGTGATCTGCTATTTTCACCCACTTCGAGGGACCATAAAACAAAAGGTGGTGCACTATGGCACAGGCAAAACAGGGGGATCGCGTAAAGGTTGACTACACGGGGAAGCTTGATGACGGCTCCGTATTCGATTCCTCCATTTGTGAGGATGATGATTGCTCGGGCGGGCACGGCCCGCTGGAATTCACCGTAGGCGAAGGTGAGGTCATTCCCGGCTTCGAGGCAGCCATCGTTGGGATGAGCCCGGGCGAGACCAAAACGATCCACATTCCCGTCGACGAAGCATACGGTGAAAGGATTGAAGAAATGGTGGCGGAAGTGCCGCGTGGCGACCTGCCGCCCGAAATGAACCCCGAGGTGGGGCAGCAGCTGGAAGTGACCCAGGCGGACGGGCAGGTTTTCCAGGTAATGGTGACCGAGGTGACCGACGAGACGATCACCATCGACGCCAACCACCCGCTTGCCGGCCAGGCACTGAACTTCGACCTCAAACTGGTGGAGATCCTGTAAGACGCGTGTAGTCTGCAGCTTTGCCAGGAAGTACAAGAAAATCCCCCTCCGGTCAGCCGAGGGGGATTTTTTTGTGCATCGGGCATTCCGGAAGGCCGGGAACCAAGGTTTCTGCGCCCCTTAAACGAAAAAGCGATGCTAATACGTTCCCCCCTTCGCGAAGGGTTCTGCACTCCCAAGGATTTGCACGGTAGTTCACCCACTGCACGAGAACTCGCGTCCCCCCCTTTGCGAAGGGGACAGGGGGATTTGTCCTGCGGCAGCTTATCACTCACGCCTGTCAAGCACCCGCCAATGGCAAGGAAGGCTGAAGCATAATTGCTTCGAGTCTTGGCTGATGTCTTTCCTCCCGCTAGTTCTCCACCAGAAAATGCGCCTCGTACAGGTCCTCAAGGCACTGCAGGTGCCGGCTCTCGTCAGCCAGCATGTGCTCGAAGAGGACGCCGATCGGCGCGCCGGAGTATCCCTCCGCCATCTGCTGGTAGAAATCTACCGCTCCCTTTTCCAGGTGAATGGCGAATGAGAGCGCCTCCTGCACATCGGAGTCCGGCCCGATCTCCCGCTTCCCGAGGATAGATCCGAGGTTCATGACTGCGGCTTTCTTCTGCAGGCGCCCGTCCCCCTTCATCTCCCCTTCCACCAGAGTCTTTTCCAGCTGGTGCTTGTGCTCGAGCTCGTCGAGCGCCGCCTCCCTCAGTATTTCCCTGGCCCCCTGATCCTTCACCATCCGCAGCGCCGAGAGGTAATTCCTGAAGGAGTCGTTTTCCATGCGCGCCGCCAACTCGATTGCGTCTTCGATCGTGTTGCATGAAGGTTTCTGATCTGACATGGCTGCCTCCTTTTCATAAAACGGTAGTTACTGTATGGGAAATGTCGCGTCTCTATCTGGGACAGAGAGGCCCGTTCAATGTCATGGAAATGATGATACTAGCCGACTGTCGCTCTGTCTATGACGCCCGCTCGTGTGGTGCTTTGACAGACGCCTGCTACACTGTAGCTGATTTTACCTGAAAGGAGGGGGGCGATGCGGGTATTCCTTGTCGGAGGGACAGGTTTTGTCGGTGGGCACCTGAGAAAGGAACTTGTCGCGAGAGGGCATCAGGTAAGAGTCCTCGTGCACCATCGTTGCGAGAAGCCGGAGCCGGGAACGGAGCAGGTGCTGGGGGACGTAACCGATCTCTCCACCTTTGCAAAGGATATGGCAGGATGCGACGCCACCATCAACCTCGTCGGGATCATCCGCGAGTTCCCGGAGCGCGGCGTCACCTTCGAGCGACTCCATGTGGAGGCAACGCGCAACATTATCGCAGCTGCCCGCGAGGCAGGAATCCGGCGCCACCTGCAGATGTCCGCCCTCGGCACGGGTCCCGACACCGATTCCGGATACTTTCAGAGCAAGTACCGAGCGGAGGTGGCGGTGCGGGATTCGGGGCTGCATTACACCATCTTTCGCCCGTCGATCATCTTCGGCCCCAAGGACGAGTTTGTGAACAAGCTGGCGAGTTACCTGCGGCTATATCCTGCGATGCCGGTGATAGGGGACGGCGAGTACCAGTTGCAGCCGATCTCCGGGCACGACGTGGCCCGCTGCTTTGCAATGGCGCTGGATATGCCGGAGACGGTAGGAAAGACGTACGAACTGTGCGGCCCCGACCGGATGACCTACAACGAGCTTCTGGACACGATGGGCCGGGTCCTGGGGAAGCGCCACGTCCTCAAGGTGAAGAACCCACTTTTCCTCATGCGCCTGGTAGTACCCTTTCTGCAGCATTTCCCCCAATTTCCGATCACTGAAGATCAGTTGAAGATGCTGGTGCAGGGAAATGTTTGCGACGGGACGTGGCGCAAGACCTTCGCCTTCGACCCCATCCCCTTCGAAACAGGCATCCGCCAATACCTCGCCCGATGAGGCTCCGTTTCACCCTGCCGACTTTGCCGACATAGCGACGCGAAAATGTAGGCCGGAATAAGCGCAGCGTTTCCGGCAGTCCACCTCCACCTCTTATCCGCGCCAGCGGATCCCACATTTTGACTCCGCGACTTCTTTTAAGCTATAGTGTCGCAGCACACGACAAAGGAGAGGTCGCAGTATGGGTGAAACGATCCGTTTCGGGATTTCCATGGACGAAGGGCTCCTCGAGAGCTTCGACAAGCTCATCGAGCAGAAGGGGTACGCGAACCGCTCCGAGGCGATCCGCGACCTGATCCGCGCCGCCCTGGTGGAACTCGAATGGGAAGAAGGGGAAAAGGAGGCGGTCGGCACGGTGACGCTGGTGTACAACCACCACGTCCGTGACCTTTCCGACAAGCTGACGGAGCAGCAGCATTCCCACCACGATCAGATCATCTCCGCGCTGCACGTACACCTCGATGCGCACAACTGTCTCGAAGTGCTGGTGGTACGGGGGAAGGCGCGCGAAGTAAGGCGCATCGCCGACGAGCTTATCGGAGTGAAAGGGGTCAAGCACGGCAAGCTGGTGATGACGACCTCAGGGGAGGGGCTGCACTGAAAGCCTCCGCAGCAGAGAATACGCGTGATGCGAAAGCGGTGAAAGGTATGGATCGTGATGACGCATACTGGATGGGGAAAGCGATCGACCAGGCCCGGCGCGCCGAGGTGATCGGCGAAGTCCCCATCGGAGCCGTCATCGTGAAAGACGGCAAGGTCATCGCGCGCGGGCACAACCTGCGGGAGTCCCGGCAGGACCCCTCAGCCCACGCCGAGATGATCGCCATCCGCAAGGCAGCCAAAAAGCTCGGCAGCTGGCGCCTGACAGGCGCGACCCTGTATGTCAGCCTGGAGCCGTGCACCATGTGCATGGGCGCCGTGATTCTCGCGAGGCTGGACCGCGTCGTTTTCGGTTCCTTTGACCCGAAGGGAGGCGCCGCCGGATCGCTGTATGACTTCTCCAACGACAGCAGGCTCAACCACAGCGTCGTCCTGACAAGCGGCGTGAGGGGCGAAGAGACCTCCGCCTTACTATCCGACTTTTTCTCTGCCTTGCGGGCACGCAAGAAGGAAGCGAAAGCAGCAAAGGTTGCAGCCGCACAATTGCTGGTGGCTGATACTGATGTCGAAGGCGAAGCCGTAGCCTCTGCCAGTGCAGCGTAGGGTTTCTGCGGGGTTTTCTGAGGTAGGCGCGGAAGATTAAACGCAGGACTTGAGTTTAGGCAAAAAATAAGCTATACCTTGTTGGCGTTACCTGAAAGGGGCGCTGACGCCGCGCCACACGCGGCAGCACGGTTGAAAACTGAATAAACGGAGAGGTGTCCGAGTGGTCGATGGTGCCTGACTCGAAATCTTAGAGAAAAGCACCAAAAATCTCCGTGTAGAAAAAGACAATTTTACGTTTTAGACCGAGGGGTTAGCTGATAAAGGCTAGCCCCTTTTTTGTTGCCCAAAATCAGTCAATGGTGCACTGGTGGTGCTTTTAACCACGAATGAGCGCGACAAATGGCGGCAGCTGACAGTAATGGAGCGGGTGGCGTAATGTACTAGTCTCACACGGCTTTTGGACTAAGAGGAAAATACGAAGTGCACCATGAGTGCACCATTTTATCTTGACCTTCACCTAACGCGCTGATATAACAGCCGAAATCCGACAGGGCCATTTGATTGAGCATCATTGTTGTGGTTTTTTGCTGTTATTTGTGACTTGTTGTGAGTTGTTAAAAGGAGGCAGTGAACAATGGCATATATCCAGGAGAGGACCACCCAGGACGGCAAAAGCCATTTTCGGGTGCAGGTAAGATTGAAGGGCTTCCCGGTCCAGACAGCGACCTTTGAGCGTAAGACCGATGCCAAAAAGTGGGCGCAGGCGACCGAGGCTGCAATCCGCGAAGGAAGGCACTTTAAGACCACCGCCGCGAAGAAGCACACGTTGGCCGACATGATCGACCAGTACATAAAACAGATCCTGCCAAGCAAGCCGAAGAGCAAGGAAGTTCAGGAGGGCCAGCTTAACTGGTGGAAGGCCGAGATTGGCGCTTATACCCTCTGCGATGTGACCCCCGCGATGATCGGGGAGTGCCGCGATAAGCTTCTGCAAGGGAAGACGAAAAAGGGGACGCCGAGGACTCCAGCGACAGGGGTGAGGTATCTGGCTGCATTGTCCCACGCCTTCACTGTGGCGGTGAACGAGTGGGGCTGGCTGGATGATAACCCGGTGCGGAAGGTTAAGAAGCCCATCGAGCCAAGAGGGAGGGTGCGGTTTCTGTCTGAGGAGGAAAGGCCGGCGCTCCTGAAAGCCTGCCGGGAGAGCAAGAATAAGAGCCTCTATACTATTGTCGTTCTGGCCCTTTCATCAGGTATGCGCTATAGCGAAATCATGACTCTCACGTGGAGGGATGTGGACCTTGCCCGTAAATGCGTGATCTTGCAGGATACCAAGAATGGCGAGCGGCGTAATGTGCCTATTGCGGGTCATGCCCTTGACCTGCTCAAGGAGCATCACAAGGTCCGCAAGTTGGATACGCAGCTTCTCTTTCCTTCTACGGACCGTAAATCACCGATGGACCTCCGCAAATCGTGGAAGCGGGCTCTTGAAATCGCTAAGATATCAGACTTTAGGTTTCACGACCTGCGGCATAGTGCCGCCAGTTATCTCGCCATGAACGGTGCAACCACCGTTGACATAGCCGATGTCCTCGGGCATAAGACGCTAGCCATGGTAAAAAGGTACAGCCACCTTTCGGAACAGCACACCAGCAAGGTTATTGCGTCGATGAACGAGAAAATCTTCGGAGAAAGTCTGAATGGATGAGGTATTCAAAAATATTATTAAGCTGATGGATGTGGAAGGACTTGATGTCATTGTCACTCCTCGGAGACCTTTAACCCCTGAGGATTGCGTTTATTGGGCATATGAGCCGTATTGGACTCATGAGCAATGCGTATGGCTGGCAATGTCTGTGCATCCTGACAAAAAAATGCCTCTTGACGTTGACGACTGGCCTTTGGAACGCTTGGTCGCCCTGTCCGATAAGTACAAACGAATAAACGGTATAATCGAGAAGCAACGGGATCTAGGGACCTTGCAGTACCTCACTGTGGAAAAAGTGGTAGACGAAACATCGATGGACGTCATCAATAGCATCGTTCATGAACCAGCGGTATTCGTGAAATGGGCGATTGAAAACCTACCATCTTTCCCTCCGGACCTGTACCATGCCGTTAGGGATAGAAAACCTCCATGCTTCGAAGGCTTCACTCCCTCCATTGGGTCAAAGCGGAACGAGAAGGGAATGCCAAAGGGGACAGGAGCAGAGCCAAAGCAATTAACCGATTACCTGTGGGGACCGAAGCGAGAAATGGAGGTCAAAGCCTCGCGATACGTAGTGGAAGCGTTGGAACGAGGCTGCACCTGCAGCCACGGAAAGCTTGCTGACTTCATGAATACGGAGGCTTGTGATGAGGCAGGGAAACTGCTGTTCAACCTGAAAGGAAAGGAAGATCATGAAATGCGGAATCTCCTTTTAAAAGTTACACGTACGGTTTTTAAGGAGAGAGCGCCGAGTCGAGTGAAAGGAGATCCGGGGTATTCGAAACCGAAAGGACCGTGCCCGATTCACAATAGCTAGCACCCGAACCTAAGAGCCAGCCCCGTAATCTAAGAGCCAGCGTTCCACCCGCTGGCTTTTTTCATACCCCCCCTATACGCATCACCCCACCGGCCGCCTTCCATAGCACCCCAGTAATCAGCATACCCCAGTCTAGGCACTGCATTGATGATTTGCTACAACCGGGCCTCACAGAAACGGTGCGCACCGGTTACTGAATCACCACATGCTAGGAGTCGTAGAATGCAGAATCAAGAACCCGCAAAAAATCACCGTCTTATCCCTGTCCCCAAATGGAATGACCATCATGCTTGGCCTCCCCAGGGTGGCCTCCGTCACCTCATTTTCAACGCAAAGAGCAATGGCTTTGACCGTGTGATCAAACGCGCAGGCCGTCGTGTGCTTATCGATGAGGCAGCCTTTTTCGAGTGGGTCGAGGCACAGAGCCGTTAAATACATAGTGCTAGCCCCCGGCGCCTCCATGCGTCGTGGCAACAGGAGAGGAATTATGAGCGCGAACGATAACAGACTGTTGAGACAACTTGTGGACATCCGTAAAGCATGCGCAATCGCCACCGGAGCCGAAGACATCAACCTCAATTACGTCATCAGAAAAGTTGACCAGATGGCCGCCGATTGCATAAGCCTGCTATCCGCAGACCACGAGTCATCTGCTATCTCGGGTCGAAAGTGAGAAGTGAGCCTCCCCTTGAGCAGTCGACTGCCAGGGGGGGGGGAGATTAACAATAAAGCATAGGGAGAATCAAAGTGAACGGTGAAGGCATGAAATATACGGAGGGACAAGCGGCAAGTGTTGGCAACCCTCAACAAGATAGTGCGAATTTTCGGGATACCTCAAATGCAGGGCAGCAATCCGAAAATGGCGAATTCCAAGGGGAAGTCATCAAGGCCATCCTTGGGAAGAACGAATTCGCAATCAACGGCGAGGGGGTGTACTGGGCCGAAATTTCAGGGACGCAAATTAAACCGGAAATGCTGGTGTGTGCCCCACTAAGGGTAGTGGCTGACAGCCGCGATGATAACAGCCAGAACTGGGGGCGGATACTCGAATTCGAGGACAGGGACGGAAACCAACAGCGTTACCACATGCAGATGAGCGACTTGAGGCGAGACGGTGAAGCCATCGTTGATGCCCTGCTGTCAAAAGGGTTGTCCATGGTGCCGGGCAAGAAGGCAAGACTCCGGTTGATTGACTACATTCAGAATAGCAAACCGATTAAGAACAACCGGGTTCTGACAACCGATAAGACCGGGTGGTACGGTACGCGATTTGTCCTCCCTGATGAGGTTATCGGTGCAGGAGAGGAAGACGTAATGTGCATATCGTCCACGGCATCAGCTAATCCGCTAGTCAGCAGAGGATCGCTTGACGATTGGAAGCGTGATGTGGCGCTGCTCTGTAAGGGTAACTCACGTCTGCTATTTGCGGTGTCCTGCGCATTTGCGTCTCCAATGTTGTACGCCTTAGGCGAGGAAAGCGGAGGGTTTAACTTCGTTGGTGGCAGTAGTACCGGAAAGAGCACCGCCCTCCATGTAGCAGCCTCGGTCTACGGAAAGCCCGACCGATATACCCAGAACTGGCGATCCACCTCCAATGGCTTGGAAGGCATTGCCAAGGCCCACAACGATACCCTGCTAATTCTGGATGAGCTTGGACAGGTGCAGCCGAAGGATGCAGGCGAGATTTCATACATGCTGGCCAACGGTGCAGGGAAGCAAAGGGCGAATATCAAGGGTGAGGCTAGGCAGAAAGCGACATGGCGGCTGCTATTTTTGTCCTCCGGTGAGATCACGCTTGCCGATCACATGGTCGAAGGTGGGAAAAAAGCAAGGGCTGGACAAGAAATCCGTTTAGCTGATATCCCCGCCGATGCAGGCTGCAACATGGGGATCTTTGAAAACCTGAATGATATCGATACGCCCGCAGCGTTGGCAGAGTTGCTCAAGCGTAACGCAGCAGAACGTCATGGGACGGCCTTTCGGGCTTTCATTGAGAAGGTTATCGAGGATTACGACCAGGTGATACAGGACGTGAAGGTCTACCGGGATGACTTCATAAAGGAGAACGCATTACAGGACGCCAGTGGTCAGGTCAACAGGCTTCTGAACCGGTTTGCGCTGGTTGCGGCCGCTGGCGAAATGGCGACAGCTCTGGAAATAACCGGCTGGGAACTTGGCGATGCCAGTAGGGCATCAGCTCAGTGCTTCAAAGGGCTGCTAGAAAAGCGGGGAGGGACAGGCATGCAGGAGGAGGCAGCTCTATTCTCCCAAGTCCGTGCCTTTTTTGAGCTCCATGGCGAGTCTCGGTTTACACCGCGGGAGAAGGGCACGGGGGTACCTGATACCCACAAGGTCACACACAATCGAGCAGGGTTCATCATCAAGAATGGCGACGGTAATACCGAGTACCTCGTATTACCAGAAGCCTTCACTGAGATCTGCTCTGGCTTTGACAAGAAGTGGGCGGCGAAAGTCTTGGTGGAAAGGGGGTTGATCCTGCCTGGGAATGACGGCAAAAACCAGCGGAGCGTCAGGCTGGCCGGGATCGGAACGAAAAAGATTTACCACTTTACGGCCAAGGCCATTGCAGATGAATAGTCACAAACTATCAATTTTTTGAGGAAACAGGGGGTACGTGGGTAGCGGTGTCGTAAGGTGTTGAAACTAAGCACATATGATTGAATAGCGCGCATCGTGAACAGGGAACACCATGGGGTGCAGAGGGAACATCGGTACAGGATTGTATCCCCCCGCTCCCCCGCCCATAACCGCGCCAGGATACAACTTCCGCCGGAAGAAAATCGTAACATCGCACGCTTACGGCATTGTTACCCATGTTGCCCCAGTCGCCTCAGAAAAACACTAAATTCACAAAAGGAAGACAAACGATGACAAAAATAATGAGATACCTCTTCGGCGTAGAAGAGGCACAAGTAATCACAACTCGTAAGTTTGATGGCGAGCATTGGTACACGGCGGTCGATATATGCAATCTGCTGGGAATTGAGAATCACAGCCAAGCAGTTCACCGGCAGAGAGAAACAGACAATCTCACTCTTGAGGACTCAGAGTGGAGAAAAGAATCGGTCTTCAATGGCACCAGCAAGCGGAAAATGCTGATGGTAAATGACTCTGGGGCACTCAAGCTGATATTCCAAGGCACATCCGCTGTGGCGTGTGACATTCAGGAGAGGGCAAGGAAGACGTCGATAGACCTGATCCCAGCCTCTTGGCCTCTTGGACTGCTAGGAATGGAATAAGGGGGGGCGCGTAAGAACTCTTTCAATTCTAGGGGAAAAGTGCTATAAAATGCGGCCAGATAATTCGCATCAATAAATGTAAGTATAGAATTTTCGCATAGATAGATGGCCAGCTTGGGCGGCGGAATCTAAAATTCCGCCGCTCTCGACCCCCTTTTTGGAGAAGTTCGTGTTTAATGAAATTGCGCCCACTGATAGTTGCGACAGAACACTTAATGCCCTCTCCCTATTTTCCGGCGGTGGGGGCCTTGACTTGGGGTTTTCCGCAGCAGGCTTTAAAATAGGGTGCTCTACGGACATTGACGCGTTCTCGTGCCAGACCCTTATTTTGAACAGTGGCAAAAAAGATTTTTACTCCCATGCCCACTCGATCCCAGCAGATATCAGAAAGGTAACGGCTACGGACCTCCTCAAAGAGTCACACCTCAGAGATCGAGAAGTGGATATTGTTATAGGTGGTCCTCCTTGTCAGGCGTTCTCGATTTTCGGGCGGCGAAAGGGGCTAGGTGATCCCAGAGGTAACCTCGTTTGGGAGTACGAGCGGATCATTCGTGAAGTAATGCCGCGAGCTTTTGTATTTGAAAATGTTGCTGGCCTTAAAACGATCCATGGCGGAACCCTCTACGAAGATATTCTTGATGAACTCACCCTTGGGGGCGTCTACACTGTAAGTGCGCATAGTTATCAAGTTGCGGACTATGGAATTCCGCAGTTCCGAGACAGAATCTTCTTTATTGGGACGAAAAATGGGATTAAGGTTCCAGAGATGGCGCCGACCCATGGTGTGGCAATGGAAAATCCATATCGCACCGTAAAAGAGGCGTTGCGATATCTACCCATTTCGTGGGAGGGAAGTGGCGTATCTAACCACATTGGTCGCAAGCACAGCGCCAGAATCATAGAAAGGTATTCGAATCTTGAATTTGGAGAGCGAGATCCCAAAACTCGTATCAACAAGCTAAACCCCGAACGCCCAAGCTTTACGATTATTGTAGGTTCGGATCAAGGTGGCGGGAAAGGACACGTGCACCCTTTCGCTCCACGAGAAGTCACACCAAGGGAATCAGCCAGAATGCAGACCTTCCCTGACTGGTGGACATTCCACGGAACAGGCAGGCATGTGATTAGGCAGGTTGGTAATGCAGTCCCACCTCTTTTTGCTGCGCTCCTTGCTGAGCATATCAGAGTACATGCCTTTGGAGCTACCAACAGAAAGAGCTATGACACCTTGGCTGCCATTTTGGGCCTTAACTACCTTTTAGGAAGCATGGCGAATTCAGAAATTACTGGCAAAGCTGCCTAATCCTCTATCAAACCTATGATTGTTGATTTATTCAGCCATAAAATCCACTCAAGCAGTGATAGCTGGGTTGAAAAGCTTGCCGAATTGGCCGCCATATTCGGTGAGTTCGATGGGCAGTTATACGACCGTCCAGCCATTGAAGTGCGGCTCCAAGCTATAAGCCCTCGTGTCTCATACTTGGCATCGGAAGCCGCAACGCGCCCCTTAACGCCAGGAGGCCGTCTCGATGTTTCTAAATTTCGGGACGAGATTAGTGCGTATCCTGCATACCTTGGTCTATATTTTCTGGAGCAGAGTCCGGCAGGGTGGGTACTGCGGCTAAGTGAGACGGCGAAAAGGTATTTGCTCAGAGAGGAGCCGGATGTTGCATCATTTCTGCGCTTGCAACTACCGCTGTTTCAATATCCTAATGCCATGGGTGCACGGTACCGGAGCTTTACGAATGATCTGCACATCCAATCTAACACTCGGGACCGCACTTTAGAGTTTATAGCAGGAGGCATTCACTTCTCGCCTGTGCGGCTCATTGCTGTAGCACTCAAAGCTGATGCCCTGTTGCGAGGAGTTAACATTTTTGATGCATCTATTTCCTTTCACGAGATTTTTGGACTCGCAAATGCGCCAGACGTAAATCGTTATGCTTTGCCGCCACAGGAAGTCGTAGCCGCTACATTGGCAGCAGTGCGTCGCGGAGAGATCGTGGGACCGGCAACATTTGAGAGTCGGTTTCATACGTTGCGCCATACTGAAATCTTTCAACTTTCCCATGGGGCTGCGAAACTCCGGGAAGGTGTGACGGTTGAGGATAGAAATCAACTAGTGCAGCAGCTGGATGCAATATGCTCGATTGCTGCTCAGTTTGAGGGATTCGATGATTGCACCACTGGCCAAGATCTTGAGCAGGTAATAGCAAGCGGAGATTGGGGGCGCTATTTCGATGGCGTCAGAGTACTGCCTTCCAATGTCGTCCTAACCCTAACCGCTGATCACGCTCTTAACGCTGCAGAAGTCGAGCCTCAGGTTGCTGCAGAACAGATTGCAATTCAGCCTGTCCCTGAAACGTACCCGTTTAGGCAAAGAACCGGAACGCCTCCGCCTGCGCGCTCTTTTGATCGCCGCCGGGAGATTGCAGACCCAGAAGTTACTAGGGTTAAACTCCAGCGTCGCAATTTAGCTCACAAAGAGCTCATCGATAAAATGGACTCGTACCTGCGTTCCCTTGGGGCAATACCGAAAGAAAACGACCACATCGACCTACTTGCCAAAATCCCGCATGACGGGTCTTTCATATTTGAGATGAAAAGCGGTGGAGATACTCTGCTAGATCAAATCAGAAAGGGCCTAAGCCAGCTATACGAGTACAGGTTTAGATACAGAGATTTGATCGAGGATGAAGCTATTTCTCTTTGCTTAGTGCTCCCAGGTAACCCCTCTGTAATCCCATGGATCACGAGATATCTTTGTGAAGATAGAGACGTTGGCATTTGTTGGTTTAACGAAGATGGGCACCCTGTGTGGCCAGACCTGTGCGAAGACCGTATGAGCGTTTTGCGCCCCCCTGTGCCTGCTTAAGTAATCGGAAGGCGTAAATGAACAGAAGCGAAATGATGGCTGCTGTTCGTTCTAAGAATACGCGCCCTGAAATGCTGGTGCGTCGCTTGATTCATTCCCTTGGTTACCGTTACCGGATTCACCGACCTGACCTCCCTGGTAAGCCGGACCTTGTTTTTCCTAGCCGTAAAAAAGTCATCTTTGTACATGGTTGCTTTTGGCACCAACATGGATGCAAATCCTCTCATTTCCCGAAAACAAACCAAGAATATTGGGTTCCAAAGCTTGAGAAAAATGTCACCCGAGATGCGTCAAATCTAGCAGCGTTAGCTGCTGCAGGGTGGAGTTTTCTTATTCTTTGGGAGTGCGAGTTAAAGGACGTTTCCTCGCTGCAGAGCCGGATTTGCAAGTTTCTTGATGCCGTTGATACCCCTGAATAGAGGTATCTATTGGAAGCTTACGGATATCGCGATAATGCACTGTACCCTGCGTAAAAGCCACAATAGAGCTGTCCTCGCCTTGTTTCTGTTGTTCTTTTTAATCCCATTCACAGCAGTACACGCACAACCGCCGGTCAGATCATTAGCGGGATTCGTTATCAAAGTTGCCGATGGAGATACCATTACCGTCATTGATTCACTTGGAACAAAGGTAAGGGTTCGATTATATGGCATAGATGCTCCTGAGATAGAAAAAATTAACAAGAGAACGGACCGAATCAGTAAACCGGGACAGCCTTATGGTGACGAGGCTTGGAAGGCTCTCAGTGGTAAAATCCTCCGTCAAAGCGTCAAGCTTGATGTGATAGCTGTTGATCTTTACAGAAGGCTGGTTTGCTTGGTGTGGCTAGGCAGTAGGAATATAAATCAGGAAATGGTGGCCGAGGGCTGGGCTTGGGCATATCGTGATTACCTGGAGACCCCATATGCATCGGAGTTTATTGATGCCGAGGTTCGTGCACGTAATTCTAAATTGGGGTTATGGCAAGGGGTGAATCAGCTTCCACCATGGGAATTCAGGCGACTAGGCAAGAACGAGAAGATAAAATGATCATCGAGGTTTTCGGATGGCGGAATACATTTTAAACACAAATATCGGAGAAGTCCCAGTAATAAAGCCTCGAAGACTTGATGGTTATTATGGGACTATCTTTGTTTCATATGATCGTAATATTGCTTTCAAAGTCTTTAAAAAAGGAGATAGTGCCTTCGATAGGCTTGCTCGCTTGTATACCTTCCGAAGTGAAGTAGCAGCTTATACAAAGATAACAGCGGATAATCTTCTAGGAAGGCACGTTCCTAAGTTCTACGGTACTTTGGAAGTAAGTAATGTAGTAAGCTCTATTGAGGTATTGCCAGACTTTAATGATACAGTAGCGTACTGTATGGAATTCATCGATGCTCCTTTTTTCGGCGTTGTCAATGATTCCAAAGCAGAGGCGACGATATTGAATTTCAAGGCAGTTGGAGTAGATTACGTTAAAGATGCAGACTTTGCAATAGTAAATGGTGTGTATAAGTTCATCGACTTTGCTCTGATAGGTGTGAGAGAAGAACTGCAAAAAGGAGAGTGGTATCTTTTGAGCGATGAATCGAAACTGCAAAAACTTCTCGCTGCCTTTCCATTTTTGGCGGAAATCCCAAAGCACTACTACGTAAGTGAAAACTCCTATGACTATTGAGACTATCTTTTTCACACAAATCGGTTCAGTTATTGGTGTTCTATCAGGCGCATTTTGGCTCTATCGGTTACTTGTATCGCAAAAGGATAGCGTGATTGAGTTGCTACATGAAAAGATAAAATATCTTGAGTTGAAAGTTGCTGATGCAGAGTCTCAATCGCCAGATATTTTAATTGAGAGATTGAGAAAGCGAGTTGAAATTGGGAACGAAGAAATACATAGGTTGAGAGAAGATGGGGAAGATTATAAGGGCCAGCTAACAGAGAAAGAGTGGCAACTTCAAGAGCTGGTGGCGAAGTTAAATAAGATCACTTCGCTGTTGGAGACATATGAGTTGGTTTGTCCGAAATGCAAAGCTCCCCTCCTTAGAAGGGAGTACCATACCATCTACGGATACGTCAGTGGAAGCGAAGTGGAAGCTGATGTTGAGTATGTTGAATATGAGTGCGGATTTGCGACGAAAGAAGGCGAGGACAAACCTCTTTCTCCATGTGGGCGCTCCACAATGGAGGAGGCAGGAAAGGGGCCAACAGGATGACAGAAGAGGAATACAAAGCAGCATTCGGGATTGACCCACTTGACCGTCGCAAGGCAAAAGAAGCTTTAGGTCATGCGTTGGATATCAGAAAATTCGAGATCGAACTTTACTGGAAAAGAGCTACCTATTTCTGGGCATTAATTGCCGTTGCCTTCGCAGGATATTTTGCAATCCTAGGCTCTGAACATCTTATAGATAAGCAGTACTTAGCATACATTGTAAGCTGTGTTGGTATTTTATTTACATGGGCTTGGTTTTTGGTCAATCGTGGCAGCAAGTACTGGCAAGAAAACTGGGAGAATCATGTTGATATGCTGGAGGATGTTGTTACTGGACCACTGTACAAGACGGTACTGTATCGACCGCAGGAAGAGAACCTGACTGAGAAATACTTTACTGGTCCCCTGCCTGTATCGGCTTCAAAGTCAAATCAATGGGTTAGCCTCTTTACCGTCTGCATATGGGTAATTCTCATCATCCATGCTTTGCCCGAATTGCACTTCGACTGCACCTATGTCGTTGACTATTACATATTAGGGCGGCACATTGTGCCTCTAGCCGTGACTCTCCTCTTTGGGAAGGTAATGTTTAAATGGGGAAGAACCTTTCCAGGCTCCTACGATCACGTGGCTCAAAAGCGTGATACCAAAATCATACCGCCACCGCCATAGTCCAAGGAGATTGCATGAAAACCAGGCTTTGTTGTTTGAGTGAGGAGCATTTTAACACCTGCGTGGCCCATAAACTATGGGGTGCAAACAGCACTCACCCAAAAAAATGGGATATAGGCGATATATTGATATTTAAAGTCGATAACAAACTAGCAGGTGTCGCTAGAGTCATTGGTGAGGCATATATTGATGACACAAAAATATGGGACAATGGTTTGTTTTTTTACAGAGTTGAACTAGATTTTGAAAGAGTATTGACGCCTGAAAACCGTATTGCTTTCGATGGAGAGATCAAAGATTCATTTATCAGCCTGTGGGGCAAAAGTTATGGTTGGGTAATCCTGAACAAATATCCTTTGCCCTTGAGTATTCGTGATCTTATATTGTCAAAGTTCAAAATGAACGCTTAAGACACAGAATTCACAAGGACTTGCACTCGCCCAATCGAGCGATCGTTGGCGCAGGGACAGGTACGTTCAGACTCGCAACGAAATGTCTCTGATTGAAGTCATGTCCGCCAGCAGGATAAGAATAGCGTGTAACCGGTTCGCTGCGACCTAACAAAATGTTCCCTAGTAATTGGTGCGGTCCCATGGAGGAAGACGTGGAATGCACAATCGTGTATGCCAAAGAACCTTGTATCAAGGAAGGGGCATCGAGGGACCGATTCCTACCTTTTCAGCAAGTCCCCTCCTGAGATAATCTCAGCTTCGTCATTTCTCTCCTGCTCTTACCATCAGCTTGACAATCCCCTCCTGAATAACCTCATCCTCAAGGGTCCTAAATGCTTTAACGAGCATCGTTTCCCTGTCTGAAAGTGGGGGCTTTTCATAGGTGCTCTCATCGAAGAAGGCAGAAGGTGGCACCTTAAGAGCATTGGCTACACGTTGGAGCTTGTCAGTATTGAGCATCGTGCTCCCATTCTCATACTTCTGAATCTGCTGGAAAGATACTCCTACCAATTCAGCAAGCCTCTCCTGGCTCAGACCCGCATGCTTTCGCAGCATCCTGATCTTCCCACCTATTTCCTTGGTGTCCAATATCTTATCCATAGTCATATACCCCTGGCAGGGACAATACAACTAAGGGTTGTAGCAAACTACGAATGAGAGTTAGATAAATGTTGAAATGTTCTAAGTCAGGTTGTACTATCCCTCCTGTTTTGCATTTTGTGCTGGTTGAGGGGGGGATGAGGGGATGGCTTTAGTCAAATGCCATGAGTGTGGCAGGGAGATATCTGACAAAGCAACAGCCTGCATTGGATGTGGGTGTCCTATCGAGGTGATGCACGGGGAGTTATCAGTTATTGACGTAAAAGATGAGCCGGTTGATGCTCATGGTGTTGAAAGTATTAAAGGTGAGGGGAGTCTTTCAGGTAGTCAAACGGCCTTGGGATGTCTTATTGGGATTTGTGTCATTGTGGGTATGGTTCTTTCTTTTTTCATTCCGCATAGAGGCCCGCTTTACATTTTTATAATAGGTGTTGTCTTTTTAGGCTCTAGATTTCTTATGAAAGTCAGCGGGACACGATCCTGAGGTCATTACAAGTATAATTTATTCCTATTACTAATTAAGGAGTTGATGATGAGGTTGATACTCGCTTTTGTTTTAAGTGTTATCTGTATCCTATTCCCGGTTCTATGCTATGCTGACAATTTCGATCTTCTGGTTAAATACAAAGAAACTAAACAGGATATTGTCAGGGGGCTTTTGGTTAGAAAGGATATACAGCAAATACTTGTTGAACTGTTGGGTAAGGCAGAATTTAAGAAGTTTAAACTCAATTGTCAGGTTACAGAGGGTTTCGCATCAAAAAATAAAGATGGGATCTACACAGGGACAGGATGGATAAAGGGTGACGAAATATATCTATCTAGTCTCATGCTGAATCCATCTACTAAGAGTGTTTATGTTTTATATGGTGGAAAGGACTACATAAAGATAGTTTCTAACCAAAATAATAGGATGGAGTTGCCGCCCTATATCATGCACGATCTAGTAAAGGCATTAAGCGGTCGGGACCTAACTGCTACTGATCTCGAATTTAATTATAGTGAGAAAGGTAAGGCTAGTTCAGTTAAGTATACTGCTGCAGAAATACAGCAAATGCTTGGAATTCCAGTCCTGAAAGCTGAGGACCTCGTGAATGTGTTTGATAATCGGAAGAATGTTATATTTGTCAATACTAAATTTACTACTAGGAATCAGGCTGGATTTGTGCGTTCATGGGTGCGAATTGTTGATAATACAAAAGCTGATAATGATATCTATCATGACACCTATCGACTATACACTCTGGATTGCAACAATGCTAAGAGTTCTAATAATTATTCCATCGTATCGGTTGATGATGATGGGAAGCTAGTAACTGCGACAGATTATTATCGGAACATGGTTTTAGACATAAATAAAGTGGAAAGCACAAATTATTTTGGTGAGGCTATAGAAGATGGTACCTATGATTCTGTAGCCTACAAATATTTATGCAAGCAACACGAAGACGATCAAAGCAGTGTTAAAGAACAAATAGATGTAAATGAGCCAGTAGAGGCTAGTGACCAAGCAGATACTTCAAATTAATTTCGACAATCTAGAGAATAATTATACTGCATGATGGAGGTTACAATTGAATGATTTGAAGATTTTTCTACTGGTAATAGGTGTGACCACATTAGTCGGTGCTGGCTTTGCTATCCCTCAATTTCATCAGAAGTATAAAGAGAAAAAAGCCAGCGAGTTGAATGAACAACAGCAAAGAGACTATTACGAGAAAGTTCGTGGATCTGCAAGAGTGGGTTTCGATGGAAAAGTCTATATCCCTTATGATCCTTATGCTCCTGTCAGGTTTGGTACTCCACCACCGAAGTGATAGTTATTAATTCTATAATACGATAATGTTACATATATCAGTTCAAAATAATACCCACAGACCAAGACCGAGATTAGATATGTAGAAGTCAATTGCAATCATTTTCCTACCCCACCCTCCTAAATCAAGAGGCATGTCCAACATCGGATGTGCCTCTTTTTTTGTCTCAAAGGCTACCAAGTCGGACCAATCGGAGAAGCCCGACAATAAGAGGTAAGCCGCTAGAAGGAGAAGGAGCATGTGTAAGACCTATGATGTGATCAATGCGAGGATCACGGAGCTTCTGGAAGCTGGTACGGTGCCATGGAGGAAAACATGGAATGCAGAGGCTAATGTGCCGAAAAATCTGGTAAGTGGCAAGGAGTACAGAGGAATCAACATCTTTCTTCTCGGCTGCATGACTTATGGATCTCCGTACTGGTTGACATTCAAGCAGGCAACAGAGAAGGGGGGGCATGTCCGTAAAGGAGAGAAGTCTTCTCCGGTGATCTTCTGGAAGTGGATCGACCGCAAGGATGCCGATGGTGATGATGCGGAGGATACCAGTAACGGCAAGGTGCCATTACTCAGGTACTACTCGGTGTTCAACTTGGAGCAGGTAGAAGGGATACCATCGCCACCATCACCTGAGAACATCATCAACCCATTCACTCCCATCGAGAGAGCAGAGCAGATCATAGCCGGTATGCCATTAAGACCGGACATTAGACATGGTGGTAACGAAGCCTCTTATAGCCCCATGTTGGATTACGTCAGACTACCGGAACCCTCAGCCTTCCAGTCACCAGAGGAATATTACAGCACAGTATTCCATGAGCTTACCCATGCAACAGGACACGCTTCCAGAGTTGGCCGAAAGGGGATACTGGAGCCTTCCTTTTTCGGCAGCCATTCCTATTCGAAGGAAGAACTGGTAGCTGAGATGGGCGCTGCATTCCTATGTGGTATTGCCGGTATCGAGCAGGGGACCATCGTGAATTCCGCTGCCTATATCCGAGGTTGGTTGAAGGCTCTCAAGGACGACAAGAAGATGTTGGTGATGGCCGCAGCCCAGGCTCAAAAGAGTAGCGACTATATCCTCCACCGAAAAGGAGGTGAAGTCGACCAAGCTGAAGACTCCGCAGAATAAGGACTCCCCGCTGTAATCCCCACCTTATGAAAATCGCCATTAAGCAGTAACTCTCATTAACTCTCCTCGCAAAGACTATCAAGCAAGCTCCAAATTTGCCCTACAAGCCCATTTCTAAGTTCAACCCATACTAACCCCTCAATTCATAAGTACGGAGGACCCGCTATGGCCTTATTCCGATGCGGCACATGTGGTGCCGTCTATGAAGACTATTACCCACCTGATGATACCTGCCTCAAGTGCAGGGTCGGGACCATTCGGATTATCACATCACAAGGAGGAAACCATGACCGCGATCAAGCCCACCATTAAGCTCTTCACCAGCCAGGACGACGACAGCAACGGCATCCACATTAACAGCCTCATCCTCGATCATGGAGGTAACAATTACCAATTCCAAGGAGGTACCCACGATACCATCCACGTTTTCACTCAGAGCATCGCCCTCTATGTACTGACTATCAATAAGGCCCTTGGGACCATGGGCCTTCACGCCTTCATGGCACCAGAGCCGGACCCCATCAACACCTTCTATATGCACACCCCGAAGGATATCAAGGAAACCCTTGGCGCTAAATGGGAGCACCTGTCACCCAAGCGGATAGTCGAGAAGTTAATTAACTGCCTAATCTAAAAGGAGGAGTAGCCATGCCAGTAGTAGACACCCTATTCGGACCCATGGAATTTGCTGACCCTAAACCGAGACCGCTCAAGTTCAAGACAATCAAGGCGGTATACGAGACACTGACGGTAAGGGAGCCAGTTGGGAACTACCTGAACCCTCGGACTAGGTATACCTCTCCATCCCAGATCTATGACACCTTCAGCTTCCTCAGGCAGGAGACCAAGGAGTACTTTATGGCTATCCACCTCGACGGTAAGAACCGCATCGCAGCCATTGATATCGTCAGCATAGGGAGCTTGAACCAAACGATTGTCCACCCCAGAGAGGTATATAAAACAGCTCTGCTCTCATCGGCAGCCGCCTTGATTCTCATCCATAACCATCCGACCGGAGACTCTACGCCGAGCGCGGAAGATATCCAAGTCACAAGGAAGCTCATAGAGGCAGGGGAGATACTTGGTATCAAGGTGCTGGACCATATTATCGTCGGTGACCACCATTACTCATTTGTGGAAGGAGGGGTCATCTAATGAAATGCGAGTTCTGCGGTAAGTGGATGAGGCAAGGTGATATCGTTCATGGCCTCAAGTATGGGACGTTGGAAAGGACAGGCTTTACGCCAGCAAGGGATTCAGCAGTGACGGTGATATGTGGACCATGCAGTATGGAGATATACAGGATCATCTATGGTCGCTTGGAAAATCATAAAGTGACATTTCCGGTCATGTTCAAGATGCATGAGGAGCTTAGTGCCCTGATGAAGAATGGATACAAGTTCGTGCAGAACATGGCGAAGCTGCCCAGGACGGAGCTAGTAGCACTACAACAGTTGATTGCCATCTGCAAAGTCTCCCGCTGACTCACCATCGACGCCCTCCGCGCAGGAAAACCAACCTTACGAAAAAATCCTTCGTTTCTCCACTTCTAAAAGCCAAAACCGACAGTGCCACCAAAGCTGTGTGACTGCAATTTAAAAGCTGAATAAAATTAGTGGGTTGCAGCGCATCGCGCTACTGGTAAGGCTTGGGGGGATGGGAAAGCCTGCGCAGTAGCCCATAATTAGAGGCTTTGCGTGGCAATTAGTGGTGGAAATATAGCCTTTGCTATATATGCCCTCACAATATCGTGGTGGTAGCAATCTATCCGACCTGTGGCAGCAGGTCACTGATGAACATCGATGTGCACGCATGGATGATCCTTGGCGCTCCGTGGCCCCTTTGGGGGGTAGCTATGGGTATTGACGGTGAATGGTGCAGTGGAGGGTTGCAATGGTGCAGTGCGGTTGAAGGACGAGTTGGCTGCTGCTTGGCGTAATCAGTTATGAATTCCGAGGCTTCGCCTCGTTCGGTCTCTCAAGATATATTTGCATGAAGCCGCAAATCTATCATGAGAGATCCGAGCCCTTAGAACCCCAAAAGCCGCATTCCGTCAGGCTTCGATGAAAACATAAGCTTGAGTTTTGGCCTAAAATGCGCTATGATTCTGATTCCGTTGCGCCTGCCGTCTAGGTGGCCGCTGAGAGCTACAGAATAATGGTGCACTGATGGTGCACTTCCGGTGCAAAAAAGGCGACAAACAGCGAAAGCTGGCAACACATCCTGAGTGAAGGTGGAAGAGCTAACCTAACGGGATTTTTAGTAAAACGTAGAGTTGTCAACATACGGAGAGGTGTCCGAGTGGTCGATGGTGCCTGACTCGAAATCAGGTGTACGGAAACGTACCTAGGGTTCGAATCCCTACCTCTCCGCCAACTTAAACAAGAGGGCCGGTCATCAGACCGGCCCTCTTGCTGTTTAAATGTAGCAAATGTGAAGGGGGGGCGGCAGAAAGCCTCGACCTTTTACTGGTTCGATTTCTCGGGAACCAGTCTTATTTCCAGATGGCAGCCTACGGCGCGGGCATACTTCTTCAGGGTCGTCAGGGAAGGCGCGTGTTTCCCGACGGCTTCGAGACGCGATACGGCACTCTTCGTCGTGCCCATCCTCTCGGCTACGGCTTCTTGCGAGAGACCGACTCGCGCGCGGGCAGCAAGAATTTCCCTTGCCAGGGCGTATTCCAGTATCCCCACAGGCCGGCCCTCGATCTCGGCTTTGACGCGTTTGTGGAAGTACTCGACGGTGTAGTTCATGTGCACTGAGGTTAGCATCTTTGCCAACGCCGATCAATTTTCTTCCGGCTGGCCGCTTCTTATCATCAGGGGTGTCGTCGGGGGCAGACTTTTGCATCGGGTGGTTTTTGACGCCTCGTCTAAACCGTAGCCCTACAACCAAATCCCCAAATGCAAAGCCTGACCCCAGAGATGGTCTTGTGGATCTCAAGGTCTGGAGGAATGATAACGGCTGCAGGTCTTTTTCTAGTCACGAGGACTACAATAAGGCGCGGTGTTGATCTGCGGGGTCAGGCTTTGGATTTCGGGATTTGGTGCCTCTCTGAACCGTGGAGGATCAACAAATCCCCAAATGCAAAGCCTGACCCCAGAGATGTTTATTCGAAGGTTGCCCCCACCGTCTCGCTCGTCACGAATTGACGTATCAGCGCCAGAACCCGCCGTACGTCTACCGGCTTGCTGATGTAGGCGTCCATTCCCGCGGCCAAGCATTTTCGCTCGTCCTCTTTTAGTGCATGCGCGGTAACCGCTATGATGGGGATGTGGCCTCCGCGGACGGTCTCCTCTTCCCGTATGGCGCGAGTTGCTTCGAAGCCGTCCATCCTCGGCATCTGGATGTCCATCAAGATCAAGTCGGGATGCTCCTCTTGCCACTTCTCAAGCGCCTCCTGTCCATCTTCCGCGACCTGAACGTCATACCCTGACATGGTGAGGATTTTCCGGAGGGCGTCGCGCACCGTCGGATCGTCTTCTGCAATCAGAAGCTCTGCTCCTTTCCCATCTCCTGCAGCACGGGGCGGTGTCTCGGAAGGGTGAATGGCTCTATCCTGCGCGGCTACACTTTCCGCCACCGCCTCTGCCAGCGGTATGATGAAGCAGAAGGTGCTCCCTTTTCCCTCTGTGCTCTCGAAGTCGATGCTCCCCCCCAAAAGCTGTACGATCTGGCTGCTGATGGCAAGCCCCAGCCCGGAGCCGCCGAAGCTGCGGCTGTACGAGGAATCGACCTGGGTGAAGGGACGAAAGATCAGGTCCCTCTTGCTTTCCGGGATGCCGACTCCAGTATCGGTGACGGAGAAGGAGATCTTCTTTTTGCCTCCCGCGGCATTCCCTGCTCTCGCGACGCGTACCTCTACCCGCCCATTCTCTGTAAATTTCACGGCGTTGCCGACCAGGTTCAGAAGAACCTGGCGCAGCCGCACCTGATCGCCGACCACTGCTTCGGGCACTCCGGCCTCAACCGAAAGGACGATCGGAAGACCCTTTCGCTCGGCGTCGAATGAGACGATCTCGATCACCTCGGAGAGGCACTCCCGCAGCAGGAACGGTTCCTCCTTGATGGCGAGCCTCCCTGCTACGATGTTTGTCATGTCGAGGATGTCGTTGAGGATACGCAGCAGCGCACGTGCGGAGGTGACGGTCTTTTCGAGGTACTGCCGGGTGGCTGGAGCAACGTCTTCCTGCAGCGCAAGGTGCAGCATGCCGAGCATGCCCGCCAGCGGGGTGCGCAGCTCGTGACTCATGTTGGCAAGGAACTGGCTCTTTGCGGAGTTAGCCGCTTCGGCAGCTTCCTTGGCGGCTCGGTGCTCAGTTATATCAACCCCTACGCCGACCAGACAATCCCCCTCTCTGGTGTGCAGCTTGACACCGGTGAGGTAATAGGCTCTGCTGGTGCCCTCCTTCAACGAAAAAGTGGCTTCCACGTCGGCCTCACCGCGCTCGAATACCTCAGCAATCCGGGCGGCAACGCGTTCGCGGTCTTCCCCGGAGAAGAAGTCGAGGGCGCCCATCCCTGTCAACTGCGCCGGATCGAATCCGGTCACCTCCTCGAATCTCCTGTTCCAGCGCAGAAGCTTCAGATCGGTATCAAACATGTAGAAAATGCTTGGGAGGGTATTGAGGACAGCGTCGGAGAAATCCCGCTCGGCGCGAAGGGCGGACTCCATTTCCTTACGTGCGGTGATGTCGGTAGCAACCCCATCCCACACGATGGCACCGGATGATTGCCGACGCGGACGCGAATGCAGCTGCAGCCATCGGCTTCTCCCGTCGGCTGCGGCATAACTCACCTCCAAGTGGAAATCTGCCAGTGCTGCGGTGCTGGCATGCTCCGCTTCCAGTAAAGCGGCACGTATATCCTCGTTGACCTGGCCGTGCAGGGCCCGCGCATCGTGCAGCACCTCGTCAACCGTCACGCCGTGGATCTTCTCGACCCCCGCAGAAACTTCGAGGAATCGGGGTGCCTCGTTTTCGCGGGTGTAGCGGTATACGTAGCTGTCAGGGAGATTGTCGGCAAGGCTGCGAAGACGCTCTTCGCTTTCCCTGATCTGGGCGGTGCGCTCCTCTACAAGAGTCTCAAGTCCCGCCTGATTCAGCTTCGCCTCCATCAGGAGCTTTGTGAGCCATGCCAGAAGGAGGCTGAAGGTGATCGCGGTAATCACCATCAACGACATTCCCAACGGGTCACCCCACCCTCCCGACGGAGCTACGCTAAGAACCCACCTGCTGTTCGGCAGCTCTATAGCTCTGTGCACCGGGTTCCACAGCGGACCGGACGAGGAGGCTACGATCTGCTTTCTTCCGCTCTTCGGTTCATTGCGCCACAGCTCATACGCCAGCCCCCTCCGTGTTAGCGTTGCCAGCTGTGCCGGATCGAGCGTTTGTGGAAAGCGGATCAGAACGCAGACAAAGCCCCAAAACTTCTGGTTGCCGTCGCCCGAATCAAGGAATACAGGGAGACGGGCCACAGCTCCAAATCCCCCCTGCATGAGATTGAATGGCCCCGCCAGGGTGAGCTTACCGGTCTGCACTGCCAGCAATGCCTCGCGGTCTCGTTGAGGATCTTTCAGCAGGTCATGCCCGATCGCCCCCTCATTACCCTCACGGGGTACAACCTGGCGTACAACGCCTCTCGGTGCCAGCTCCAGCGCAGCTACTCCTTGATAAAACGCAAGCATTTCCCTCGCGACAGATTCGAAGTCACGCACGGTCCCGTTCCCCTGCCGCACCAGGGCCGCAAGCGCATAGCTAGCAGAAAAAGATCTCTCGATATTGAGCTGGAGTGCAGTGGCATGTGCACCAGCCAGCGTGCCGAGTGCGGCGCGTCTTTCATTGAGGCGGCTCTCCTCGATGCGCCAGACCAGTGCCGCAGAGGTGGCCGCTGCCACCAGAAAGACAACTGCTGCTATCAGGAGCGGCTTGGGCCAGTTGCGAACATCTTTATGTGCAGGAATATGCGACATCTGTCGTCTACTCCGTAGAAGCTCTGTCTTTTTCGGGCGTACATCTATACCAGTACGCACGACCGCCAGCACCATGCCCCTTACGTGCGTGACGCACCCAAAAGCGTTGTTGAGGGTGAGGAAATACTTAAAGAAGGATACCACTTACACGACTCCGCGCGCTACCTTCCCAACAGACGGTACTCCATCGCGCGAGGTGTGCCGTGACTCTGCAGATTGGCCACTTCACCTCCTGTGTTATAATGAAGCCTGTCAAAAGGGGGGGCGCTATGGGAAAGCTGGAGGGGGAGAAGACGTTGATGCGGATTCATATCAGCGAGAATGATACTTTTCACCATAAGCCGCTCTATGAGGCGCTGACGCAGCTTTTGATGAAGGAGGGTTTCAAGGGGGCGACGGTGCTGCGCGGGATTTCAGGCTTCGGCCCTCATCTTGTCTATCACTCGGATCGGTTCCTCGAGCTCGCGAAGGAACTGCCGATAATCATCGAGGTTGTGGCGAGTCAGGAGAGGATTGACCGGACGATGCCGAAGATAGATGAGATGATGTGCGGCGGGCTGATTACCCTGGAGAAGGTGCGCGTTGTGCGCTACTGCGACAAGAACGACGAGGCGTGCCTGGTGAACGAGCCGTAGCCGACCCCGTTCGCCCTGAGCCTGCCGAAGAGGACTCCCCGGATTCTCCGGCCCGCGGAAAGCCGGAAAACCTTAGAGGCGAGCTTCGACAGGCTCAGCACGAACGGTATGACGGATGAAGTCGGGGCGAAGGCAGTGGCGGTGGTGAAGTCGGACTGCCGGGAACGCCTGCGGCTTATCCCGGCCTACATGACAACGTGCGTACATGCAAGCTCAGAAGTAGTGATTCCACAGAAGTCCCGCTTCTTCGATCACGTTGCTGTTCATATACTGCCGACTGTACTGAGTGGTGATGCTGTTGTTCTGGTTTACCCTGAAGTTTTGCCCCGCCCCGAAGGTCACAGTGTCGCGATGGTCCCCCAGCCGGTACAGAAACCCCCTCGCGAAAAGATGCACTTTCCACCACTCCGTTAGCTGCTCCAGAATCCCCACGCTTATCCCCGGCGCCAGGCTCACTCCGGCGCGCACCTTCCCCCCTGCGACCAGATCGGCCTCTCCGAGTCCATAGATGATCCCGTCCCACGGGGAGGAATAGGTGTACCCCCCTCCGGTGTTCAGCCTGAAGACGAGCGCATCCTGCCCGTTTCTCATCGCCTCCCGGTCGGCGCCGAAGGCAACCTTCCAGGAGAGCGACTTGAAAAAGGTGTCGCGCGGCGCCAGCGAGATGATGTCGACGAGGTGCACCCTCTTCAGACGCACGTCCTCGGTCTTCGCATTGTAAAGAAGGGCGGTGTTGAAAAACTCGATCTGCGCGCCGCGGATGTACCCTATGTCGGGGTCGAGGAGCCCGTGAAAGGCGGGCTGCGCCTCCAGCTCTACCACCGGCTCACCCCTGCGCACTCCTGCTCCCACTGCGACCTTGCTGGTACGGTGCCCGCTCTCGGGGCGAGAAGGCTCCTTGATCTCGTACAGCTCGACCGGGGGCGTGCCGAGCTTGCTGCGCGCCCTGAGCAGCTTCAGGTAAAGCTTGCTGTACTCATCCTTGTCGAGTTCGTCGCGCGCGTAGCGCACCTGCACGTACTCCGCCGCCACATCGAGCATCCTCATCTTTTCCGCGTTCGAGACGTCTCCGTCCTGAAGCAGCGCCTCCGGGTTTCCTTCTCCGTGGGCAAGGGTGTACGCAGACTTCCTGTCTTTCAGGTCCATCACCGAGAGGATGGCGTGGATACGGGTACCCTGGGACGGCCGGTAGTGTGGCTCGTCGAGGATGCCGCTTTCCTTCGCCACCCGTATGGTGTCGGTGGGAAGGACGAAGAAAAAGCCGGTCCTGTCGGTTAGGTGGATCTGCGGCCGTGCGGCCTCAATTACGAAGAGAAGATTGTAGGAGCAGTTCTCGTCCAGGAAGTAGTACGGGGAGGACATGGTCTGCAGCTCCCAGAGGTGGTTCATCATCATCTTCACCTCGTCTTCCGACAGCCGCAGGGTGTATTCCCACATGTCCCTGTGTTCGAGATCGTTGTACTCCTTGGTCTTCTCGTAGTATGGCATCATGGAGTAATATCCGGGATACCCGCCGGTAAGACCCCTGTAGGCGTAGAGGAAGCCGTTTGTGTCGGTGGTGCCGGCTGCGTAGTTCGCGGCGTAGGAGAGGAGACGGCTCTTCCTGCTGCTGTCGATGCGCAGCAGGGTGTGGCCGAACATCGATGCCGGGCTGTTTGTGTGGCCAACGGGAAAGACGAGGACGGCGGACTTGGCGTCGACCAGCGTGATCGTCTTGTCCCTTTCGGAGCAGGTAAAGGGGGGGAGGCGGGAGGTATCGATGTCGAGCTTTCCCTTCAGCCATTCGAAGCGTGCAGGAAGCCTGCAGGATGTGTGCTCGCCGTCTTTCGCGGCTGGCACGAAGAAGCTTCTGAGTGTCGCCTCCAGCTCAGCCGCGCTGTCCGTTTTACCGTCAGGAGAGAGAAAGAATTTTTCATCGCCGATGCGGCTGCGCTCCACGCCGCGGTAACTTTTGCTGTAGTGGAGGAGCGTCTTCCATCCCCGGTCTTCATGCAGCTTCAACTCGGTGGCTCTTCGCAGGAGCAGGTTAAGGTAGGCATTGTCGACCTCTGCGCACGAGGGGGTGGGGGAGAAGGCGAGGAGAAAGGCGCTGACGATCACCACGAGGAGCAGAACGGCCGGTAAGGGAGACGATAGCTGCAGCGCATTTCTCATGTGGGGTCCCCGGTACGAACGATTGGCTTGCACCATCCTGCGCTCATTGCAAATCCCCCTGTCCCGCCCTGTCCCCCGTTCGCAAACGCTCATCGGAGAATTCCGGGGAAGCCGTAGTATGTTCCAATGAAGGGCCGCACGAGGCCTCGCGCCCCCCCATTGCGAAGGGGGGACAGGGGATTTGACCTGCGGTTCGACGGCCGAGATGTACTGTTGAACGGGCTGCGGTTCTGGAGGAGACTTGAAGATCAAATCCCCCCTGCCCCCCCCTTCGCAAAGGGGGGAACGTTGGGCACGCTGCAGTGCTTCGTGGCAATGGACCCACGCGCCCCCTGAATTCCCGGATGAACCTTTGCGAGGGAGCGTAAGACTCGCCTGCTCCTTTAAGAGCCCCTGAAGTATCGGGCTGCCTGGCAGGTATTTTTCCTGCGACAACCAAATAAAAAGGTACACAAGATGACCCTGTGTACCTTCTTATGTGCAAGGTGCTGCGTCGGGTCAGCTGTTCGCTACGGCGTAGGCGTTGTCGATTACCTGTGCCACCTCGACCTTGTCGGAACTGAAGACCTTGTCGAAGTTCGCCTGCAGCTTCGCTTTGTATATGACGGACTGCTCCTGGGGAACCCCCATCATTTCAACGAAGGTATCCAGCGTTTCACCTTTACCCATCGACATTTCTTTCGCCAGGTTGTCCATGTTGGACTGGACGAAGTTTATCAGCTTGTCGTTCTGCACGAAGGCAGACGGTTTCGTGCAGTTGGAGGTGCCGGAGCTAATGCCGAAGGTCTGGGTTCCGGAAGTGCCGTTGGTGGTGGCCTGGAAGCTCTGAAATACGGCCGATCCATCCGCTTTCCTTTCCCAAAGCATCGTTCCGAGACCGCAGCCGGTGTTGACATGGGCCTGCCCCTGTGCCAGGGCGACTCCTGATGCTGCAACGGATAATGCGAGTGCCAGTAGTAAAGTTCTCATGGCTGTCCTCCTATTGTGGTGCCTTAGTAAATCGTATGAAATTTTGAGTACTTGTCAACGGCAGTGGGCACAAAAGCCGCTGCTGGAGGCGCTGTTTCAGGTGTCTGAGGCTCTGGAACCCGTGCTTTGGGCGAGGATGTTGCATCTGCCGCAGCCCCAATTGTGCTATAACTGGTGCCGGCCCCAAACATGGGGCAAAGAGACTCATGGAGGAAATGTGTTGAAGGCTTTTTCTATCATTTGTGTGCTTGTTCTTGCTCTGGCCGCAAATGTCTCTGCTGCCGACCTTGCGCTGGTCGAGGCATCTGCGCTCGCTACCCGCCTTGCGGAATCGGTCATCCTCGATGCGCGTCCCCGGAAGGAGTGGAACGCGGGGCATCTGCCGGGAGCGCACTCCTTTTACTGGGAGGACTACTCCAGGAAGGAAACGGCCGGTGCCGAGACCCGCATCCTCGCACCGCGCGAGATGGCTCCGGCTCTGGCTCGGCTGGGAATCGACGAGCGGACGCCGGTGGTTATCTATGGTGATGCGGACAGCAGCTGGGGTGGAGAGGGGTGGGCCGCGTGGCTCCTCTCCTCGATGGGGCACAGGGGAAGCATTCGCCTATTAAACGGTGGTATTCAGTCATGGCGGGAAAGGGGGCTTCCGCTGGTGAAGGGCCCTGAGTCGACTGTGCCGGCGAAGGCGCACTACCGGGTGGACCTGAGACCTCAGCTGTCGGTTGCTGCCGAGGACCTCGAGAGGCTAAAGGGGAAGGTCTCCCTGGTCGATGTGCGCTCGACGCTGGAATGGTTTCGCGGGAGAATACCGGGCGCGGTTCATATCCCGTGGCAGGAGTTTTTCACCGGAAAGGAGAGACGGCCGCTGTCGCCGGCACAACTCAAGAAGCTTCTGGCAGGGCACGGCGTCGACCCGGAGAAGCCGGTTGTCTACTACTGCGCAGCGGGAGTCCGTTCATCGTACGCTTGGCTCGTGCATCACCTTTCCGGGCTGCCGGATGCCAGGAATTTCTACGGCGGGATGGATGCCTGGAAGAAGACGGGACGCTGAATGGCGAACCTGATCCAGTCGTTGACGCGGCAGCATCATGCTGTATTCCCGGTATACTTGTGCTCCGAAAGCCATCGGTCAGCGTGGTGGGGAGGTCTCTATGCACAAGCTTTTTTCGACAGTGGTCCTGCTGATTGGAATGTGCCTTGTTGGCTCTGCGGGGGTAGCGGGGGGTGAGAAGGGGCATGGCAATGCGGATGAAACCGTAACACGCCTGCATCACATGCACACCTTGATGAATCACAGTCTCATCATGGCGTTGCAGGGGTCCGATCTCCTGATGCATTCCCGGATGCAGCCGCCGCAGCCGCTCGGCCAGCTTTCTGCGGCACACGGCAAGGAGATGATCGCACAGGGAAAGGCAACACTCAAGGATGTCCTCTCCGGCACCGAGATGAAGATGGCCCACGAGCAGGGGCGGTGGAGTGATCCTCTGATGGGTTACACCCACGAGCTCGGGGCGGAACTCCTGGCGCTGGTGGATGATCTGGAGAAGGTCGAGCTGCGCGAGCTATCTGCGCACCAGAGGCAGATTCCGCTCAACCATGCCCTGGAAATGGCTGCAGAAGGCTCCAATCTCGTCATGCTCGGCGGCATGAAGATGGCGGGACCGATCGACGAGCGCACCGTGCGACATGGCCGGAAGATGATTGCTGATGGGCGCAAGCTCTGGGATCAAGCCGCAGCAGCCATGTCTCAACAGTCTCCGGCGGAACGGTCCTTTATTCGGCACGGCGGGAAGGTCATTTCACTGCTGGAGAAGATGAGCGCGCTGCAGGAATAGTGCGGGGGAGATAGCTATGCGTACCGTTTTGAAAGCTGTCGTGGTGGCTATTGTCTGCTTCCTGCATTTCGGAGAGTTCGCTTTGGCGGCGGGGACCGCTGCTACTGCCACCGAGGGGCGCGGAGAGCGTACGGTGCTTGGGGATCTCGATCTGCGGACGCCGGCGGGTAAGCAGGTTTCACTGATCCCGCTGGTGGGGTCGCAGGCGATCGTGGTGGTCTTCTGGGGCTCCGGGTGCCGCAGTTGCGCAGAGGAGGTCCAGCGCCTCAATGGGCTCGACTCCGACAGGCTTATCAAGGTGGTGGCGGTCAACGAAGGGGACAGCGTCAAGACGATCGAGGACTTTTCCGCGAAGCACAATGTGGCGTACGAGGTGGTGGTCGATTTGGACGGGGCGGTGGCGAGGGCTTTTGAGGTTTCGGGCGTACCCTCCTGCGTTATCCTCAGCCGTTCGGGCCTTATCGTGTACCGCGGGCCTAAGCTTCCGGAGGAGATAGATTATTATGTTGCGCAGTAGGTGAGAAAACCACAGCCCCGCTGGCACTTGTAGGCCGGAATAAGCGGTAGCGTTTCCGGCATTCGCTGCCGCGCGGCTGCGTCTGTGGTGGGTATTGTGGACTGCCGGGAACGCCTGGCGGCTTATCCCGGCCACATGACACCCGAGGCGGACGTTCTCTGTTAAAAGGGAGGGGCGGGCGGCGTGTTAGGTGCGCTGCACTTGTAGTCCGGAATAAGCGGTAGCGTTTCCGGCATTCGCTGCTGCGCGGCTGCGTCTGTGGTGGGCATTGTGGACCGCCGGGAACGCCTGGCGGCTTATCCCGGCCCACATGACCACCCTCGCGGTTGAATGGAGGGGCGCTGCATCACGGAGGGCTAGTGGCGGTTGCGCCGCCAACGCAGGCAAGATGCCTGCGCTCCAGCGCGGAGGCCACCTTTCGGTGCTGGTCGTCGGCGGGCTGGGACACTGCTACTGCGATACCAATCCTGCTACTTCGATGACCATTGCCGCGGTTCCCTTGCAGACATCGGTTGCGAAAGACATATTCAACGTCTCGAAGGTGTCTCCGGCGTTGTGATAGTTGGGGTTGCGGAAGTTGGTGGTGTCGGTGAGCATGATCGCCTGGTACCCCCTGTCCCAGAAGGGCGCATGGTCGGACCTCCTGGTATCGGGGAGGACTTCTCCGTTGCCCGGCACGACGAGGCAGACGCACGGAAGCGAGATGCTGTTACGCTGCACCCCTTCATTGAAAGCCTTCACCAGCCCCGCTGATTTGTCGTTCCCTATCACCGTCAGGAAATCCCCCGTCTTTGGAACCTCGACCGGTACGCCGGCGGGTGCGTTTTGCTGCACGTCCGGACCGGCGTACGCGACAGACTCCAGCACCACTACTCCTTTTATATCCCATCCCCTTTCCTGTGCGTACTGGGCAAGGGCTGTGCTGCCGCGCAAGCCGGAGCCGGGGTCGTCTTCGCGCGCATTTTCCTCGAGAGTGACGGCGACGAATTCAAGGGAGCTGTCAAACTGATACGGCTTCAGCACCCTGGCCAACTCCAGCAGAACGGCGACGCCGCTGGCATTGTCGTCGGCGCCGGGAGAGGTGGAGACGGTGTCGTAATGTGCCACGACCATCACCCGCCCCTGCGGCTCATCAAGCCCCCAGCGGCTCGCCACGATATTGAGATAGGTGCAGCCGTTCTCCCCTACGCAGTGCTCTGTGATCCGGTATCCGAGGGACTGCAGGAAATCCTGGATGTAATCGGCCGCACGGTCGAGGGCGGCAGCTGCGGCGGTCGGGTGCCTTACTCCTTCGAGCGCCTGAATATGGGTGGCGAGCTGTTCCTGTGAGACTTCCCCGAGGATTTCCTGCATCAGTTCCATTGTCACACTCCGGTGGTGGGTGGTTTTAGAGCATCCGAAGCTTACAGCCTATCCACCAGCGTTGCAAGAGAGGGCGCATCCCCTCCTACAGCGCTGCCGCCGCCCTCTCTCCGACATGCTCAAGGGGGGTCTTCTCCAGCATCTCCCGAAAGGTGCGAAAGGTCCCGCTTCTCCTCGCCGCTATCGCCGCCAGGAGGGCCTCCGTCCGCTCTCCCTCCTCGGCGCGGTCACGTGCCATCTCGCTGAAGACGTCCATGTCATGCAGCTTCCCGAGCACTTCCTGGTACTTCTTCAGCGTGCTGTGCAACTCGTCGTAATCCCTGTGAAGGAGCGGCGCGATGATCTCCAGCCGGTACCTCTCTCTCTTGATCGCGATGCGCAGCTGGTGCTGGGCGGCGCCCTCCTTTTCTTCCATGGCGACCGGCACGAGTTCGGCGACGCTCGCGGCTCGGGCGAGGATACCGTCCCGTGCGTACTCCCTGATCTCCATGAACGGATCCCGTTCGCTCTCCTCAAAGATGATGGGCCGGTCGCGCGCTGTGTGGTACTCGTCCCGCAACGGTTGCGGCGGGAAGTCCTTCAGCCCCCGTTTCACCTTTTTGCGCGCGACCTTCTGCTCTTTTCCCAGCGCGTCGAGTAGCTCCGGCTGGAGGGGCGCTCCCTCTCCCATCTCCTCAGGGGTGAGTGACTGGAAAAAGAGGATCGCTTCGTCTGTGTTGCGCAGCGTCCCGAGGAGACGCGTCACCTTTTTCACCTGCTTTTCCAGCTTTGCGAAGTTGCCCGCCGGAAAGCAGGGGGAAAAGAGGGCGATACCTTCCCGCAGGCGGCGCGACGCCACGCGGAGGTCGTGGATGTCCTCTGCGTCGAATGATTTCTGCGCCTTGGTCAGGCGACGGAAAAACTCCTCTCCGTGTCCCATCAACATCTCACGGGAGGCAACCCATAGCGGAGTGGATCCGGTGAGATTCATGCGGACCCCCTGGAGACGGGGGACTGGCTAAAGGCCATCAGACGTTCCTCCTCTGTGCATTGTAGATCCCCCTCTGGATTCAATCTTCCCTGCCGAGGATATTCCGCAGGAAGTTGCAGCGTGGCAAGAGAAACCACAGCGACGCGAAAACGCAGAGAAGTCCTGCCGCGAGCGCCGCGCTGACTGCTTCGTTGTGCAGGATCAGCCGGGCGATGATGTAGAAGTCGAGCGACACCCCGAACATGAGCGGGATCATCGACCAGAGCAGGAGCCGCGAGGCAATCATGAGGAAGTGCCCCGATACCTCTTTTATCCCTGTCTGTCGATGGTACGCTGCCGGTGCCATGACAAGAGCGACGGCAATAGCCACAAAGCCTATCGCCACAAGGTGGCAGAGCTGTTCCCCCTCTCTCAGTCGCTCGCTGAAACCGGAGTTTATGACCGCAATGAGCTGAAAGCCAAAGAGTGCCTGGATACCGGGAAGTACCATGCGGCATTCTTCCAGTATGTCGCTGGCGGCTTCACTCATGGAGAGTGATTCTTTTTCTTCCGGTCTGACTGTCATGGCTCCTCACGCCTTTCCTGTCATGGCTTCGCGCCGGACACGATTGTCAAAGGACCCGCTCATAGTAACATTGTACCGGAGTTTTTGTACCCCCGCCCCGGGCGCGACACAGGCGGGCTTTGCATCCGGCGACAGCTGAACCTGAAAAGCTGAAGGGATTGTAAAGGAGGGATGATGAGGAAAATCACGAGACTGTTGATGGGATTCTTGGCAGTCATGGCCCTTTCAGCCTGCACCGTTTTCGACGTCGCTCTTCTTCAGCCGACGCGGCCGTTCAAGGAAAAGGTGGTCGAAGGGGAGGGGCACGCGAAGATCCTTCTGCTCGAAATAAGCGGGATGATCTCGGAGAAGGGTAAGAGCGGCTTGAAGGAAAAGCCCTCCATGGTGGCGGAGTTCAAGGAGGCTCTGCAGAAAGCGGAAAAGGATGACGCTATTGCCGGCGTTGTCCTGCGCATTAACTCTCCGGGGGGGACGGTCAGCGCCAGCGACATCATGCACCACGAACTCCTGGCCTTCAAGGCGCGCAAGAAGGTTCCGATCTACGCCTCTATCGTTGGGCTCGGTACCTCCGGGGCGTACTACCTCGCCTCGGCCACTGACCGCATCAGCGCCCACCCCGCATCCGTGACGGGGAGTATCGGCGTTATCCTCATGCGCTTCGAGGTCGAGGGGCTGATGCAGAAACTCGGGGTGAAGGAGATAAGTGTGAAGTCGGGGGCGAAGAAGGATATGCTCTCCCCCTTCCGCCCCGCAACGCCGGAGGAGGAGCGCCTCGCCCAGGAAGTAATCAACAGCCTCCACCTCCGTTTTGTGGAGATCGTGCTCGGGCGACCGGGAAACAAGCTGCAGCGCAAGGAGCTGGAAACGCTGGCAGATGGGCGGATCTATACAGCCGACCAGGCGCTGGCGGCGAAGCTCATCGACAAGATCGAGTACCTGGACGAGACGATAAAGGGGGTGAAGCAGGCGGCGGGGGTGAGCGAGGCGAAGGTCGTCAGCTACTACCGCCCCGGCGGCTACCGCAGCACGATCTATTCGGGGGACCCATTCACGGACGTGAACGTGAGCCTGGTGAAGGTGGGGGGCGAAGGGGTGGAGGTGATGCCGGAGGGGGGCTTCATGTACCTGTGGCGGCCGTAGCTACCCCCCCTCGAGTTTCCTGATGCACTCGGCGATGTCTATCCCCTCGCCGAGTACGCCGGCGAAGAGGTCGCCGAGGCGCTCGATCCGGGCAGGGACGGAGCTGATGGTGAACTGCGAGGGGGAGAGCCCGATTTTCACCTCATCCCAGGAGAGGGGGGTGGAGACGGTCGCTCCCGGTCGGGGTCGCAGGCTGTAGGGAGCCGCCAAGGTCTGCCCCCCGCGGTTCTGCAGGAAGTCGAGGTACACCCTCTGCTGGCGCTTCGCGGGGGACCTGACGATGCTGGTGAAATCGGGAGCCTTGCTGTTGGCGATGGTGGCGATCAGTCGCGCGAAGTTGGTGACGGTGTCGTAGTCGTACTGCGCCGCCAGGGGGATGTAGATGTGGATTCCCGTGGCTCCCGAGGTCTTCGGATAGCCGGTTATCCCCATAGAGTCGAGGACCTCACGGACGACGAGGGCGGTTTCCACCACCTTCTCAAAGGGGATGTCCTCCGGGTCGAGGTCGATCACCATGAAATCCGGGTTGTCCGGGCTCTGGACCCGGGAGAGCCACGGGTTGATCTCGATGCAGCCGAGGTTGGCCATGTACACCAGGGTGGCCTCGTCCTGGCAGAGGAGAAAGTTGATGTACTTGTCGTTGGAGTTGGAAAAGATTCTCTGCGTCCCCACCCACTCGGGAGGGAGATCGCCCGTGTCCTTCTGGAAGAAGCCCGGCTTGTTTATCCCCTCCGGGGTGCGGTACAGCGACTCGGGGCGATCCTTCAGGTGCGGCAAAATGAATTTGGCCACAGTCATGTAGTAGTTGATCACGTCCCCCTTCGTGTAACCTTCGTCGGGCCAGAAGAGCTTGTCGAGGTTGCTGAGCGACAGCTTCCTTCCCCCTATCTCGAGCTGCCGGTCCTTCCCCTTTAGTACTCCCACGATTTTCTTTGCAGGCGGGGGGGCAACCCCATCCCCACCCTGTCCCTCCCCTTGAAAGGGAGGGGACGCTTCGGAGGCGTTTTCCTGCATGGTCGGGGCGGTTGGAGCGGGCTTTGCCTCGGGTGGAGGGGGAACTGTCGCCGGCTCCGGTTCTGCGGCGGATTGCAGTGCCTCGCTCACGTTCAGGAATTCCGTCTCCCGTACCACCGTAGCCGGGTCCCTGTCCACACGCATCCCGATGAAGATGGGGTGGCGCATGACTCCTTCGTCGGTCCATTCGGTGAAGGAGACCTCGCACACCAGCCGGGGCTCCACCCAGGTGGCGGTGAGCCCGATGCTGCTGCGGAAGGGGGATGAGGGGCGGATCAGGGGGCGCAACTGCCCGTCCACCTCGGCGAGGGTCTTCTCGTCGAATCCTCCGCCACAGAGGCCGATGTAGACGAGCTCCTCCTGTTCATACACACCGAGCACCAGCGCGCCAAAATACCTCCTGCTGCCGCGGGGGTCGGTGAAGCCGCAAATGACGGCTTCCTGTTCCTGCTTTATCTTGATCTTCAGCCATTCCTTCGTCCTTCGCCCCGTATAGTACTTGCTGCTGCGCCTCTTGGCGATGATCCCCTCGAGCTCTGATTGCCTCGCGATGTCGAAGAAGGTTTTCCCCTGCTCCGTCACATGATCGGTGTACTTCACGTTGGGGAGCTCGGGGAGGAAGGCGCGCAGGATCTCTTTCCGCTCTTCCAGAGGGAGCTCGCGCAGGTCCTGACCGTTGAGGTAGAGGATGTCGAACGCGAAGTAGGCGAGGTTTCCCCTACCGGTTCTTTCGTAGTTCTGTACGAGCTGGAAACTGGGGCGCCCCCGGTCGTCGAGAACGACGACCTCGCCGTCGAGCACCGCGGCGCCCGGAAGTTGTCGCAGCGTCTCCACTACACCGGAAAATTTTGTGTTGAAGGAGAGGTTGTTGCGGGAATAGAGACGGACATCGCCGTTTTCGATCTCGGCGACTGCGCGGTAGCCATCGAGCTTGATCTCGAAGAGCCACTCGGGATTGTCGAAAGGCTCCTTCAATGCCGAGGCAAGCATCGGCTTCGTTTGGCGCGGCATCGGGAGGCCCGCGGTGACTGAGGGGGGCGCTGCGGCTGCGGGCTCAGGGGGCGCCGGGGTTGCCGGTGCAGGCTCAGGGGGGGAGGGCATTGCCGGTGCCGGTTTCGGGGGGGCTGGCGGGGGGGGCGAGGCGTGCGGGGGCGCCGTTTGAGAGGGTGCTGGTGCTTTCTCCCCTTTCGCGTCTGTCCTCTGCGGCGTTCCGCGGCGGTTGCGGTCTTCGAGGATCCTCTCCGTCACCACGGACCGGGCGTCCCTGGTGATGTCCTCGGTGGTGGCGAACTGGTCCTTTTTTTTCAGCAGGAGCCAGGAGTTGTCGTCTGCCGACTTGATGCGCACGAGGGCGAACTCCCCCTTGAGCTTCTCGCCGTAGAGGATGAACTTGAGGTCCCCCTTTTCGTATCCTTTGCGGAGGGCGTCCTCGTCCCCTTCCGAGCCGTCGCGGTTCAGCGCCCGGTAGCTCCCCTTGTCCCAGATAATGACGTCACCTGCGCCGTAGTTCCCCTTGGGGATCGTCCCCTCGAAGTCCTTGTACTCGTACGGATGGTCCTCGACATGCATGGCGAGCCGCTTCAAGGCGGGGTCGAGAGAGGGGCCCTTTGGGATCGCCCAGCTCTTCAGCACGCCGTCGAGCTCGAGCCGGAAGTCGTAGTGCAGACGTGTCGCAGCGTGCTTCTGCACCACGAAGCTCAGTTCCCCGACCCCATCGTGCGGCGGGGCGTTCTTCTTATCCTGCGGCGGCATGGAACGTTCTCTCTATCAGGCAGCCTCTCTCTTTTTCTTTTCCAGGCTTTCCTTGAGAAGGGCCATGAGGTCGACGACCTTCGTGGGCTGGGGCGCTTCTTCCGCCGGTGTCGGCTGGAGTCCCTTCGATTTCTCCTCGATGATCCTCTTCAGGTCCTCCACATAGGTATCGTGGTACTTCGCCGGGTCGAAGGGGACCGTGAGCTGCCCGATGAGGGTCAGGGCGAGCTCGATCTCCTGGTCGCGCAGGCTCTGGTTCTCCGGGAGCTTCAGCTCCTTGTAGTTCCTCACCTCCGAGGCGTACCTCATCTGATTCAGCACCAGTACGTCATCGTACGGCTTCAACACCCCCAGGTTTCCCTTGTTGCGCAGCACATAGGTGGCGATCCCCACCTTCCCGGATCTCTTCAGTGCCTCCAGAAGCAGGGCGTACGGCTTCGCCCCCGTCTTGTCAGGCTCCAGGTAGTACGGCTTCTCGAAGTACCTGGTGTCGATCTCGCTCTCCTGGACGAAGTCGAGGATGTCGATGAGTTTCGTCTTTTTCACGTTGGCGTTCTGGAAGTCCTCGTCGGTGAGGACGATGTATTCGCCGTCGGTGTACTCGTACCCCTTTACGATCTCCTCGAAGGGGACTTCCTGATTGTCCCTCTTGCACACCCTGAGGTACTTGATGGGGCACAAGTCATTCTTTCGCAGCATGTCCAGGTCGAGAGAGGTGCTTTCGGCACCGCTGAAAAGCTTCACCGGTATATTGACCAACCCGAAGCTGATCGCTCCGGTCCAGATCGCTCTCATATCTTGAACCTCCGTGCATCTTGGCCGCTTCCGGCGCCCGCTCTCCGTGCGGCGGCGCCCCGCCAGCTAGTCGTTCACGTAGTAGCGGCGCAGCGGCTGCAGCTTCTCGTCGAGTTCGTACACCAGCGGGACGCCTGTGGGGATCTCCAGGTTGAGGACCTCGCTGTCGCTCATGCCGTCGAGGTATTTTACGAGCCCCCTCAGGCTGTTGCCGTGGGCGGCGATGAGGGTGCGCTTGCCGCTCTGGATGGCTGGTGCGATGAGGTCGCGCCAGCAGGGGAGGACGCGCGCCACGGTGTCCTTCAGGCACTCCGTCGAGGGCATCTGCTCCGGCCCGAGGTAGCGGTAGCGCGGGTCGAACTGGGGATGGCGCGGATCGCTCTCCTCCAGCGCGGGGGGGCGGATGTCGTAGCTGCGCCGCCAGAGTTTCACCTGGTCGTCGCCGTATTTCTGCGCGGTCTCCGCCTTGTTGAGCCCCTGCAGCGCGCCGTAGTGCCTCTCGTTCAGGCGCCAGTCCTTCTGCACCGGAACCCACATCAGCTCCATTTCGTCGAGGGTGAGATAAAGGGTCCAGATGGCGCGCTTCAGCACCGAAGTGAAGGCGAGGTCGAATTCAAACCCCCTCTCCCTCAGGTTGCGCCCCGCCTTTCTGCTCTCCTGCCGCCCCACATCGCTCAGGTCAACATCGGTCCAACCGGTGAAAAGATTTTCCTTGTTCCATACGCTTTGCCCGTGTCGTAACAGTACCAGCTGATGCATGCCCAGCCTCCATCTATCTATTTGAGTCTACGCCTGTGCTGTCAAAGCTAACAGCTCAATCACACTAGGAAGTCTACCACGGCGCAGGTGGAGCCGCTTATCGGGCCGGCCGTGTGACGGAGAGGGGAGGCGCTGTGCCGCAGTGGCACCCTCTCTGCCCTTATCGTATACTAGTGATGATGCAAGTTGCGGCGGGACGACCTTCGTGAGGTCGCGCTCCCCGTGACGATGATGGTATGTATTTCGAGGTAGCTTGATCCGAGGAGGGGGACCAGGCGCAGTACCGCTGGAGACGGCCATGGCCGAGCAGCAGGAAGAAAAGCAGAGTACCCCTCCCCGCAGGCACCCCGCCCTGAAAGTCTTCCTCTGGATAATAGGGATTCTCTTCGCGCTGATCGTCATCCTCTTCATCGCCTCCTTCTTTCTCGACGAGCCGATACGCAGGAACATGGAACGGCGGGTCAACCGCGACCTGAAAGGGTACTCGGTGCGCATCCCGGGACTCCATTTCCAGCTCATAAACCTCTCCCTGACGCTGAAGGGGATGACGGTCATACAGCAGGCGTACCCCAATCCGCCGGTCGTGTACTTCCCCCGGCTGAAGGCGAGCGTGCACTGGAGGGAGATTTTCTCCGGGAGAGTAGTGGGGGAGTTCAGGCTGGACCAGCCCCGGGTGAACATCAACCTCCAGCAGCTGCAGGCCGAGGCGCGCAGCAAGGTTCCGGTGAAGCAGCGCGGCTGGCAGAAGGCGGTGGAGGATATCTACCCGCTGAAGATCAACACCCTCACCATAAACGACGGGAGCGTGACCTATCTCGACGTCGATGGCAAGAACCCCATCTCCCTCACCCACGTCAACCTGCGTGCCACGAACATCCGCAACATCCACCTGCCGGACAAGGTTTACCCCTCCTCCTTCCGCTTCGACAGCACGGTCTTTGGGACCGGACGCGCGGCGGTGGAGGGGCGGGCGAACTTTCTCGCCGAACCGGTCCCCGGGATCAAGGCGGGGCTGAGGCTTGAGAAGGTGCCCATCGACCGGCTGAAGCGGATCGTGGCGCGGGCGAACCTCGCGATCGAAGGGGGAATTCTGGAGGCTGCAGGAGATGTGGAGTACGCTCCGGCGGTGAAGAGGGCGCACCTGCAAAAGCTTTCCATAAAGGGGATGAGGCTCGACTACATCCATTCCGCAAAGACGGCGGCAGCCGAGGAGCGGCGCGCGAAGGCCGCCAAGAAGGCGGCGAAGAAAGTCACCAACAAGCAGGACCTCCTCTTGCGGGTGGACGAGCTCGCGCTGACCGGTTGCACGCTGGGGATGCGCAACGAGATGCCGGGGAAGCGCTTCCGCGTCTTCATCGCCGATACCGATATAAGCCTCACGAACCTCTCCAACAACTTTACGGAGGGGCCGGCAAAGGCGAAGCTGAGCGGAAAGTTCATGGGGAGCGGAGTGACCAGCGCTACCGCGACCTTCCGCCCGGAGAAGAAGGGGCCGGACCTCGACCTGTACGTGAAGATCAGCAACACGCAGCTGACGAGCATGAACGATCTCCTCAGGGCCTACGGGAACTTCGACGTCTCCAAGGGGACCTTTTCGCTGGTGACGGAGCTGCACGTGAAGAACGACGCGGTGCGCGGCTATCTGAAGCCGTTTTTCAAGGACATGCAGGTCTACGACCGGCGCAAGGACAAGGATCGATCCCTCTTTCACCAACTGTACGAGATGCTGGTGGGGGGGGTGGCGAAGCTCCTGGAGAACAAGCCGCGGCAGGCGGTGGCGACGAAGGCGGATATCTCTGGGCCGCTGGAAAAGCCGCACACCAGCACGATGCAGATCGTGGTGCAGCTGATAAAGAACGCCTTCTTCCGTGCCATACTCCCGACCTTTGAGCGCCAGGTTACCAGCAGCCAGAAGCGGTGAGGCAGTGGATGGTACAGGGAGTGGTGCGTCCGCGTTCGGCGGAAAAACGGGGTTCGTTCCCGCCTGGCACCAGGTAAAGAGGGGGCATCTCGCGCCATGCCGGAGGGGTGGCCGATGCCGGTGGTGGCGGTCCAAATCGTTGACAAATAGGACGAATGTGTGAACTTTTAAGGTGTAAAGTGTAGAAGGAGAGAGTGCTGAAACGGGGCTGCCGACCCTCGCAGGAGGGCCGGAGTAGTTGGTAAAACTCGCGGGAAAGTGAGGGAGGAGAGTCATGAGAACCGTGCTGCTGATAGTCCTTATCCTGCTCCTGATCGGGTCGCTGCCGACCTGGCCGTACAGCGCCGGGTGGGGGTACTACCCCAGTGGCGGGATCGGCCTCATCGTGGTCATACTGCTCGTCCTTATGCTGCTGGGGCGAGTGTGACGCTGCCGGGCGCGGCGCACGGGCAGCCATAACGGTGAGATGCAGGACCGGGAGGAAACAGCCGCAGCACCTGGATGTATGGAGTGTTCCGGCGGTGGAGAAGGATGCCGGGTGCAGGAAGGAGACGTACCGTCGTAAAGGAGACTTGAACCATGGCACGAAAGAACGTGGCAGTGTTTGGCATATATGTAGGACGTCAGGACATGGAAGAGGCTGTCGAGGCGCTGAAGAGGTCGGATTTCCGCCCCACCGATATTTCGGTCCTCTTCTCCGAGAACGTTGGCACGAAGGACTTCGCCCACGTAAAACACACGAAGGCTCCTGAGGGCTCGGCCGCAGGGGGAGGGACCGGTGCCGTGATCGGGGGTATCCTCGGGTGGCTGACCGGGATCGGCGCCTTGGCCATACCGGGTGTAGGCCCCTTCGTGGCCGCAGGACCGATCGTGGCGATGCTCGCCGGAGTAGGTGCGGGAAGCGTCATCGGCGGGCTCACCGGCGCGCTCGTCGGGATGGGGATTCCCGAGTACGAGGCAAAGAGGTACGCGGGGCGCATCAAGGGAGGGGACATCCTCGTTTCGGTGCACTGCGACAACGCTGACTGGAAAAAGAGGGCGCTGGACATCCTCAAGCGCACCGGCGCGGAGGACATCGGAACCGAGGGTGAGGCAAAGGCCGACTTCTCCGTCAGCGACAAGCCGCGGCCGCGCAGCGAGTAGCTTCAGGGCGTTCGCCGGGAGGCGCAATGACAGCCGGAGACGATGCAGCCAGAGCGGCCGGGACGGGTGACTCCGCAGGAAGGGGTGAGCCCCTGCTGGACCTGCTGAGGCGCGATCACCGGGAGATCCTCGATCTCTTCGACCGGGTCGCCGAGTGCGGCAAAGGGGAGCTCGACAAGATGCTCTCTCTCTTCAACCGGATCGAGGAAGGGGTGCAGAGGCACTTCGAGGGGGAGGAGAGGTTTCTGTACACCGCTCTGGAGCAGCACGAGGAGGCTCGCGGCCTCGTGCTGGAAAGCTACGAGCTGCACCGCGTTGCTACCTTCACCATCGGGGGCTTCAAGGCGCTGGCACTGGATGACGAGCGGTGGAGACCGAAGGCACTGGTGCTAAGGCGCCTGGTTGAGGTGCATGTGGAATTGCAGGAGAAGGATCTCTTCCCGGTGGCGTTGAGGGTACTGGGAGAGGAACAGCTGCGCGGGATTGAGGCGCACTTTGTAGGGGTAAGAAGCGGCAGCGATCCTCACCGGGCGGGGCTCGATGCGCCGAAGTAGAGGGCACGCGAGGTGATGGGTGGAGACGGAAAAAGGGACTCTCGAAAGCGGGAGAGTCCCTTTTTTTGCATCGTCCGTTTTCCGGCAATCTTGTGAGCTGTGCGCCGGCGGCTAGCGCAGTATCGCCCCCTGCGTTTCACCGTGCTGGGTTTCGTCGTCGTAGTCGACCTGCACGTCCCGCAGGCGCTTCAGCTTTTCATGGACCAGGGACTTCGCACGCTCTTCCAGTTCCTTGCTGCTGTCGAAGCTGCCCAGGGAGGCGAGGGAGGTGTTGATGTCCGCCGCGGCTTTCACTGCCAGGTCCTTGTGGCCGAACTCATGGATCTTCAGGTTCTCGTAGTACTTGTTCCACATCTCTGCAATGGGGTCTGTCCCGCTCGGGGTCGCCCTCTTCGGGAGGTGGAACACGATGTCCACGTCAGTCGCGATCGACTTCAGTGAGTACTTCCCGTTGTCTTCGGCGACATCGTAGTGATAGCTGATGTCCCAGGTGGTGAGGGCGGCATACACCTTTCCGTCATTCCACTTGGTCCCTTTCTCCCTCATCTGATGCAGGAGGTTATCCGGATCTGAGCCATTAATGTCATAATATTGATAATTCTCTTTCACCATCAGTTCGTGGGAAACGTCCAGCTTCTTCTGTGGCATCGGATTTTGTTCACTCTCACTAATTTTAGCTACTGTGATTGGCGCAGTCTGCAAAAGATTGTCAGCGAGAATCGGTGATGCAAAAAAGAGCGTGGCAATAAATAACAGCGTCGAGCGTACTACCATTCTTCTTTTCCTCCTGCCTCGTGATCATTGGCAATGTAGAATTGTCCAAAAGATTGTTAGACAATATAGGAGGCGAGGAAAACTGTAAGTGAGCCAGCGCACAAAACTACAGTTTGCACCGGAGCTTTTTGCCGCGAAAAAGCAATGCGTTGCTTGAAACAAGAGGGAAAATTGTTATAGTACCTTTATAACCTTGCGCTAACCAAAGGGAGCGCACACAACCCAAGAAGGGAGGACCAGCATGGAAACAGTAAAGCGGATGATATTTGCCGCTGTGGCTCTCGTCGCTCTTTCAGCATTTGCCTTCGGCGCAGGCTCAATGGGTGGCTACACTGACACTTCAAGCGGGGCCAGCCATACCACCATAGGTAACGACAACACCACGTCCGGCAGCTCCCCGGGTGCGTATAGGGGGAGCGATGTGAACCAGGGCGGGACGACCGGTTACAGCGGGAGCGGCAGCATGTCCGGAAGCGGGGCGGGCGGCTCGACCGGCAGCGACAGAGACCTGTACCAGGGAGGCGGCACCGGCGGCTCGACCGGCAGCGACAGAGACCAGTACCAGGGGGGCGGCACCGGCGGCTCCACCGGCAGCGACAGAGACCTGTATCAGGGAGGCGGCACCGGCGGCTCAACCGGCAGCGACAGCGACATGTACAAAGGGAGCGGCAGCGGCGGCTCCACCGGCAGCGACAGCGACGTGTACCACGGGAGCGGAACGGGAGGGTGGAGCGAAAGCGACCCGTACAGCGGCAGCGGGACTGGCGGCTCGACCGGAACCGGTTCGAGCGGTGGCAGCTACAGGGGTAGCGACGTTCAGAGTGATCAGGATATGAGAAGCAGCAGCCCTGGCGGCACCATGGGGAGCTACTCGAGCGCGAAGAAGGATAAATATCACAAGAAAGCGCCCATGGGCGGGACGGGTGGCAGCTACAAAAACTACTGATCTGCTAGGATTTATTGATGTGAGCGTATAGATGAAGGTGCAAGATCTCACCTGAAGGCAGTGGTCCCCTCCGCGGAACCACTGCTTTTTTTTTCTTCGGACGGCGCAACTCCAGGGCGACCGTAGGCAGGGCGACCGTAGGCCGGAATAAGCGCAGCGTTTCCGGCAACGCTCGTGCAGCAAGGAGACGCCGGAGGCGAGCGCCGGGAGCGCCTGCGGCTTATCCCGGCCGGCAACGCTACCTACGACGGTACGCGGGTGGCTAGAGGGAGACGTCGTCGAGGGAGGCAGGAGGCGGGGGGGGCTCCTCGCCGGGAGCGGTACCGGTAAAGTCTCGCCAGACGACGACGAGGAGGACGAAGACGATGGGGCCTGCCAGAAGCCCCAATACCCCCATGGTCATGACTCCTCCAACTGCGCCCAGAACGACAGCAAGTGCAGGAATTTTCCCACCCTTAGCTCCCACCGCGAGCGGTCTGATGACGTTGTCGGTTATGGCGACGACTACTATGAGACACCAGAGGAAGAGAAGGAGCGCGTGAAGGTATTCGCGGCGCAATCCGAGGTACGCCACCAGGGGAATCCAGATGACGGCGGAGCCGACAACCGGCAGGAGCCCGGCGGCAGCGGTAAGAACCCCGCAAAGGACAGCAAGGGGCGTCCCGGCGACGTAGTAGCCCACTCCCGCAAGCCCCCCCTGCACGAGACAGGTGAATAGGGTGCCGACAACGACGGCACTCGTGGTGGAGCTGATCTCCGAAAGATAGAAGAGGACGCGTTCCCTGTGTCCGCTGCAGCGCCTCATGGCGGCCGTCACCACCGCGTCTCCGTCACGATAGACGAAGAAAAGGATGAAGAGCATCAGTGCCAGGGCGAAGAGGAGGGCGGCGAGGTTTTTCAGCGCGCTCGTCACCGCCTCCAGGAGGTAGTGGGATATCCCCGCGGCGAGTTTCGCGACATGCCCCGTTATGTCTATCCCCACCCGGGCACCGAGGGAGATGACCGGCTTTGCGAATGGCATCTTTTTCAGGAAGGTCCCCCCTTTCAGCGCGGTGAGGGAGTTGAAGAGCTGCTGGCTCTCCTTCAGCCAGTCTGCAGCATTCTCCTCTATGAGAAAGAAGAGGCCGGCGAGGGGGAGAATGAGGCCAAGGATGATGAGAAGGGTCATTGCCGTCGCAGAGAGGAGCGGACGGCGGCCGGTCGCAGCATGGAGGCGCCGGTAATGCGGCATCGTGGCTATCCCGATAATGAGGGCCCACGCGAGAGGGCTGGCAAAGGGGGCTGCGAGGTAGGCGGCCGCACCGGCTGCCACCGCAGTGGCGAGAGCCGCAATGATCGCTAGATAAATTTTCAGGTCCATGCCGCTCCCCTGTCGCCAGCGATGAAACTCCTTCCTCCCCTGGCACGCAGTGTGGGGGATTACGGCGCATAAGGCGCTGCTGGCACGCATAAACTGTAATCAGCGACGGAAAAGTTTCAACCTCCGTACCGGGGAGGAAGGGAGGCCCGGACGTGTTGCGGCAGCATTTGGCCCCATCTATACTTTTCTTAGGTAATACGGCGCGTTGGCGCCGGAGGGAAGGAGGAAGGTGATGGCAGAAGGCGAAGAGAAAAAGGAGTTCCCGGCACAGCGCCAGGAGCAGCCGGGGGTGGAGCAGAAGATGACCCCTCCTCCCGACTCCGGTGAGCAGGAGTATCGCGGGACAGGAAAGCTGAAGGGGAAGGTGGCGATCATCACGGGGGGGGACAGCGGTATCGGCAGGGCGGTGGCGATCGCCTTTGCCCGGGAAGGGGCGGACGTGGCGATCGCCTACCTCGAGGAGGAGCAGGACGCGAGGGATACAAAGGAGATGGTGCAGAAATCGGGCGCACGCTGCCTCACCTTCGCCGGCGACGTCGGTAACGAGTCATTTTGCAGCGATATCGTGGAGAAGACGGCGCGGGAGTTCGGACGGCTGGACATCCTCGTCAACAACGCGGCGGAGCAGCATTACGCAACGAAGCTCGAGGAGATAACGGCGGAGCAGCTGGAGCGGACCTTCAGGACGAACATCTTTGCCTACTTCTTCATGGCCAAAGCCGCGCTGCGCCACCTCGGCGAGGGGGGGCGGATCATCAACACGACCTCCGTCACCGCCTTCAAGGGGAACCCGATGCTCCTCGACTACTCCTCCACAAAGGGGGCGATCGTCGCCTTCACCAGGTCGCTTGCCCTCTCCCTCGCGGAGCGCGGGATACTGGTCAACGGTGTCGCCCCGGGTCCTGTCTGGACGCCACTCATTCCTGCGACCTTTCCGGACGAGAAGGTGGAGAAATTCGGTGAGAACGTGCCGCTGAAGAGGGCGGGTCAGCCGTCGGAGATCGCCCACAGCTACGTTTTCCTTGCCTCGGACGGCGGATCGTACATGACGGGGCAGATCCTGCATCCGAATGGCGGCACCATCGTCGGCGGGTGACGCTTCCCCCGCGCCGTGACTGCCGCCCCCTGCGGCGCGGGGTCAAATGCTTGACAGGGTGGCGTTGGAGTATACACTAATAATATCGCGTAATTATGTCGCGCTTACGACTTGCGGCACGGTGTATAGGTGTCGGCCCGAAGAGACGCCGGGCGGGTCTTGAGCGATGTCCGCTGTCACAGCGTTGGAGGTGCAGGCCATGTCCCTGTTGCATGTGGTGTTGGTCCTCATAGTGGTCGGCGTACTTCTCTGGCTCGTGAACTCGTTCATACCGATGGCAGGATCGATAAAGTCCATACTCAATGCCGTAGTGGTGATAGCCGTTGTACTGTGGCTCTTGAACCTGTTCGGGCTTTTGGATTTCCTCTCCAACATACGGGTGGGGAAGTGATTTTGAGATAGCTGCGGCGGCGCGGTAGGTGAAGGCAGGTCAACGTAGCCTGGGCAGCGCGCAGGCGAGACAGAATGAATCACGGTGGGTGCCCCCAGGGGTGCCGTAAAACCGCATCGGAGGACGAACCATGTTGTGGACGCTCGTGGCAATACTGCTGGTACTCTGGCTTCTCGGGCTGGTTACCAGCTACACCCTTGGCGGCTTTATCCACGTACTGCTGGTAATCGCAATCATCGTGGTGGTAGTGAACCTGGTACAGGGGAGGAGACCGTTATAGACGGGTAAGATGGGACGAGGCGGAAAGGCCGTCTGCGGCCTTTCCGGCGTAACTTCCGGAGTATAGCCGTAAAAAAAATTTTGCACCAGACTGTAATTCGCCGGTTGGTGATGCTATATTTTACTCAGGTAGCTACCTGGATCAGAATCTCGGACAAAGGAGGGACCATTTATCGAGAGATCTCACACAATGAGGCTTCATAAAACATGACCGTTGTTGAGGCTCGGCGTCACTGACCGCCCGAGATACCCTGGAAAAGGGTGAAACGAAACCAAAGAAAAAAGAGGCCCGCCTACCCTATGGCGGGCCTTTCATTTTGCAGCAGCGTCGGTTCTTACTCCCGCGGCGCGCCTCTCCTCCGACACCACCTTTTGACTCCCCTCCCACTCGCTGCTATCCTGTAATTAGAGATGAAAGAAACTTCACTGACGTTGCGTGCAGGTGACCATGACCTGCAGCTCCCTCGCCACCCGCCAATCCGCCTTCGGGACGCCGCAGGTGATGAATCTTCTTCCCCCTGTATGGATGCAATTTAGCTTGTGTACCGGTATTTCGCTGCGTTAAAATGACTCAGTCATCTGGTCGCTGCGTCATTTGATCTGGAGGTGAGTTGTAGTTTTTGCACCGGGTTGATTATGGGGTAGGCGTTATGATGCTTAAAGTCATATTTGCCAATGGTGAAGAAGGAACAGTCCCTTCCTACGGGCTCGATTACCTTATCAGGGAAAAAAAAGTCATTGCCTTCCAGCGCTCTGACGGGTGGGCCTATGTCGGGCGTGATCAAATAAGGAAAAAACAGGTACCTCTGAAGCGCCCGGGACAAAGGGACTACGATTTTCTCTTCAAGAGAAGCAATGCTGAAGAGCAGTAGGTTGCTGCCAAAGATTCACGTGATTCTTTACGAATTAGTATCGAGGCCGCTCTTCACACCGCTCACATAAGGAAAGGAAGAGACGGCCTCCGGTACGGTATCTCCAGGCGCTCTTCGCACCCTCTACTTAAGCGGGGGCGAGGTAACGGGCAATACTCTCCTTCATCCGCTCAATCTCCTCCTTAAGCTTCTCCGGCTCGTCAGTGACCCTCTCCACCACGGCGACAAGGCGCGCCTGGGTCTCTTCATCTACCTGTACAATTTTCGTTCCCAGCATGGTATAGAAGGAGTACACCACCTCCACGACCAGGCGCAGCGGGGCCTCCTCGTCATCGAGAAAGACGAGGACCACGCACTCCTCCCCCTTCGGGACGATTATGCCGTCCGAGAAGCTGATGAGGGCGCCGTTTAGCGACATGTTCTCGGTGTGGCCGTGGTAGGTGATCCCGTTATGGGTCAGGGCGCAGCGCGCGGTGAGGCGAATGCGGTGGAACTTTCTTTTTTCCATTGTCTCTCACTCGGGGTAACGTTCGCTGGGAAGCGTCCTCTTCTTATCGTCACGACACGGAAAATCTGTAGCACCTTTGCAGGCTTTCCATATGTAAACGGGGTGGTATAGTCCTCAGTGGCTTTTACCAGGATGCGGAGGTGGAGATGAATATGAAGCTCATGAGATGGCTGGTGGCGGGAGGATGCATGCTTCTCTGTGCGTGCGCCGTGATAACGGTGAACGTGTACTTCCCGGAAAAGGCGGCAAAGGAAGCATACAAGTCGCTCGACGAGATGCTCCTGAAGGACGGCGAGCATCCGACAACCCAGGAGACGCCCCCTGCGCAGTCGGCGCCGGGTGCAAGGCCGGAGGAGAAACCGCAGAGCAGCCTGAGGCGGGAAGTCATCGGGCTCTTCACCGTCTCCGAGGCGCATGCCGCCGACAGCGATGCCGAGGCCCTCGCCGTCGAGCTCTCCAGCATGCCGGAGGTGCTGAAGGCTTACGACGAGATGAACAAGAGGCTGCCGCGGCTGAACCAGCTCTTTGACAGCGGTGCCGTCGGGCTCACGAAGCAGGGTCTGGTGACGGTGCGCGACAAGGCGAAGACGGTCGATACGGACGAGGCGCTGGTGAAGTCGGAGAACGAGAGCCGCAAGACGGTCGTGGCGAGCATGGCGAAGGCGATCGTGAAGCTCAACAAGCAAAAGGAGAGCAAGGCTCTCATCGACCAGGTCATGGGAAAGGCCGCCTCCACCTTTGCCGACACTAAACGGGAGGCGGCGAAGCCGGGGTGGTGGATGCAGCTGGAGAACGGGCGCTGGGTCCAGAAGTAGCCCTTATCAGGGGTCGGATCAGGGAAATGGAAAGGCCCGCGGCATGAGCTGCGGGCCTTTTTCCGGTCATCGGCGCGACAAATAGCAGCGGCTATTCTGTACTTCCGTCCAGGATGCCGCGCACCTTCGTCAGCAGCTCCCCCGGGGTGAACGGCTTGTTGAGGAGGATGAAGTCCCCCTCCACCAATCCCCTCTGGAACATGATGTCGTTCGTGTATCCGCTCATGAAGAGGACGCCGATCCGCGGGCGTACCTTCCTGATCTCCTCGTACAGGGCTTTCCCGTCCAGCTTCGGCATCACCACGTCGGTCGCCAGCAGCTCGATTTCGTCCTGACGCTCCACGAATTTCTCCAGGGCGTCCTGCCCGTCCAGCGCCTCCACCACCCGGTACCCTGCCTGCTCCAGGATCATCTTGTGCAGCTGACGCACCGCGGCGTCGTCTTCGGCAAGAAGGATCCCCTCCCTCCCGCCGGCCGGTGCATGGCGCTGCGCCTCCCCCTCGTCCTCCTTTTGCATCTCCTCGATGAGGGGGAGATAGACAAGGAAGGTGGTACCGACACCCCGCTGCGAGTTCACCTCGATGAAGCCGTTGTGCTGCTTCACGATGCCGTAGCTGATGGCCATGCCGAGGCCGGTTCCCTTGCCGAGTTCCTTCGTGGTGAAGAACGGCTCGAAGATCCTGTTCCTCGTTTCCTCATCCATCCCGAGCCCGGTGTCCACCACGGAGAGGCAGGCATAGCTCCCTTCCCTGCCGAAGCCGTGCTCGTGGATGAAGCGCTGGTCCATGGAGGTGCGGAACCCCTCTATCAGAAGGCGCCCCCCCTGGGGCATGGCGTCCCTCGCATTGGTGACCAGATTCATCAGGACCTGCTCCAGCTGACCGCGGTCCGCCATCACCACCAGGTCGGGACGGGAGAGGCGCACGGTGAACTCGATGTCCTCAGGAATGATGCGCGCGAGCATCTTCTCGAAGTCGTGCACCACCTGCCCCACGTCCAGCGGCTTGGTCCGCAGCACCTGCTTCCTGCTGAAGGCGAGGAGGCGGCTGGTAAGCTCAGCAGCGCGCGCCGTCGCCAGCTGCACCTGCTCTGCGTACCCCGCCAGGGTGCTCCCCTTCTCGAGTCTGTTGGCTAGGATGTCGGAGTACCCCATGATGGCGGTGAGTATGTTGTTGAAGTCGTGGGCGATCCCCCCGGCGAGCTGCCCGACCGCCTCCATCTTCTGGGCCTGGTGCAGCTGCGTCTCCAGGTTCACCCGCTCCTCCTCCGCCTGGTGACGCTCGCTGATGTCGCGGCTGATGCCGATCAGCCCGCGCACGTTGCCCGCCTCGTCGTAGAAGGGGGTCTTCAGCGTCTCCAGAAGGACATGCCGGCCGTCCGGGTAGTCGACCCACTCCTCGTTGAGCCGCGACTGGCGCTGCGCCATCATGTTGCGGTCCATCTCCCTGAAAAGCCGCGCCATCTCCTCCGGGAATAGATCGAAATCGGTCAGCCCCGTCAGTTCCCTTTCCCTGCGTCCGGCGAAGTATTCGAACGCCTTGTTGCAGCCGAGATAGGTGCTGCTGTGGTCCTTGAAGAAGATGAGGTCGGGGATGGAGTCGAGGAGCCCCCGCAGCAGCGTCCGCTCCTGGTCTCGAGTGGCGGCGAGGCTGCGGTACTCCTCCGCCGTGATCTGCAGCGCCTGGCTCGCCTGCTGATGGCTGATCCTGGTGCGCAGCGCGCTGATGCCGTAGGCGAGGTCGGTGGCGAGCTGCACCATGAGATCGACCTCCTCCTCATCAAAGGCATCGGCCTCGGACGAGTAGATGTTGAGGGACCCGCGCTGCACCGGGGAAAAGAGGGGGACCGCCAGGATGGAGCGGTACCCCTGTGCCTCGGCCCGTTCCCTCCAGGGCGCGAAGGAGGAGTCGACTGTTCTCACATCCTTTATGTAGGTCGGCTTGCCGTTGCGGATCGCCGTACCGACAGGGCCGCGCCCCTGCACCGTGTCGGCCCAGACGATGTCCAGCGACTCCAGGTACTCAGGGGAGCCTCCCGCCTCCGCGGCCAAGTGCACGCTCTGCTTCTCGTCCGACTCCGCATAGGCGACCCAGGCGCAGCGATGCCCCCCTTCCTCTACCACAATCGTGCAGACATCGTGCAGCAGTTGCGACTCGTTCTCCGCCCTCACCAGCGCCTCGTTGCACTTGGTGAGCGTCCTCAGTGTCCGGTTCAGCCGGGACATGGCGTCCTCTGCTCGTTTCCTCTCAGTGATGTCCTTCACAAAGCCAAAGAGAAAGCTCCTCCCCTGCAGCTGGACCTTCCCTGCAGATATGAGGACGGAGAGAAGGTGCCCATCCTTGTGGCGCAACACCCCTTCCATGCCGTTGACGAAGCCTTTTTCGTCCAATGCCTGAAGAAGCTGCCGACGTATCTCCGGGACGGGCCACAGGCCGATCTCCAGTGAGCTTCTGCCGATAACCTCCGCCTTTGTATATCCGCTGATCCTGGAGAATCCCGGGTTCACATCGACGAAGATGCCGTCTTCGAAGGTGCTGATGGAGATGTATTCCGGAATGACGTCGAAGGCGGCGCGGAAGAGATGGTGACTCTCGCGGGAGGCGACCTCCGCCCGCCTGAACTCGGTGACATCCTGATTCGTCCCGAGGAGCTTTACCACCCGGCCGTCCGGATCGCACCCCATGCGGTAGCGCACCACCACATAGCGCCTCTCGCCGTTGGGGCGCACCACCATGTGTTCCATCTGTCCCGTGTGGCGGGGATCGCGACTGGAGAAGGCGGCTTCCAGCTGGTCGACCACGTGCTGGGCGTCCTCGGCGGGAATGAATCGTCTGAGGTAATGGTCGAGGGAGACGATGTAGCTCCCCTCCCGCCCGACCGTCGTCCCGTACACCTCGTAGAACCGGTCATTGAAGTGGAACATCCCGGTCGCCAGGTCGTATTCCCACTGCGCCAGCCTGGCGTGGTCAACAGCGAGCTCCAGCCGCTCCTTGCTCTCTCGCAGCTCGTCCTTTGCCCGTTCCCGCCGGGCGACATCCCTGATGGCGGAGATGGTCACGCCGCGCCCCTGCCATTCGAAGGAAGAAGTGCGGATTTCCGCAGGGAAAACCTCTCCGCTTCGCGTTCGCTGACGGCAGACTGCACCCTCGTCACCAGGAGTCAACGAAGCTTCTCCATCCGCGGAAAGCTCTGCAGCCGGACGGCCGACGAGCTCTCCCCTGTTGAACCCGTACAGGCGGCAGGCGGCGGTATTGGCCTCGACTATCGCGCCGCTCTCACTGTCGGTAATGAGGATTGCGTCGCTTTGCAGGTCGAAGAGCTGCCGGAACTTCAGCTCGTCCGCCGCGAGCTCCGCCTCCCGCTTGCTGCGCAGGCGCATGAGGAGGAGGATGACGGAGGAGAAGAGGATGGTGAGGAGAACGGCCAGAAGCACGACCTCCTTCCTGAAACGGTCGTACATATTGAAGTAGACGCTCTTCGGGGTGCCGACATAGAGCGCCCCGATCGTTTCCCCGTCAGCTGTCTTTATCGGGTCGTAGGCGGTGAGGGAGGGGACGCCGAGGACAAGGGCCTCGCCGCGGTATCCTCTCCCCTGGCTGAAGAGGGCGGTCCGTGCCGGTCCTTGCAGGACGGTTTCGATGGCGCGGGTGCCGTCTGTGTTGACGACGTTGGTCGCGATGCGCCGATCGCCGAGAAAGATGGTGGCGGTGCCGCCGAAGACCTCGGATATAGCGTCGGGGAGCTCATTTCGGCCGTTGAGGACGTACTCCCCGATCAGGAGCTTGTCATTCACTATCCTGAAGCCGCTCCCTTTTTCTTCGATGAGTTTTCTGAAGCTCTGGAGGTGCTGGGCCTGTTCCCGCAAGGCCCACTGCTGCGCGCTCTCCTTCACCTGGAAGAGAAAACAGAGGGTAGCGGTGGCGAGAGCTACGGCGACGAGGATGACCTCGAGGTAGAGAAATCGTGTGCTGACTTTCATTCGGGAACCTGGCTCGTGGTGGAGATCGGTGTCTGTGACTCACTCCGTATCGGCAAGAAGTGAAGTTGCATAAATGGTTTTCGGCGGGAAAGTGCGCATAACTCCGCGCAAAACCGCGGGCAGCGTGCCATGACAGATTTTGTATACAGAAGATGCCACAGATGTCGTCACCACTCAACCGCTTTTTGGGGGAAAAGGGGGGAAAGGCGACTCAGAGCACTCTTTGGCAGGGTGAAAGGCATTTGGCCCCTCCGATGAGGCCAGTGTGCGGCGCGGCAGAGACCCCCGGTCCAGAATCCGGCGCGGTATCTGTGCGGGCGAAAGCAGGAGCTCCCGCCCCCCCAAAGCGGAGGGGCAAGGTGGAGATAGGGTTAAGCCGGGGCAATTGGCCGATGTAGGCCGGGATAAGCCGACAGGCGTTCCCGGCAGTCCACCACTGACGCACGGCGCCTCAGCGAATGCCGGAAACGCTACCGCTCATTCCGGCCTACATGTGTCAGTGCGTCCATGGTGGAGATGGGGTTGAGCCGGGGCGTCAATGTAGGCCGGGATAAGCCGCCAGGCGTTCCCGGCAGTCCACCACAGACGCAGTCGCGCCTCAGTGAATGCCGGAAACGCTACCGCTTATTCCGGCCTACATGCGTCAGCGCGTCCACGGTGGAGATGGGGTTGAGCCGGGGTGTCAATGTAGGCCGGGATAAGCCGACAGGCGTTCCCGGCAGTCCACCACAGACGCACGGCGCCTCAGCGAATGCCGGAAACGCTACCGCTTATTCCGGCCTACATGTGTCAGCGCGTCCACGGTGGAGATGGGGTTGAGCCGGGGCGTCAATGTAGGCCGGGATAAGCCGCCAACCGTTCCCGGCAGTCCACCGCAGACGCAGTCGCGCCTCAGTGAATGCCGGAAACGCTACCGCTTATTCCGGCCTACATGCGTCAGCGCGTCCACGGTGGAGATGGGGTTGAGCCGGGGTGTCAATGTAGGCCGGGATAAGCCGCCAGGCGTTCCCGGCAGTCCACCGCAGACGCAGTGGCGCCTCAGTGAATGCCGGAAACGCTACCGCTTATTCCGGCCTACATGCGTCAGCGCGTCCACGGTGGAGATGGGGTTGAGCCGGGGTGTCAATGTAGGCCGGGATAAGCCGACAGGCGTTCCCGGCAGTCCACCACAGACGCAGTCGCGCCTCAGCGAATGCCGGAAACGCTACCGCTTATTCCGGCCTACATGTGTCAGCGCGTCCAACGATGCCCTCCCCCGCGTCTCCTCTACAAGGGAACAGCGTGGGGAGCGGGTGTGCCGGCATCTCCACAGGTGATCCAGAAGGGGGGCAGGAAGAGTCTGCGTGAAAACGCGGGGTGCTGCGTGAAAACGCGGAATGGTACGTCAGAACGCGTACCGCGGAACGTATCCTTCAGCCCCAGCCCCTGTCATTCATGCGATTTAAAAGAGGAATAGATTTTACTAATTCACGTGACCTAATTGTATACGCAAGGGTGTGGCCAGGGTGCCGCTCGTATCAGGGGGGGCGCTGCGTCACGTTGCACAGTCGTTGCCGTCGTTGGAGTGCCATGAATTGATCACTGGATTGACCAGGAGGCGGTTGTGTATATCGGACAGCACTCGCTAAGAAAGATTCTTTCTCTCCTTTTTGTTGCCTCTGTATTTCTCCTTTCTGTCGGGCCTGCAACTGCGGCAAATTCAGCGCGCGCCAAAGGTTCCCTCATCGTGAAGCTCCGCGCCGGCGTCAGCACTGCCGACGAGGCTCAGGTCATCGCCGCAAACGGGGGGACCCGGAAGGCGAGGCTGCATCAGTTGAGGCTTCATGTTGTGAAGATGGCCAGCGGGGACCTTCAGGCGGTGCTGGCGAAGTACAAGAAGGACCCCCGGGTGGAGGCGGTCGAGGTCGACCAGGTCAGAAAGGCGGCGGGGATTCCGGATGATCCGGCATACCCGTCTCAATGGGCTCTCCCGAAGATCGGGTGGGACAAGGTGGCCGGTGTCCGGGAGCCGGCCGGTGCCGCTATCGTTGCTGTCCTGGACTCGGGAGTAGACGCTTCGCACCCGGATCTTGCCGGCCGGGTCATGAAAGGCACCTCCTTCCTCGACAGTACCAACGGCCTGACCGATAGTACCGGCCACGGCACCGCAATGGCCGGCATCATCGCGGCCGTCGCCGGGAACGGCATGGGGGGCGCCGGGGTTGCGCCCGCGGGGGTGAAGGTCCTGCCGGTCACAGTACTCGACGCAGAGGGGGAAGGACTCGACAGCGACATCATCGCCGGGATCAGGTGGGCAGCGGACAACGGTGCGCACGTCATTCTCATGCCGTTCAGCAACCCGACCTTCAGCCAGAGCCTCCAGGACGCCATCGACTACGCCTGGTCCAAGGGCGCGGTACTGGTCGCCGCCACCGGCAACGGCGGAAGCAGCGCGCCGACATTTCCGGCAGGGGACCGCGGCGTCGTAGGGGTCGCGGCAACAGATCAGAACGATCTCCTCTACCGGGGGAGCAACTACGGGGACGACGTGTACCTCGCGGCGCCGGGGGTCGGCATCTTCACGACGGGGATGAACGGCAGCTACACCAGCATGACGGGAACCTCCGCGTCATCGGCGGTGGTTGCTGCGGTCGCGGGCTTCATGAAGGCTATGGATCCGGCCCTTACAAACGGCGTCATCGTGGGGCGCCTGGGGCGCACGGCGGATCAGACAGGGAACGCAGGGGAAGTCGGCAACGGCAGGGTGAACATGGCGAAGGCAGTCGAAGACGCTTCGATCTCTACGGTTCAGCCATCAGGAGTTTCTGCCGGTGGCGCATTCATCGACGGGTACGTGGCCGCAGGAGCGTGTACAAGTCTAAGGTTCCCGCAGTACCTCAGCGGCACTATCCAGACTACCGCAGTCGGCATGGTGTCAACTGCCATAGACATAGAGGCCCACAACGGTAATACGAAATGCACACTTATGAGTGCAACTGTAAAATTATCCAGCTCCAGTTCTACCGGTACGTTTTACAGTGACTCCGGCAAAAAAACCCCAATCACCACGATCGACCTGGATGGTGGAACCGGTCAGAACAACAACAACACCCACAAAGCCATTGTCTACTATAGTGACAGTACAGTTGGCAAGTACCTCCTTACAGCCGAACAAACTGGACTAACTTCTGGAGTTATGAATGAGGAGATAACGAGCAAGGCAGTGGCGACTGTCGCGCTGGGAGCTCTCACCCATACATACGATGGGACAGCGAAGAGCGCCACTGCCACTACAACACCTGCCGGACTTTCTGTCGTCTTAAGTTATAACGGGACTGCGGGTACAACATATGGTCCGACTGCTATCCCTCCCACGGACGCCGGAAGCTATACCGTCAGTGCAACGGTGACCGACCCGGCGTATGCCGGGAGCGCCAGCGGCACCCTCACCATTGCAAAGGCTCCCCAAACGATCACTGTCGCTGCTCCGGCTCCTCCGAGCGCAGCGTACGACACCACCTTTACCGTCGCGGCGAGCGCGTCCGGCGGCGCCGTCACCTACAGCAGCGGGACCCCCGCTGTTTGCAGCAACTCGGGTGCGACCTTCAGGATGTTGAGCGGGACCGGGACCTGCGTCGTGCAGTATGATCAGATCGGCAGCCTGAACTATCTCCCTGCGCAGCAGGTATCAAGCAGCACGACGGCAGCCAAGGCAGCCCAGGCGACCGTGACTGCGACAGCTCCTGCTCAGGCGGTTTTCGGAGACGTCGGCCTCTTCGCCGGTGCGACCGGGGGGAGCGGCAGCGGCGCCTACAGCTATAACGCCGGGGCCTCCACCGCCTGCAGCGTGGAACCGTCCACCGGCGCGCTCGCCTTCACGAGCGGTACCGGCACCTGCTCCGTCACCGCGAGTCGCGCCGCTGATGTCAATTATGCCGCCTCGGCGGCGAGCGCCCCGGCGGTGATAGCGGTCGGGAAGCGGACGCAGACGATCAACTTTGATCTCCCTTCTCCGGTGACGTACGGTGCCGCGGATTTCACGGTGACGGCAACGGGAGGGGGTTCCGGCAACCCGCTCACCTTTGCAAGTTCCGATACCTCTGTCGCCACTATCAACGCAGCAGGCGTCGTCCAGGTCGTCGGGGCAGGGAGCGCTGCCATTACCGTGAGCCAGGGGGGAAACGGCAACTACAGCGCCGCTGCCGACGTAAGCCGGTCCTTGGTAGTCGACAAGGCGGTCGTTACGGTGACGGCCAATAATGAAAGCCGCGCGTACGGGGAGCAGAACCCAGCCTTCAGCGCAAGCTACATCGGGTTTCTGAGAGGCGACACCTCAACGGTCCTCTCCGGTCTCCCTTCCCTTACCACCACTGCCGACAGAACGAGCCCGGTAGGGAGCTACCCTATCGTCGCGGCGGCTGGTGACCTTTCGGCAAAAAACTACAGCTTTAACTATGTCGACGGCACACTTCTCATCATCCCCGCGACGCCGGTCATCTCAGCATCCCCGGTCGCGAAGGAGATCGTGTTCGGGGAGTCTCTGGCCTCTTCCACTCTTACAGGAGGAACAGCGTCGACCGAGGGGACGTACAGCTTCGCCGACCCTGCCACCGTTCCAGCCGCAGCAGGGACTTACCGAGCCGCTGTAACCTTCACCCCGCTCGACGCGGCGAACTACAACGCTGCCACCCTGACGGTAGATGTGCCGGTTGCCAGGGCAACCCCGACAATCACGGCTCTACCGACGGCTACCGGCATCGTCTATGGCCAGACACTCTCCGCCTCCACGCTCACCGGCGGCTCAGGCTCCGTTGAAGGGAGCTTCAGCTTCAAGGTACCGGGTACGGCACCCTCGACCGCAGGCTCCTACAGCGCCGTGGTGATCTTCACTCCCTCCGACAGCAGCAACTACACGACCGCCACTGCTACGGTGAATGTGGCAGTGGCGAAGGCGACGCCGTCCATCACCAGTTGGCCCGCCGCCAGCGGGATAAAATACGGGGAGTCGCTCTCCTCCTCAGGACTCACCGGCGGCACCGCGTCTGTGGCGGGGGCCTTCACCTTCGATTTGCCCGATGCCGTTCCGGCAGCCGTAGGCCCCTACAGCGCAGCCGTTACCTTCACCCCGACCGACCCGGGATATACTCCTGTCTCCGATACCGTCATTGTCCAGGTCGCGAAGGGATCCGCCACCGTCGCACTCGGCAACCTCGGCCAGACCTACGACGGTACCCCCAGATCCGTCACCGCCACCACGGTTCCGGCGAACCTGCAGGTGGAAGTGAGCTACGACGGCTCCTCCTCCGCCCCGACAGCGGCGGGAAGCTACGCCGTCACCGCCACCATCAACGACGCGAACTTCGAGGGCTCAGCGAGCGGCACCCTCGTCGTTGCAAAGGGGAGCCAAATAATCACCTTTGGCGCACTCGCCGAGAAGACGTACGGAGCGGGAGACTTCGGTCCAGGCGCCAGCGCCTCCTCCGGGCTTCCCGTCGTCTATACCAGCAGCGCGCCGGCGGTGGCCACCGTAACGGCTGAAGGGCTCATTCACATCGTCGGGGCGGGGAGTGCAACGATCACGGCCACCCAGGGCGGCGACGACAACCGTCTTCCCGCAGCGGCGGTCGCCCAGGCCCTCACGGTGCGGAAGGCGGTCATAACGGTGACAGCCAGCAACGCCAGCCGCGCCTACGGAGAGCCGAATCCCGACTTCTCCGCGAACTACAGCGGGTTGATGCTGGGCGAGACAGCAGCTGCAGTCATCTCGGGGACACCGGGTTTCACCACGACGGCGACGGCAGGCAGCACCCCCGGAAGCTACCCGATCACCCCTGAGATCGGCTCGCTCTCGGCTGACAACTACACCTTCGTCTTCGCCCCCGGTACCCTTGCGGTCGACCTCGCCAGCCAGATGATTACCTTTAACCCCATCGGGCCGAAGACATACGGAGCAGGGAGCTTCCCCCTTGGCTACACCGGCGGCGCTTCCGGTCAGCCCGTTAGCTTCACCAGTTCCAACACGGCGGTCGCCACAATCGATGGCTCCACCGTCACCATCGTCGGCGCTGGGAGCACGATGATCACCGCCACCCAGCCCGGTGACAGCAACTACGCCTCCGCGACGGCGCAGCAGACCCTCACGGTAGAAAAGGCAGTCGTGACCGTCACCGCCAACGACCAAAGCCGCCCATACAACACCCCCAACCGGGAGCTTGCCGTCAGCTACAGCGGCTTTATCGATGGCGAGACAGCAGCGAATCTCGAGGGGGAACCAGTCGTCAGCACCAGCGCTCTCCAGTCGAGCCCCGTCGGCAGCTATTCCATCACCGTTTCGGCAGGCACACTAAAGGCAGCCAATTACACCTTCCGGTTCGTTGACGGAATCCTGGCGGTCGGGCAGGCGAGCCAGACGGTCTCCATCACTCCTTTCGAAAGGAACACCTATGGAGCACTGCCCTTCGATATCACCGCCACCGGCGGCGATTCGGGGAACACGATTTCCTTCACGAGCTCCAACCCGACCGTAGCGACGGTCTCGGGGAGCACCGTCACGATCGTCGGTGCCGGAACGACAGAAATCGTCGCCAGCCAGGCCGGCGACACCAACTACGCCCCCGGCACCGCCCGGCAGACCCTTACGGTAGAGAAAGCGCCGCTCATGGTGGCCGTAGCCGCTGCATCCCGCCCGTACGGCGCGGAAAACCCCGCCTTCACCGCCGCCTACACCGGTTTCGTGAACAACGAGAACGAAAAGGCGCTCCTGGGAGCTCCACAGTTCAGCACCACCGCCGCCGCCGGCAGTCCCGTCGGCGAGTACGAAATCGTGGTGAGCCGCGGCAACCTCTTCTCCAATAACTATGAATTCAGCTACGGCAACGGGAAGCTCGTCGTTGAGAAGGCGACCCCCGTCATCACCTGGAACACCCCCTCCGACATCATCGTCGGGAGCCCCCTCTCCGGGAGCGAGCTCAATGGATCCGCCTCCGTCCCGGGTACCTTCTCCTACACCCCCGACTCAGGCGAGGTACTGTCGCTGGGGAGCCAGACCCTTAGCACAACCTTCACTCCGCAGGACAGCGTCAACTACTCAACTGCGACGATGACGGTGGCACTGAACGTGGTCCCGAAAAACAGAGCCACCATAACCCTCGGTAACCTCAGCCAGACCTATGACGGTTCGTCCAAAAGCGTCAGCGTCACCACAACCCCGGCGCCTCTTGAGGTGACTGTCAGCTACAGCGGCACGGCGGGAACCAGCTACGGCCCGACCGCCACCGCACCGACGGCCGCCGGAACGTACACGGTGACTGCAACGGTGAACGATCCGACGTACCAGGGGACCGCCAGCGGGACACTTCTGGTCGCCAGAGGTGCGCAGACGATCACTGTAGGGACCCCGGCTCCTGCAAGTGCGCCGTACAACTCGTCGTTTACTGTAGCGGCGACCGCCCCCGGCGGGAGCGTGAAATACAGCAGCGGCACCGGGACAATCTGCACCAATGTGGGCGCGACCTTCACGATGGTGAGCGGGAGCGGGACGTGCGTGGTGCAGTACGACCAGGAAGGGAATGGAAACTACCTCGCTGCAGCGTCGGTGACGAACAATACTGCGGCGGCGAAGGCGGCGCAGGGTGTCGTGACGGTCAGTGCTCCTGTAGCGGCTACATACGGCGAAACGGGTCTGCGTGCCACTGCGGAAGGGGGGAGCGGCAGCGGCGCCTACAGCTACAGCGCCGGGGCTTCCACCGCCTGCAGCGTCGATCCCTCCACCGGCGCCCTGACCTTCACCAGCGGGACAGGCAGTTGCTCCATCGTGGCAACCCGTGGCGCTGACGCATATTACCACCTCTCCGCGCCCAGTGCCCCCGCGGCAATAACAGTAGGGAAGCAGGCGCAGATCATCAGCTTTGAATCACTACCCCCGGTCACCTACGGAGCAGCGGACTTCGCTCTACGCGCAACCGGAGGGGCTTCCGGAAAACCGGTAACCTACGCAATCTCCGATCCGACCGTCGCCACCGTCAGCGCGGACGGCCTCGTTCACGTCCTCAGGGCCGGCAGCGCCACCATCACCGCCAGCCAGTCCGGCGACAGCAACTACAGCGCGGCCGCAGATGTGGCGCAGACCTTGAGCGTCCGGAAAGCTTTCCTCACCGTTACGGCCAACGATGCGACACGCGCATACGGCGAGGCCAATCCGGCCTTCACTGCGGTGATGACAGGGTTTGTCAATGACGAGAATCCGGAGGCCATTTCCGGGGCCCCGGCCTTCGCTACCGAGGCAGGCAGCACTTCCCCTGTCGGACCGTACTTCATCATCCCGTCTCGCGGAGCACTGACTTCCAACAACTACGACTTCGCTTTCGTCAACGGGATACTCACGGTGACACAGGCAACGCCGTCAATTACCGAAAGACCGGCCGCGAGCGGAATAGTGTTCGGTGAGGCGCTATCCGCCTCCACCCTGAGCGGCGGGAAGGCCAGCACGGCAGGAACGTTCGCCTTCACCGCTCCGTCGGCAGTCCCCACCGCCGCAGGGACCTATCCGGCGGCCGTCACCTTCACACCGGCCGATTCCGGGAATTACAAAGCGGCGGCCGTCACGGTAGATGTGCCGGTTGCCAAGGCAACCCCGACAATCACGGCTCCTCCAACCGCGACCGGTATCGTCTATGGGCAGACACTCTCCGCCTCGACACTGACCGGCGGCAAAGGCTCCGTTGCAGGGAGCTTCAGCTTCAAGGTACCGGGGACGGCACCCTCAGCTACAGGTTCGTACAGCGCCGAGGTCGTCTTCACTCCCTCCGACAGCAGCAACTACACGACTGCCACTGCTACGGTAGATGTGGCGGTTGCGAAGGGAACGCCGACCATCACGAGCCCGCCGGTCGCCAGCGGGATCAGATACGGACAGTCCCTCTCTTCCTCGAGTCTCACCGGCGGCACCGCGTCTGTGGCCGGAACCTTCACCTTCACATCGCCCGATGCCGTTCCGGCAGCCGTCGGCCCCTACAGCGCAGCCATTACCTTCACGCCGACCGACCCGGGGTATGCCCCTGTCTCCGATACGGTGACCGTCGCCGTCGGGAAGGGATCCGCCACCGTCACATTGGAGAAACTGGGCCAGACCTACGACGGTACCCCCAGATCCGTCACCGCCACCACGGATCCGGCGAATCTGCAGGTGGAAGTGAGCTACGACGGCTCCTCCTCCGCCCCGACATCGGCGGGAAGCTACGCCGTCACCGCCACCATCAACGACTCCAGCTTCGAGGGTTCGGCGACCGGCACCCTCATCGTCGCAAAGGGGAGCCAGACCATCACCTTCGGCGCACTGGCCGAGAAAACGTACGGAGCGGGAGACTTCGGACCCGGCGCCAGTGCCTCCTCCGGGCTTCCCGTCGCCTATACCAGCAGCGCGCCGGCGGTGGCCACTGTTACGGCTGAAGGGCTCATTCATATCGTCGGCGCGGGGAGTGCGACTATCACCGCCACGCAGGGCGGCGACGATAACCGTCTTCCCGCAGCGGCAGTCGCCCAGACCCTCACGGTGCAAAAGGCGGTCATAACCGTGACAGCCACCAACGCCAGCCGCGCCTATGGAGAGCCGAATCCCGACTTCTCTGCGACCTACAGCGGGTTGATGCTGGGCGAGGCAGCGGCTGCAGTCATCTCGGGGACACCGGGTTTCACCACGACGGCGACGGCAGGCAGCATCCCCGGAAGCTACCCGATCACTCCTGAGATCGGCTCGCTCTCGGCTGACAACTACACCTTCGTCTTCGCCCCCGGTACCCTTGCGGTCGGCTTCGCCAGCCAGACGATCACGTTCAACCCGATCGAGCCGAAGACATACGGAGCAGGCAGCTTCCCCCTCAGCTACACCGGCGGCGCTTCCGGTCAGCCCGTTAGCTTCACCAGTTCCAACACGGCCGTCGCCACAGTCGATGGCTCCACCGTCACCATCGTCGGCGCCGGGAGCACGATCATCACCGCCACCCAGCCCGGTGACGGCAACTACGCCTCCGCGACGGCGCAGCAGACCCTCACGGTAGAAAAGGCCATTGTGACGGTCACCGCCGACGACAAGAGCCGTCCGTACAACACGCAGAACCCGCCATTTACCGTCAGCTACAGCGGCTTTGTCAGTGGCGAGACAGCAGCGAAGCTCGAGGGGGAACCGGTCGTCAGCACGAGCGCTCTCCAGTCAAGCCCCGTTGGCAGCTATCCCATCACCGTTTCCGCAGGCACACTAGCGGCAGCCAATTACAGCCTCCGGTTCGTTGACGGAACCCTGGCAGTCGGGCAGGCGAGCCAGACGGTCTCCATCACTCCTCTCGAAAGGAAGAGGTATGGAGACCTCCCCTTCGATATCACCGCCACCGGCGGTGAGTCGCGGAACCCGATTTCCTTCACGAGCTCCAACCCGGCCGTAGCGACGGTTTCGGGGAGCACCGTCACGATTGTCGGTGCCGGAACTACGGAAATCGTCGCCAGCCAGCCCGGCGACACCAACTACGCCCCCGGCACCGCCCGGGAGCCCCTTACGGTAGAGAAGGCGCCTCTCGTCGTGGCCGCAGCCGATGCCTCCCGCCCGTACGGTGCGGAAAACCCTGCCTTCACCGCCGCCTACAGCGGTTTTGTGAAGAACGAGAACGAAAAGGACCTCCTGGGAGCTCCACACTTCAGCACCATCGCCGCCGCCGGCACCCCCGTCGGCGAGTACGAAATCGTGGTGAGCCGCGGCACCCTCTTCTCCAATAACTATGAATTCAGCTACGGCAACGGGAAGCTTGTCGTTGAGAAGGCGACCCCCGTGATTACCTGGAGCGACCCTGCGGACATTTTCGTCGGAAGCGCACTATCGGGAACCGAGCTGAACGCGAGTGCGACCCCGGGAGGCGGCTCCTTTGGATATGCGCCTGCAGCAGGGACGACTCTCGTTACCGGGAGGCACTCGTTGTCCGTCGTCTACACCCCGGCCGACACCGCAAATTACACGACGGCCACGAAGACGGTCACGCTGAACGTGGTGCCGAAGATCGCGGCGACGGTTTCTCTCACGAGCCTCAGCCAGACCTATGACGGTGCAGCGAAACGGGTGACGGTGACGACGACTCCTGCCAACCTCCCGGTCGAGGTAACGTACAACGGCAGCAGCACGGTCCCGTCCAGCGCGGGAAGCTACAACGTCGTCGCCACCATCAACAGCGCGAGCTACACCGGTTCTGCCAGCGGTACCCTGGTCGTCGCCAAGGGGCAGCCGGTGGTGAGCTGGAGCAATCCGGCCGGTATCACTTACGGTGCCGCTCTTTCGGCGGTGCAGCTGAATGCCTCTGCAACCCCTGCCGGCGGCTCCTTCGTATATACCCCTGCTGCGGGTACAGTCCTACCTGCAGGGGCGGGGCAGATCCTTTCGGTCACCTATACGCCGGCCGATACCACAAACTACAGCACGGTAACAAAAACTGCCGCCATAACAGTTGCCAAAGCCACCCCCGCCATCACCTGGGGCAATCCCGCCGGCATCACCTATGGGACACCGCTCTCGGCCGCCCAGCTGAACGCGACCGCTTCAGTACCCGGCTCGTACAGCTACTCACCGGCCCACGGGGCGATCCTCACGGCCGGCAGCCAGACGCTCTCCGTCACCTTCACACCGCTCGACAGCGCCAATTACGCAACCGCCAGCGCCACGGCGGTCCTCGTGGTGGCGGGGAACCCCGCGGTGAATGGTGCCTGCGGCACGGCAAACGGCGCCAGCTACTCTGCCACCCCCGTCACCAATCTTTGCACGGCGGGAACCGCCTCGGCTGTAAGTGGGACCGGACCGTGGAGCTGGAGCTGCAGCGGTCTCAACGGGGGCGCCAGCGCCACATGTTCAGCGGCTCTGACGGCCCCTGTGGTGACGACACAGCCCTCTGCCAGCTTTGCCGCATTGAAATCGGGCACCACCTTTACCGTCAGCCGGTCCGAGGGTGGCAAGGCGTTCACCCCTGTCGTTGCCACGACCAGCACCACCTTCAAAGACACGGCGGCGCTGCTGCCGAACACGATCTACCAGTACACCGTCACCTCCGACACCGATCCGACCCAGACCGTCTTCATGACGATCCGGACGCCGCTCTACAACGGATGGAACATCATCGCGGTTCCGTATGCCACCAGCGGGGTCAATGCCTCCACCTTCTTCGGCGGGGGGGCGAGCGCGGTGTACGAGTGGGTCCCTTCCGGAGCGACAGCGGAGACGAGCAATTCCCCGCTCGGCTCCTATGTCACCGTTGCCACCCTCACGCCGGGGAAAGGGTACTTCGTGAAGGCGACGGGGAGCGGGACAACTCTCGTCTATGCCGGGAACCCCGGGCCATCCAGCGCGAGCATCACGCTGAAGCCGGGGTGGACCATGGTCGCCTCGCCGCAGACGAGCAACAAGACCAATATCGGGACGAAGTGGCTCATCGACGGCAACCCGCTGTCGCAGGCCATCAGCGCGAACAGGATAGGGGGCTCAGTCTACTGGTGGAACGGGAGCGCCTACGATTCCTGGTCGATCATCGGCAGCAATCCGGTGATAGAGACGTGGAAGGGGTACTGGATACTCAACCTCGACTCGCAGAACCATAGCCTGACCATTCAGTAGGAGCCACCAAACAGTGCGCATTTTCGTGATAACTACAGCAGTTCTCTGCCTCACCACCGCGGCGGCCATGGCCTATGAGCCGATGGCCGCCGCGATCCGCGTCTCCAGCGGGAGCGTGTACGACTATGTCCTCATAGGGGAGGACAGCCGCGCCTCCGACGGCTTTGACAACGCCTACGACACCATCTCGCCGGGAAATCTGAACGCCGACATGGGGCAGCCGTACATCAGCGCGCTGATCGTTCATCCGGAGTGGAATATGGCCATGAAGGAGTTCCGCGGAGACGTGCGCTCCGTTGCCAGGCGGCAGGAGTGGGCCGTGTCGGTCTCATCGAGTCTGCCGAAGGGGACCCCCCTGACGGTGGAGCTTCAAGAGGACAGAAGCTCGCTGCCGAAGGGGATGAGAGTGACGCTAAAGGACAGGGCGAGAAAAAAGGAAAGGAATGTGGCGCAGGAAAGGTATCTTCTCCCTGCCCCGGGGCCGGGAGCGAAATCGGAATTTACCTTAGTCGTGGAACAACCGTAGGAGGACGGCATGCACACCAAAAGAAGCCGCGTTGCACAGGCTGTTACCGTTGCCGTAGTTGCCTATGTAACCATTACCGCAGCGGCCTGGGGAGGACCCCCCATGCCGCCGGTTACCAGCACACCGTCAACCCCGCTTGGAGGTCCGGAAGCCGCCCTCGCTGTGGCAGCAGGCATAGCCATGTACGGGATGTGGAGATCGCGCAGGTAGCTCGATGAAAACTTCGAATCATCAGGAAGAAAAGGGGAAGCCGGAACTGGGGCTTCTTTTCGTGCTCGCCGTAGGTGTCTCTGTCGGGCTTGCAGCGTATCTGCCGGTCGCCGTCGTGGAAGGGTGGCGCCAGCTCGTCATGCGCGTCGCAGCGCTGGGGGGCGCTCTCTTCGGGCTCTCGGTGACCACGAGCCGGGACATTCTGTCGGTCAACGGCTTTGCCATGCGCATCGCCAACGAATGCACCGCCATCAACTACGTCATCATCATCTCTGCGGCGATTCTCTGCTATGCGCGCCACACGATCCGCTACCGGCTGCAGGGGGTGGCCGCGGTCGTCCCGGTTATCGTGCTGGCAAACGCCTTCCGTCTCCTGGTGACCGGAGTGTGCGGCTCCATCTCATGGACGGTCTTCGAGCTGGTCCATGAGTACCTCTGGGTCGCTCTCTTCGCCCTCCTGATCTTCGCCCTCTGGAAGCTGTGGGTCGATCGCTCCCTCTCTATCACCAGAGGCGCCCTTCAAAGGATATTGGTGGTGCTGCTCGCCTCCTCCTTCTTCTATGCCCTTTTGAGGCTGGGGGTGCGGGAGTACGGGGACTCTCTCGCGCTGTTGAGCTCTCTCTTCCTGAAGGTCTTCCTCTGCGACCCCGGCGTCGGCGTGACCTGGGCGGGGCAAACGATGCGGAGCACCTATGCGGGGACGACGTACGACGTCATGTTCACCATCGAGTATCTGAACCTCGCCGTCTTTGCCGGTCTCGCTCTTCCGCTGCAACGGCGGGGGGACTGGAAGACCGCGGCGGTGACGCTCCTTGCCCTTGCCGGAGCCTTCGTGCTGAACGCCGTCTTCATCGCCAACTCCCTTTCAGTCAGGATCGTGCACGGCGAAGCAGCCCTTGCGCTCTTTCTTTTTGTCGAGAAAGGGCTTCTTCTGGCCCTGCCATTCGCTCTCTGGTGGGTGATCGGCGGCGCACAGAGGAACAAGGAGCTGTGTGGATGTAGGCCGGAATAGGCGCAGCGTTTCCGGCAGCGCCGGGTGGACCGCCAGTAACGCCTGCGGCTCATCCGGCCTGCAAGTCCAACGGCAGGGAAGGGTGCCAGAGCTTACTCCAGATGATCGAGGTACCATTTCGCCTGCAGCGATCCCTGCTCCTGCGCCTTCCTGAACCAGGAGGCCGCCGCTTCCCTGTCCTTTTCGACCCCTTCGCCCTCCGCATACATTACCCCCAGAAACAATTGCCCCTGGAGGGAGCCCTGCTCCGCGGCACGCCGGAACCAGTACGCCGCCATGTTGCGGTCCCTGGCGACTCCCGCGCCGTAGGCGTACAGCTTGCCGAGGCAGATCTGCGCCTTTGGGTATCCCCGCTTCGCCGCCTTGGTAAACCAGTGCACCGCTTCACCGAGGTCCTTCTCCACGCCGTCTCCCATGGCATACTGAAGCCCCAGGTTCACCTGCGCCTTCACGTCTCCGCGCTCCGCCGCCTCCCGGAACCAGCGCGCGGACTCCTCGCGGTCGCGCTGGACCCCTTCTCCCCTGAGGTAGAGAACCCCGAGGTTGTACTGGGCGCCGGCATGTCCCCGCTCGGCGGCGCGCTGGAAGGAGAGGGCAGCCTCTTCAGGAGCCCGGTCGGTGCCTTCCCCCTTGAACTGCATGACCCCCACGGCGAAATCCCCTTTCGGGGAGGGATCCTTCTGAAACTCGCGCAGCGCCTTCGGGTAGTCACCTTTGCGGTAGGAGGTGAGGCCCGGACCGGCGCAGGCGCCAAGGAAGAAGGCGCTGCCGATGAGAGCGAGGTGCAGGAAGTGGGATAAACGGAGCCATGGGCGGCAGGTAGAGGCCGAACTAAAACTGCACGGGGACGGGACAATCTTTTGCGGAGACATCGAACTCTCGATAAGCCCAGAGGATAGCGTCGGTAAATCGCGGTGTTACCTGTGGCATCTATCGGCGTTCGCATCGGTTTCTTTAGGGATATCTCCGGGGATGGGAGGGGTGGCTAGGCTTCGGCCCACATTTCGCGGAGCCTCGCGGCGCTGTATTTCAGATAGCCGGGATCGGGGGTGAAGACTTCGAGGGTGATGGTGCCGTCGTAGCCGGTTTTCTTCAAGGATGCCAGACGCTTTGGAATATCGATGACACCGGCGCCCAACGGGAGATGGAGGTCTGCATCGCCACCTTTGTTGTCATGGAGATGGACGTGCATGATGCGCGGGCCGAAACGTGCCAGGATTTCGTCGGCGCTGCTTGTCTGAACGGAGAGTTCAGTGTGCCCGAGGTCGAGGTGCAGCCCGAGTTGTGGAAGTGGATCGAGGAGTTCGCCGAGTTGCGCAGCGGTGTTGAAGTTGCGGGGGAGGTTTTCGACCATCACCTTCACGCCGGCCCCTTCTGCTGCCTGCAAAATTTCCCCGAGGCTCCTTAAGTTCTGCGCGATCACGAAGGCCCGGTCGTGCATCGGCGCGTGAGCGTCCGGATGGATGTTCATGACCTTTGCCCCGATCTCTGCGAAGGCTGCGATGGAGCGGCGAAATGCCTCGACCGCTCCCCGCCGCACGTCCTCGAAGGGGTGGGCGATAGGGAGATAGTAGGCTGTGTGCCCGACGATTCCCATCCCTGTCTCGGCGAGCGCCCTTTTGATCGCCTGCGGGTCGCATTGCCACCAGCCAGCCTCGGGCGGCTCCAGTGTCAGGTCGATGAAGTCGAGCCCCAGGCGGGCGAAGTGGTGGATCTCTTCAACGGTATTGCGTCCAGGATGATTCATGGCCCCGATTATCACGGCAGGTCTCCGGCAAAAAGGTGCGCGCTCTTGAACAGGGCCACTCTCTCATGGTGAACCTCTGCATCCGAGAAGGGGGGAGGAAGGAGTCCCATGGGAGCCCAGATCGACTCAGGAAAGCGGCAGGCGAGGCCCGGGCAGAGCCAGCGCAGCAAGTTCACGACGCCCCCCAACACCATGGCGTCATCTCCGAGGTTCGAGAGCATGTGTTCCCAGTCGAGCTCCACGCCCCGGGCGTAGAGGAGGCTGAGAATGTCCGGCCAATCGGCACGATCGATTCTGAGGATATAGAGCTTTGACCAGATGAGTTCTTCCACCGGAAGGAGCCTGAGCGGTACGCCGCGAACCTGCAGCTCCCATCCCCTGGTCAGCCAATCTTCGGTAACGGGAGCTCTTTCGTTCAGCATCTTCCACAGGAAGTCCATGATGTAGCCGTCGCGGGAACTGCGGTAGCTCCAGGTGCGGTCGTACGGCACCTCGGTAAACTCGTCGAAGCGAAGGCGCCTCGTTATGTCGACTACTTCCTCGCTGTCTTTCTCCAACACGAAAATATCCATGTCCTTCGTGTTGCGGACGCAACCGGTATAGGCGGAGATCGCCAGCCCCCCGCCGACGGCAAAGGGTATGCGGCGCTCCATGATTTCGGTGAGGAACTCCGAGTAAACCGTCCACTGCTCCGGTGGTATGAGGTCGGTCATTATTTCAGAAGCTTTTTCAGCGCTTGGTGGTGTTTGCAAAGGCTCACTCCCTTTTGTTAATACGGTAATTATAGCATTTAGGAGATCGACGAATCACCTGCAGCCTTGGGCATTCCTGATTGATGGTGAACCCCGGTCTCGGAGTTACTTCAACATCGATACGTCGATGAATCGTAATCGCATTAGCATTTTTTGTAGACCATAATAATGAAAAGTGATAGGTTGCATACCAATTACATCTCATTAGTTGCCGGCTATTTGCGACCCAGATGTGCGTATACAGTGGCTTAGGCAGGTGAAGGACTTGCAAAAGTGTCTGTACTATAATGTTTAATTTCTCCTGATAAGGATAGCAGCCCTCAGGAAATCAGGAGCGCTGAGTAAGTGATCCGCATCTTGCGGATGACTGGTCCCGAAGAAGGTTGAGCACGAGCTGTAGCTGGCATACGAGCGCCCATTTCGATTTCGGATTGGGCGTTTTTCTTTGTGGTTCAGAAGAAAGAAGAAGCGGGCAGCTCGTACAATGTGATTTTTGGTGGCTCACGCACCTGCCGCGGTTTCAGAGATCTCCCGTGTCTTTGTCGTCTATTTGAAGTTTGTAAAGGAGGAGGATGTATGAAGGTAAAAGGTTTCTGTGCAGCGGCAGCAGTTTTCATTGCAGTCACCGGATGCACCCAGTTCACCGGTTACAAGGCCAGTTCCCACATCGGCTATCCCAACGCCAATGTCACCCCGATCGGTCCAGGCACCGGCTCTGCCACCAAGTGCACCGTCATGCTGCCGGCACTGATCTCTTCTGCCATGCAGGAAGAAGCCATTTCCCAGGCAGTCGCCTCCCGCAGGGGGGCCCTTCTCATAGATTTCGCAGAATTCAGGACCGACTGGACCATTCCCCTTCTCTATCTCAACATCAACTGTGTGAAGTACAGCGTTGAAGGAACTGTGGCCAAGCAGGAAATAGGCCTGCAAAAGCTCAAGTAGATAACGTACGGGAGGAACAATGAAAGTTTTCAAAGTAGCAGCAGCTATAGTGGCCGTCGCCTCCTTTTCCGGTTGCACGCTCAAAAGCGGCAACTTCGTCGACAAGTCCCGATTTGCCTACCCCAACAGCAACATCAAGGCATTGGGAAGCACCAAGATCTCCAAGACAAAGACGGCTGCCATCATCCCTCCGGACTGGAGCAAGGAAGAGATTGACGCTCTGTACGCGGAGGCTCTCAAGAAGTATCCCGGTGCAGACATGCTGGTCAATTACAAGGCGGATACCACCACGACCTTCCCGCTGGTCCCGCTCTACTGGTGGTCCACCATCGAGCTCGAGGGTACCGCCGCCAAGATGACCATCGGCAAAAAAGACCTGAAGGCGATGCGCTAGCATGCTGTTCCTTCTACGGGATGGGGGGGAGATATTCCCCCCTGCCTCTTTTGGGGGGTGATCATGATGAGGCTACTCAGTCTTCTCCTTTGTCTGGTTATGTTCGCTGGCTGCGCCTCCTATCCGAAGGAGATCTCCATCGGTCCTATCGATCTCGATTTCAGCAACGATCAGGAGCTGTACCCGAAGGCGTCGGACGACGCAAACCAGATGATTGTGCTCCAGTCGAATATCGAGCGCACCACCTTCTTTGTGGACGGCAAGTCCGTAGCCACCGGCAGGCGGGTGAAGGTGCTGGTGAACGACCGGAAGGAGCACACCATAAGGGCCGTGCCGGAAGGGTACCTGGCGAAGGAGGAGTTCATCCAGCCCCCCTACCGCAAGGGGTATCTGCTGAGCTTCACGTACATGATGGGAGAGGAGAGGCCCGGTTTCCGGGTACAGGATGACAGGGTGCAGGAGGTGGCTAGCTCCGACGTGGACGAGCTTCCGGCAAAGGGGATCCGTCCGACGGCCAGCAAGTTCGCCATCATCGTCGGGGTCGAAAAGTACCGCAGCGACCTTCCCCCTGCCGACTACGCCGCCAACGACGCGACAGCCGTGTACAACTACGCCACCAGGGTCATGGGGTACCCGGCGAAGAACGTGGTGCTTCTTACCAACGACAAAGCCACCAAGAGCGATTTCGAGAAGTACTTTGGCCGGTGGCTCAGCAATAACGTGACGCCGAAGTCGGAGGTACTTGTCTACTATTCCGGTCACGGCGCCCCCAACACGAAGGACGGCACTTCCTTTCTGGTCCCGTATGACGCCGACCCCGCCTTTATCGAGGAAACCGGATACCCGTTGAAGAAGCTGTACGGGCAACTGAGCGCGTTGAAGGCCAAAAGCGTGGTGGTGGCGCTTGATTCCTGTTTTTCCGGTTATGGCGGGAGGTCGGTCATCCCCAAGGGAACGCGGCCTCTGGTGCTCACTTCGGAGAAGGAAGCGCAGCTTGGGAAGAACGTTGCAGTCATGACGGCTACCTCGACAAACCAGGTCAGCTCCACTTACAAGGAGAAGGCGCACGGGCTCTTTACCTATTTCTTCCTGAAGTCAATAAAGGAGTCTGCGCAGAAGGGGAGGAAACCGTGCGAGCTTCAGGCCCTCTTCAAGGATATCCAGCCGAACGTGATGGATCTCGCCCGCAAGCAGAACAACGTGGAGCAGACCCCCCAGTTGATCTACTCTGACGGTTCGGTGAAGAAGCTGAGCCTCATGTGAGAGCAAGCCGGGTGGTAGAAGAAATGATTCCACGGGAACAGCTCGCCCTGGCGCGTCTGATCCGGAAGCTGGAGCATGAGATCAAAAGCCACGACACCATCGACTAAGGTGGACCTGGAGGCGCTGATCAGCGCCTTCTGACAGTGTGGGTCGTCTGAAATTCTTTTTTCACATGTGGGAGGGGATTTATGAAGAGGGTAGTTTTGGCGGCCGTCCTGATCGCGGCAATGGTGCAAGGCGCCGTGGCCGATAGTGGCGCTTCTGTGCAGTTGGACGAGACGTTCACCAAGGCGAGGACGTGGCTTGACCAGCAGAGTCTCGCCCTCACCGGGGGACCGTCGGGACAGGACTACGCGATGCCATTTGAACAGGACGCCATCCTTTTTTACGGTGAAGCAGTTGGCAACCCGGAGGCGCGCACCCCGGCGCAAAGGGAGCTCGGTGCCAAGAGAACCGCCGAGGTCATGGCGCAGCGCTCGGTACTGGAATATCTCAACGGCTTTGCCGTCGTGGGGGACACTCTCGTCAAGGACAGCATGCAGCAGTACGATGTGGTGCGCTCCGCTGTAGCCGGAACCGTCAAGGGGGCACAGGTCGTCTACAAGGAATACAGCCCTGAGAAGGACATGGCCGTTGCCATAGTGAAGCTCGGCATGCATGGCCCGAAAGGGTTCGCTACCTCCATCTACGAAAAAATTTTCAGGGACCCGCAACTAAAGAAGAAGCTTACGGAGTTGAACGACAAGCCCGCGCTCAGATACAGGCACAAGGCGGAGAATCTGCCGGAGCTTTACGACGGGTTGGTCGTCGATGCTACTGAGCAGAACTTCAAACCAGCCCTCATAAACCGCATCTTCAGCTCAAAGGGTGAGCTGCTGTATGACCCCTCCAAGGTGAGCCAGAAAATACTCGTCGACCAGGGCTGCGGTGAGTACACAAGCAGTGTGGAAAAGGCAAAAGAGGCCCTCTCGGGGAGGGGGGTGAAGAATCCACTGGTGGTCAAAGCTACCGGTTCTCTCAACAACGCTGACCTTCAGCTGGCTGAAGGGGATGCCGTGAAGGTGTACTCGGCAAACCAGAAAAATGACTTTTTTGCAGGGGCAAGGGTTGCTTTTGTTCTCAAATAGCCTTCAGGGCATGCGGCCATAGCTCAGCAGCTCGCAACATCCGGCCTCCCTCCCTTTCTTGACCAGAACCCGTTGAAGCTTCCCTCCTACTTTGGGGAGCCACTGGAGAGTGATATGAACACGATGATTCTTTTGGTCGCACTGCTTCTCTTGCCGCCGCTGGCCCGCGCCGCCACCGAGCCTGTATGGGTGGAGGCTGTAGGGGAGTCGATCGGGAGCGAATATGACCCTCCGAAGGAGGTGATGGATCGCGCACGCAACGACGCAAAACGAAAGGCGGTGGAGGAGGCTGTCGGCTCCTTCCTCCGCTCCCATACACTGGTAAGCGATGCACAACTGGCCGAGGAGCTGACCTTTGCCAGGGTGCGGGGGACGATCGACACCGTCCGCATCATTTCCGAGGAGCGCGACGGCGCAAATCCCAACCTCTTCCGGGTGCGACTGAAGGCGCTGGTGCGGCCGGTCCTCCCGAAGGAAGGTGAGGGGCTGGACCTGAAGCTCTCGGTGGACAGGTCGGTCCTCAAGGAGGGGGAAGAGGTAAAGATCTACTATCAGAGCAACAGGGACTGTTATGTCTACCTCTTTTCCATCGCCGCGGACAACTCGGTCACCCTCCTTTTCCCCAACTCCGAGATGAAAGACAACTTTGTCAAGGCAGACGCAGGGATGGTCTTCCCCCCCGAGGCGTCTTCGCTCCGTCTCCGGCCGCTGCGCCTCCCCGGTTCAAAGGGGACGGTGCAGGAGAAGGTAAAACTGGTGGCAACCAAAAAGAAGGAGATCATTCTCACCGGCTTCCAGGAGGGGATGTTCCAGGTCCACGACGCGAGCTCGACCCCGCTGGTAGGGGATCTTGCCCGCAGGCTGAACCAACTCGACCCGGCCGAGTGGGGGGATGCGGTGGCTGCGTACACCATCGTCGATTGACGGTGACAATGCTTGTTGGAAACGGTCCGGGTCCCGCCGCTTTACGACCCCGATCCTTTTCCGAGGATGACGGGCGTTTGTCCGTCAAATGATGCAGGTGCAGTGAAGAAAGCCACACGACCGACTACAGGTGCCACATGAAATCTGGAAACTTCTTCCCCCTTCTTTGGACGGCTCTTGCCTTGTCTCTTTGCGCCTCCGCGGCATCGGCCGAACCGGTCACGGTACGACACGTGGTCAGGCAGAACTTCGCCGGCAGCCAGTCTCCCGACGATGCACGCGCCGCCGCACTGGCAAAGGCCAAACGCGAGGTGCTGGAGAAGGCAGGAACCTACATCGACAGCGTCAAGGTCGTGAGGGACCGGCAACTGGCGCACAACCAGATCGTCGCCCTCTCCGCGGCGGTGTTACAGGCGGAGATCGTCGCCCAGAAAAACTGCATATCTGGAGAAACATTCTGTGTGGAGATTGAGGCAACAGTCAGCGTCGACACAGCCGATCTGGAGCGGCGGATCAAGAAGTTCCTGGATGAACGGAGCGCCCTGGAGAAGGCCGAACGACTGGAGCAGCGCGAGAGGGAACTTCTGGCAAAGATTGATGAACTAGAAGGGCGCTACCGCCATCTTTCAGGGGGGGCGGCAGAAACAGGAAAAGAAAAAGGCGGCGAGCAGGAGGCATCCCGCGAGTTCCGCGAGGCTGCCAGGAGCCTGAAGGCTGTCGAGGCGAACCGGAAGGCAATGGCGCTTTTCGGAGGGGGCATGTTCAGCGATCCGGAGGAGGCGCTCTCCCTTCTCAACGAGGCGATCTCCATGGATCCGGCTTTTTCTGATTCCTTCAACAACAGGGGGATTCTGCACGCCACACAGCGCGAGCCTGCAAGGGCGATTCAGGATTTCGAGCAGGCGATCAAACTCGACCCGCACAATGCGGACGCTCTATGCAACTCGGGGAACGCCTACACCGAGCTCGGCAAGTATGACCGAGCGCTTGACAGATTCAATGCCGCCATAAAGGCCGATCCGGGAAACGCAGACTCGTACTTCAACCGGGGATACGCAGCGTTGAAGTCCGAAGCGTACGCCAGTGCCATCGAGGATTTCGATCGGGTCCTGACTTCCAATGGGAAGGATGCTGAAGCCTACAAATACAGGGGGCTCGCTTTTCTGATGATCGGTGACCGGCAGAAGTTTTGCGCAGATCTCCAGGCGGCATGCAAGGTGGGGAGTTGCGAGGCTTTGGAGAAGGCCAGAGAGGAAGGAGAATGCAAGTGACTGCACTTGTACGGACCACGGAGAGAGTCATGAGATGGAGTAGAAAAAATCGATTACTGCTGTCAGCCTTCCTTTTCTTCCTTCCGTTGGTGGGGTGTGCCCGTGTGGACGTCTCCAGCACGATCGGGGAAGAATACTTCGTGTTGAAGTTCCCTACAGCGAAGCACCACATTGGCTCGGAGTGGTCGCGGCAGTTCAACGCGACGGGGAAAGGATCGTTGAGCGATGACAAGATCGTGATGGAGAAGTCGCTAAAGCAACTGGACAAGGGGACGGCGGACAAGGTCGCCCTCGGGCTCGCCGTCCTCAGCACCGAGGGCTCCTCCGCCAGCGCCGGCATCAATGCCAGCGTGGCGAGCCAGGTGAGGATGAGTGGCCTCCAGATCATCAAGCCCGCCTCCCCGGGGTACATCGACTTCAAGCCGGGAATCACCTACGTGGGCGAAGCATTGCGCCTGGAGTCGTTCAACCAGAGCAAGGACAAGAATCTATCCCTCGAAACAAAGGCGGGAGGGAGCAAGGCGATCGGCTCCGGCTCCGCTGACCTCAACGTCTCGCACGACGCCAACGACGGCATAAGCGGCGAGGGGCTGGTCGTCGGCTATCTCCTACAGACTGTGGACGACGATAGCTACTCGAGGAAACAGACGGAGCCCGTCCCCGTCGGGCTGGATGCCAAGGCTGTGCTGAAGGATGCGGCGATAACGGCATCGGCGTCCTTCGAGTCGATCGTGCCGGGGTCGGGAAAGTCCCTCCCGAAGAACCTGCTGTGGGCGTGCAAGCGGGCGGCCAGCCAGAAAAACGCGATCAATGCGGCGTGGGTAGTCACCGTGGCGCAGACGGGGGCGGATAGGAAGACCCTCAAAATCGCGTTTCCCGCCCATCCGGAGATCGAGGACTGCTCCGAGTATGAAGGGATCATCTCCACCGGGATCAACTCGGCGAACGACATGATCGAGCGCACGCGCCTGAAGATCTCGCTGCAGAAGGGGACCGTAACAGAGATGCTGGAGCCTGTCGAATTCAGCGCTGAGCTTTCCGCCGCGCAGGAAACTTTCAAAATCAAGACGGTCAGGCTGCAATGACCGGCAAGGGACGCAACGTGAAAATAGTGGTTATTTCAGCGGTAGCGGGGACCTTCCTCGCGCTCTCCGGCCTTGCCCAGGCGGGGCCTCCGGTAATTACCAAGTACGATGCTCACCTCCTGGAGAAGGAAGTCCGGTTGAACATCTCGTGGCAGTCGGATGAGCCGGTAACAAAGATAATCGCGTCCGCCGACAAGGAGCAGGTCGTGGTGACCGCGGAGATCGACAACGACAGGAACGACGCCGGGTATTCCGGGACGATGGACCTGGTCGTCCCCTTCAACCCCGAAAACCTGTACAGCGGCCGCTCCTTTTACATGAACCAGCAGACTTCCACCCCGACCCAGGAGCGCAGCACCGAAATCGCCCAGAATTCCGTCACACCGTATCAGTATGCGATCAGCTACGCGATCCAACTGGTGGACGAGGTGAACCAGCGAAGCGCCATGGTGAAGGACACCATCAGGCGGTTCGAGGAGACTCGCACTGCGAGGGGGGGAAATCTGTCTCAGTCACAGGATCAAAAGACGACTACCTCGGGAGGAGTCACGGTGGACGTCGGCAAACTGTCGAACGCCGCGGCGCAAGTGGCGCAGAACGTGTTGGAGCAGATCAGCGCAAAGCCGTGGGTCAAGGAGTTGGTGGTTAAGAGGTACGCCGATAACCGCACCGCGTTCGCGGTCAGCGCTCAAGATGACAAGGGTGTGGCAGGGATCGTCATCGAGGTAAGGAATCCCCAAGGGCAGATCGTTCACGAAGAGAGCGTGGAATGCGCGGACCAAAAGGAATGCACCAAAACGTCGAATCCGATCTCACTTGGCAACGGCATGTACAAGGTATCGGTGGTGGCTCTGGACGGTGACGGCCGCAAATCTGCAGAGAAGGTGAAGGAATTTGGCGTCGAGGTGGCGCAGACCGCCCCTTCGGCTGACAAAAGCTCGCCTAAAACCACTTCAGACTCGGACCCACCGGATGATGGAACAGAGCACAAAAGCAGCACGGGGGGGTGAGGTGAAGCCAGCACGATACTTACTCCTTCTTTGTAGTGTGGCCCTGCTCCCACTGTCCCCCAATCGTGCCGCTGCCGCGCAGCCGCTGACAAAGGTAGATTGGGTCGGCGGCTACGTGAGCGCCACTGCCACCGGATATGCCAAGGATACCGGAACGCCGATGGACGTCGACAACGCTGTCGATGCTGCAAAAGTCGTCGCCCAGGCCGATCTCCTGGGGGCCATCAAGGAGGTGCGGGTCGACAGGCAGACGTCGGTGGGGGAGTTGATGGAGGAGCGGACGGAAGCGTCGATCAGAGTGCAGGGGGTGCTGCGCAACGCCTTTCAGTCCGGAGAGGCCCGAGTCTCGAAGGAGCAAGGCTACGTTGCGGCGACCGTGGAGATGAGGGTGTGCCTCTACAGCGAGGGGGGGAGTTGCCGGTCCGAGAGTGCGCTGGCGAGTGTCCTGCCAGCCAAGAGAAGCGGAGGGAAAAGGGCGCGCCCCGCATCGTGCGATCTCACTCCCGATCTGGAGTCCTCGCGCGAGGCGCTGGCAAAGGTCCCCGCCGCGGCTGGCGAGATGCCGTTCTTTCTCGTGAACGTGAGCGGCAGGCCGATCAACAGCGAGACCAGGGATATCTCCATCGTCTTTGAGGGGCAAGGTGGTGAAACGTGCGCCGTCTATGCGCCCGACCGGGTCGACCCTGTGGTCAGGCGGGACCGGGGAACGGCGGAGATATTCCTGCGCGAGGGGGAGGCGAAGGAGAAGTACGGCAGCGGTACGATCGTCTTGGCAGCGCTGGCGGTCGACGGCAAGAACCGCGTGACGGTGTCAAAGCCGGACGCCTACCTCATGAATCTCGTCAACGAAAGCAAGAACGACGCGCCGTTCAGACAGGCCCGGGTAGGGATCGCCATGGGCGGGGCACGGTAGTCACCTGGGCAGCTGTTCAGGGCGGGCGCGCACGTATCGCCTGCTGTTTGCTCTGCGGCGATCTTTTTTGAAGAAATTTCCGGTGGTGCCCGTCAGGTAATCACCAGGGATGAGGAGAAATGCGGAGAAGGCTGCCGCTGGCGCAGGGCTGTAATCCAGAGTGTCTGGTGCACTGCCAGTAGGGGTAAAAAATAAATGTGTCTGAATGTTATTCCAATCGAATGGAGGGGAGTTCTATGTATGGAAAGAGTTTCTTAAAGATTGCAACAAAAGCTTTAGCCTATCTGATTTTACTTTTTTCGTCTTTAGCCACCGCGGCAGTGACTCCGCCAACAGCTCAAACCAATTCCGCCACCGGTATAGGGCAGACAACCGCTACCCTCAGTGGCGTGATTACTGCGAACGGGGGAGCTAACATTACCGAGTACGGCTTTTTCTGGGGGAGCGGCTCCAATCTATCCACCAAGAAGGTCGTTGGCAGTAATGGACTGAAAGGTACATCGTATACTTATAACCTGACTGGTCTGACCCCTGGCTCAACTTACTCTTACAAGTTTTACGCAGTGAATTCTGCAGGGACCGGTTACGGTAGTGTGACCAAGTTCACCATGCCATCTCCCTCATCTCCCTCTTCTAAACCGACCCCGATGCCAACGTCCGACATTCCTGTACGCGGGGTGAGCGTCAGCAAAAAAAGCATCACTATGGCCGTGGGTGATACGGCAAGCCTGACCGCAGGCGTATCGCCGTCTAACGCAACGGACAAGCGGCTGACCTGGGATTCGAATAATAAAGCTGTTGCGAAGGTGGACGGGAACGGCAATGTGAAGGCGGTTGCCCAGGGAACGGCGGTAATCTCTGTTGTTAGCGCAGCGAACAGGGCAAAATATGACCACTGCACCGTGACAGTATCCGAAATTCCACCCAATGTTAGTAGTGTAAACGTCAACCCTGCCAGCATAACAGCGTGGCAGCCTGTGGCCTTTAGTGCGAGTACTGACCGCGCCGCCTCGCGGGTGGTCCTTAGCTTCCCGGACGCCGGGGTCAACCTGAACATGAACGGCAGCGGTACGAACTGGAACTGGAGCGGCCCGATCAACCAAGCCGGCAGCCGCCGGTTCGTGGTCACCGCCTACGATGAGAGCGGTAAGAACGGCAGCACGAAAGGGGGCAGCGTTACCGTTAACCCTGCGGTTGGTTACCCCTCGAAATCATCGACAAAAAGCGAAATCGTACAAGTGGATCTCCCATCTGAGAAAGTGCACCTGTATGTAGTCATGGCTGATCCCAGTAACATTTCTTTTAAGCCCTTGCTAGGCGGTACGGTTCCTAGACAGGCTAGCCTCGGGATTAACGGAGGTTACTTTTCCGATGATGAAAACGACGTTCCAGAATTCTATTTGTACTCCATTGCTATAATGAACGGAAAAAGTGTCATGCCTGCTCGTTATGGTGGTACTGGTGGTATAGGGAAGCCGCTAGACACATTGGTTTACGATCCGAATATAAAGAGCAAGTTGTTTATAAACCAATACTATTCGAGCAAAACGATTGGAGTTTCCAAGGGAACCACGAATTGGTGGGCACACAGTGGCAACCAACTGCATCTTAATAACGATTCCGGGTGGAAAACGTCTAGGCGTTCTATCCCATATTTTGATGTTTCACATTACCGAGACGGACGTCCGATTTATCGCGGAGCAATGGTCTATGGTTCAGATTCGGGGGAATTAAAGGTATGGCTCATAGGAACTGATACGGGATGCACAGCAGATACCTTCAGAATTGCAATAAATAAATACAGCAAAGACAAGGGCTATAGGTTCGTCGATGGCATCACAATGGATGGGGGGACAGCGAGCCAAATGAAAGTAGATGGCGGGAGCTACGGAACAGGTCGTCCAGTAGCCGAAATGGTCTATGTCCTCAAATAGTCTCAATTTGTTGCTGAAAAATCGTTGAGCCAGTTGGTGTTGATACTCACGTACTAAAGGCAGCATAAACAGAATGCATGTTACTAAAATGAGGCCTATCCTACCATTGCGGCTGCTCTTTGCAGTATTCAGTGCTGCACTGGCAGGAAAGACAATAGCAGCAAATTCATATAGAGTCGCTCAACCTGGTATTTTGACATTTACCGCCAAAACAACCTCCAAGTGGAGCAGGCCTGGTAGCGAAACTTGTATCCATGGTGGTGGAGTCGCCGCGGAATGGGGTCGGGGGCAACTCTGGGTCGGGCAACCCTGAGGGCGCACCTTGAAATGTGACAAATCTGAACCCAGCCGAGACTGAGAAGCCTTTATTGTCACCGATGGAGCCGGCATATTCCCAACTGGGATATGCCGGCCTCCTTAGTTATTGAAACTTGCACTGGTTTGTACAACGACTAGGAGGCTAGGGCACGACTTTGACCTGACTGAGTGACGGTTACATACAGTCTTTGTAAGTGATAGCTTTGGGGACAGGCTCTAAGAACTGCTCCCTCGGCATGAGGCACATACTGTTAATAACTGCAAATTTGTAAGTTCAGTCATGTACCCCGATAATCGAGAGGATGGCGTGAAAAAACATATCACAGTAGTTATTTATTTTTCTTTGTTTATCGTTATTGGTGGGTGCGCCCATAACGGAGATACAAAAAATGTATGTGTTAATTCCGAGTCTCAGCCATACACTGCATGCCATTATGTTGATGGCGAGTGTCTTTCATGGTCAACGACATGCGTCAATGATGGTGGAAGAAGGATATGCACAAAGGAGTGTCAAGACCGTGAGCAGAGAGAGGTCTGCGGAACGGAATTTCGCGATGTATGCAAGGAATACGAACTTCGTTACTACTGTGAAGCTCAAAAGCAGTGGGTGACCGACATTGATTTTAATAACAATTGTTCCATGACTCTTGTAAAAAAAGCCGCAAAAAAGGCAAAAAAGGCAAAGAAAGCTGCCAAGAAAGAAGAGGCCCCTCCATCTGGGGACCCAAACATAGCAACAGCAGACGCCAGTACACCGTCAGGCGGGACCACCGAACAGTTGGAAGTGTCAGGTGATGCCGGTACACAGCGTTCGCAGTCTCACGACACAAAAAAGCCAGAGAAGAAAGCAAAGAAAATAAAAAAAGCAAAGAAGCCAAAAAAACCTGTAGAGAAAGAAGAAGCTCCATCTGGGGGCCCTGCGTCTGAAGATGTCACTTGAGCGCGTGATTATTCGCGGAACAGTGTCGCATGCGGGACGTCGTTGATATTTTTCACATATGCGCCTTTCGTTACCCACGTCCCCCAATGTACGGGGCGATCTACCTCGAGTCCGTGATCATGGCGGGCGGCCGGGTCTCGACGGATTCCGCTCTCTTCCGGTTCGGCTGGAAGACGTGAACCAGCGGCCCGACTACTCCTGGATCGATTTCAGATGGCCGGATCCTCCGGTACTGGCACCGGGGAAACACTGGTTAGTGCTGCGGCACAGCGGAGAGGCGATAGTAAATTGGTTCCTTACCCCAGGAAAGCGGGTAGGGAGCCCCGACGACACCCGTTCCACCGCTCAGGACTGGCAGTGGGAGGATGTGCTCGCAGGAGAGTTCGTCTACCGGATACGAGGGATGGTGGAATAGTTGGTTCAACAGCATTTATCAGGATTGTAGTGGGGCAGTAGCCTGCGCGAAAAGGAGCCTGCAGTTATAAATTCCCCGCTTCTTCGACAAGGTGCCCTTTTACAAGATGGCGCAACTACACATACTCGATTGCCAGAACAACGTTGCCAATGCCTGTCCCTGTCGATTGTCCCCGTCCGGGACTGTTACCCGGCTTTCTCCAGGCGTTCCGCCACCCATACCTTGATGATGGCCTGCCGCGGGACACCCAGGCGCCGTGATTCCTTGTCAAGTTGCTGGATCATCCAGAGGGGAAAGTCAACATTGACCCGCTTTTGTTCCTGTTCCGGCCTTCTCGCCTTCGTCACATCGAGATGTGCAGAGATATCGCCACCTTCGTCGAAAGTCTTGTCTATGTCATCAGCTTTCATATAGTGCAATTTCCTCCTTGCGGGAGCGCCGGACCGAGATGATTCTGATGGCATCGCCGCGGTACGTAATGATGCCAGACCAGTGCTTTCCCGAAATCCTGCCGACCACAAGAAAACGAGGTCCATCGGTGGTTACAACAGGGACCTCAAGCAGATCCGGGTCATCCCAGAGACTTTGGGCTTCGTCGAAATCGATGCCGTGCTTTTGCTTGTTCCCGGCGCTCTTGGACAAGTCAAACTCATACTTCATGGGTATAATTTTTATACCGATTATATACGGATGTCAACGGCGGAGCTCACCTTAACAGGGCCAGTTCCCTACATATTCGAGCACTCATGGCTTCGCATGCTTTGCCCTTACCTCTTTGGGTGTTGGAGCCGGGAAAACGGCGCCCTTTTGTTCCATCAAATTCTTTAGTCTCAGCACCTTGTTGTAAGTCGGACTGCCCGGCTTGAATTTCTGCAAGTGAAATTGCACCGTATAAGCCGGAGTAACGCCCGCTTTGGTCTCGATTTGAATTGACGCGCCTTGTTGGAGGAGCCACTCCGCCAACTCATAATCTTGTACATCCATTGCATCCATCATGATCGTGTTGCCTGCGTCATCGGGCAAATCAATAGGAGCTCCACGTTTGAGAAGCAGTTCCAGGCAAGGCTTGCACCCGTTTATAACAGACTCCGTTAGGAGATATTCAATTGTGTCCTTCGACAGAGTGTGAGCGGGCTTTAATTCAAGCAGTAAGGAAAGCAGTTCAACGTCCTTTAGAGTCAGGGCGAACAAGAAGGCTCGTCCAAATCCTTGCACACTGAGTTCTGGGTCCGCCCCCACGGCGACAAGTACCCTGATCGCCTCGCGGTTGCGGGCAGCCATTGCATAGTGCAGCAGGCGCAATCGATTGTAGGGGTTACCTCGAGGGCCTTCGTCGTTTGGATTGGCCCCCTGCGCCACGAGGTTCTTTGCCTTTGGGAGATCTCCTGCCATGGCGGCGGCAAGAAGGGCCAACGTCTTGTCGTCGGCAAAGTAATGAGTAGGGGGCTTTAGTTTAAAGACGGGTGCACCAATCGCGTTCGTGGTCATCATAGTGATCAATCCTATTGATAAGAGGGACATGCAAAAAAGAGTCTTGTGCCTGTGCCAACGTGGTGGGAAACGGTAAGTCACCTTGAATTCCCCCTTATGCCTGTGCACCCTTTTAATATAGCCTCGTCTGCTCTCTTCTGTTTCTCGGTTGAATCGATAACTTCATCCATGCCGTGCAGATATGTATCGTAGGCGTCACGATCGTCGGCCTTGCCTTCTGCTTTGAGTGCGTTGAAGTATGCTTCGTGGTGAGAGGGTTCAATATCGCGCTTCGTACCCACAGCGTCATTGGCCAATACGGACAAGCCGCGTGAGCCGAAAACGTTCTCTTGAGTCTTGGTCAATACCTCTCCATAAACTCGAACAGCCGTTATTTTATCCGGCTCGGCCGCCATGTGTTCGGGGTCTCCAGAGTATCGAGCCACAGTTGCTGGATGGAGCCCAGCGGCATTGTACGTCGAAGCCGTCAGGCCGCTGCCACCTTGTGCTGCACTTGCCAAGCCCCCGCCGAGGGAATGACCGACGATGTGTACATCCGCTTGAGTTTTGGCTAGGAGGTTACCGATCAGTACGGCATTACGGTAGTATCTGGATTCTTGGTTCGCATCCTGCGCGAGATTGTTTCGCCAATCCTCCTGTGCAAGCGTCGAACCGCGGAATGCAACGACAGCGCTCGGTTTGGGGTCCAGTCCCCAAACGGCCGGATCCTTCACGTAGACTGCTGCCCGAAAGTTGCTGCCTTCCGGCCGCAGCATTTTTTCCTGCAGTCCCATCGCTGCTAGGTCCTCCGGCGTTGCCTTTTTGAACCCGGGCGGGGGATTGTCGCGCAGATCCTCAGGAGCGTTCGGGTCATTGGCTAAGTACACATGCTTCGCGCAGCGCATGTTCTCCACTTCGTCCATGTCCCCGCGTAGCCGGGCTGCTTGTGTGGCGTGGGTGGGGCAGGCGACCATATGTCTGCTGACCAGGTCGAGACGCTCCTTGCGCCGTGCGGCTTTCGCGTCGACGATGCAATGCTGGCAGATAGGGAACGGCTGCGACGAGAATTCTCCGAGGATGGCCTGGCGAGCCACGTCATACTCGTGCTGCCGCATCGCAGGAGTCTTCCTCGCCTCAGCCTCTTGCAGCTGAGTGGACTTTTTGTTGGCGAGCCAATTGCCTAAGGCAGCCTTCACCGGATCTGAAAGTCCCATGGGCGTCCCTTTATCGTCAGCACTTTTCTACCTGCCCCATGCCTCTGTTCGGCCGAATGCCTCTTTAAGTTTTCTATCTGCAGCGGCTATGTCGTCGGGGTTGCCGATCATCTCATGGACCCACTCGTTCATCGCGTGCACCTTGCGGGTCTCCGGGTAAGAACTCCCAAGCAACGCCTGAAGTTCCTCCGAAACGGTCTCGAAATCCGGCCCCAGCCACCATACCGCAAGCGCGTAAGATGCCATGCCCTGCTCGGTGATCAAGCCGATGGCTTCTGCAGCGGACATGCTCTCGTCAAGGAACTCCTTGCGGTCCTGTTCCGCGAGATCGGCAAAGCCGGGAATGTCCCGCGAAAATGCTGCCTGCATCTTTTGAATGAACATGGCGCGCGCCAGTTGTTCCTGTTGTTGCGAGTGCACTTTCAGCATGATCATCTCCGTTATGGCGGGAGGAGGGTGAGTTTCCACCTGTTTTCTTGCTGATCGCAAAATGGCATGAAAAACGTGCGCCGGCGGGAGGCGGACCCGGGAAAGGGTACCACAAGATCATCTAATGTGAATTATGCGGAGTCGTGGAAGGGGTCGCCGGGGGGAAGCTACTTGAGGTGCAGACGTAGCCGTGTCGGTGCTGTGTTGTTTGTGGAGGTGGGGATTCTGCACGCCAACTAGCCACTTGATGGGAAGTCGGAAGATCGTGTGGAGGGAAAAGAGAAAGGGCCGATTTCCTGGAGGAAATCGGCCTTTTCTTGAAGATGGCTCCCCATCGCGGACTCGAACCACGGACATGGTGATTAACAGTCACCCGCTCTACCGACTGAGCTAATGGGGAATAAATTGCTGATGCTACAGGCTTTTCTTCGGTGCCCGCGCCGTTGCGGGGTGTACCTCGAAAGCAGAGAGTTTATAACACGGTCGTTTTTTACTGTCAACTTCATTTTTTCCAGCCGTCAACTTTTCCGAAATTCTCCCTGCTCCCGCCGCGCAGCGAGCTCGTCGGCAGCTGTTGACTTGTCGCAGGCGGATGGCTATAGTGCACCTGCGCCGGGAGGTGCCTGCGTGCACAAGACCCCCGGGACGGCGAGCCCGACAGCAAGGAGGCAGCAGCGATGCAGACGAAGGTTGTTTCATTTGTAGCGAAATCGGGGACCGGAAAGACGACCTTGCTGGAGAAGGTTATCACCGAGCTGAAAAAGCGCGGGCTCCGCGTCGGCGCCATCAAGCACGACGCCCACCGCTTCGATATCGACATCCCCGGCAAGGACAGCTACCGCCTCACCGCGGCCGGTGCGGATACCATGCTCGTCTCTTCCCCTGAAAAGCTCGCCCTCGTGAAACAGCACAACGTCTCCCCCGAAATCGACGAACTCATCGCCACCTACTTCGGCGACGTGGACATCGTCGTCACCGAAGGGTTCAAAAAGAGCGGAATGCCGAAGGTGGAGCTGCATCGCAAGGAAAGGAGCGCCACCTTGCTCTGCCGCGGCGAGAACCACGACCCCACCCTCATAGCTGTCGCCAGCGACGAGCCGCTCGAACTGGACGTGCCGGTGCTCGATCTGAACGACCCTGCCCAGGTCGCGGAGTTCGTGATACAGCACTTCAATCTGCATTAAATAACGTTCACATTAATTGTTGCGACCCGCGGAAAAAATGATAGCATAGCGAACATGCATTGATATCTGATTCCGCGGGGTGAGGGGATGCAGCAACTATCGAGTCACAGGGAACCGTTCAGTACTCCTTGGCATCCCGCACGGCCGCACTCCGTCAGCACACATTCCGCCTTCCTCACAAGAATCTCCCAGCCGAAAGGCTTTTTCCCTCCATCAGGTGACGCAGCAACACTCGTTTCGCAGGTGCCGTTTCCACGACGGCATGAACGGAAAGAAGCGCGAAATTTCGCCCGGCGACCCGCGGTGAAGTCCGTGCATCAGCATGCAACGCTCGTTCGGCAGCGCATACGAGATTCCCATCATTCAAAGGAGGTCGGAAGATGAAAAGGTATCTGCTACTAATCCTTGTTCCAGCCCTGTTCCTGACAGTGCCAAATCTTGCCAGCGCCGGGGTCAATGCCGAGAGTTTCTCCGTCACCCCGGTGGTCGGGGGGTACACCTTCATGGGGGCCGAGCACCTGACGACGAGGCCGGCGTACGGAATCCGCTTCGGCTACAACTTCACCAGCAACTTCGGAGCGGAACTCGCGTTCGACTACATCCGCACACACCAGAATACCAACACAAGCCCCTACGGGGTCTCCCCGGGTGAGGACGTCAGCGTCTACAAGTACGGCCTCGACTTCCTCTATCACTTCATGCCGGAGGGGCCGTTCGTTCCGTACCTTGCCGCCGGTTTCAGCGAGATAACCCGCGACTATCCCGAGCCCGCAGGAACCCGCCACAGACCCGCCTTCAACTACGGCCTCGGCATGAAGTACTTCTTTGCCGACAACATGGCGGTAAGGACGGACCTCCGCCACATCGTGATGGACGACAACAAGACCTACCACAACCTCGAATACCTGCTCGGGCTCGATTTCCTCTTCGGCGGAGCGAAACCGGCAGCACTCCCTGCAGCAGCCACTCCCGCACCGGCCCCCGCGGCCCCTGCCCCCGGGAAGGAAGCCCCGCTGGCGCCGGTCCCCGCCGCCGAACCGTCGCCGGGACATTACAAGTACTGCATGACGCTGCACATCGAGTTTGATATCGACCAGGCCCTGATCCGCCCCGAATACCACAACGAGATTGCGAAGGTCGGAGAGTTCATGAAGAAGTACCCGACCACGACCGCGGTAATCGAGGGGCATACCGACAACGTGGGCAATGCGGAATACAACATGGATCTCTCGCAGCGCCGGGCCCAGGCGGTGGTGGACTACCTCTGCGACAAGTTCGGCATCGACGGGTCGCGCCTTAGCGCCCGCGGTTACGGGCTTACCCGCCCGATCGCCGACAACGCGACCGAGCAGGGGCGCCAGCAGAACCGCCGCATCGAGGCGATCATCGACTGCGCCTTCGACGTGAAACAGGCTCCTCCTCCGCAGCGCCTGTGCATGACGCTCGACCTCGAGTTCGATACCGGCAAGGCGGACATCAAGCCGGACTGCACCGGCGATGTCGACAAGCTCGGCGAGTACATGAATACCTACCCCACGACCACCGCGGTAATCGAGGGGCATACCGACAACACGGGGAGCTACGAAGGGAACATGAAGCTCTCGCAGCAGCGCGCCGAGGCGGTGGTCAATTACCTGGTAGAGAAGTGCGGCATCGACCGCAGCCGCCTCTCCGCCAAGGGGTACGGTTCCAGCCGCCGCGTCGCCTACAACAACACCGCGGAAGGGCGGCAGAAAAACAGAAGGATCAACGCCGTCGTCGATTGCGTGATCAAGAAGTAGCTTCTGCAAACGAAAAGAGGCGCCGCGGTCACGCGGCGCCTCCTAAGGCGGGAACGGAAGGGGGGGCTACCTATGGCTCCCCCTTTCGATTTACCACCGTAACCAGATTCAGGTGCGGTAAAGCTCCCTGTCTATGAATCGTTCCACTCCCCGCAGCATCTCCTCGATATCGATCATGCGGTACTTGTCGCCGTAGCAGCGGAGCATGTCGTCCCAGATGCAGCACCAATCCGTGATCCGCTGGCGCATCCCCACCTGATAGATCCCTTTCCTGTGCAGCGTCTCATTCATCTGCGCCACGCTCTGTTCCGGAAGCCGGTTCCTGGCACACAACTCCTTCAGCGCGCTTTCCAGGAGGACCCCCGCGAGCACGCACGCCGTTTCCTTCTCGCCGCGGCGCATGAACTCGCGGCTTCTCTTGGAGAGGTACTCGAGGACTGCGTAGCCGAGAAAACCTTGCAGCTCAAACTTGTATCCTGCCTCGTAATCCTCCCGTGCCGCCTGCATTATCGCCCTGCAGTTGTCGAAGCTCTCCTGGTAGGCGATGTTGATGATCTTGGAGTAGATCCCGAAGAAGTTGCGGTAGTGCACGCTGTTCTCCCCGAAGACCCGCTGCAGCAGGTTCAGCGAGGAGGTCGCCCACTCCTGAAACTTCTTGCAGTCCACCGAGGCGGCGATGTCGGTGACCTGCAGGGTGGCGCGCACGGCATTCCCCTTCTCGGCAAGCTCGTCGAACCGCCCCAGCACCATGGCATCAAGCTGCTTCATCGGCTAATCTCCCGTTCCGGCACCGCTTTGGGAAAAGGGAATACCATAGTATCGCGGTGCGGTAAAGGAGCCGCAGGTAAAAATACCTGTTTTTACCGGGGAAAAAGCGCGGTGGGAGATGAAAAAGGGGGCTCTACCGTTCGAGCATGCCACGCACCTTCTTGAGGAGCTCGCGGGGCTCGACAGGCTTCATCAACAGTTCGGCGCCGTCCGCCAAGTCCCCCCGGTCGCGGATGTAATCCATGGTGTAGCCGCTCAAATAGAGGACCGGCACGCCGTGGCGCATCCGGCGGATCTGTTCGCAGGCTTCCTTGCCGTTCATCTGCGGCATGATCATGTCGAAAAGGAGGAGCTGCACCTCGTCGCCGTGCTCCTCGAAGGCACGTACCGCCTCGCTGCCGTCTTGCGCCACGATGACGCGGTACCCGTAGCTGGTAAGGATGCTACTCATGAGCTGACGGACGGCTGCATCGTCCTCAGCCAGAAGGATCGTCTCTCTCCCCCCTGCCGCGGCTTCGTCCCCAGCGGACTCCTGCTCGGTGCAGACGCAGTTCTCTGCGGCGGGTAGGAATACCTCAAAGGATGCGCCGTTGCCGGGCGTGCTGCTGACGATGATGAAGCCGCTGTGCTGCTTCACGATGCCGTAGACGATGGAGAGCCCGAGACCGGTCCCTTTCCCCACCCCTTTCGTGGTGAAGAACGGCTCGAAGATCCTCTTCCTGATCTCCTCGTCCATCCCCCTGCCGGTATCGGAGACCGTTATCACCGCATAGCTTCCGGGGGTGCCGAGTCCGTGGCAGGAGACGAAATCCTCGTCGATGTCGCGGGATCCGGTCTCTAGGGTCAGGACCCCCCCCTTCGGCATCTCGTCCCTGGCGTTGGTGGCGAGGTTGATGACCACCTGCTGTATCTGGGTTACGTCCGCGTACACCGTGGGGATGTCGTCCCCAAAGATCGTCCTGAAGCTGATCTCCTCGCTGATGATGCGCTTCAGGAACCGTCCGAGGTCGGAAAGCGCGTCGTTCAGGTTCGCAGGCCGAAGGTTTACGTTGTGCGTCCTGCTGAAGGTGAGGAGGCTCCGGGTGAGCGTCGCGGCGCGCCCGGCTGCGGCAAGGATCTGCTCCACGTTGCTCTGCAGCGGGTCGGTTAGGGGCATGCGCAGCTGCATGATGCTGGCAAAGCCGATGATGGCTGTAAGGATGTTGTTGAAGTCGTGGGCAACCCCGCCTGCGAGCTGTCCGACCGCTTCCATCTTTTGCGCCTGGAGGAGCTGTTCCTTGATGCGCTTTTGCTCGGTGATGTCCTGTTCCAGTGCGACGAAGTGGGTCACCCCTCCGCGGGTGTCGCGGATCGGCGAGACGGTGACGTGCTCCCAGAGCGGTTCCCCCCCCTTTTTCCTGCAATGGACCTCCCCCTCCCAGACCTTTCCGTCCCGAAGCGCGGACCACATTTCCTCGGCATACGGTTCCGGCGCAACGGAGCGGCCGAGAATGCGGGCGGCTTTCCCCACGACGTCCTCAGGAAGGTATCCCGACACCCTCGTGAACATGGGGTTAACAAACTCGACGGCACCGTCTGCATCGGTGATGGTAATGCTCACCGGACTCTGCTTCACCGCTTCCGAGAGCTTGCGCAGCTCCTCTTCCGCCTTCTTACGCAGGGTGACGTCCTCGATGAACCCCTCAAGGAAGGAGATCTCGCCTGTTTTGTCACGGAGCGCCATCATGGTGAGGGTGCCGCAGAAGGTGGAGCCGTCGCGGCGGCGATAGATGACCTCGGTACTGACGAATCCGTGGGAGGCGAGCGCGGCGGAGACTATCGCCTCCCGGACCTCCGGATCGGCGAAGTACGACGGCGCGGTGGAATCCTTCTCGGCGAGCATCTCGTCGGCGCTGGCGTAGCCGAAGAGTCGCGCCAGCATCGGGTTTACACCTAGGATCTCCCCCTGCACGGTCGTCTGGTAGATCCCCACCGGGGCGTTTTCGAATATGCCGCGGTACTTCTCCTCCGACTCGCGTCTTCTCTCCTCCGCAACTTTACGTTCCGTGATGTCCTGGATCATTGCGTGCTTCGACACCGTCCCGTCGTCCTTGTAGAGCGGCGTGTTCACCACGTAGTACCAGCGGCCATCCTTCGGGCTTTGCACTTCCCAGCGCACCGTTTCCCCGCGGGAGACACGATCCTTCACGCACCAGGGGCAGACGTCCGGGAGGTGGTGCAGCACCTCGTAGCAGAACTCCCCCGTGGCGTTGCGACCTGTCCTTTGCACCATCTGCTCGTTCATGAACTCGATGCGATAATCGTGCGAGCAGATGTAGATTTGACCATCGAAGGAATTGATGATGGCAAGGTAGCGCCTTTTTGTTTCCCGCATCGCTGCGAGGGCGCGCCGGTCCGCTGCGTGCGCCTCTTTCACCGCATCGAGCTCGGCTTCGAGTTCTTCTATGCGTGCAAGGAGAGTTGCTTGCGCGTTGTCGGGGCAGGTTTGTCTTTGTCCAGGCATGGAAATCCGTATTGTGTAAAGAATGTGTGGTAGCAGAAGAACCCGCGACGGTCGGAAGGTTCTCGATGCTCCGCCTTCCCGACTCCTCAGCGCACGGTTACTTTGCAGCGCGGCCAGTTTACCGGACGAAACGTCGCACATTCAACTGCTTTTCCTTCTTATGGGTCGCAGCGCACACTTTTGCCTCCTCTACTTGATGTCGATTTCGCCGGATCCATCAGGCGAACCGTCTCCAACGATGGGTGCCCGTCATAATCGGGCGGGGCAGCTGGTAATTATCCGCAACGGAGTCGCCGACGGAAAGTGGCGGCGGCAGGCTCACCTTCATCACGGCTGTCTCTCTCTTTCCACCACTGCATGAACACTCCAGGCGCCTAATCTCTTGGCTGAAGCCCCGTGTGATAACATTGATCGTAAAGGGGTGGCAAGGGTTTTGGGGCAGTCGAGCCGGAGCGCCGGGCGAGGCTTTTACGGTCGGTATCTTCTTGCCGTGGGCGGCGCAGATACTGCTGATGGATCGGATAGTTGGAAAAAAGCACGAAGAGAAAGAGAGGGAAACGATGAAAAGGACATGTGCCACAGGAAGGGCGTTCCACCTCCTCCACTTTGTACTCGCCGCGGTCCTGGTCCTTGCGTTCCAGGGGATGGTCGATGCTGCCAATGAGGTAAGCCGGCAGGTTTCCTTTTCCTCACCCGAGGAGGCGGCGCAAGCCCTCTTTGCGGCTCTGAAAAATAGCGACGAGGCCAGGCTCGCCGAGATCCTCGGCCCCGGCTCCGAGAGTCTCATATCATCGGGAGATGTGGTCGCTGATCGCGCCGGCCGGGCGGAGCTGGTGAAGCTCTATGAGGCGAAAAACCACCTGGACATGGTGCAGGGGAACAAGGCGGTTCTCCTGGTCGGGGCACAGGACTATCCGTTGCCGATACCGGTCGTGAAGCAAGGGGAGTCCTGGATCTTCGACACCAACGCGGGTAGAAAGGAGATCCTCAACCGGCGAATGGGAAAGAACGAGCTGGAGGCCATCGAGATCCTGGATGCCTACGTCGAGGCGCAGCGCGAGTATTCGGCGCGCGCGCACGCGCCGGGTCGGCCATCGGAGTATGCCCAGCAGCTCCTCAGCACGCCAGGAAAGAAGGACGGTCTGTACTGGGAGGCGAAGGAAGGGGAAGAGGAGAGCCCCCTGGGTCCCCTGGTAGCTCAGGCGGCCCGCGAAGGGTACATGAAGCCTGAGGGGAAGTGGCCGGTACCTTTCCATGGCTACTACTTCAGGATACTGAAGGGGCAGGGGAGGAACGCGCCGGGCGGGGCGTTCGACTATGTGGTCAACGGTCGCATGGTGCGGGGATTTGGCATGGTGGCATACCCCGCGCGGTATGGAGCGTCCGGCATCATGACCTTCATCGTCAACCAGGACGGCGTAGTGTACCAGAAGGATCTGGGGCAGGATACGCCGAAGGTGGCACCCGGGATGCAGCTTTTCGATCCCGACAAGAGCTGGTCAGAAGTAGGGGGGGACGGCGAGTCTCTGCCCACCGTTTCAGACCTGGCTCTCCCGCAGGCGGGCTCGGCTGAGGGGAGGTAGCAGCTAGCGGGTAGGGAGTCCGACAAGAAGGTAATGGATCCAGATAGACAGGGCCTTGTGGTTTGTTCGCAAGGCCCTTCTTTTAGGCTCATCCGAGGAATTCCGGGAATTCAGCCCGGTCGCTTCCGTTGACGTGAGGGGACACTAGTGGCGCCGCGCTGGAGCACAGGCTTCCCAGCCTGTACCGCGGCGCCAGCCGCGCGGTCTGTGGCGGCTGCGCCGCCATCGCAGGCAAGATGCCTACGCTCCAGCGTGGGGGCACCCGGATTCTTTGTAGCGCGTTCCCCAGAATTCCCGGAAGACCCTTCGCAAAGGGGGGAACGTTGGGCCTTCTGCAGTGCTTCGTGGCAATGGACCCACGGTCCCCCGGAATTCCCAGAAGAACCTTCTTTTATACGCGTTCTGCGAGGGATGTTGTCATCTCCCAGCTCTTTCCACCTCATCTGGCAGTGAACGTATCGCCGAGATGGAGAACGTGCTGATCCGTCCGAGCAAAGCTTCCTCTTTCGTGGTCGTAATCCCAACGATCCACCACGCAGTGCCGCGGGGTATCGGAGGCGAGATAGCGGATGATGTTGACGGAGTTCGGTATTGAGCTGCGGATCCGCCAGGAAAGGGAGGTGCCCGCCTGGACGGCCCAGAGCGGGCGCGGCAGGTCTGGGAGTATTTCTTTCAAAGGACGCACGTACGGGAGATGGATGTGTCCACCGAGAATGAGGTCGGCCCCCGCAGAGGCCCACGCCTGCACCGCATCGAGATGGCCTCGCAGGATATTCTTCTCGTCGCTCGGGCGGATTACGTGCACCGGCTGGTGCGTGACCACGATGCGCAGCTGTTCTGGTGCGGCGTGCCGAAGCCGCCTGCTGATGCGGTCGATCTGCTTCGGCGAAATGGTGCCGACGGTGTGGCGGCCGGGGCGGGTAGTGTTCACTCCGACCGCGAGAAGGTCCTCCGATTCGTACTCCGGCTCAAGATCGTCAAACGCCCGCATATAGTTTCCGTATGGCGTAAAGGCCCGGGCGAAGACGTTGAAAAGGGGGATGTCGTGGTTTCCCGGCAGTACGATGGTGTTTGCAATGCCGAGCCGCTGCAGGAAGGCGGCGGCCCGGTCGAACTGATGGCGCCTTGCGCGCTGGGTGACATCGCCCGAAAGGATCAGCAGGTCAGGTTGCTGCGTCCCGGCCAGTTGCAGAAGCGCCTCCTCCACAGGAGACTGGTCGGTGCCGAAGTGGGGGTCGGAGAGGTGCAGGACGGTGCTCATGCGGTAACCGCCAGGGCAGGAGCTGCGGAGGAGGCGGGCGCCTCTTTGGGTGCCGGAAGCACCAGGAGCAAGGGGTCAGGGGCCACGGTAAATACGAGGGGGGGTGCAAGCCATACGATCTCCCCGTCCGTTGCCACCTTTATGCGCCGGCGTCTCAGGGGCTTCACAGTCAGGGTCTCGAACGGGAAACTGAGCACCTTCTCCGCCTTCGCGAGCTTCCCCAGCGCTGCGTAACCGAGGAGGACCAGCATCTCGAAGACCCCGCGTGCCTGCACCGTTACCGCTGCAAGTTCCCCCCTCTTTACCGCGTGCGCCTCCGGGAGGCCGACCTGCTCGAGCTGGAGGGCGTTGTTATCCACTACCAGGGTCGGAGTAGTCACCACCCGCTTTTCTCCTCCTTCTTCAAGGGTGAGGGCCATCTGGCGCGGGGGGCGCAGGACCGTCATCAGCGCGGAGAAGAGTGCCACAAGGCGGGTGCGCCCGAACTGGCGCTTGTGCGCCTCGCGGTTCTCCAGAAGGCGCGGGTAGAGGCCCACGCTCGCATTGACCAGGAAGGCGCGGCCATTTACGAGGCCGACCTGCACCGGTCGGACCACGCCGTCCAGCAGCGCTGCCGTGGCCTCCGCGGTGTCCAGCGGGATGCCATGGGTGCGGCTGAAGTAGTTGAAGGTACCTTGCGGGAGAACGCCGAACGGCCTGCCGCTTCCGAGCACCGCCTGCACCACGCTGTTGATCGTCCCGTCCCCCCCTGCGGCGACCACGATGCCGGATCGTTCCCGGGCCAGCGCCACCGCCTCCCGGGCCGCAACGGAAAGCTGCTCGGCATTGCGGACAGGCCACAGCCGGTGCTCCCTTTTTGCGTCGCTTAGTACCTGCCGGATGGTAGCTTCTCTGGTTTTTACATCCTCTTTTCCAGAGCCGGCGTTCATAACGATAAAAATAGGGGGGGAAGTCGGTGCAGAATCTCTTTCAGGTAGAGGCACTTCAGTATTCCTTCCGTAAGTGTTGCCGCTTGTACTCGGCCGCATAAGGCAGTACTATCGCTCGTCATTCTATGTCAATTATAGCGGGATAGGGAGTGCGCGTACTTCAGGATTGTGTATCAAAGAGGAGGAGAGATGGATGTGAAAATAAGAAGGGAATCAGCCGCAGATGCCGCCGAAATATCCGCCGTCACCCGGGCAGCATTCCTGGAAGCCCCATACCGCAGCGGGACGGAAGCATTCATCGTGGAAGCGCTGCGGGACGCAGGGATGCTTTCGGTATCGCTGGTCGCGGAGCATGAAGGGAAGGTAGTGGGGCACGTCGCGGTGTCCCCCGTCTCGATTTCCGACGGCACGCCGGGGTGGTACGGACTGGGCCCGATCTCAGTGCTGCCCGAGTTTCAACAACGCGGCATTGGATCGCGCCTCATGGAGGAGGCGCTGGCAGCTCTGCGGGAGCTGCGAGCATCTGGGTGTGTCTTGCTGGGGGAGCCGGAGTACTACGGCCGCTTCGGGTTCAGGGCGGAACCGTCACTGGTCTTGCCCGGCGTTCCGCCTGAATATTTCCAGGCTCTTCCGCTTTCCGGCCCGCTGCCACACGGCGTGGTGCAGTACCACGAGTCCTTCTCGCAGTAGCGGCATCTCAGCCGCCGGCAGGACGGCCCTCCCCTTTCGAGGGGGAGGACAGGAGGGTGATGGGGGGGCGATTACGGCAACCTCCAGCCATCCCCACCCTGTCCCTTGAAAGGGGGGGGACGCATGGGCCTCGCCTAGTCCTTCGAGCGAACACGACCCCGGCTCCCAAAATTCCCTGAAGAACCTTCGCAAACGGGGGGACGCCCGTTCTGCAGAACCGCAGCCGCTTGCAACAATATCTGTCGGTCGTGGAACGACTTCCTGAAGAAGCAAAACTCGGCCGCGGCACACCTGGTGCGCCACCGTTGGGGACGGGGGCGCCATCCGGATCTACAGCCGGAGCCAGGCCGCTACCATCCAGCTCCACCCACCCCCAGGCCCCCTCCCTCTACGGCGGCGGGATCCCCTTGCGGTGTATCTATTTTGCCGAAGAACGCTTGATGAAAGGCTTCTCGAGCTTCCTCCACAGTATTAGCCATCGGTTCTTTTCTATGAAGAAATATAATACCCTGTTAAACTGCTACTGCCTGTGCCTTAGACTTATGTTAGTTGGTTGGAAAATTATAACTACATGTAGGATGTTTTTCTACAACCCTTGCGGCATTTCTGAGACACTGTGCCAGCCATCCAACAGTCGATCCTCGACCGCCTAAAATACTGTTTCAATTTGTGTAAATCGATGCTACCATTCCGTATTTAATCAGCCGGCCAAGGACGCATCGATGTCTGTCGCAAACAAATCCACCATCAGAACCCGCTTGATACTGCTGGTCTTCACCTGTGTCGTTCCGATCTGGGTCCTGTCAGGTGTTCTCCTTTTTGCGGCGCATTCATCGAAGCTCGAGGTACTCAGACGGGAAATGACGGATCCCGTCAGACATCTGGAGAAGGCGGTCGACAGCGAATTGGCAAACCTCCAGTTCGCCCTTGAGGGCCTCGCCACTTCACCGGCCTTCCGCTCCGGGGACCTCGGGGAGATCCACCGACAGTGTCTTGATCTGCTGCACGCCTTTCCGGGCGCCGACATCATTGTTGCCGACAGAAGCGCCCAGCAGTTGGTCAATAGCTACCGTTCCTTCGGAACCCCCCTCCCCAAACGCAACAACCCCACCACGGTGCAGCACATCTTCCAGCACGGCAAGCCGGTGGTAAGCAATCTTTTCTTCGGGGCGGTCACCAAGCGACCTCTGGTTGCCGTCGACGTCCCGGTCTTCGTCAGCGGTCGGGTGGCCTACGACCTCTCTATTGCCGTTCCCTCCGACTGGATCGGAAAAAGAACCTGCGCGGGACTCAGGTTGCCCGCCGGCTGGCATGCAGCGGTCATCGACGGCAAACGTAACGTGGTCGCCAAGACCGGCAATTCGGAGTATGTGGTCGGCAGGCCCATACCTGCCGCACTGCGTCTCGCCTTGGACACGAGAAGCTCAGGTACCGCAGAGGTGAAAAATGCGGCCGGGGTTCCTGTCCTGGTATCTTTCGCCCAGTCCCCCGCGACGGGGTGGGCGGTATTGATCGGCGTCCCCACCTCCATCGTCATGAGGGACCTGGTCGGCTGGGCCGGCCTCGTAACCGGCGGCGCACTTTGCGTTTCGCTGCTGAGCATCTTTCTGGCCATGGGGATCATAAGAGACATCGTCGATTCGCTGCGCTCCCTGGTCCCCTACGCCCTTTCCATAGCGCAGGGTAGAGCGGAAGGGACGTTCGGACCGCATCCTGTCGCCGAAATCGATGACATCGGACGCTCGCTGGAGAAGACCTGTCTCCTTCTGCAACAGCACATCGAGAAGGAAAGCAAGCACAAGCAGAGGCTGGAACTGAGCGAGGAGCGGCTGCGGCTGGCCTACCAGGCGACCGGCATCGGTGCCTTCGAATGGAATATCCAGACCGGGGTGAATACCTGGAGCCCGGAGCTGGAAAAGATGTATGGTCTGGCGCCCGGTACTTTCGGCGGGACTGAGGAGGCGTGGGAGCAGCTTATTTACCCCCCCGACAGGGAAGGCGCCATCGCCACCGTGAACCGGGCGCTCGCCTCCGGTGAGCCGGGGGAGGGGGAGTGGCGCGTACTCCTTCCCGACGGTTCCCTGCGCTGGATCTCCGCGCGCTTTCAGGCGTTCAGCGGCCCGTCCGGGGAGCCGGTCAGAGTCATCGGGGTCAACATCGACATCACAGCGCGGAAGGCTGCGGAGGAGGAGCTCAGAAACAGCGAGGAGCGCTACCACAGCCTCTTCGAGACCGAATCGGACGCGGTCGTTCTCACCGACTGGGAGACGGGCAGGTTCATCGACGTGAACAGCGCGGCGATCCGCATGTATGGCCACACCCGCGAGGAGTTCCTGCAACTGAGGCACGTCGATCTCTCCGCCGAACCCGCGCAGACGGAGAGGGCGATCGCCGAACGGGAAACCGCGGTTCCCCTGCGCCTGCACAGGAAGAAGGACGGCACCGTCTTCCCCGTCGAGGTAGCCGCAGGGTACTTCTCCTCCCAGGGTCGCCAGATGCACGTGGCCGCCGTTCGCGATCTGACGGAGCGGGAGAATGCCAGGCAGGCTCTGCTGGAACTTAACAGGAAGATTCTCTCCCTGAGCGAGCACGTGCAGGAGGTCCAGGAGCGGGAGCGGATCGCGCTGGCCCGCGACATTCACGACGACATAGGGCAAAACGTTACCCTTTTGAAAATAGACCTGGAGTGGCTGCAGTCCCGGGTACCCGACCTTCCCGAGGTGCGGGAACGCATGGAGGAAATGAGGACGGGGATAGACCAGCTGACCGCCTCGGTGCATCGCATCGCGGCGGACCTGCGCCCCCCCCTGCTGGACGGCCTCGGGCTCTGCGCCGCCCTCGAGTGGCATGTGGCCGAATTCAGCAGGCGCAGCGGACTCGAATGCTTCCTCATGCTAAACGACGAGGCGGCACCCTCCGATCAGCAGACAGCGACCGCGGTCATGCGCATCGTGCAGGAAGCTCTCACCAACGTGGCCCGCCACGCACGTGCCACCGAGGTGGGGATCTCGCTCTGCCAGCAGGGGGACACCATGGTCCTGGAGATTTCCGACAACGGGTGCGGAGCGGGGAGCGAACAGCTCTCCTCCCCCAGGGCGTACGGGGTCCTCGGCATGCAGGAACGTGCCAGGATCTGCGGGGGGACAGTGGAGATCAACGGCAAACCAGGTAGCGGCACCGTCCTGCGGCTCAGCATGCCTCTAGGAAAAGGGGAAACTCACCATGAAGAAACTCCTCGTTGTCGATGACCATGCCATTCTCAGGCAGGGGATCATCAGGATCCTGAAGGATTTGCTGGAGCCGGCGGAGTTCGACGAGGCACAGGACGGCCAGCAGGCGATCTCCATGTTCTGCTCGGCCAGCTACGACCTGGTGCTGCTGGACATCTCCCTTCCCGACATGAACGGGCTGGACGTGCTCAAGAGGCTGCAGCGGCACAACCCGCAGGTGCCGGTGCTCATTCTCAGCACCCACAGCGACGAGCATTACGCGGTCCGTTCGCTGCGGGCGGGGGCGGCAGGGTACCTCAACAAGGCAGGAGACGCGGCCGTCCTCAAGGAAGCGATCGAGACCGGGCTGAACGGCAGGCGCTACGTCACCTCCGCCCAGACGAGCCTCATCATCGATGCGGTCGGCAAAAAAGGGGAGACCCCCCCCATGCCGGACATCCTGTCCGACCGCGAGTTCCAGCTGATTTGCATGATGACGGCGGGCAAGACCCTCACCGAGATCGCAGGGGAGTTGGGGCTGAGCGTCAAGACCGTCAGCACCTATCGCACCCGCATTCTGGAAAAGCTTCAGCTCCGGACCACCGCGGACATCATCAGCTTCGGCCATTTCCACCGACTGGCGGAGCGGAAGTTTCCTGCCTAGCCACCCCCTTCATCTTTTCCTACACGCCATCAGACCTTCACCGACTTGACCGCGTCTGCGATTGATGTTCTGCTGTTCCGTCTCGCGCCATCTCCTGCGCGACACACCCGCCAAGCCCGGGGGAGAGTGCGCCCGCAACGGTCGCTCTTCTGGCGCACCGCCCCCTCACCTCGTGCCGGCCGTTACGGGCCGGAACCGGGCACCCCACCGTACCCGCTGAGAAGGGAGCGCCAGAACGATGAAGTGTGCAAAGACGGCCCTGGTCGCCGTGATCTTCCTCTGGATCCTCTCCCCCTTTGCCGCTCGTGCACAGGGGGTGCTCAGGGTGGGGCTGTACGACTTCAAGCCCCTTATCTTCAAAGACGAGAACGGTAGCCCGGCGGGTCTCTACGTCGACGTGATCAACCACGTCGCGCGAAAGGAAGGGTGGCAGGTCCGCTACCAGTACGGCACCTGGAAGGAGACCTACCAGGCGCTGCTGGACGGCCGGCTCGACCTCGTCCCCTGCGTCGGCGTCACGGAGGCGCGCAAGGGGGAGGTCGATTTCGGCGAACAGGCGCTCTTTCTCGACTGGGGGGTGATCTACACCCGTCCCGGCAGCGGGATCGAGACCATCTTCGATTTGCGGGGCAAACGGATCTCCGGGCTCCACGGGAGCGTGTACACCGACGGGCTGAAGCAGACGCTGCGGCAGTTCGAGATCACGGCGAACTTCCTGGAGGAAGGGAGCTATCTCCAGGCATTCCGCGACCTCGAGCAGCAGCGCTGCGATGCGGCGGTGTCCACCAACCTGACCGGTCTGCAGTTCGAGGAGAAATTTCACGTCCGGCGCACCGCCATCTTGTTCACCCCGGTGAAGCTCGGCTTCGCGGTGAAAAAGGGTGCCAACCGGGAGCTCCTGGCGAGCCTGGACCGCGAGATAGGGGCTCTCAAGGCGGACAAGGGATCGCTCTACTACGAGCGCTACGAGTACTGGGTCAACAACCTGGAAAAGGACCGCTTCGGCGCCGTGGTGTGGCTTGCCTGCGCCTTCCTGGCGGTCGGGCTGGCGGTTGCGGGGAGGATCGCGTGGGTTTCGAGCCGGGAGGTCAGGCAAAAGAAGGAGTTGCTGGAGCTCAGCGAGCTCAGCTTCAAAAACCTCATCGAGTCGATGCTGCAGGGGGTGGCTCTGCATGAGCTGATCTGCGACGAAACCGGCAAGGGGGTCGACTACCGCTTCCTCATGGTGAACGCGAGCTTCGAACGCCTCTCCGGCGTCACGGGGGAGCAGGTGGTCGGGCGTACCGCACGGGAGGTCTTCCCCGACAGCGAGCCCCAGTGGCTGGAGATCGGGGAGGCGGTGGTCAGAACCGGCACCCCTGCGCATCTGGAGCGATCGGGGGACGGCCTGGACCAGCACCTGGACGTCGTGGTTTACCGGCCGCAGCCCCGGCAGTTCGCCCTGATCGTCACCGACATCACCGACCGCAAAAAAGCGCAGGAGGAACTCTCCCGCAGAAATGCCGAACTGGAGCGCTTCACCTATACCGTCTCCCACGACCTCAAAAGCCCACTGATCACGGTGAAGGGCTTTTCCGACTCCCTGAAGCAGGACCTGGCGACGGGGACGTACCACCGGATGGAGAGGGACCTGGAACGGATCGGCGCGGCCGCCGACAAGATGGCGGGGCTCCTCAACGACCTGCTGGAACTCTCCAGGATCGGGCGCGTCATCAGCACCCCGGAACGGGTGGAGATGGGGACGCTGGTACAGGAGGTGATCGTCCAGATGGCGGGACCCCTGCAGGAAAAGGGGGTCGAGATCACGGTGCAGTCCGGGCTCCCCGCCGTGCTGTGCGACCGGCGGCGCCTGCACGAGGTCTGGCAGAATCTCTTGGAGAACGCCATAAAGTACCTGGGGGCCCAGCCCCATCCCGTGATCTCTCTGGGGACGCGCCGCGCCGGCGGCAGGGAGGTCTTCTTCGTGCAGGACAACGGGGTGGGGATCGATCCCAAGTACCACCAGAACATCTTCGGGCTCTTCAACAAGCTCGATGCCAGGACGGAAGGAAGCGGCATAGGTCTCGCCCTGGTCAAACGGATCGTGGAGGCCCACGGCGGAGAGGTGTGGGTCGAGTCGGAAGGCCCGGGAAAGGGGAGCGTCTTTTGCTTCCACCTGGGGTCGTCACAGGGAGGGAAATGATGACGGGTGAGGCGCTGGTGATTCTTCTGGTCGAGGACAATCCCGACCACGCCGAGATAGTGACACGCAACCTGGAGGATTTCCACGTCGCCAACCGCATCGTCCATGTGGAGGACGGCGAGCAGGCGCTGGACTACCTGCACGGACGAGGCTGCTATGCCGATAAGGCGAGCTTTCCCACCCCTCACCTGATGCTTTTGGACCTGCGCCTGCCTAAGGTGGACGGTCTCCAGGTGCTGAAGGAGGTGAAGGAGAGTCATGTCCTGCGCTCCATACCGGTGGTGGTGCTCACCACCTCTGATGCCGAGCGCGACATGGCCCTGGCCTATGAGTACCACGCCAACAGCTACCTCACCAAACCGGTCGCCTTCGCGGATTTCAGCAGGCTCTTGAAAGACCTGGGGTTTTACTGGCTCGCCTGGAACCGGCGGCCGTGGTGACTACCTTCCCCTGAGACAGGAGGCGCGACGTGCCTACGGATACACCTGCCCCACCTCTCGTGCTGGTTGTAGAGGATGACGAGAACCACGCGGAGCTGATAAGCCGTTCCTTCGAGGCCGGTCACGAGCGCTATCGACTGGAGAGGGCCCGCTCCCTCGCCGAGGCCGCCTGTCTCATAGAGCGCTGCGTCCCGGACCTGGTCCTTACCGACTACCGCCTGCCCGACGGAGACGGCAACGCGGTGGTGGCCATGGTGAAGGAGCTGTGTCCAGTCATCATCATGACCTCCCAGGGAAACGAGCAGGTCGCGGCCTCCACCATGAAGGCGGGCGCAAAGGACTACCTGGTGAAGTCGCCCGACGTCTTCCTCGCCCTCCCCGGGATAGTGAAGATGGCCCTGGCGGAGTGGGACCTCGTCAAGGAGCGCAGAAGGACGTATGAGGCGGTGGCCCGGGGGAAGCGGGAATGGGAGCAGACCTTCGAGGCGGTCTCCGACCTTATCTTCATCATCGATGCCGGGTACACGATAACGCGGGTGAACCGCGCCATGGCAAGCCGCTTCAACCTGGAGCCCGACGAACTGACAGGGCGCAGATGCTGCGAACTCATGCACTCCACCGCTGCCCCCCCTGAGGAGTGCCCCGTCTTCCGCGCCCTTGCCAGCGGCCGGGAGCATTCCGAAGAGCTGGAAGTGCACGGCTGCTTACTCGAAATCTCCGTTTCTCCCCTCTACGACGAAGAAGGGTGCATCACCGCCTTCGTGCACGTGGCTCGGGACGTCACCGAGCGCAGGAAGGCGGAGCGGGAGCGTCTCTGTCTCGAGCAGCAACTGCAGCAGACCCAGAAACTGGAAAGCCTGGGGGTCCTTGCCGGCGGCATCGCCCACGACTTCAACAACATCCTGATGATCATTCTCGGCCACTGCATGCTGGCCCAGGAAAACCTCGACTCCCGCGCCGCCGTCGAAGCACACTTCCAGCACATCGATGGTGCCGCGCGCAGGGCCGCCGACCTTTGCCGCCAGATGCTTGCCTACGCGGGGAGAAGCCCCCTGGTCCAGACTCAGGTGAGCATCCGCCCCCTGGTGGACGAGATGGTGCGCATGCTCAGATCGGCCATCAGGAAGAACGTCTCCTTCACCCTCGACCTGGCAAGCGAGGTGCCGGCCGTGCACGGCGACCAGGCCCAGATCCAGCAGGTCGTCATGAACCTCATCATGAACGCCGCCGAAGCGCTCGGCGACGGTGCGGGGACGGTGAAGATCGCGGTTGCCGAGAGGGAGGTGGCGGAAGATGCGGAAAGGGACTTCCTCGGGGTGCCGATTCCGGCCGGCAGGTACGCCTGCGTGGTTGTCGCCGATACCGGCTGCGGCATGGACGAGGAGACGAGGAAGCGGATCTTCGAGCCCTTTTTCACCACCAAGCTCGCCGGCCGCGGTCTCGGGATGTCGGCGGTGCTCGGCATCATCAAGTCGCACGGGGGGGCCCTCAAGCTGTGCAGTGCGCCCGGCGCAGGAACCACCTTCACCGTCTACTTCCCGTTGAGCGCCGACGGCGACGAGGGGGAGCCGGTGCAGACCCCCCCGTCTCCTCCGGCAACGACACCGCGCGGCACCGTTCTCCTGGTCGACGACGAAGCGCAGCTTCGCCTGATCGGGGGGAAGCTGCTGAGGTCGATGGGCTTTTCGACCATCACCGCATCAAACGGTCGGGAGGCGCTGGAGATCTACCGGGCGAGGGGTTCCTCCATCGATCTCCTCCTGATAGATCTCGTGATGCCCGAGATGGGAGGACTGCAAACCTACACGGAGCTACGCAAGATCGCCCCGACGATCCCGGTAGTCATCTGCAGCGGATATGACGGAGACGAGGTCGCCTCTTCGATAGAGAGTGACGAACACGCCGTTTTCGCCGCGAAGCCGTACCAGCCGGAGCAGCTGCGCGAGCTCCTGACGAGACTTCTGGCACCCCTTGAGTAACCTGCACGCGGCGCACGGTGACTCCCGACTGCGCCAGAGGTGCCGAGCCCGCTCGCTGCTGAAGAGAGAGGGGTGCTGCGGTTGGGCCGACGGCGCGCCCCCCACATTTTGCGAGGCATCGATGAAATTACCGCACCGGGACCTTAGCCGGGATAGCATGCTGATCGTTGAGGACGACCCCATAACGCGGGACGCGCTTCAACGCGCCCTCTCACGAAGGTATCCCCACCTCGCCCTCGATTTCGCCGACAACGGCGCGCGGGGGGTGGAGCTCTTCAAGGGGGTCAGGCCGGAAATCGTCCTCACCGATCTGAAGATGCCGAAAATGAGCGGGCTGCAGATGGCGCAAGAGATACGCCTCCTTTCGCCGCAGGCGCACATCATCGTCCTCTCCGCCCACACCGAGGTAGAGCAGCTGATCCTCAGCATCAGCCTCGGCATCAGCCGCTACGTGTTGAAGCCGATCGTATATCCGCAGCTCTTCCAGGCGATCGACGAGGCGATGAACCAGATCCGGCTGAACCGGGAGCTGAAGGCGCACCAGGAGGCACTGGCGGAACGCGAACTGCGGCTGCGCCAGGCTCTCGACTCGGCGGAGCTCGGCACCTGGGAGTACCGGGTAGGGAGCGGCGAGGTCGTTCTGGACGAGCGCAGTCGCGCCATCTTCGGGATCGCGCCGCGGGTACCGGTCACCTACATGGAGATCCTGCAGTGCGTCCACCCCGTGGAGCGCGCCCAACTGCACGAAGGGATCAAGAAGAGCGTCATAGACGCCGACGGCGGCACCTACCGAAAGATACACCGCGTCGTCGGGCCCAAAGGGGAGGTGCGCTGGGTAGCCCTGCACGGCAGGATGTACCGGCACGATGAAGGGGGAAGGGCGGCCGGGTGCTTTGTCGGCATCGCCAGGGACATAACCTACCGGGTCCACGCGGCGGAGGAGGTAAAGGAGCACGAGGCGCGCTACCGCGAGCTCTTCTCCTCCCTGCAGGAGGGGTTCTCGCTGCATGAGGTGGTCGTGGAGACGCATCTCGAGTATCGCTTCGTCGAGCTGAACGCCACCTTCGAGAGGATGGCCGGTATAGGGCGGGAATATCTGGTGGGACGGAGCCTGGGCGAGGTGATGCCGGAGCTTTGTATGGTACTGTCGAGCCGGATGGATCAGGTCGCCAGGACCGGCGTCCCCGCCGAGATCGACTGCAAGATGCGCGACCGCTACCTGGAGATACGCATCTATGCGCCGGACAGGACCCATATCGCCATCATCTATACCGACGTGACCGAGCGCAGAAAGCTGCAGGAGGAGCAGGAGAAGAACGAGCGGCTGGCGTCGCTCGGGGTCCTTGCGGGTGGCATCGCCCACGATTTCAACAACATACTTACCGCCATCGGGGGAAACATCACCGTGGCCCAGCTGGAGGTGGAAAGCGGGGGGGATCCCACGCCGCGCCTGGTGGAGAGCCAGGTCGCCATCGCCAAAGCCGCCGGACTCACCCGCCAACTCCTCACCTTCGCAAGGGGTGGCGAACCGATCCGCAAGCCGCTGGACAGCGAGCCCCTGATACGGGAAGCGGTGTCGCTCTTTCTGAGCGGCACCAACTGCAAGGCCGATCTCGACCTGGTGCCGGACCTGTGGTGCATGGATGCGGACGCGGCCCAGGTCCAGCAGGCCCTGAACAACCTGATCCTGAACGCAGTGCAGGCGATGCAGGGGGGCGGCGTCATCTCCGTCACGGCAACGAACGAGGAGATCGCCGTCTCCCAGAGGAACCTCGCGCCTGGCCGCTACGTGAAGTTAAAGATCGCCGACCAGGGGGGAGGAATTCCCCCCGACACCCTCCCGCGCATCTTTGACCCGTACTTCACCACGAAGCCGACCGGGTCCGGGCTGGGGCTCGCCTCCGTCTTCTCCATCGTGAAGCGGCACCGGGGGGACATCGCCGTGTCGTCAGAGCAAGGGGTGGGGACCTGTTTCGAAATCCTGCTCCCGGCAGCCGGACCGAGGGAGCCCGCGCAGCAGGGGGTTCCCGCCAGCGTTGTGCCGGTGACAGCACGTGGGCAGATCCTTGTGATGGATGATGAAGCGTCCGTACGCTCGGTGGCCCGCCGCATGTTGAAGAAGATCGGCTACGACGTCGTTACCTGCTGTGACGGCGAGGAGGCGATCACCTTGTACCGTGAGCGCCTCGCCGGGGGAGAGCCTTTTGACGCGGTGCTCCTCGACATGACGGTGCCGGGGGGGATGGGGGGGAAGGAGGCGGCGCTGCAGATTCGGCAACTGGACAGTAACGCCGTGATCGTCGTTTCCAGTGGGTACTTCTCCGAGGCGTTGTCCGAGTGGCAGAGCGAGGCGGCAGTAAATGGTGTCGTGGCAAAGCCGTACTCCATTTCACAGTTGGCCGACGAACTCTCGCGGGCGCTGGGCCATTAGTGAGAGCGGGCATGGCTGAGGCGCTCGCCCGCCGTGTCTTCCCGGGGGTAAAGGGGTAACTTCCCAAACATTGACGGTGTGAGCATCGGGAAGGAGTGCGACTTGGGTGGGACAATGTGAGTGCAAACAAAAAAGGCCTTGCGGTCGGTAACTCGCAAGGCCTTTCTATTTTTGCATGGTGCCCAGAGACGGAATCGAACCGCCGACACGAGGATTTTCAATCCTCTGCTCTACCGACTGAGCTATCTGGGCGAAGAACCACTCTTATACGCGGATTGACCTTCGGTGTCAACCCTTTTTTTACCTGCTATGCCCGGGAGATGAACCGGCCGTCTCTGGTGTCGACCTTTATCTTCTCTCCGCTCTCCAGATACGGCGGGACCTGGAGCCTCAAACCGGTCTCCAGGATCGCTTCTTTCGTCTGCGCGGTGGCGGTGGCGTTCTTCAGGGCGGGTGCGGTCTCCGCTACGACCAGTTCGACGGTCATCGGCAGGTCGACGCTTACCATGCGCCCCTCGAAGAGCCCCAACTGCACTTCGGTACCGTCGAGAAGGTACGGCGCCAGCTCGGAGAAGTCGTCTTCGTCCATCTCGAACTGCTCGTAGTTCTCCAGATCCATGAACACGCCGCGGCCGCCGTCGGCGTAGAGGAACTGCCCCTTGTGACGCTCGAAATCGGCCTCGTCGACCTTGTCGCCGGAACGGAACGTCTTGTCCAGCACCTGCCCGGTGATCAGGTTGCGGTACTTCGTCTTCACCATGGTGTTGGCGCCGCGGGCACTCGGGGACTGGAAGGCGACATCGACAAGGACGCAGGGGGCGCCGTCTAACTGGATGATCAGCCCCTTCTTAAAATCGTTGGTGGTAAACATTCGGTTCTTCTCCTTGGGAAAATTTGTCCTTTCTACCAGAATTCTGTGATAAATTCAACGGCTGCCGTAAAGGCGGAATTCCCGGGCGTCACTCGCACAATTGGAGAAAGCATGAAGATAGACACAGAATACATCAAGTTGGACAGCTTCTTAAAGGCGGTAAACGCCGTATGTTCGGGCGGTGAGGCGAAGATCATCGTCTCGGAAGGGATGGTGCGGGTAAACGGGGAGACGGAACTGCGCCGCGGCAGGAAGCTGCGCCCGGGCGATACGGTGGAGGTCGAGGGAAACAGCTTCCAGGTGGAGTGACCACTCACCCTCCAGCGCGCTTCGCCTTGTAGCCGCGCTTGGCAAGCTCCTCGAGGAGGAGATCCCCGTGGTCTCCCTGTATCTCTATGACGCCGTCCTTGGCAGTGCCGCCGCAGCCGCAGCGCCGCTTCAACTCCCCGGCGAGCAGGGTGAGGGCGGCCGCGTCCAACGGGAGGCCGGTGATGACCATGACGGTCTTGCCGCCGCGCCCTTTGCTCTCGCGCCTGATGCGCACGACGCCGTCACCGGCGGGGGGAGCGCCCTTTTTCGAGCAGACGCAGCTTTTGACGGGCTTGTTGCAGGACGGGCAGATTCTGCCGAGTTCGGAACTGTAGACCAGGGTGGAATTGCTGGAGGTGTTCTTTTTCATCCGTCTCTTGTAGCAGAAAGGTGGTGCCGTTCACAAGTTCATTTAGCTGCGATTGCAGTCAGCGAACCCCATCCCCACCCTGACCCTCCCCTTGAAAGGGAGGGGACGTAAGTGAGACGGTGGAGGTGTGATGTAGGCCGGGATATGCCGCAGGCGTTCCCGGCATCACTGCATCAGGCGAACCAGGAGTCGCTACCCATCACGCGTGCATCTTGCCGAAAAGGCTCGGCACTTCGCATGCCATGATGGGACGGGGGGTGATTCTGTCCGGCACCTTCAGCACCGTGACTCCCGGCGGCGGCTCGATCTCCTGATAGAGACGCGGGCTGTGCTCGAGATATCCCTTGGAGAGGTGCATCGGCAAGGCGTAGCGCGGCCGCAGCCGGTCCAGGAGCTTGTTGAGATCGGTCGTGCACAGGTGGCGCGAGGAAGCTGCCTTTTCATGCTCCGCGGAAAGAAAGGCGCACTCGCAGATCAGGAGCGTTACGCCGCTGAGAAGCTTCTCCACGCGCTCCAGGTTTTCGGCGGAGTAGGCAATGTCCGTCACATACCCGATGCTCGCCGGTTCCTCCATCCTCCTGATCGTTTCATAGAAGCATGCTGCGTCGGAGGTCTCTTCCTCCACTACTTCTCCATCCTTCATTACCAGATACCTCAACGGCGCGCGCGCCATGGTCGCCGTGTGGAAAAACCTCTCAAGTTCCTTTATCCACTCTCCCTTTACCACTCCCGCCGCCGCCATGCGTGCGTCGTCCACCATGAAAGCTGGGGTTTCCGTGATACGGTAGGCGAGGACCGGGATCCGGTGCTCGCAGAGCAGCCCCTCCACCTTGAGGAACTGGTTGCGGTAGATCTCGCCGAAGCGCTCCCCGTCCGGAGTCGCGGCGAAGGCATCCGGCCCACGGTACAGGGTGGAGACGATGCGCTCTCCTTCCACCTCTCCTACGCGGAAGTTGCCCCAGAAGGTGTCGGCGAGGTTCCAGTCGTAGGAGGCGAACTTGTTCTCCAGCTTCTTTGCGAGACCGGGGGGGCCGAAGACGTCGATGGTGCGCGGCGAGACGTGGCTGTGCCGAATGAAGATGTCCATTCCCATGAAGTGATCCATGTGGGCGTGGCTGATGAAGATGGCATCGATCGATTTGAGGACGCGCTTGGCGAGGTGGTGCATCTGCCCGCAGTCGAATAGAAGGCACCGTCCGAGGGGGCGGACGTAGATCAGCAGGAGTGGGTCGTCGAAGAGGCCGGAGAAGAAGGTCGGTTCTATGTATCGGAATGGCTTCGGCATGGCCTTATTCTATCATAAGGCCTTTCAATCATCGGGCGCGCGATGACTGAGTCATTCTTCAGAATGTTGATCTGTATCAATTGCAGGCGCACTCTCTCAATGTAGAGTTGTTTCAAAAGAAAATGATGCTCTTCAAAGGAGGATGAGATGGCTGAGAAAAAAGGTGTTGTCACGGGTGAGAAGCTGGAGCTGGCTGGATTAGCTGGTTATCAGGATGGTGCTGTGGTCAGTCGCACTATTCTTGACAAGCCGGTGGGTACGATCACCGCTTTCGCGTTCGACGAGGGGGAAGGGCTGAGTGAGCATACCGCACCGTACGACGCGTTTGTGCAGGTGCTGGACGGCGAGGCGCAGATAAACATAGATGGTACCGCGCACAATGTAGCCGCAGGGGAGATCATCGTCATGCCGGCGAACAAGCCGCACTCCCTGCGCGCGGTGCAGAAATTTAAGATGTTGCTGGTGATGATAAGGGCTTAAACGCGGCTTTTTCCGCAGATTACGCACATCTTAAAGGCGGGTTTTATCCGCAGATTACGCAGATTTCCGCAGATTTTAAAGGTAAAGGCGGAGGGTAAATCGAGAACCTGATCTTCCCTCAATTACTTCTCGAATAAGAGGTAAGGCTGGCAGCTGCTCGAAAATAATCTGCGCTAATCTGCGTAATCTGCGGACGAAAAAACAAAAGGGGCAGCGGTGTCGATGACCGCTGCCCCTTTTCGTGCCCTAGGCGCCGTACCCCTTCTTCAGGAGCTTCGCCACCTCTTTCGAGTGGTAGGTGAGGATGAGATCGGCTCCGGATCTCTTGAACGCCATCATCGTCTCCATGATGACGCGGTCCTCGTCGATCCACCCCATTTTCGCTGCGGCCTTCACCATGCTGTACTCGCCGGAGACGTTGTACACCGCCAGCGGCAGGTTGAACTCGTTGCGCACCTCGCGCACGATGTCCAGGTACGGCAGCCCCGGCTTCACCATGAGGATGTCGGCGCCTTCTTCCACGTCCATCCGCGCCTCGCGGATCGCCTCCAGCCTGTTGGCCGGATCCATCTGGTAGGAGCGGCGGTCGCCAAACTGCGGGGTGGACTCGGCGGCTTCCCTGAACGGCCCGTAGTAGCCGGAAGCATACTTCACGGCGTAGCTCATGACAGGGATGTCCTTGTAGCCGTTGTTGTCCAGCGCCTCGCGGATAGCTGCGACGCGCCCGTCCATCATGTCGGAGGGGGCGACCATGTCGGCGCCTGCCTTTGCATGGGAAAGAGCCTCCCTCGCCAGGAGCTCAAGGGTCTCGTCGTTGTCGACGTCGCCATTTTTGATGATGCCGCAGTGGCCGTGGTCGGTGTACTCGCACATGCAGACGTCGGTGATGACGGCGAGACCGGGGACCGCCTTCTTGATGGCGCGGATCGTTTCCTGGATGATCCCCGTGTCGCAGTACGCATCGCTTCCGACCGCGTCTTTCGTCTCGGGAATCCCGAAGAGGATCACCGCCGGCACGCCGAGCTCATAGGCCTCCTGAGCTTCCTCGACGATGTACTCGATCGACTGCTGGTAGATTCCCGGCATGGAGGAGATCTCCTTGCGGATCCCCTTGCCGAAGGCGGAAAACATCGGGTAGATCAGGTCGTTGGCGGAGAGGCTGGTCTCGCGGACCATGTTTCTGAATACCTCTTTGCTGCGAATGCGCCGGGCGCGGTAGACTGGGTAGAACATGTGCTGTCTCCTTTGGTTATGCGATGAGGCTCCTGACGATGCCTCGGCAGTGACATGCGGCGCGTCTGCCGACCTTGAAATCGCGCCTCTTTTGTAAAGTTGTGATCTTTCTGCCTAAACCGTGGTGGCGGCCTCCGCCTGCGGCGTCCCAGCGAAATACTCCACCAGCTCCGCTTCCAGTGCGTCCAGTGTGTACTGTGCGGGCTCCACATGCACCTCCAGCCCGAGTTCCCGGCAGGTGGACGAGGTGATCGGGCCGATGGAGGCGATGGCTACGCCGTCCAGCAGGTGCAGAAATCTCTCGCCGCCAAGAATACGCTGAAGATTCTGCACAGTCGAGGATGAAGTGAAGGTGACGCAGTCGATCTTTCCGTCTTCCAGCGCGGCCAGAGATTCCGCCGGAATGTCGGCGGGGATGACGTTGGCGTACGCCACGGGCGTCACCACCTCTGCCCCCATCCGGGCGAGCTCCCGCGGCACGACATCGCGTGCACGGTCCCCTTTCGGAAAGAGCACTTTCTTCCCCGCGATCTCCAGCGAGCCGAAGGCGTCGACCACCCCCTCAGCCTTGTAGTCGGGGGGGACAAGATCCGCGCGCACTCCGAAGACCTTCAGCGCTGCGGCGGTTTTCGGGCCGACGGCGCAGACCCGGCAGCGCCCGAGGGCGCGGGTGTCGAGACCGTGCGCGTTGAGGCGGCAGAAGAAGTACTTCACCGCGTTGTACGAGGTAAAGATTATCCAGTCGAAAGTGTCGATCTCGGTGATGGCGCCGTCCAGCTCCTCGAAGCTTGCCGGCGGAATGATTTCGATCGTGGGGCAGCTGTACACGCGGGCACCGAGGCGCTCGAGGCGGCCGGAGAATTCACCCGCCTGGTCCGCCGCACGCGTCACGAGGATCGATTTCCCGAAGAGGGGCCTGTTGTCGAACCAGCGCAGCGTCTCCCGAAGGCTCACGACTTCTCCGACGACCGTTATGGCGGGAGCGCGGAATCCGGCCTCGCGCGCCTTTTCGGCGATGTTTTCCAGGGTGCCGACCAGCACCTCCTGCTCAGGCCGCGTCCCCCAGCGGATAAGGGCTACCGGAGTCTCGGCCGGCCTGCCGTGGGAGATCATGTTCTGGGCGATCTGCGGGAGGTTTTTGACTCCCATGTAGAAGACGACCGTCCCGGAGCCGAGCGAGAGCCGCTCCCAGTCGATCTGGGAGTTCTCCTTCTCCGGGCTTTCGTGCCCGGTGACGAAGGCGACGGATGTGGCGATGCAGCGGTGGGTGAGGGGGATGCCGGCGTAGCTGCTAGCCCCGATCGCGGCGGTGATACCGGGGACCACCTCGAACGGGATCCCCGCAGCCTCGAGGGCCAGGCACTCCTCACCGCCCCTGCCGAAGATGAACGGATCGCCCCCCTTCAGCCGCACGACCTGCCGGCCGCTCCGTGCTTTCTCCACCAGTAGCTCGTTTATCTTCTGCTGATCGCTGTTGTGCCCACCGCCGATCTTTCCTGCGTAGATGAGCTCCGCTCCCGCCGGCGCGAGCCTCAGCAGATCGTCGTTGGCGAGGTAGTCGTAGAGGACGACCTCTGCCTTGGCGAGGCAGTCGCGCCCCTTGACGGTGATCAGCCCGGGGTCGCCGGGACCTGCGCCGACAAGATACACGAAGCCTTCGGCTGCTGAATTTTCTGTCATACCGTCACCACCTTCCGGGAGAAATGCCGCTGGCGCCTTCCCTTTTGTGAGCGGCCGCGAGACCGCGTCCAGGGTTGTCGCCTTCAAAAGCTAAAAGGCTAAGGGAGGACCGTTAGCCTTTTTGATGCCTTCTACGTCTGCTGCTGAATCCCTTCCGCGAAGGATGAATGCCCCCCTGTGAGAGGGGCATTCATCGGACCAACAGACGTTGTGATGCTACCTGATAAGCGGTGCTTAGACCGGGATTTCCTTCTCCCGGGAAACTTCGCGCTGGTATACCTCGGCGAGAATCGCGTGGCCCCCATCCGCCAGAAGCTGCTCGGCGAGCTTGATGCCCAGCTTCTCGCACTCGACTGCCGGCCCGGTGACGGTGCCCTTCACGGAGGTCTTGCCGTCAACGGACGCGATGAAGCCGGTAAGCTTCAGCTCGTCGCCGGTAACCTGCCCGAAGGCTGCGATCGGAACCTGGCAGCCCCCCTCGCAGCGCCACAGGAGCGCGCGCTCGGCGCGGACCGCATGGGCAGTGTCGGGGTGGTTGAAGAATTCGATCGCCTGCTTCACCTCTTCGTTGGCGAGTGCGCACTCGATGCCGAGAGCGCCCTGCCCGATGGCCGGGAGGGAGAGGTCGGTGTCGAGGTACTCGCTGACGTTGTCGGCAAAGCCGAGACGATTGAGGCCTGCTGCGGCAAGAATGACTGCGTCGAGCCCTTCGGTCTCCAGCTTCTTCATCCTGGTTTCCACGTTGCCGCGGATGATCACCATTTCGAGGTCCGGGCGCACCTTGAGGAGCTGGGCCTGGCGGCGCAGCGCGGAGGTGCCGATCTTCGCGCCCCGCGGGAGGTCGGCGAACTTCACGCCGCGGGAGATGACCGCGTCGCGCGGATCTTCGCGCTCGGTGATGCAGTACAGGCCGAGCCCTTCCGGGAACTCGGTCGGCACGTCTTTCATGCTGTGCACAGCGATGTCGATCTCGCCGCGCAGCATCGCTTCCTCGATCTCCTTCACGAAGAGCCCTTTGCCGCCGACCTGCGCCAGCGGTACATCAAGGATCTTGTCGCCGATGGTCTTGATCTTGACGAGGGTAACTTCCATATCCGGATAGCGCTTCTCAAGCTCGGATTTTACCCAATTTGCCTGCCACAGCGCGAGCTGGCTCGCGCGGGTCCCAATTCTCAGCTGTTTCAACGCCATCTAGATACTCTCCTTATAGTGAACAAGTCCAACTCGGTGTGTCTTTTCTTTAACGTCAGGCTGCGGGGCGCCCCTCAAGGGGACTCGTGAACCTCGGTATTACTCTTCTATCTCCATCAGCGCCTCGCGCGGCGCGGTGTCCTCCAACTCGAAGAGCTGGCGCAGCGCGTCTACGTACAGCTCGTTGCGGCTCCCCTGGTCGGTCTTTTTCAGGATGCTGGTTGGCTGGTGCAGAAGCTTGTTCATGATCGCATTGGTCAGCGACTCCAGCTTCTTCTCGGCGTCCGGCGGCAGGTCCTTCCAGTTTGCCAAGGTCTTTGCGAGCTCGGTCCTGCGCACATCGTCGAAGCGGGTCCTCAGCGCCACGATGGTGGGGGTCACCTCCAGGGAGGAGAGCCACTTGAAGAACTGCCCGATCTCCTGCTCCACGATCGCCTCTGCCTTCGCAGCCTCGATCTTTCTCTGCTCCAGGTTCGTGGCGACGACGCCATTCAGGTCATCGACCGTGTAGAGGTAGACGTTCTCCACGTCGTTGACCTTCGGGTCGATGTCGCGCGGCACGGCGATGTCGATGAAAAACATCGGCTTCAGCTTGCGGCGCCGGATCACCTCGTCCACCTCTTTCGGCTTGATGATGAAGTGCGGCGCGCCGGTGGAGGAGAGGATGATGTCCGCCTTGTGCAGGTGGTCGAAGAGCTCCTCGAAGCGGACCGGCTTCCCGTCGAACTCCTCGGCGAGCTTCTCGGCGCGCTCGAAGGTCCTGTTGGTGACCATGACGCCGCGCACTCCGGAGTTTATGAAGTGCTTCGCCGCCAGCTCGCACATCTCCCCTGCGCCGACGAGGAGGACGACCTTGTCCGAGAGGTCGCCGAAGATCTTCTTGGCGAGCTCCACTGCCGCGAAGGCGACGGAGACCGCAGAGGAGGCGATCTTCGTCTCGGTGCGCACCCTCTTTGCGACGGAAAACGCCTTGTGCAGGAAGCGGTTCAGGATGACGCCGGAACTCTTGAACTCTGCGGCGTAGCCGTAGGAGGTCTTGATCTGTCCGAGGATCTGCGGCTCCCCCACCACCATGGAGTCGAGGCTCGCGGCGACGCGGAAGACGTGGCGGGTGGCGTCCTCGCCGTGGTAGGCGTAGAGGTGCTTTTCCAGGAGCTCCAGGTCCACCTTGTGGTAGTCGGCAAGGAAGCGTTTCAGGCGCGCCATGCCGCCAGCCACGTCCCTCGTGGTGGCGTAGATCTCTACCCGGTTGCAGGTGGAGACGATGACGGCCTCGGTGATATCGGGAAGCGCCACCACGGCGCGCAGCGGTTTTTCCATCTGAGTCGGGGCGAACGCCACCTTCTCCCGGATTTCCACTCCGGCAGTCTTATGGGACAGCCCGACCACGATAATGTTCATAAACAACCTGCCTCTTTTGAGAAGTTACAGCTGACGGCGCTTCGGTTCCGATAACTCATTTGTAGCTGTGCAGCCCCGGCGGAAGGAAATTCAGCCCCAGGAAGGTGAAAAGGAGGATCGCAAAGCCGAGAATGGAGAGGAACGCGGCCTTTCTGCCGCGCCAACCGGTGGTGAGACGACCGTGCAGGAGTGCTGCGTACACAAACCAGGTTATGAGGGACCATGTCTCCTTCGGGTCCCAACTCCAGTAGGTGCCCCAGGCGGTTTCCGCCCAGATGGCGCCGGAGATGATGGCAAAAGTCAGAAGCGGGAAGCCCCAGGTCAGGCAGCGGTAGCTGATCTCGTCCAGAAGGTCGAGGGGGGGGAGCTTCTGGAAGAGGGCGCCGAGCTTCTTTTTCTTCAGGTAGTGCGACTGTATGAGGTACATGATGCTGACGCCGAAGGAGATGGCGAAGGCAGCGTATCCCAGGAAGGCGAGGGCGGTGTGGATCGAGAGCCAGCCGCTCTTGAGCGCCGGGTTGAGCGGCATGATGTCCGAAGGGTACCCTGCCGAAAGCGCCAGGAAAAGGAGCGCCAGAGGAGTTACGAAGGACCCGAGGATAAAGACGTGGTAGCGCCTCTCGCAGACGATGAAGACGCCGATGACGGCGAGGCTGAAGAAGGAGAGGGATTCGTGCAGGTTTGTTATCGGAAAGTGTCCCGCCTCGCGGAAGCGGTTCAGGGTGAAGATGAGATGGACGAGAAAGCCCGTCGATATGAGCCAGTGAGCGGCGCGCCCAAAGATGTCCCGCGGCTTGACCAGAAAGGCGAGGTATACGGCGGTGGCGGCTGAGTAGATGGCCAGGGCGGAATTGAAGAGCAACGCGTTCATGAAGGATCCTTTTTTACCGCTGCGGAGAGGACCTGTGCGAATTCGGGGCCCAGGAGTTTTAGGAGCGTCTGGAGTGCTTCGTCCCGGGAGCCGTTTTTGATCATGGCAGGGAGGTCGAGCGCGGCGAGCTCGGAAAAAATCGGCTCATTGTATTCGCTACCTGCCTTGGCAGTCAATATCTTTTCACGGACGCGTCCGAGAAGCTCCAGAGCCTCTGCGTACTCCGGTCCGAATTGCGTTTCCAGCGTCTCCACGATCTTGCGGGAGAGCGCGGGGCTCACTCCGCCGGTGGAGACGGTGATCTGCAAGTCGCCGCGGCAAAGGAGGGCGGGAGTGCCGAAATCGGAGTCCGCCGGGGCGTCCACCCGATCGACTAGGACCCCGATGCGGCGGGCCTCCGTCGCGACGGAGGCATTGGTCGCTTCATCGTCGGTGGCGGCAAAGGCGAGAAAGGCGCCGGCGAGATCCCCCTCGGAGTAACCCCTGGCGAGGTGGGTCGCGTTCCCGGCGGAGACGATGGCTTGGAGCTGGTTGCAAAGTTCAGGGGCGATGACGGTGACGGAGGCGCCGGCGGCGACGAGACGTCCGGCCTTGCGCGCGGCGACCCGACCCCCGCCGATGATGACGACTTTTTTGCCGTGGAGGTTCAGGTTGATCGGGTAACAGCGCAAGGAAGGGTCTCCTGGTGATATGAAGCCTGCAGTGGTATGTAATTCTGCTATGGCAGTGGCCGCAGCGCCAAATGTGAAGCCCCCCGGCGATGGCGGCCGAGCCGCCTGGAGGGATCGCAGGTGGAGGTGCCCCTGGCGGCCTCTGCGCTGCATACACTATTGCGGCGAAATGCAACTGTTACTCGCCACTTTTTCTCAGGGTGTCACTATGGCCCAACCTGCGAAGCCCTGTCAACAGCGGATGTGGAACTGTCACAGCGCCGCTGCCGGCTTTAATTACTCCTTGCTTTTTTTGGCCGCTCATCTATGATCATAGACGATTGTATATTTCCTTAAGGAGAGGGTTACATGGCCAGTGAACACGTGCATGCATTCACCGATGACAACTTTGAAAAAGAAGTTCTTCAGTCCGATATACCGGTGCTGGTAGATTTTTGGGCCACCTGGTGCGCCCCCTGCAAGGCTATCTCCCCCCTCATCGATTCCATCGCAGAGGAGTACCAGGGGCGCGTTAAGGTCGGGAAGGTAAACGTTGACGACAACCCCGCTACTCCGGGAAAATACGGCGTGCGCGGCATCCCCACCGTCATCCTCCTGAAGGACGGCAAGGTGCTCGATCAGGTCGTCGGTGCGATCCCCAAATCACAGCTGGAGGCGCTGATCAAGAAGGCCCTTTAACTCCATGAAAAGAGTTCTCGCCAGAATCAGTCGATACTCTCTCCCCTTAGCGGTTGCCGGCATGCTGATGAATGCAGTGCCGGCCGCCGCTATTTTGCAGAAAGGGGATGTCGCTCCTCCCATCAAGCTGACCACCACTGCAGGACAACCGATCTCCCTCGCGAACTACCGCGGCTATGTGCTCGTCATGGACTTCTTCGCCACGTGGTGCGTCCCGTGCAAGAATTCCATTCCGCATCTCAATACGCTCAATCGCAAGTACGGGAAGCAGGGGCTGCAGATCCTGGGAGTCAGTGTGGATGAGGGGGGGGAGAAAGAGGTGAAGTCCTTCTCCGCCGAGAAGAAGATCGGCTATCCGATCGCCATAGCCGGTGAAGATATGCAGACCGATTACGGCCTGCGCTCTGTGCCCACCATCTACATCATCAACAAAAGAGGGGTGGTCGCGGAGAAATTCCAGGGGTATTCCGAGCAGACCGGCAAAGCGATAGAGGACACAATCAGAAGGCTCATCGCCGAACAGTGACGTAATAGAATAGAAGAATCGACAGGGAGTAGAGCTACTCGTTCAGGTCATCCGGCAGGTAGAATTCGCTCCCTCCACCCATCCCCCCCCCGTTGAGATGCGGTCCCGCATTCCCTTTCACCTGACCTTCCACCCAGCCACCGATCTTATTCTCCACAAGCTGTTTCAGGTCCTTCTCCATCTTGGCGCGCTGCACCTTCTGGTAATTGGGGAGCATCCGCATCTCGTAGTGGACGTGGGGGCCGGTCGACCTGCCACTGGTGCCGGAGAGGGCGATGACGCTGTCGCTGGTGACCTTCTCCCCTGCACGCACCTTCACGGCGGAGTTGTGGCCATAGATGGTGAGGTAGCCGTTGCCGTGGTCGATGGCGACCATCTCGCCGTACCCCTTGTAGGTGCCGGCGAAATAGACGGTTCCCGATTCGACGGGGTGCACGGGAGTCCCCATCGGGACGGCGATGTCGTAGCCGTTGTGGTACATCATCCTCCCGGTGCCGAAGGGGTCGAGGCGCCACCCGGTCCCGGACGTGACCGTGCCGCCATCGACGGGGGAAGTCCTGCGGGCTTCGGCTGGAGCGGGGCAGACGGAAAGTGCGGTGAAAAGGATCGCGCCAAGGGCGAGAGTGCGGTGAAGCATTCCGATCTCCTGGTGCGGCATGGCCGCCGCGGGTACTAGGTTGTGCATCATACCCTTGTGAGCCGGAAGAAACAACCGTGTCGGTGAAAAGCATTCTGGGGGCGAGCCGCGGGGGCGGATGTGGCATCTGAATGTAGGCCGGGATAAGCCGGAGGCGTTCCCGGCGGCTGTGGACTCTGCCGGAAACGCTGCGCTTATTCCGGCCTACATCGATTCCGTCCTATCCTTTTCGATTCATAGTCCTGCGCATGGTACGAGCTGCGCACGTAGGGGGCGCTTTCCACGTGGAGGAACCCCAGGGAGAGGGCCTTCTCCCGGTAGCGCTCGAAAAGCTCCGGCTCGAGGTAGCGCTGCACCGGGTAATGCTGCCGGCTCGGGGCGAGGTACTGCCCGAGGCTCAAGTATGAGCATCCCGTCGCGCGGAGCTCTTCCAGCACCGCGAAGAGCTCTTCTTCCTCTTCCCCGAGGCCAAGCATCAGTCCCGACTTCGTCTTCAGCTGCGGTGCAAGCTGGTGTGCCCTCGCCAGTAGCTGAAGAGACCGGCCGTAGTCGGCGCCGGCGCGGATGAAGTACAGCCGCGGCACCGTCTCGAGATTGTGCCCCAGTATCTCCGGAGCGCTCTGCAGCACCACCGACAGCGCCCCTTCGTCTCCGGCAAAATCCGGCACCAGAAGCTCCACCGCGGTCTCCGGAGAGGCCCGCCGAATCTGCCGGACCGTCTCCGCGAAGTGTGCCGCGCCTCCGTCTGGGAGGTCGTCGCGCGTGGGGCTCGTCACCACCACGTGGGCAAGCTTCAGCCGCTGCACCGCCTGCGCCACGTTTCCCGGCTCCTGCGGATCAGGGGGGCGTGGCGCTTCCTTCGAAACGTTGCAGAACGAACAGTGCCTCGTGCAGATGCGGCCGAGGATGAGGAAGGTGGCCTGGCTCCTGGAAAAGCACTCGGTGATGTTCGGGCAATGCGCCTGCTGGCAGACCGTCTCGAGACGCAGCTCGCTCAGCAGCCCCTCCATCTCTCCGTGAGCGCCGGGGTTGATCTTTTTCTGCAGCCAATGTGGTTTCCGCAACGGATCCATGCACTACCTTTCCAGTTGAGCTATTACTTCCCGGCGTCTCCCTTGAGGGTCCACCGTTCGCACCGGTACTTTTCGTCCAGAAGCCTCTGCACGTTTTCCCATTCCTGCGCCGTTACCGGATGAGGCTTCAGCGTCACCTGCACATCTGCCTCAAACGAGGCCGCCAGCGCTTCCTTCAGTGTCTCCACCGGTACGGTTACGCCGAGCTCTTCGAGACTTACGGCGCGCTCTGCTCCCGGAGCCGGCTCGCGCAGGTAGCGCAACCCCCGGGCCACGCGGCTCGACAGCGGGATAGACCCGTGCTGGAAGATGAGGTCGCGTTTCCTGCGCTGCGCGTTCCCCCCCAGCTTCCGCCCCCCCACCACGATGTCGTACGCTTCCCTCCCCGCAAAGCAAAAGGGTGTCGCCGCTCCGAAGCGGACCTCGTCGTCGCTGCACTCCGTCGCAAACGCGGGATCGAGCCCGAGTCCGCGGTAGGTGCTCATGAGGAAAGCGCAGAGCTGGCGAAAGCCGTCCTTTACGCTGGAGATGTGGCCGAGATGGGAGGGTGAGCAGACGAGGCTGTAGGTGAGCTCGTGGTCATGGTAGATGATGCCGCCGCCGGTCATGCGCCGAACGACGTCGACGCCGTCGCCGCTGCAGACCGGCAGGTTCAGGGAAGCTGCGGCATCCTGGTAGCGCCCGACGCTCAGGGCGGCCGGGCTCCAGCCGTAGAGGCGAAGTACCGGAGGGGAAGCGCCGGCGGCAAAGCTCTCCAGGAGTGCCTCGTCGAGCGCCATGTTGGCGGGGCCGTCCAGCCTCCCGCTGTCAACCAGGCGCCACGCGCCTCCGTTTTCTCTCACTGCAACTCCTTTCGTTCGATCTTCCCGCGCGACGGAGAGGGGGACAGCGACGGAGAGGGGGACAGGCACCTTTTAACAAAGGAGCCAGTCCCCGCCTAGTCCCTACTCGCAGCAGACCTGCTGCGCCCTCGCGGCGCGCGCCTCGTCGAGCCGCCCGACCGGTGTCCCGACCGGAGCCTGCCGCAGCGATTCCGGATCGGTAGCCGCTATCCGCGCCGCTTCCAGCATCGCGTCGACAAAGTCATCGAGAGTCTGCTTGCTCTCTGTTTCGGTCGGCTCGATCATGATCGCTTCCTTCACGTTGAGCGGGAAGTACACGGTCGGCGGGTGGTAGCGGCGGTCGATCAGGTACTTTGCGATGTCGATGGCGTGCACGCCGTCCTTCGTCTGCCTGCTCGCGGAAAAGACGCATTCGTGCATGCACAGGGTGTCGAAGGGAAGATCATACGCTTCTTTCAGCCGCGCCATAACATAATTCGCATTCAGAACCGCCTGCTCGCTCACCTCGATCAGTCCTTCCTTCCCGAGGCGGGTGATATAACCGTAGGCGCGGGCCATGATGCCGAAGTTGCCGAAGAAGTCGGAGACGCGGCCGATGCTCTTCTCGCTGGGGACGAGGGTAAACTTGCCGTCCTCCCCCCGCACCACCCGCGGTCCCGGCAGGAAGGGGGCGAGCCGCTGCGCCACGCCGACCGGGCCGCTCCCGGGGCCGCCGCCGCCGTGCGGGGTGCCGAAGGTCTTGTGCAGGTTCACGTGGATGACGTCGAAGCCGAGATCCCCAGGCCGCACCTTTCCGAGGATGGCGTTCAGGTTCGCGCCGTCGTAGTAGGTGAGGGCGCCCACCTCGTGCGCCATGCGGCACACGTCGGCGACGTAGGGGTTGAAGATGCCGAGGGTGTTGGGGCAGGTCAGCATGACCGCGGCGACCTCGTTCGTGAGCACCTGCCGGTAGGCGTCCAGGTCCATGTCGCCGTACGGCGCGCTCGGTACCGTGATGAGCTCGTAGCCGGCGATCGCCGCGCTCGCGGGGTTTGTGCCGTGGGAGGAGTCGGGGACGATGACGTAGCGCCGCTTCTCCCCGTTTGCCCGGTGGTAGGCGGCGATCATGAGGATCCCGGTCATCTCCCCGTGCGCCCCCGCCAGAGGCTGCGTCGTTACCTGGTCCATCCCCGTGATCTCGCACAGCTGCCGCTCCAGCTCCCAGATAAGCGACAGAGGCCCCTGCGCCATCTCCGCGCCCCCAGGAAGGAGTGCCAGCATCGGGTGGCAGTCGCGGAAGAGGGCGGCGAGGTCCTCCATCACCTTCACGTTGTACTTCATGGTGCAGGAGCCGAGGGGGTAGAAATTGGTATCGACCGAGAAGTTGCGCCTGGAGAGGTTCGTATAATGCCGCACCAGATCGAGCTCGCTCACCTCCGGGAGCCGCGGCGGCTCCTTTCGGGAGAGCTCGGCGGGGAACGGTTCGGCGTGCGGGACGTCCGGCGCGGGGAGCCTCACCCCCGGCCGCCCCGGCATCGATTTTTCGAATATCAGCTGCATACCGCCTCCTGCAGACCCTCGGCGAGTTTCTCGATCTGCTCCCGGCTGCGCCGTTCGGTCACCGTCACCACGAGGGAGTTCTCGCGCCCGGGGTAGTACGACCCGAGCGGCACCCCCGCGGCGATCCCCCGCGCCAGGAGCCGCTGCACGACACTTCCCGCGTCCGTGGGGAGCGTGAGGGTGAATTCGTTGAAGGTCGGCGCACGGTTTTCCAGGGTGACGCCGTCGATCAGGGCGAGCACCTTCTTGGCGTGCTCCGCCTTGTCGTAGTTTAGCTGTGCCAGCTCGCGGAAACCGTCCGCGCCGAGCGCCGTCATGAAGATCATCCCTCGCAGCGCGCAGAGGCTCTGGTTGGTGCAGATGTTGGAGGTCGCCTTGTGCCTCTTTATGTGCTGCTCGCGGGCCTGCAGGGTGAGGACGTAGCCGCGACGCCCGGAGCGGTCGATGGTCTCCCCGACGATCCTCCCGGGAAGGTTCCTGATGAGGCTTTTTGTGGCGGCGATGAGGCCGAAGGCGGGGCCGCCGAAGGAGAGGGGGTTGCCGAGGCTTTGTCCCTCACCGACCGCGATGTCCGCGCCCATTTCCCCGGGACTCTTTACAAGACCGAGCGAGATGGGGTAGCACGACACCACCAGGAGCGCCCCCTGCTGGTGCGCCCGTTCGGCGAGTGCGGTGAAATCGGCGACGCTCCCGAAGAAGTTTGGATTCTGCACGAGGACCGCCGCGGTCTCCCCGCTGATGGCGGAAGAGAGGCGCTCCAGATCCGCCTCGCACCCCTTCGCCTCGATCTCCACGAGCTGCGCCTCGTGCCCCGCCAGATATCCCCTGACGATCTCCCGGTGCAAAGGGTTCACGGACTGGTCGAGCACGATGGCGTTGCGGTTGGTGACGCGCAGCGCCATGAGCGCCCCTTCCGCAAGGGCCGTCCCGCCGTCGTAGAGGGAGGCGTTCGATACCTCCATCCCGGTGAGGCGGCAGATCCCGCTCTGGTACTCGTAGAGCGCCTGGAGCGTCCCCTGCGAGCACTCCGGCTGGTACGGGGTGTAGGAGGTGGCGAACTCTGCGCGGGAGCCGAGGTGGTCGACGGTCGCCGGGATGAGGTGGTCGTACAGACCTCCGCCGATGAAGGGGACGATCCCGCTGCCGCCGGCCTGCGCCAGCTGGCGCGCCCGGTCCATGAGCTCGAATTCGGAGATGCCGGGGGGGAGGTCGAAGGAGCGGGCGCGCAGCTCCTTCGGTATGGGGGCGAAGAGATCCTCGATCGTCTCCACCCCGATCACCGAGAGCATCTCCCGTATCTCCTCGGGGGTGTTCGGGCAGTATGTCATCAGCTGAGCCCCTTCAGGTACTCCTGGTATTTTGCCTCATCCATGAGGGCGGAGAGCTCGGAGAGGTCGGCGGGCTCCAGCTTGCAGAGCCACCCTTCACCTTCGGCGCTCTGGTTTACTATCTCCGGTGCGCTCTCCAGATCGGGGTTCACCTCGATGACGGTGCCGGAGAGGGGTGCGTACACGTCACTTGCCGCCTTCACCGACTCTATGCCGGCAAGTACCTCGGACTGGCTTACCGTCTTCCCGGTCGCGGGCAATTCGATGAAGGTGATGTCGCCGAGCTCGTGGGCGGCATGGACAGAGATGCCGACCGTCGCCACTTCACCGACCACCTCCACCCACTCGTGCTCCTTCGTGTAGTACTTTGTCATCTGCCACCTCCCCCCTGGAATGGTGCCGCAGCACCAGATGCCCCGTAAAATGCACGCGGTAAAGTATTGCAGCAGGAGGGTCCCGCGTCAACCCGCGATGAGCGCGGTTTTATGGATATTATCCCCGCAGGGACCCCTCGCGGTAAAAGGGAAGCTCCACGACCACCCCCTGCAGTTCCACCTTCTCGTGCCTGATGGTGAGGGGGGTTCCGATCGGCGCGCAGTGAGGGGTGACATACCCAAGCCCTATGCCGCACCCAAGCATGGGAGAAAAGGCGCCGCTGGTCACGCGGCCGACCTCCGCGCCTTCGTGGTAGATGCCGTAGTCATGCCGCGGTGCGCGCCGCGAGTCGACGCGGAAGGCGACCTTAACCCGCTTTGATCCCTCGCGCTCCTCGGCTACGAGCGCTTCCTTCCCCACAAACTCCTTCCCCAGGTCCACAAAGCCGCCGAGACCGGCGGAGATCGGTGTGGTCTCCTCGTCTATGTCCGAGCCGTAGAGGGAGTAGCCGAGCTCCAGGCGCAGAAGATCCCGCGCCCCGAGCCCCGCGGGCGCTACCCGCTCATCCCGCACGAAAAGATCCCAGAGCTCGCCTACCTTTTCCACCGGAATGAAGATCTCGTAGCCGAGCTCCCCGGTGTAGCCCGTGCGGCTCACGATCGCCTCCACTCCGAGGAGTTCCCGCTTCACGAATTTGAAGAAGGGAATGGATGCGAGGTCCTCCCCGAAGGTCTCCACCAGCACCGCGCGGGCGAGTGGCCCCTGCAGGTCGAGCTTCCCGAGGGCGGGGGTGATGTCGGTGAAATCGGCGCCGGGGCGCAGGCGGGAGCGGATGACGGCAAAGTCGTTCTCCGTGGTCGCCGCATTGACGACAACCATGGCGCGATCTTCGGCAAGTCTGAAGACGATGAGGTCGTCGAGGATCCCACCCCGCTCGTTCAGCAGAAACCCGTAGCGCGAGCGGCCGACGGGGATCTTCTTGACCGAAAAGGTGAAGACATGCTCCAGCCCGTCCCCCTCGATGTCCCCCTGGAAGAGGAGCTCACCCATGTGGCAGATGTCAAAGAGGGCGGCCTTCTCGCGGCACCACCTGTGCTCGGCGAGAATTCCGGCGTACTGGATCGGCATGAGCCACCCCCCGAATGGTGCGAGGAGCGCCTGCAATCCCTGGTGCTTTTCAAGTAGCGGTGTGTTCTTCATTCCATCCATGATCCTCTCCTTTCCCGGATTGTTGAACGAAGGGCAGAGGTCGACGGACAGATCCCCTTTCCTCCTATATTCAATACACTTTTACTCGCAGGACATTTTCTGCTATATCTTTACTGCGACTTTACCAGGATTTTTTGCTGCAGGCAGAGAAGTACGGCCCCTGGAGGGGGTATGGACAAAGAGGCGATACTGAAAAAGACGGCCGAGGTGCTCACTCCCTTCGAGACAGGGAACCTGGTGGAGTTCGTCCGGCACCTCACCGTGCAGAAGGCGATTTCCAACCCCTGGTTTGTCGCCGTCTTCTTCGTTCTCGCCTTTTACGCCATCGTGAAGCGCTCCAAGTTCGTGCTGGGAGCCCTTTTCACTGCGGCTTCCCTGCTGATCCTGATTCATTATACGATTCCTGCCGAAGGAGGCCAGCTCTCCCTTTCCACCACTCTCCCCTTCGCCTTCGGGGCGCTCGCCATCGGCGGGGTCCTCATCTACTGGAACTTCATCAAGACGGAGTAACTTTTGCGCAAAGTCGGATTTACCAGCACCATCCCCCTCGAAGTCATCATCGCGGCGGGAGCGGTCCCGGTTGACCTCAACAATATCTTTATCACCTCCCCAAAGAGCACCATACTCATTGAAGACGCCGAACTCGCCGGTTTCCCCCGCAATGTCTGCGGCTGGATCAAAGGGATCTACGGCACGGTCGTCGCCCACGGCATCGACGAGATGATCGCGGTGACGGAGGGGGACTGCAGCTACACGAAGGCGCTCATGGAGGTACTCTCCCTGCAGGGTGTGCGCGTCCACCCCTTCGGCTACCCGGCAAGCCGCGACCCGCAGGTCCTGCGCCACGAGATAGAAAAGCTCATGGAGTACCTCGGCGTGGGGTGGGAAGAGGTGAACGCGGCGAAGAGGCGGCTCGACGCCATACGCCTGAAGGTGCGCGAGATCGACCGGCTGAGCTGGGAGGAAAACCGGGTGACCGGGGAGGAGAACCATTACTTCCAGGTCGCCACCTCCGACATGAACGGCGACCCCGATACCTTCGAGGCGGAGGTCGACGCCTTCCTCGCGGAGGCGCGCGGGCGGGAGCCGATGAAGCAGAGAATGCGGCTGGCCTTTCTCGGCGTTCCCCCCATCACCTCCGGGCTGTACCCCTTCGTGGAGAGCCTGGACGCCCGGGTCGTCTTCAACGAGACGCAGAGGCAGTTCGCCATGCCGTACGGGATCGAGGACCTCGTTGAGCAGTACCGCGCCTACACCTACCCGTACGACATCATGCACCGCCTCGCCGATGTAAAGCGGGAGATCGGGAGGCGCCGCATAGACGGGGTGATCCACTACGTGCAGTCCTTCTGCTTCCGGCAGATCGAGGACCTGGTGCTGCGCCGCCAGCTGGAGATTCCCATCATCACCCTGGAGGGGGACAAACCGGGGCCGGTCGACGCGCGGACGAAGATCCGCATGGAAGGTTTCCTGGAACTTCTCGCCGAGCGGCTGGACGAGCGGAGCGCATAAAATGGAGCAATCGCCTGAGAAGATGAAGATAGGGATCGACCTCGGAAGCCGGAAGGCGAAGTTTGCGCTTCTCAGCGGGAAAGAGGTGGTGAGGCTTGCCAACCTCGATACCATCACCTTTTACAAGCGCTTCGGCCGTATGGAAGGGGACGAGCTCTCCCTTGACCTGGAAGGGAGCGGGATTTTCACGGGGGATGAGCTTGCCGCGGCATCGGTGACGGTAACGGGATACGGCCGGAACACGGTGAACCTGAAGGGGGCGCGGGTGATCTCGGAGATCCGGGCGCATGTGGCGGGCGCGGTGCTGCAGACCGGGCTGCACGACTTCACCCTCCTCGACATGGGGGGACAGGACACGAAGGTCGCCCAGGTGTCGGGGGGGAAGCTCATGGATTTCGTCATGAACGACAAGTGCGCGGCCTCGAGCGGGAGATACCTGGAGAACATGGCGGCAGTTCTCGAGGTGCCGCTGGAGGAGCTCTCCCGGCACTACGAGGAGCCGGTGGCGCTCGATGCGACCTGCGGGATCTTCGGGGAATCGGAGCTTATCGGCCAGATCCTGCGCGGGTACCCGATGTCGCGGCTCTGCGCCGGGGTCAACCTCACCCTGGTGAAGAGGGTGCTCCCCATGCTGAAGCGCTACCCGTCGAAGGCGCTGGTTGTTACAGGAGGGGTTGCGCTGAATACGGCAATGATCCATCTCCTGGCCGAGCACCACGGCATCCTGCCGGTCGTGCCGCGCTACCCGCAGCACAACGGCGCCATCGGATGTGCGTCGATGGGGTAGGGGAGGAGGCCGCTGCGTTACGATCGCTGGCACTTCTGGCGTTGTAGGCCGGAATAAGCGGGTAGCGTTTCCGGCATTCGCTGCCGCGCGGCTCCGGCTGTGGTGGACCGCCCGGGAACGCCGGGCGGCTTATCCCGGTCTACATGGACGCGCCCCATCCGCACCTGCCCCGGCGTTGCACTGTAGGCCGGAATAAGCGGTAGCGTTTCCGGCATTCGGTGGCCGCGGCTCCGGCTGTGGTGGACCGCCGGGAACGCCGGGCGGCTTATCCCGGCCTACATGGACGCGGCCCCATCCGCCCCTGGCCCGGCGTTGCACTGTAGGGCCGGAATAAGCGGTAGCGTTTCCGGCATTCGGTGGCCGCGGCTCCGGCTGTGGTGGACCGCCGGAAACGCCGGGCGGCTTATCCCGGCCTACATGGACGCGCCCCATCCGCACCTGCCCCGGCGTTGCACTGTAGGCCGGAATAAGCGGTAGCGTTTCCGGCATTCGCTGCCGCGCGGCTCCGTCTGTGGTGGACCGCCGGGAACGCCTGGCGGCTTATCCCGGCCTACATGGACGCGGCCCCATCCGCCCCTGGCCCGGCGTTGCACTGTAGGCCGGAATAAGCGGTAGCGTTTCCGGCATTCGGTGGCCGTGGCTCCGTCCGTGGTGGACTGCCGGGAACGCCTTGCGGCTTATCCCGGCCTACATGGACGCGGCCCCATCCGCCCCTGGCCCGGCGTTGCACTGTAGGCCAGAATAAGCGGTAGCGTTTCCGGCATTCGGTGGCCGCGGCTCCGGCTGTGGTGGACCGCCGGGAACGCCTGGCGGCTTATCCCGGCCTACATGGACCACACCACGCTCCAAGGCTCCGCCCCCTCTTCGACCCCAGCCCGCCTCCCTTTTTCTCTTGAATTTTCAGTCGCTCGCGTTTACCCTCTGGCAACCTTTTTGTTGCGGAGGAAGTACCGTGAAGATCAGCAAGAAAGACTGGATATTCATCGCCATTGTTGCAGCCGTAATAATCACCTTCGTCGCCATTTCCGGTGAGGAAAAGACGAAGCAGGTGCCGATGGACAGCCAGCACGCTCCCGCCTACGAGCTCATGAAAAAGACCGGCAGCAAGATGGAGGTCGACAAGACCTGTCCGTCCTGCCACTACGAGCCCGGCGGCATTCCCTTCCCGCCGAAGCATCCGGTCAAGCCGAAGGACGGCCCGATGCGCTGCCTTTTCTGTCACAAACTCAAGCTGGCAGGTATGACCGAGAAGTGATCGTACTGAACCTTACCGGGGAGCTCGAGTCGCTGATTCGGGAGATTTCGCTCACCACCCCGGAGCTTTGCCACATAGATCCCGACAGAGTACTGGTCTGCACCTCCACCGGCCGCACCGGTGGAGGGGGCAGCTATGCGAAGATCCACCCCTTGCGCTTTCCCGGGGGTGAGCGGAGCATGACGACCAAACGCGGCAGGCGGAACTATCTCTGCACCATGCCCACCATCAAGCACATGGGGCAGGAGATGCTGTACGTCATCTACTTCATGGTCCCGCGCTTTCTGACCCTTTCCTTCCGGGAGAAGCTCGTCACCGTCTTCCACGAGCTCTACCACATCTCTCCCGCCTTTGACGGCGACATCAGGCGCTTCCCCGGTAAGAACTATGCCCACGGCTCCTCCACGAGGCGCTACAACGCCTACATGGAGACGCTGGTGCACGCCTACCTGGAGCGCCTTTCCGACCGCTCGCATCTCTCCTTTCTGGACGGAAACCTCGAAGAGCTGCGCCGCCGTCACGCCGGCATCGTGGCAAGGCGCCTGAAGGCCCCCCGCATTTCCGTTACGCTGGCACGGTGAGCATGGGCGACGCAAGGTGCCTTCGCGCTGGAGCGTAGGCATCCTGCCTGCGTTGGCGGTGCAGCCGCCATAAGGGCGAAGAGGGGGACAGGTGAAGAGGGGGACAGGCACCTTTTAACAAAGGAGCCAGTCCCCGGGCGAAGGATGCTGTGCCGGGAGCGTACACTTGTGAGAGCGGTATTGCTGCCACACCCGCGCCTCACGCTCGGTGCCCCGCCGCACCGCTCTTTGTCTCCCGCACAATCTGTGCTACTCTCCGCCCATGAAGAACCTCGACCGAAACGTCCCGAAGCTGTACGCCTTCGCCTTCCTGCAGATGACGCTTTTTCCCATGGCGATCATCACGCTCTTTTGGAAGGACCACATCGGTCTCACTCTGGCACAGATCCTTCTCCTGCAGAGTATCTTCTCCGTTGCCACCGTCATCCTCGAGTATCCTTCCGGCTACGTAAGCGACAGGGTCGGATACCGGGTCTCGCTCACCATTGCGTCCGTCCTCGGCATGGCCGGTTGGGGCTTCTACACAGTGGCGCATTCCTTCGCCGACGTCCTCGTCGCGGAAATCCTCCTCGGAATCTCCCTCTCCTTCATCAGCGGCTCCGATAGCGCTCTCCTCTACGAGACGCTGCGCGCCGAGGGGCAGCTCGACCGGTACGCCCGGTGCGAAGGGCGCATGACCGGCTTCTCCCAGACCGGCGAGGCGTGCGGTGCCCTCTGTGCCGGTCTCATCTATGCCGCGGCGCCGCTGCTCCCCTTTTTCCTCCAGGTCGGCGTCTGGCTCCTCGCCTTCCTGGTGACGACCTCCATCTCGGAGCCCCCCCGGCACCGGAAGCCGACCCGCTCCCACCTGAAAGAGGCCTGGGGGATCGCCCGCTACGCCTTCCTCGAGAACAAGCTCCTGCGCTACACCATCCTTCTGAATACCATCCTCGGGCTCTCCTCGTTCTTCCCGGTGTGGCTCATCCAGCCGTACATGCGCCATGCGGGGGTGCCGCTGACCTGGTTCGGCCCGGTGTGGGCGGGGGCGAACCTCATGGTGGCGCTCTCTGCCATGGCAAGCCATCGCCTCCACGACCGGCTGGGGGACCGGGGGATGATGATCCTCTTTTTCGCGCTCATCGCAACCGGGTACTTCGGGCTCGGGATCATAGGCGGGCTCTGGGGGTTTCTCTTCTACTACCTCCTCACCTGCATGCGCGGGCTGCGCGGCCCGATGATGCTGTCACACACACAGGGGGAAACTCCGTCCGGACAGCGCGCCTCCGTACTCTCTCTCCAGACCCTCTCTTTCCGCATCTCCTTTGCCTGCATCGGTCCGGTGGTGGGGAAGGTTGCGGACAAGGCCGGGGTGCAGGGGACCTTTCACCTCCTCCTCTATCTTTTCCTCCTCGCCGTCCCCCCCCTTGCCTATCTCTGGCTGAGACGCGTCCGCCTGAGATATGAAGGCGCCCCTCTTTCCTAAACGGTCGCCGTCTCTCGAAATTCTTTTTGTGCGCTACACTGTACGGTACAAAATCTGCTTGTACGCCCGACTCACCGCGTGACCGGGCCAAGGAGGCAGCGACCATGGCGGCAGCGCACATTTCGCACGGACTGTATCGGCTCTCGGTAAACCTCTTCAACGACACCCTTTTTGAAGGGATGTGGCCGCTGCCGCAGGGGTGCTCCATGAACTCGTACGTGGTGAAGGGGTACGATGTAGCCATGGTCGACGGGGTCTGGGGAATGGACCCGGCAGCCCCTGCCGCTCTGTACCGGCAGCTGCAAGGTATGGGAAGCGATGTCGGCGACATCCGCTACGTCGTCATCAACCACGCAGAACCGGATCACACCGGGTGGCTGAAGTCGCTGCTGGAGATGACGGAGCGGGTCGAGATCGTCGCCACCGAGAAGGGAGTGGAGATAGCGAGAAGCTTTTACGGAGCAGATGCCAACTACCGCGTCGTGCATACCGGTGACACCATCGACCTGGGGAAGGGGAAGATACTGCGCTTTGTCGAGACGCCGAACGTGCATTGGCCCGAGACGATGGTGACGTACGAGGAATTCACCGGCGCGGTCCTCTCCTGCGACCTCTTCGGGAGCTTCGGCGCGCTCGGCATGGCCATGTGCGACGACCAGATGAGCGGGGAGCAGCTTGGCGGCTATGAGGACGAGGCGCTGCGCTACTACTCCAATGTCCTCGCCCACTTTTCACCGTCAGTAGCCCGTGCCATCGAGACGGTAAAGGAACTCGATCCCGCAATCATCGCGCCGGCGCATGGCCCGATATGGCGCGGGAACCCGCAACGCATCATGGAGCTGTACCGGCGCTTCACCTCCTTTGTCGACGGCCCGGCCGAGCCGGTGGTGACGGTAATCTGGGGAAGCATGTACGGCAACACGGAAAAGGCAATCGATCCGATTGTTCGGGGGGTGACTTCCGAGGGGGTGGAGGCGGTCGTCCATCGTGTCCCGCAGACGCATGTAAGCCACATCCTCGCCTCCGCCTGGCGCTCGACGGGGATCATTCTCGCCATGCCGACCTACGAGTTCAAGATGTTCCCGCCGATGGCTGCGGTCCTTGAGGATCTCGGGCGCAAGCAGGTGATCAACAAGCTCGCCTTCCGTGTGGGGAGCTTCGGGTGGTCCGGAGGGGCGCAGCGTGAACTGGAGGAGATCGTCGAGCGCCAGAAGATGAAGTGGCAGTTTTTGGAGCCGGTCGAATTCAGGGGGGACGCGGGAGTGGAGACGCTGGATCTATTGAAGGAACGCGCGGCCCACCTGGCGCGCGCGGTGAAGGAGCGGGCGGTTTGTCGAGCCGCTCACCCTTATAGTTCCCCCTCCCTCGACGGGAGGGGGTCAGGGGGTGGGTGAAGCTGCGATCAGCTGGAGTGGTGGCGCCTTCCCCCCCACCCTGACCCTCCCCCGCAAGGGGGGAGGGGACCTTACAGCCTACTCGGCAGTATTGGTATCATGATCGGTTTCAATTTCAGTGGATAAAGCTGAAGAAGGTCTTCTGCTCTCTCTCCGGCGGTGTCACCGCACCTTTCCCGTTTTCCACGAGTTTCATGAGGAAAGCCATGTTTTTCCCGAGTACCCGCATGATCTGCACCCCCTCGGGATCCTGGTGCACCTCACCGGGCGTCCTGCCGTGGATGACGTTCCAGTAGTTGGAGGTGGGAATGAGCATCTCCGCGTACATCAGAAAGTTGTTCAACTGGTCGAATGCGGGGAGCCCGCCGGAGCGGCGCACCGCCACCACCGATGCGCCGACCTTGTGGCGCAGCAGACCATCATTGACGCCGGCGACGAAGAAGGCGCGGTCGAGGAACGATTTCATCGCCCCCGCCATCGCGGCATAGTGCACCGGCGTCCCGAGAAGGATGCCGTCCGCCGCCTTCATTTTCTGTATCCACTCGTTCACGTCATCGCCGGGAAGGACGCACTCTTCATTCCTGTTCTTCAGGCAGGCGTAGCAGGCGGCACACCCCCTGATCGCCGCGTTCCCCACATGGACGATTTCGGTCTCGATCCCCTCCCTTTCCAGCTCGGCCGTCACCAGCTTCAGTGCGTTCCAGGTATTCCCCTCTTTGTTCGGACTGCCATTGAAGGCCACAACTTTCATATCAATTCCTCCTGTTTGTACTGGTGCATTCAGGTAAAGTCTTCCGTCGCAACCGGAGCGCTACCGTGACTCGTATGGGGACTTTCGTCAATAAGGAACTTTTTAGGTACTTCGTTCCTCAAAGGTGCCACAAAAACAGACCCCGCCGGATTCGGCGGGGTCTGTCATTGCTGTGGGCTGTCAGTGTGCGGAGCACCTCTACCAGGGTAATGCTACGGTGCCAGTTGCACCACCCCTGCCGGCGGGACGGCGGTATCGACTCCCGTGCTGACCGTGAAGAGGGGGGAGGAGTACAGGCCAAAGACCGGACCCTGCGAGTTCGTCGCCCGATACGCCTGCACCAGCACCCTGTAGTTTGCCGACGGCATGGTGCCTCCGCCGGTCGGCGGCAAGATCGCTGTGAACGGCGCCTTCCACACACTCGGGGAGCTGAAGTTGCTGAAGATAATCCCGGAGGTGACTGCGCTCCCGGCAGGATTGCGCGGTACGACGGAGACCGTTGCGCTCGACCAGGCGCCGAAGGCCGGAGAGCGGATCGTGCCGGAAACGGAGCCCGCATTCGCGAGGGAGTCGAAGACCTGGATGATCCTGATCCCGGTCGGCTTCAGGTTGACGTTCCCGGAGTTTCCCGCCACCACGATGGCGGTAGTGGGATTGAAGTCGAGAAGTATTGTGTTGAGCACTCCTGCGGTGACTGTGAAATTCCCGATGATCTTCACCCCCGACTGCTGCGCGCTCGGCGTCGTCAGTGCGACCCTTTGGCTCGGGGCGTTGGCGAAGGTGACGTAGTTGGTGAGCGCCGTGGGAGGGTTCGCCGCCAGGATCAGCCTGACCTGGCTGTAGCTCCCCGCAGGGATCGTGGCGCTGCCGAGGAGTTGCGGCAGGAAGTGCAGGTTGAGGATGTCCACCCCCACTCCCGACGGGAAGGTCGCAATGACCGGGAGGGATGCATCGTTGTCGGGCGCCCCTTCGCGTCCCACCGGGACGACCACGACCTTGTCCACCGTGAGGTGCACGCTCGCGAAGACCGGCGCCGTCGGGGGCGCGTCCGTGATGGAGACCTGCAGCGTCCCTGTTGTCGCGCTTCCTCCCCCACCTCCGTCCCCCCCTCCGCCGCACCCCGGGACCTGGGAAATCGCAAGGAGAACCAGAAGCAGGAAAAGGGAAGGGATGATCTTTGTCTCGATCGTTCTTTTCACAGTCGTTCCTCCTGCATTTTGATGGAGCCAGCATAACAGAGAAGCGGCGGCCTCGCATGCCGCCGCCGCAGAAAGCTACCGTACCTGCCCGCGCGGGTCGTCACTCTGGCGCACGTAGTTGATGTCGAACGGCCCCTCGCCGTGTATCTGGACCACCGTCGGCATGTCTGTGAAAGCGAAGTGGTGCATCCTGGCCGGCAGGTAGTGGTATCCACCCGGCTTCAGGGCATGGGCCTTCGAGTAGTCGAAACTGTCGCCGCCGCCGAGGTAGAGCGCGCCGGAGATGACCGTGAGGTTTTCCGCCCTGGTGTGCCAGTGAGGCATGATCTTGTATCCAGCGGGAGTCATGAGCCGGACCACGAACGGCCCCGGCTTGTGCGGGTCGCCATAGACGACCGTCGCCTTCGCACCCGCAGGAAGACCCGGCGGGGCGCTGTCCCACTTCATTTCGTCTGCGTTGATGAAAACGGGATGCTCTGCCTCCTCTGCGGCCGATAGCGGCGCAGCGGCAGGTACAGCGAAAAGGAGTGCTCCGAGGAGCAGGGTCCCGAGATGAAGGTTGTTCATGTGTCGTCTCCTTCCGGCGCGTCCTCTCGTACCGCTTCATCGGAGGGGGGCTACCAAAAGGTGAAGCGGCAGGAGACGGGACCGCTGAGTATGCTAACTATGTGCAGTTCCCCAATAAAATGAGAACTGACTCAGGTAGTATAGCACTTCGGCCGGAGAGGCAGGAAGTGCGCGAGCCCGCGTCAGGTGCGGAATTGTTTACACAATGGAGGTCATTTTGTGATAGACAAAAGCCGCGGCCGGGTTTATGCTCCTTTCCAATACAGGACTAAATCGATCCTAAAAGACCTGAAGTCGTCACGGCAGCACATAAAATACGATAACGGCCGGGGAGCCCGGTCAAGAGGAGGAAGACAGCATGCAGGCATCATTGGTAACCGACAATATCTACCGGCTCTCCGCCAATATAGAATCGGACGTCCTTTTCGAGGGGATGTGGCCGCTGCCGCACGGCTGCGCCATGAACTCCTATGTCATCAAGGGGCGTGACGTGGCGATCGTAGACGGCGTTTGCGACTGGGACGGCGTCCCCGAAACTCTCTACGCGCAGATGGCGGAGATCGGCGTCGACGTGAAGGACATCCGCTACGTGATCATAAACCACACCGAGCCGGACCACACCGGGTGGATCAAGTCTTTCCAGAAGATCACCAACGACTTCGAGGTGGTCATCACCCAGAAGGGGCTGGAACTGGCGCAGGCCTTCTACGGGCTCGACGTGAAGTACAGGACCGTGCGCTCCGGTGACAGCATCGATCTCGGTAACGGGAAGAAGCTCGTCTTCGAGGAGACCCCGAACGTGCACTGGCCGGACACCATGGTGACGTACGAGGCATCCACCGGCACCCTCCTGCCGTGCGACGCCTTCGGCAGCTACGGCTCCGTCGGGACCGCCGGGTGCGACGACGAGATGACCGAGGAGCAGCTGCAGTTCTACGAGGAGGAGGCGCTTCGTTACTTCGCAAACATCGTGGCCCGCTTTCACCCCTCGGTGGTTCGCGCCATCGACAAGCTGAAGAACCTGGACGTAAAGATCATCGCTCCGGGGCACGGGCTCGTGTGGCGCCGCGACCCGCAGAGGGTGGTCTCCCTCTACCAGCGCTTCGCCTCCTTCGGGGCGGGACCTGCAGAGCCGGTCGTGACGGTATTGTGGGGGAGCATGTACGGCAACACCGAAAAAGCGATCGCGCCTCTTCTGGAGGGGCTCGCCTCCGAGGGGGTGAAGGCGATCGTCCATCAGGTGCCGCAGACGCATATCAGCGACATCCTCGCCTCCGCCTGGCGCTCCACCGGCGTCATCCTCGCCATGCCGACCTACGAGTTCAAGATGTTCCCGCCGATGGCGGCAGTCATCGATGAGCTGGGTCGGAAGATGGTGACCGGAAAGGTGGCGCTCAGGGTCGGAAGCTTCGGCTGGTCCGGCGGCGCCCAGCGCGAGCTCGACGAGATCATGGAGCACCAGAAGATGAAGTGGCAGTTCCTGGAGCCGGTCGAGTTCAAGGGAGCCGCCTCCGAGGAGCAGCTGCAACTCATCAGGGAGCGCGCGGCGGAGCTTGCCCGCCAGGTGAAAGCTGCCGCCATCGTAGCTGCCGCCTGACCTGCCACGACACGGGGCGCCTCCACCGGGGGCGCCCTGCCATCTTCCCTCCCATAGTTGCACCCCCTTCCGCACCCGCTTTTCTGTGTATTCCTCAACCGTTTTCTGAAAAAAGCCGCCGCCCGAGCATGCTGTTGACTTTGTATCGGGTGTGTTATCCTTTTAGATGAAAGTAGCGGTGAGCTCGGATACTGCCGCGGGAAGGGGGTAATGAAACAAAACGGGATAGACGGTAGAAGGAGGAAGAGATGGCACAATCGGTACTCAAGAATAAAGACTATGACATTATAAGTGTCATTTATAACTCTTCGCAAGCAGTGGAAACCTGCAGCCAATATCTGCAGGATGCAGAGAGCGAAGGGGATAACGAAGCAAAAAGCTTCTTCGACGAAGTACAGCAGATGAACAACAACCTGATATCAAAAGGGAAGGATCTGCTGAAGAGCAGATTGCAGTAGCTTCTATCACAGTCACACTAAATTTGATAGAGGCGGATGGCGTTGATGGATTTCCCGCGGAAGTAAACCTTTCCGGTTCTCCGGCTATTTAGACATAAGCTTTGGGTAGAAACACCAGATGGGGAGTAGAAACATTGCTCCCCATTTCCATTTTCATCTCCCTATGGCTTCTGCAAGAGGCCGCTCCTTCCATGACAGAGGCATCTCCCTGAACTCTTTTCCTGTCAAAGATCGTCTTTGTTGCCATTGAAACGGCACCATGTTTGATTTACCCCTCCCGGATGCTATAGTGACCGGCAGACCAGTCAGGAGGCACCAATGAAGGACCGCTCCGTCCTCTGCCCGCAGTGCGGACAATTGATGGGCAGTAGCCAGGCGCGCTGCTCGTGGTGCAACACGCCGCGTCCGGGGCGATTGCAGTGGGCCGTCTCCCGTCAGGGGGGATGGCTGGTGCAAACGATCCTCGGGGCAAACATCGTCTTCTTCCTCCTCTCGCTCGCCCTCAACGGCCGACACGCCTTTTCCGCGGGTCCCTTGAACATCCTTTCCCCGAGCCGCATGAGTCTTCTCCTCCTCGGCGCGACCGGCACCGTTCCGGTCGTCGACCTCGGCCGGGTGTGGACCCTTCTCGCCGCCAATTACCTGCACGGCGGACTCCTGCACATCTTCTTCAATATGATGGCGCTGCGACAGATCGCCCCCTGGGTGTCGCGGGAGTACGGGCCGAACCGCATGTTCATCATCTACACCCTCAGCGGGATCGGCGGCTTTCTGCTGTCCGTCGTCGCCGACGTCCCCTTCACCATCGGTGCGTCCGCCGCGATCTGCGGCCTCATCGGCGCGCTCCTCTACTTCGGGAAGAGCCGCGGAGGGTGCTACGGCGCCGCCGTCTACCGGGAGGTCAGCGGCTGGGTCATCAGCCTCGCCCTCTTTGGGTTCGTCTTTCCCGGAATCAACAACTGGGGTCACGGTGGGGGAATCCTCTCCGGTATCGTCCTCGGAAAACTCCTCGGCTACCAGGAACATGGCGAGGAGAACCTCCTGCATCGCATCCTCTCCATCGCCTGTGCCGCCGCGACCGCCGGCGTCCTCGTCTGGGCGGCATTGACGGCAACCGCCGCGCGCTTTCTCTAGAAATCCAAAAGAGCGTCGTGCGTCGAAATTGGGGGGCACGCCCTCAACAGAGAGACATGCACGGCCTTCGGCGTTCCCACAACGGCGCAACCTGCTAGAATGGCTTAAGAGGCTGCAAGAAAAGGTCGCTAAACCTAATGAAAATCCCCCGTGCGGGATGAACGGAGGGTTGCGTGGTACGCATTACTGAGGAAGAGATTTCGCCAGAAACGATCTACAGGGAACTCGGCACGAGCGGCGCGGGCTCGGTGGTCTTCCATTACTCCGTCGTCAAGCCGCAGGAGACGGCGGGAGGGACTACGTGCCATGTCGAGTTCCGGATGACGGAGGAGGCCGAGGAAGAGCTGCAGCAGATAGCGGAGGATCTGAAGGGGTCGTATGTCCTGCGGGACGTATTGCTGGTGCGGCGCTCCGGCCGGGTGCCCCTCGGGGAAATCATATCTCTGGTGGCGGCGAGCTCGCCAAACAGTGAGGATGCCTTCGAGGCATGCAAGGCGGGGATAATCCGGCTGAAGAAAATGAAGAGCGTGGAAAAAAAGGAGGTGTGCTCGTAGAGGCGCACCAGCCGCCGTTCTGAAATTGCAAAGTCTTCACCACCGGGTATCATATGGAGGTTCATTTTATCCTTGGCAGTGGCAGCACCCTTTTTACGAATCCGAGGCCGCAGGCCCAACAAACGGAAAGAGGAGGTTACCGATGAAAGGGAACGAAAAGATGATAGAGCACCTCAACAGGCTTCTTGCCGAGGAGCTCACCGCCATCAACCAGTACATGGTCCATGCTGAAATGGCCGAGAACTGGGGGTACAAACGGATACACAAGCAGATCGAGGACAGGGCAATGGCGGAGATGAGGCATGCGGAGAAGCTGATTGCGCGCATCATCTTCCTCGAGGGGCGCCCAACCGTCAACCCGCCGCTGACGATCAACATCGGCTCCGAGGTCCCGAAGATGCACGAAAACGACCGGCTCCTGGAAGAGGGGGCGATCCGCGGCTACAACGACAGCGTCCGGCTGGCGGTGGAGATCGGAGACAACGGCACACGCGAGATCCTTGTGGCGATCCTGGCGGAAGAAGAGGAGCACATCGATGAGCTGGAAGCACAGCTCGACGAGATCGCGCAGATGGGGCCCCAGAACTACCTGGTGGCGCAGATCTGTAAAGAGTAACGAGCGGCGACTCCTCCTTCCAAACTGAAGCCGAAAGAAAAACGAACGAGAAGGGCGCAAAGGTTTTTTTATCCTTTGCGCCCTTTTTTCATGGTTCATCCGGGAATTCCGGGGGAGCGTCGGTACATTGCCACGAAGCACTGCAGAAGCCTAACGTTCCCCCCTTCGCAAAGGGGGGACGCGAGGCCTCGTGAGGCCCTTCATTGGAACATATTACGACTTCCCCGGAATTGTCGGATGAGCGTTTTTATCCGCGAGGACTTATTAAAGCCTTACCCTTTTTTGCCGATAAAGGTCCTGTCACTCCGGCCAGCGCACAGCACCGGTTGCCAGGTCGGAGGTGAAAAGTCCCTCCCACCGGGAGTGGTCCATTCCTTCCGTGAAGCGGTACCGGTAGAGGAACTCCAGCTGCGCTCCCGGAGGCGCCGCGGCTTTGAGGGCGACAGTGAAGGGCGCGGAGTCGTCGAGCTGGATCTGCGAGGGGATGAAAAAGTACGTTTCCTGCGCCAGTACGCGTTGATTGCGGTCCAGAAGCGAGATCTGGAGCGACAGGTCCTCCACGTAGGCGTAACGCACGTTCTTTGCCACCCCTTCCACTGTCAGGGAGCCGGCTGTCGCGTGTGTCTCCCAGGCGAACCGGATGTCGAAACGGTCGGCGCGGTTGGGGAAGTTGGTGAGGGGGGTGGTTTTGGCCTGCCCGGCGCACCCGAAGATGGCTGCGGCAAACGCCAGCAGCAAGATGAAACGCAGCGCTCGAAACATTCGATATCTCCCTTAGCAATCATATTTCCTGCTGCTCCTCTTCCGGAGGAGCTGCAAGGTCAGCAGGCATACCATTGAACAGGCCATGTGCCCCAGGAGAAGCACGATGAAAAAAGGTGTCATCCTCTCACTGACGGAACGGCGCGAGGCGCAAGGCAGAAAGAAGCCGGCCCCGCCCGGAGCCCAGAACGGGCAGCCTACCGATCCGGATCAGCTGTGGCAGCTTCTGGACCGCAACCTCAGTATCAGGCTCTGGAGGGAGAAGGTGGAGTAGAGACTCCCGGCCCCATCTCTGCACACGAATCCCTTGCCACCAGGATGCTCCTTCTCCGCATCTCCCCCTGTATACCATCTCCTTTCAAGAACTTATAGCCATTTTGTTAAAAATGGGCAATAATGCGCGGCCGCGATGCCTGTGCCGCCTGAGGGCGAACCCTTCTCTGCCGCACTTTCGCGCTCTGCTCCCTTTTAACTTATTGCTGCAAGAGGATTTTTGGGCTTCGACAAATTGCGGAGCGCGAAAAAATGCTCTTGACTGTGCCCCTTTAAATTGTATACGGTATACACTCCTGCGTGGAAGCTGCCCGGGGGCCGCTTCTGGCCGCGGCGAGCATGACGCAAGCTTGGGTGGGATCTGTGAGAACACGAGAAATGGAGGTTTCCAGATGTCTGAACTACTGAAGAGGATCAGAAGAAGCTCGCTGCACGGGAAGATTGTGACGGCTGAGGAGACAATCCCGTATTTCAAGGACGGCATGAACCTCGGCTGGTCGGGGTTCACCCCCGCGGGGTACCCGAAGGCGGTGCCGATCGCCTTGGCAGACCATGTGGAAAAGCACGGGCTGCAGGGGAAACTGCGTTTCAACCTCTTCATCGGGGCCTCCGTCGGGGCGGAGACCGAGAACCGCTGGGCCTCGCTCGACATGATCGACCGCCGCTGGCCGTACCAGACGGGGAAGAACATCGCCGCCGGGATCAACGAGGGGCGCATCCGCATGGGCGACAAGCACCTCTCCATGTTTGCCCAGGACCTCGCGTACGGCTTCTACACGAAGGACACCGAGAGCGGCAAGATCGACATCGCCGTTATCGAGGTCTCGGCAATCACCGAGGACTGCGGCCTCATTCTCACCTCCTCCTGCGGCGTCGTGCCGGAACTGATGGCGGTCGCGGACAAGATCATCCTCGAGGTGAACACAGGCGAGCCTTCGTTCGAAGGGATGCATGACATCGTCATGTGCCAGAATCCGCCGCACCGCCAGCCCTTCCTGATCCGCAAGGTCAATGACCGCATCGGCACCTCCTACGTCCCGTGCGACCCGGACAAGATCATCGCCATCGTCGAATCGAAGTACCGGGACAAGGGGCGCTCCTTCACGGAGTCCGACGAGAACGCCGAGGCAATTGCGAACCACATTCTCGAGTTCTTCGCCCATGAGGTGAAGGCGGGGCGCCTCCCGAAGAACCTGCTCCCCCTCCAGTCCGGCGTCGGCTCGATTGCCAACGCGGTCGTCGGGGGGCTGGCGAAGGGGCCCTTTTACAACCTCACGGTGTACACAGAGGTGCTGCAGGACACCATGCTGGACCTTTTTGACTCCGGGCGCCTCGACTTCGCGTCCTCCTGCTCGCTGTCGCTGTCGGAGACCCTCGGCTTCCCGCGCTTCTTCGAAAACTGGGACCGTTACGCCGACAAGATCACCCTGCGCCAGCTCGCCATTTCCAACTCTCCGGAGGCTATACGGCGTCTCGGGTGCATCGCCATGAACACCCCGGTTGAGATCGACATCTACGCCCACGCGAACTCCACGCTTGTCGGCGGGACGAGGATGATCAACGGGCTCGGCGGCTCCGGCGACTTCCTGCGCAACGCCTATCTCTCCATCATGCACACCCCGTCCACGAGGCCGAGCAAGACCGACCCGCTGGGGATTTCCTGCGTGGTGCCGCACTGTTCCCACATCGACCACACCGAGCACGACCTGGACGTGCTGGTAACCGAGCAGGGGCTAGCCGACTGCCGCGGTCTCGCGCCGAAGGAGCGGGCGAAGCTCATCATCGAGAAGTGCGCGCATCCGGCGTACCGGCCGCTCCTCGAGGAGTACCTGGAGATAGCCACGAAGGAGTGCATTGCCAACAAGGCAGGGCACCAGCCGCAGCTTTGGGATCGCGCCTTCAAGATGCACCTGAACTTGCAGCAAAACGGCACCATGAGGATCAGGAACTGGGACATGAAAATAGATCTGTGCGAGGAGCCCGCGGTGCCGACTCTGCAGGCCGCGCAGGTGGGTGCAGTGGCGGCGCCTCCAGCTTAGTTCCGCGCTGCAGAAGGTGTAATGAAAAAGACCCCGGCCACTCGGTCGGGGTCTTTTTTCGTGGAATTATCGACGTTTGTGGGGTGGTTGTAAGGGGTGACGAGAGGCAAATCCGCCCTGTCCCCCCTTCGCAAACCGCAAAGGGGGGACGCGAGGCCCTCGTGCAGTGCTTGTGGAGATGCATTCCTAATTGCAGTTTTGCGAAAGACCCTCTTTTTATCGGAGTGCGATGCAGCATCATCACCGCGTTAATCTGCGGAATCTGCGTAATCTGCGGATAAGGCTTTTACCTTGGGCAGGAGGCTGCAGCACCACGACCGCGTCACTGTGCGAATGTGCGTAATCTGCGGACAAGTTTTAGCCTGGCGCGACTCTGCGAAAGTGCCTAATCTGCGGATCAGCTTTTGGCCTTGGGGTGCGCCTTGTCGTACACCTCCATAAGCTTGTCGATGCTTACGTGGGTGTACTTCTGGGTGGTGGAGAGGGAGCTGTGGCCGAGAAGCTCCTGTATCGCGCGCAGGTCCGCGCCCCCTTCCAGGAGATGGGTGGCGAAGGAGTGGCGCAGGGTGTGAGGGGATGCCTTGCGCATGGAGGCAATGAGGAGCATGTGGGTGTCCACGATCCTGCCGATGCTGCGCCGGGTGAGCCTCCCGCCGCGGGCGTTGAGGATGAGCGGCTCCTCCCCTGTCGGTTTTCCTCTCTCCTCGAAGTAGCGGCTCACCGCCCCCCTCGCGTAGCTCCCCACCGGAACGATCCGCTCTTTCCCACCTTTTCCCAGCACACGCGCGAGTCCCCCCTCGAGATCGAGATCCGAGACGTTCATCGCCACCAGTTCGCTCACGCGCAGCCCGCAGGAGTAGAGGATTTCCAGCACGGCACGATCCCTCACGGTAAGGAGGGTCCCCGCCGAGGGCGCCTCCATCAGTGCGGAGACCTGGTCGATATTGAGATGGAAAGGGACCTTCTTTTCCTTCTTCGGTGCGCTGACAAGTTCGGCAGGGTTGACCTCCACGACCCCCTCGCGCAGGAGGTAGCGAAAGAGGGCGCGCAGCGCCGAGAGCTTCCTGCCGATGGAGCTCTTGCCGAGCTTTTTGTGCAGGAGCGCGAGGTAGCGCCTGATCAGGAGCCGGTCGACCTCTCCCGGTGTGGGGATGCGCTCGCCTTCGGAGGCAAAGGCGACAAACTGCTCGAGATCGCTGCGGTACGCGGCTACCGTATGAGCGGAGGCATTTCTTTCCGTCTCGAGGTACGAGCAGTATTTCTCGATTGCCACTTTCATGCGGTGAAGCTAACCTAGGGGCGCAGCTATTACAACTCTTTTTCGCGAAGGAAGACTATGCATGTCGTCGCTATCGAAAAGGTCGACCGCTACCAGCGGGAGCTGGTGAAAGAGGGGGTGATCCGTCTCCTGCAGCCGCTGGGGGGGATGGGGCGCTTCGTGCGGAACGGGGAACGGGTCCTCATAAAGCCCAACATGCTCTCCGCCAAACCGGCGGAGGCGGCGGTCACCACGCACCCCGAACTCCTGCGCGCGGTCATCGAGCTGGTGCAGGAGTGCGGCGCGGTGGCGCTGGTGGGGGATTCCCCGGGCTTTGGCAGCGCCAGGCGGGTGGCGGAGCGTTCGGGGATGCTCCCGGTCATCGAGGAGACGGGCGCGGAGCTTGTTCCCTTCACGGAGGGGGTGCCGGTCCCCGGTGGCGGCACCTTCCGGCGCTTCGAGCTGGCGCGCCCCTACCTGGAGGCCGACCGCCTCATCAACCTCCCGAAGCTCAAGACCCACGAGATGATGACACTGACCTGCTGTGTCAAGAACCTCTTCGGTGCGGTGGTGGGGGGGGAGAAGGCGGCCTGGCACCTGAAGGCGGGGGCCGACCGCGCCCTCTTTGCCCGGATGCTCCTGGAGATCTACCTCCTCAGGGAGCCGGACCTGAACATCGTGGACGCCATCGTCGCCATGGAAGGGGACGGCCCCGGGAGCGGCGACCCGCGTCATGTCGGGCTGCTCCTGGCGGCGGAGAACGCGGTCGCCCTCGATGTGGTGGCCGCACGGATCGCGAAGATGCCGGAGAAGCTTCTCTACGTGGAGAAGGAGGCTCGCGCCCTGTCGCTCCCCGGGAGCGCGGAGAAGGAGATCTCGGTGCACGGTGTCTCGCTGGAGGAGGCATCGGGGGAGCCGTTCCATCTGCCGGCCATATCTGACGTGCAGTTCGGCCTCCCGGTTTTCCTCAAGAACAGGCTGCGGCACCAGCTCACTTCCCGGCCGGAGGTCGTTGCGGAGAAGTGCCGCCTGTGCGGCGTCTGCGTCCGCGCCTGTCCGCCGCAGGCGATGGAGATCGCCGATGGCGAACTCCGCTTCGACTACCCCCGTTGCATCCGCTGCTTTTGCTGCCGCGAGCTCTGCCCCCATGCCGCCCTCCGGATGCGTGACGGGGCCTTCTTGAAGTTTATTAAGAAGGTGAAGGCGGCGCGTTAATATTTTGTCCCGGTCCTGTTGACAGCGCTGTAGGCGAGGATTATCATTGGGTCATCCGTAAAAAAAACGGCCAGAAATTAACAGCGAAAGGAGACCTAGAATATGTGGACTACCATCTACATGCTTCGCCCGGTAACCCGCTGCAAAGAGGGTTGCAGTAGCCAGCCCACCGGCTAAAGACGGTGGGCGTCCTCAAACAAGCCCCCTGTGAGTGATCGCAGGGGGCTTTGTATTGTTATGGGAGTGTTGATTCAACAGGGAGATAAGCTTGTACTGGACCACTTCGCGGGCTATGTCTTGCGAAGGTACAGCTAAGAGAGAAGAGACTTTCTTTTCCTGCAGTAACAGTCACATCGTAAGCCGCACAGGCGCTTTCAGCGTCCGCGATATCCACAGAGAGACCCCCCCGCCGGCCCGTTTGAATTGACAACCTCCCGCAATTCCGCTATCCTACCGCGTCCACAGATGCACCCTTCAACCGACACTACAGGTCACTGCCTATGCTTAAAGCCTATATGCTCGCTGCGGCGTTCACTGTGCTCGGCGGAATTCCCGCCTTCGCAGAGGAGATGCCTCAGCTCGCGGCGCTTGCCTCTCCGGCTGCCCCGCCAGGGGCGGAGCGAGGGGGCCTTTCTTCTGACGCTCCCGGGGAGGAGCGCTTCGCTGCGGCATTGGAGCTTGCCGCACCCGATGACTCCGCCGACACTGCAGACCTCGACGAGCCGCAAGACGCAGGTCTCGTCATCCCGGAGGACCTGCCCCAATCCGACTTGCCCCTGACCTTCAACAACAAGGTTGAGTACTTCATCAGGTCCTTCCAGGGCTCCGGCCGCAGCGCCTTCGCCAAGTGGCTCTCCCGCTCAGAGCGCTACATCCCCATGATGAAAAAGGTGTTGCGCGAGGAGAAGCTACCCGAGGATCTCGTGTACCTCGCCATGATCGAGAGCGGTTTTGCCCCGCACGCCTTCTCCGTGGCGAGCGCGGTGGGGCCGTGGCAGTTCATGTCGGCGACAGGGAAGCGCTACAGCCTGAGGATCGACCCGTGGATCGACGAGCGGCGCGATCCGCTGAAGTCGACGGTGGCGGCAGCGCTTTACCTCAAGGAGCTCTACGCGCTGTTCAACAACGACTGGTACCTCGCCGCGGCCGGCTACAACGCGGGAGAGAACAAGATCCTGCGCGCCATCAACATGTACAACAGCAGGAACTTCTGGGAGCTCACCAAGGGGCAGTACCTGAAGCGCGAGACGAAGGACTATGTCCCGAAGCTCCTCGCTGCGGCAATCATCGCCAAGGAGCCGGCAAAGTACGGTTTTGCCGAGATCGCCTATCTCCCCCCCATAGAATTCGACACCGTCGAGATCCCGAGCCGTACCGATCTCGACCTGGTGGCAAAGCTTTGCGGGGTGCACGCGGTGGACGTGCGTGCCCTCAATCCGGAGCTGCGCCGCGGCACGACTCCGCCGGATTACCCGGGATACCAGTTGAAGGTCCCGAAGGGGACGGCGGCGCTCTTCCAGGCGGAGTACGCGAAGGTCCCTGCCGACCAGCGCTTCGTGGAGCGGGTGCAGCACGCCCGTTACCGCGCAAAGAGGCACGAGACCCTTGCCTCCATAGCGAAGAAGTTCTCCACCACGCCCCAGGTCCTCGCCGAGCTCAACGGCCTTCACCTGAAGACGAAGAGGGTGCACGGGCGCGTCCTCACCATTCCCGTGGAGGTGCAGGGCGCTTCGCCGGCGCCGGTCGTCGAGGCGCACGCCGAGCGCACAAAGGCGAAGACGGTGGCGGTGAACAAGTACTACACGGTGAAGAAGGGGGACACCCTCTTTGCCCTGGCGAAGCGCTTCAACGTCACCACCCGTATCCTTTCGGCCTGGAACAACCTGAAGACGCGGGTCGCGCTGAAGCCGGGGAAGCGGCTCATCGTGGCCAAGACGCAGGAGCGGACAGGGTAGGGACGCCGGAGATACGGTTGCCGCGCGATGCGGTTCCGGCATAACATGGAGAAAAGGGTTTTGCTCCGCACCTCTGTCTTTCCCTTCGAGGGGAGACTGCGGCAGAAAGGGGTGCAGAGCCTGATACGAAAAGGGATTGGCGTTCCGTCCGCCAACGACCATCAACACGGATTACACGAGAGGACAACAGCAGATGTACAACTTACTGATCTCCGCAGGCGCTGCGATCATCGCCTTTTCCCTCACCCTTCTCGCCGGCAAGGAGTACTGGTGGGTGGGGCTCATCCTCGCCATCCTGGCTTTCCTCGGGTGCTTTCTCCTCATTTCCCGTTACGTCTCCAAAAAGCTGGAGGCGATCATGGGCCCCGCCATGAAGGACATCCAGGCGCAGCGTTTCGAGAAGGGGATCCGCGACCTCAAAAGCGCCCTCAAGTACGGCAAGTGGCAGATCTACGTGGAGAGCCAGATCAACTCCGCGATCGGGATGGTGTACTACGTGAAGCGCGAGTTCTCCACCGCCTTCCCCTACCTGGAGAAGGGGTTCTTCAAGAACTGGGTCACCATGGGGATGCTCGCCGTCACCTACATGAAGCGCAACAAGCACGACAAGATGAAGGAGACCTTTGAGAAGGCGGTCATGGCCTCCCCGAAGGAGTCGCTGCTCTGGAGCCTGTACGCGTACTGCCTGAACGAGACCGGGGAAAACGTAAAGGCGTGCGAGGTCCTTGCCCGCGCGCAGAAGAAGCTCCCCTCCGACGAGACGATCAAGCAGAACCTCGAGCTGCTGCGCGAAGGGAAGAAGATGAAGATGAAGTCGTACGGCGAAATGTGGCTCCAGTTCCACCTGGAAAGCCTCGGCACCATTCAGAAGCAGCAGATGGCCCAGATGGGGAACCGCCGCCGCTTTATCAGAAAATAGCTTGTAACCGACGGCGAAAGATGCCATATTATGCTGTTTTTAAAGACGGGCGCTGCAAAAGCTCGTCTTTTTATTTTGCAGGCGCCCGAAGGAAAAGGAGTTTTTCGAGAAATGCAGGAAAAGATCAGAAATATTGCGATAATCGCCCACGTTGACCACGGAAAGACCACCCTGGTCGACGCTATGCTGAAACAGTCCGGAGTATTCCGCGAAAACGAAGCGATCACCGAGCGCGTGATGGATTCCAACGACCTGGAGAAGGAGCGCGGCATCACCATCCTCGCGAAGAACCTCTCCATCCACCACGGCGAGTTCAAGATAAACATCGTCGACACCCCCGGCCACGCCGACTTCGGGGGCGAGGTGGAGCGCGTCCTGAAGATGGTCGACTCCGTCCTCCTCCTCGTCGACGCCCTCGACGGCCCGATGCCGCAGACCCGCTTCGTGCTGAAGAAGTCCCTCGACCTGGGGCTGCGTCCGATCGTGGTGATCAACAAGATCGACCGCCCCGGCGCGCGTCCGCACGAGGTCGTGGACATGGTTTTCGACCTCTTCTGCGAGCTGCAGGCTTCCGACGCCCAGCTCGACTTCGCCATCGCCTACACGAGCGCGAAGCTCGGCTACGCCATGATCGACCCGGAGCACCCCTCCGAGAACATGGAGCCCCTCTTCGAGCTCATCAAGAACAACGTCCACCCCCCCGAAGGAGACCCGGAGAAGCCGTTCCAGCTTCTGGTCACCAACATCGACTACAACGACTACATCGGCAGGATCGCCACCGGGAAGATCTTCAACGGGAAGGTGAGCGCCGGCGAGACGGTGGCGCTCATCAAGCGCGACGGCACCATCTCCAAGGGTCGCGTCAGCAAGCTCCTCGGGTACGAAGGGCTGAAGCAGGTCGAGGTAGCGGAGGCCTTCACCGGCGACATCGTCACCATCGCCGGCTTCGACGAAGTGGGGATCGGCGAGACCCTCGCGGCCGCGGATCAGCCGGAGGCGCTGCCGTATGTCGCCATCGACGAGCCGACCCTCTCCATGAACTTCATCGTGAACAGCTCCCCCTTCGCCGGGCGCGAGGGGAAAATGGTCACCTCCAGGAATATCAGGGAGCGACTCGACCGCGAGCTGCGCACGAACGTCTCCCTGCGGGTGGAGAACACCGCGAACCCCGACACCTTCAAGGTCTCCGGCCGCGGTGAGCTGCACCTCTCCATCCTGATCGAGAACATGCGCCGCGAAGGGTTCGAGATGGCGGTATCGAAGCCCGAGGTCATCCTGCGCGACGTGGACGGCAAGAAGTACGAGCCGATGGAGTACCTCGTGGTCGACGTCCCGACGGAGTACCAGGGTGTCATCATCGAGCGCATGGGTCCCCGCAAGGGGGAGATGGTGGCGATGACCCCGATGGGGGAGACCACCAGGATCGAGTTCATCGTCCCGGCCCGCGGCCTCATCGGCCTGCGCGGCGAGATGCTGACCGAGACCCGCGGCACCGCGGTCATCACCCACACCTTCCACGACTACGCGCCGTTCAAGGGGGAGATCCCGGGGCGCAAGAACGGCGTCCTCATCGCCATGGAGCAGGGGGAGACGACGGCGTACTCCCTCGACGCGCTGCAGCCGCGCGGCATCCTCTTCCTCGGCGCCGGCGTGGAGGTTTACGGCGGGATGATCATCGGCCAGCACGCGAAGGACAACGACCTCGAGGTGAACCCCTGCAAGGGGAAGAAGCTCACCAACGTCCGCGCCTCCGGCAGCGACGACGCCATCAAGCTCACGCCGCCGCGCCTCCTCACACTGGAGCAGGCGCTGGAGTTCATCGACGAGGATGAGCTCGTCGAGGTGACTCCGCACTCGATCCGCCTGAGGAAGAAGGAACTCGACCCCACCCGCAGAAAGCGCGCCGGCAGGGCGTAGTATCGGCGGATCCCCTCATTCCCTCTGTTCCCTCCCCGGAAGGGGAGGGGCAGGGTGGGGGGCACAGTTTCCACTTATCAGCATGAGCTTCGCATCACCTTTGAAGGAGGGCTCTTCGTCATGGCTTTGCGCACTACTCCCCGTCTGATTCTTCTTTTCGCCGTCGCGCTCCTTTGCGCCTGCGCCACCACACCGAAGGTGCCGAACGCGAGGAATAATTATGAGGCGGGGCAGACCGCCCTCAAGTCGCAGAAGTATGAAGAGGCGATCGAGTACTTCAAGAAGGTGAAGGAGAGCTACTCCTCCCCCGAGCTCTCCGCGCAGGCGGAACTGGGGATTGCCGACGCCTACTTCGAGAACAAGGGGTACATAGAGGCCGCGGCAGCATATGAGGAGTTCCGCAAGCTGCATCCGACCCATCCGAAGGTGCCTTACGCACTGTACCGTCTCGGCATGTGCAACTACCGGGAGGTCACCGGGATAGACACCGACCAGACGCCGGTGAAGAATGCGGTTGCCACTTTCGAGGGGTTCCTCGCGTCGTACCCGACTTCGGAGTACGCCGCCGAGGTGAAGGAAAAGCTGGAGGACTGCCGCAACAAGCAGCTTGCCTACGAGGTGTACGTGGGGAATTTCTACCTGCGCACGAAGAAATACGACTCGGCAATAAAGCGACTCACCGAGGCGCTCGCCAAGTTTCCCGGCAGGGCACACGATGCAACGCTCTTGAGGCTCGGGGAGGCGTATCTGCGCTCGGGGGAGAAGGTGCGCGGGACGGAGACGCTGGAGCGGATGCTGAAGGAATACCCGCAGAGCCCCCTTGTCACGGAGGCGCGGAAAGAGCTGGGGAAGTAGCCTCACCTCCCATGATGACGCTGTGACTCATGCGGCGCGTGCGCCCCTTCTTCTGGCGATACATCCGCTCGTCCGCCAGGCGCCAGGCATCCATCAGCCCCTCTCCGCTGGAGGCGGTGGCTGCCCCTATAGAAAGCCGCAGATGCTTCGCCCCCTCCCGCTTGTTGTGGGCGGCGAGGCTCTGCTCCAGCCGTTCCATCGCCTCGTCGAGCGCCGCCTCCTCCGTTCCCGGCAAGATGGCGGCGAATTCATCCCCGCCGACGCGGGCGACCACATCCTCCCGCCTGAAGGAACTTCTGAGGACGTCCGCGGCCCGCTTCAGAAGCGCATCCCCGGCCGCGTGCCCCTCCTCGTCGTTCATCTCCTTCAGCCCGTCCACGTCCGCCATTACTATGGAGATAGGGAAGTGACGCCCCTGCTTCAGGCGCATGAGCTCCTCGTCGAAGTAGGCGCGGTTGTAGATCCCGGTGAGCATGTCGTGGGTGCTCATGTAGCGCAGCTTCATCTCGGAAGCCTTCCTCTCGGAGATGTCGAAGATCGCGCAGACAATCCCCCCGATGGTGCTGTCACTGTTCTTGAAGGGGGCGCTGTAAAAGATGACGTCCCGCCGCGCGCCGTCTGCGCAGGTCATCGCACCTTCCAGCCCGCGGTTGATCCCCTCGCCCCTGAGGGCATCCTCCCCCCTCCTGAAGAGCGCTCCAAGCTCGAGAGGGAGGACGTCGTGCACGCTCCTGTTGATGATCTCGCCCCGCTGGAGCCCCGTGTGCTCCTCGAAAGCCCTGTTGCAGCCGAGATAGATCCCGTTCGTGTCGTTGTAGAAAATGGGGGTGGGGATGGTGTCGATGAGGACCTGCACGAAGTCCAGCTTGCTCCTCAGCTCCCGCTCCGAACGCCTCTGCTCGCGGCGCATCGCCGCCTCGCCGATCTCCCGCTCGATGGCGGGGACGAGCCTCGTGAGGTTACCCTTCAGAAGGTAGTCGTGGGCGCCGGCGCGCATCGCCTCCACTGCGGTCTCTTCCCCCATCTTTCCGGATACCATGATGAAGGGAAGGTCGAGCCCCATCTCCTTCAGGATGGCGAGCGCCTCCAGTCCGCTGAAGCCGGGGAGGACATAATCTGCGATGACGGCGTCGAAGTGGGCCGCCTCCAGGACGCGACGCATGGCCTCGGCACTGTCGACGCGACGGTAGTGGACCTGGTAGCCGCCGTGTTTCAGCTCCAGGGCGAGAAGATCGGCATCATCCTGGGCATCTTCAATTATGAGAACACGCAGCAGAGTACTCATCCGCGGTACCTCCGGTAGTGTGTAGGCAGCCACTCGTCGCGAAGTTTATTGTAGAACAAATGTCCCTTGGCGCAATGTAATTAGTCAGTGTTAATTTTAAACTTTTATTGATACTCCATTGCCTTGTCTCTGTCAAATTCTTTACCGTGTGTAGAGTTTTTTAACTGCAACAACCGTCGCTGTTACAATCATTTACATTCCGACGCCACCCCTATGACTTGGGAGTTGCCGGTAACTTTGTCGGCACGGCAGCGGCACTCTTTACCACGTCACCACGTTTGGCTTATACTTGCGTCTCCCTAGAGAAAGGAGATCTGGATGTCTGAAGAAAAGAAAGAACCGTGGCTCAACTATCTCGCCCTCACGACCGTCATCCTGGCGGTATGCGCCACCATGGCCACCTTCAAGGGGGGCGGCTTCTCCTCGCGCTCCCTCCTTAGCCAAACCCAGGCCTCGGACCAGTGGGCGTACTACCAGTCGAAGAGCATCAAGGGGTACTTAAACGAGATGCAGAAGGACCAGCTGGAGTTGCAGCTGCAGACCGTGCACCGGGACCCCGCGACGGAAGCGCGCTACCGTGAGAAAATTGAAGGATACGGGAGGAAGGTGGCGAAGTACGAGGAGGAGAAAAAGAAGATCGAGCAGGACGCGAAGCGCCTTGAGCAGGTAAGAGATGAGGCGACCCGTCACGGGCAGGCCTTCGGCGTCGCCGTCATTTTCCTGCAGATTGCCATTCTCCTCTCCTCCATCGCCGCGCTCCTGAAGAAACGCTGGCTCTGGATCGGCGGGTGTGTCGTAGGGTGCTACGGCATCGTGCAGTTTGCAAACGGCTTCTTCCTCTTCATGTGAGGAACCGTGACAGGAAAGAGGGAGAAAAGGCAGGGATGATAAAAGAGAGAGAGTTTTTCGCCAGTACGGCCAAGGGTGTGGAAGAGGTATTGGGCGCCGAGCTCGTACGCCTCGGGGTTTCCTCCGTGTCGCAGGAAAACGGCGGTGTGCGCTTTCGCGGCGACCTTTCGAGCGCCTACCGTGCCAATCTCTGGCTGAGATGCGCCAGCCGCATCCTCATGCCGGTCGCGGAGTTTCCGTGCGAGTCGCCGCAGCAGCTTTACGACGGGATCAGGGGGGTGGAGTGGGGGGAATACCTCACGCCGCAGATGACCCTCTGCGTCGACTGCAACTTGCGCGACTCCGCGCTTACCCATTCCGGCTTCGTGGCGCTGAAGACGAAGGACGCCATCGTGGACCAGATCAGGGAGCAGCGCGGCAGCCGCCCGAGCGTCGACACGAAGGACCCCGACCTCAGGGTGAACGTGCACCTCGTGCGAAACCGGTGCACGGTGAGCCTCGATACCTCGGGCTACCCCCTGGACCGGCGCGGCTACCGGCTGGAGCGCCACGAGGCCCCTCTGAAGGAGAACCTGGCGGCGGCGCTTGTGGAGCTCTCCGGCTGGGAGGGGAACACACCCTTCGTCGATCCGATGTGCGGCACCGGGACGATCGCCATCGAGGCGGCACTGAAGGCCCTGCGGGTTCCCCCCGGCCTCCTGCGGGGCCGCTTCGGCTTCCAGCGCTGGCCCGGATTCGACAGGACGCTCTGGCAGGGGCTTCTGGACGAGGCGCGACACGGTATGCTGGGCGCGCTGCCGGCGCCGGTCGGGGGGAGCGACATCTCGCACTCCGCCGTCGCCATGGCGTGGGAAAATGCCCGCCGCGCCGGGGTGGCGGATCACCTGGAGTTGCAGCGCCTCCCGATAGCGGAGCTCTCCCCGCCCCCCGGGCCGGGAGTCATGATCTTCAACCCTCCCTACGGCAAGCGCCTCGGCGAGCAGGAGGCGCTGAAGCCCCTGTACAAGGAGATCGGCGACGTCATGAAGCAGCGCTGCAAGGGGTACACGGCGTACCTCTTCACCGGGAACCTGGAGCTCGCGAAGTCCGTGGGGCTGCGCGCTTCCCGAAGAATCGTCCTCTTCAACGGGCCGATCGAGTGCAGGCTTTTGAAGTACGAGTTATATTAAAAGGAGAGGGGGAGAGACCCCCCTCACCCGCAAAGGCGCGCCGGAAGCGGCTGCGGGGAATAAAGGGCTTGACACTTTGGAGTTTTTGGCATAGTGTTTAATTTCGCTTTAGGGCCTATAGCTCAGTTGGTTAGAGCTACCGGCTCATAACCGGTCGGTCCCAGGTTCGAGTCCTGGTGGGCCCACCATCTATAAAAAGTAGGATGATGTGGGGATGCCCTTAAAGCACCTGGTCAGACGAAAAAATACACGCAGTGTGGAGAGAAAGAGTGCACGCCGATAAGGATGCACTCTTTTTCTTTTGTGGGCGATGATAACACCAAGACTTTCAGATATAGTCGGAATCACTAACAAAATAGCTCCTCTGCACCTCGCGGAGAGCTGGGACAACGTAGGGCTCCAGGTCGGGGACCCTGCGGCTAGTGTGAACCGGATCATGACCGCGCTCGACCCGGGACGCCCCGCGATTGAGGCGGCAGTCCAGGCAGGATGCAACCTCCTGGTGACCCACCACCCCTTCATCTTCACCCCGCTAAAGAAGATTGTGGCCACTGACGAAGTCGGCAGCCTCCTCCTTCTCGCCATCAAGAACGATCTCGGCGTCATCTCGCTGCACACGAACTACGACATCGTCTCCGGCGGCGTCAACGACCTTCTGGCGGCGCGCCTCGGGGTGCAGGACCCTCAGCCGCTGAAGGTGACCGCCTCCCAAGAATTCCTGAAGCTCGTGGTTTTCGTGCCGGAGGGGCACGAGGAGGCGCTCCTGAAGGGGCTCTCCCCGTTCTCCCCCCATCTCGGCAACTACCGCGACTGCTCCTTCCAGGGAGCGGGTGTCGGGCGCTTCACCCCCCTTGACGGTGCGAACCCGTATCTGGGGAAGGTGGGGACGCCGGAGGCCGCGCAGGAGAGCCGCCTGGAGCTCCTGGTGCGCAAGGAGCTCCTCACCCCCGCTCTCGCCGCGCTGAAAAAGGCGCACCCGTACGAGGAGCCCGCCTTTGACCTCTACCCCGTCCTGAACAGGGGGGAGGCGCTCGGGATCGGGAGGATCGGGACACTTCCCGAGGCGCTCCCTGCGGCAGCCTTTGCGGGGATCGTGAAGGAGAGGCTCGGCGCCCCCGCCCTGCGCCTGGTCGGCTCCCCGGAGCGGAGCGTGCGCAAGGTCGCCCTCTGCGGCGGGTCCGGATCGTCCCTCCTCATGGAGGCGGCGAGAAAAGGGGCGGATCTCCTGGTGACGGGGGATCTCAAGTATCATGAAGCGCGCGACGCGGAGGCCCTCGGGGTCGCGGTGATAGACGCCGGGCACTTCGCCACGGAGTACCCCATGGTGGATGCCATGGCACAGGCGCTGCGGGAAGCACTCGCGGCAAAGAGGTTCGAAGCGGAAGTTACGGCATTTAAGGGAGAGAGGGAGCCTTTCAGCTACCTGTGAGTATTCCCGTTTGCATAAAAAAATGATGGGAGGCAGATTTTGCGTAACAAGTTGAGGTCGCTGTACGAGTTACAGGAGATGGATCTGCGGATCGACGGTTTGGACGGAGAGAAGGCCCAGCTCCTGAGGGAAGTCGCTACCTTGGAGGCGCTGCTCGCCGACTCGCGTCGCAAGATAGAGGAGCGCAGGCAGAGCGCCCAGATCCTCGAAGAGGAGAAGGCGGGGCTGGAGGCGGGCCTTTCCACCGAAAACGACAACATCACCAGGTCCGAGACGAACCTGAGGGAGATCAAGACGCAGAAGGAGTACCAGGCTGTGTCGAAGGAGATCTCCGGGGCGAAGAAGCTCATCTCGGAGCTGGAGGAGCAGATCCTGCAGAAGATCACCGCCCTTGAAGAGATAAGCGGCGACATCGCCCGCAAGGAGAGCGATCTGGCCCAGCTCGAGGCGAACGTGGCGGCTCAGCAGGCGGAGGTGAAGCAGAAGGTCGACGAGCTCGAGGCGAGAATCGCCGCCGACGCCGCAGCCCGCGAGACGACCCTCTCCGCTCTCCCCGCCTCCGTGGTGAAGCGCTACACCCGTCTTCGGGAGCAGCGCCGCGGGGTCGCGGTCGTCGAGGCGCGCGAGGGGAACTGCATGGGGTGCAACATGCACCTGCCGCCGCAGCTCTACAACACCCTCTTCCGCCAGGACGACGTCATCACCTGCCCGCACTGCCAGCGCATCCTGGTGATGAGGCCGCAGCAGGAAGGGTAGCTCGCACGATTTTGGCCGGAGCAGACCAGATGGCCGCCGCCTCTTCGAGGGGGAGGAAAGTCCGGGCTCCACAGGGCATGGTGCTGGATAACGTCCAGCGGGGGCAACCCCAGGGAAAGTGCCACAGAGAGAAGTCCGCCCGCCTCGGCGGGTAAGGGTGAAAGGGTGAGGTAAGAGCTCACCGGATCCGGCGGCGACGTCGGATGCCAGGTAAACCCCACCAGGAGCAAGACCAAATAGGGAAGCGTCAAGGACGGCCCGTCCGTGCTTCCGGGTTGGTTGCTTGAGGCCGTCGGTAACGGCGGTCCTAGATGAATGACCATCGCCCGCAGTGAGGGTAACCCGCTGCGGGAACAGAACCCGGCTTATGGGCTGCTTCGGCCAAACTAGTTCTTTATCAGCTGAAAAGCAGAGCCGTCCCCCCTCCTTCAGTCAGGGGGGCGGCGGCTCTTTCCCGGCCATGCGGGGTCGAACCCTCCGTGGCCGTTTTTGTTCAGGAAACGATGCGCAATACTGCGGATAACGTGAAGGCGTGGGGTGCGGGTGTGGCGAGGGTGCAGGAGGCCTTCGTGCGTCTCTCCCCGGAGAAGAGGGGAGAGCTCCATTCCCTCGCCTGCCACCTCATGGCGCGGAAGAGCGCGATGCAGGCGCTGGTGGAGCAGGTCGATGCCGCCGCCACATGCGCCGCCTGCCGCGGGGCATGCTGCGCCTCCGGGCGCTACCATTTCCGCAACGCCGACCTTCTCGTCTACCTCGTGACGGGAGAGCCGCTCTTTACCCCTCTCTTTGGCAACGGCGCCTGCCCGTACCTCGCGGTCGAGGGGTGCCTCATGCCCCCCGCCTACCGCCCCTTCAACTGCATCACCTTCAACTGCGAGGCGATCGAGGATCTCCTCCCCGCGGGGGACACGGCCCGCTTCTACCAGGGGGAGCGGGAGCTTCGCGAGATCTACCGCCAGATCGAGGAGCTCTTTCCCGGCCGCTCCCTCCACGGCGCACTCCTCGACCTCTCCGGCGAGGATGCCGCCCCCGCCCCTCTCGTAATCTCCGGGGGAGGCGCGGCGACCCCCCTTTCCATGCAATGCAATGAGTGATGATTTTTTCCGAACCAAAGTGGAGGCATAATGGCAACAATCAACGATCTGGTGCTGGCGCACATTGATGAAAAGCCGGCCTTTTACGCGAGAATAGAGGATGTGAGCCCGGACGTGAAGCCCGGGTGGTGGAAAGTGAAGCTCCTCGTCCTTACCATTCCGCTGCAGACCTACACCTGGATACTCGACGAGAGCCAGGTGAACGGGGCTCCCTTCACCATGGGGGGGACCCCGATCATGCTGGAGAAGGTCGTCTCTCCCGAGCCGCCGGTGAAGCCGGTGGCGCCGCTCGGGAAGGGTGCGGGGAAGAAGGGGAAGGTCGTCTCCCTCTTTGACAGGAAAAAGCCGGAAGCATAGGGTGCTGTCGCCGTGGGGAGTCCGGCGACTCCCCCCCCCAGTCGTGGCTCCATCCTGAGGACCCCTTCCCAGCGCTCCCCCGCTTCCCCCGCATGTCGAACTCCGTTCCCGCCAGACCCGTACCGGCCGCCGCCTCCTTTCCTGTCGGAAGGGGGGCGGCGGAGCCGTTTGCGGAAAAATTGATCCTGTTTACGTTTACCTTTTTTAACCTGCCGGAATGACTGCCCTATTTCACCCTCCCCGACCCCCTCTGGAACGAAGGTTAACCCCTTAAAAAAGCTCCGAAAAATTACTTTTTGCCGGGCAGTTTTGCCTTGACATCGCACTTCCCCTGCCGTATAGTTCATGCCCAAAATGTGGTAAATAGTGGTATAAAGTGGCAAGGTGTGTATGTTCCGGGGAAAATTCGAGACGACAATCGATCCGAAGGGGAGGACGAGCCTCCCTGCAAAGTTCCGCGAGGTACTCGTGGAAACCTTCGGAGACGAGCGTTTTTTCCTCACCAACTCGAACCCGGTGCGGCTGGCAAACGGCCTCTACTCCTCGGGGCTGGCGATTTACCCCTACAAGGAGTGGCTCTCCCTGGAGGAGAAGCTCATGTCCGGCGCCTCACTCGGGCTCGGCTCGGCGGAGCTTGCCGCGGTGAAGCGCAGGATCATCGCCCCCGCGGTGGAGTGCGTGGCGGACAAGCTCGGGCGCGTGCTCGTGCCGAGCGATCTGCGAAAGAGCGCGTTTCTCGACAGGGAGATCCTTTTTGTCGGGCTTTTGAACAAGGCGGAAGTCTGGAGCCTTGCTGAGTGGGACAAGGTGAGCCGTCAGGACGAGGAGAACTTCCCGATCGATTCCCCGGCGCTCGCCGCCCTCGGACTATAAATGGCGGACTTTCATCACATATCGGTGCTCCCGGAGGAAGTGCTGGCGCAACTCGCGCCGCGCCCCGGCGGAGTATACCTGGACGGCACCCTCGGCGGCGCCGGCCACGCGACCCTTATCCTGGAGGCATCGGCCCCGGACGGGATCCTCATCGGCTTCGACCGTGACGTCGAGGCGCTCGCCGCAGCAGGGGAGCGCCTGGCGAAATACGGCTCCCGGGTCCACCTCTTTCACGGCAACTTCTCGGAGGCGGCGAGCCGTCTCCCGGAGATCGGCATCAGCGAACTCGACGGCTTCCTCCTCGATCTCGGCGTCTCCTCCCACCAGCTCGACCAGGACGAGCGCGGCTTCTCCTTCCAGACCGACGCGCCGCTCGATATGCGCATGGACAGGAGCCGCGGACCGAGTGCCGCAGATCTCGTGAACACCCTCCCGGAGGGGGAGCTCTGCCGCATCATCTCCGAGTACGGTGAGGAGCGCTGGGCGAAGCGGGTAGCGTCGTTTATCGTGAAGCAGCGCGACATCGCCCCCATCGAGACGACGATGCAGCTTGTCGATGTGGTGAAGGGAGCGATACCGAAGGCGAAGTGGGAAGAGCGCCTCCACCCGGCGACGAGGACCTTCCAGGGGCTGCGCATCGCGGTGAACGAGGAGCTCGCCAGCGTCGAGGAAGGGGTGGAGGCACTCCTGAAGCTCTTGAAGCGTGGGGGGCGAGGGGTGGTGATCTCCTTCCATTCCCTGGAGGACCGCATCGTGAAGGAGCGCTTCCGCGCCGCAGCCACCGGCTGCACCTGCCCGAAGGACCTCCCGATCTGCGTGTGCGGCAGAACCCCGCAGTACAAGGTGCTGACCGGAAAGCCGCTGCGCCCGCAGGAAAAGGAGCTCTCCGAAAACCCCCGGGCGCGCAGCTCGCGGCTGAGGGCGATCGAGAGGGTGTAGCACCCGATGCGGCAGCTCCCCGGTCTCCGCACCGGTCGCTTGAAATAGATACAAACCCAACCTGAGGATATAAAAGCATGGCACACACCAAAGTCGCCTACGGGAAAGTCGCAGCACCGGCGCGCACCGGCGCGGTAGTCAGGGAGAACTGGAACGTCTTCCCGTACCTCACCGCCGTCATGGTCCTTCTGACGCTGGTCTCGATCTTCCACGTCTGGTCGAGGGTCGAGGTGATCGACCTCAACCTGAAGATCTCGGAGGCCTCCCGCCTCTACAAGGAAGAGCTGCAGGCCAACAAGAGGCTCAGGGTGGAAGTCGCCTCGCTTAAAAACCCCGCGCGCATCGAGTCGCTGGCAAAGGGTGAGCTGGGGCTGGCACTTCCGACCGACCAGCAGGTGATCATCGTCAGATGATGGAGAAGCGGGATAAATGGGCGCGGGTAAGGATGCGCTCGGTTGCCCTCTTCTTCTGCGTCTTCTTCCTGCTGGTAACCACGAGGCTCTTTTACCTGCAGGTGCTGCAAAAGGATCGTCTGGTGAAGCTCGCGGAGCGCCAGCACCAGAGGATAGTCTCCCTTACCCCCGGGAGGGGGGGGATCTACGATGTGAACAGCGCTCCGCTGGCGGTGTCGATAGAGATGGACTCCTGCTATGCCGAGACGCGCAACATGGAGCACATTCCGACCGCTGCCGCAAAGCTCGCCCCCCTCATCGGGATGACCGCGCCGGAACTCGAGGCGAAGCTTAAAGGGGCGAGGAACTTCGTCTGGCTCGCCCGCAGGATCACCCCGGACCTGGCGGCGCACATAAAGGCGCTGGGGCTGGAAGGGATCGGCTTTGTAAAGGAGAGCAAGCGCTTCTACCCCAATTCCGAAGTCGCCGCCCACGTGGTCGGCTTCACCGGGATGGACCCCGGCGGGCTGGAGGGGATAGAGAAGAAGTACGACTCCACCATCCTCGGCAACACCGGTTATCTGGTGACCGAGCGGGATGCCCTCGGGCGCGACGTGGACCTGAAGGGGGGGGAGTCGAAGCAGGGCTCCAAGGGGAGCAGCGTCTACCTCACCCTCGACAAGAACATCCAGTACATCGCGGAGAAGGAGCTCGCCCAGGCGGTTGAGAAGAACAGGGCCAAGGGGGGGATCGCCATAGTCATGGAGCCGGACACCGGCAAGGTGCTGGCGATGGCGAATTATCCGACCTTCAACCCGAACACCTATTTCAAGTACCCTCCGGGGGCGCTGAGAAACCGCGCCATCTCCGATACCTTCGAGCCCGGCTCCACCTTCAAGATGTTCCTCGTGGCAGCCGCACTGGAGCACCGCGTCATCTCCGCCGGGGAGCGCTTCAACTGCGAGAACGGGTCGTACCAGTACGCGGGGCGCACGATCCACGACACGCACCCTTACGGGGCGCTGAGCGTGCCGGAGATCCTCAAGTACTCCAGTAACATCGGGGCCGCGAAGATAGGGAGCCGGCTCGGGGCCGAGCGCCTCTACAACGCGCTCATCGGCTTCGGCTTCGGGGACAGGAGCGACGTGGACCTTCCCGGAGAGGCGGGAGGGTACCTGCGCCAGAAGGACAAGTGGTACCCGATCAACCTCGCCACCATCTCCTTCGGGCAGGGTGTCTCGGCGACAGCGCTGCAGATAGCGTCTGCCGTCTCCGCGATAGCAAACGGCGGCCAGCTCATGAAACCGTACCTGGTGGACCGCATCCTCGACGACAGCGGCAATGTCGTGAAGCAGTGCGCGCCGCAGGTGAAAAGGCGGGTCGTCTCGGCCCAGACCGCCAAGACGGTCGCCCACATGCTGGAAGGGGTCGTCATCGAGGGGGGGACCGGCACGAACGCCGCCGTGGAGGGGTACCGCGTCGCAGGAAAGACCGGCACCGCCCAGAAGGTCGACCCGGTCACCCGCGGCTACTCCGCCACGAAGAGGACTGCGTCCTTTGTCGGTTTTGTCCCTTTGGAGCAGCCGCGCCTGACGATCCTCGTGGTGGTGGACGAGCCGGGCACCAGCCCGTACGGCGGCGTCGTGGCGGCACCTGCCTTCAGCGCCATCGCGCAGCAGGCCCTTTGCTACCTGAAGGTCCCGGTGGACAAGGGAGCACCCACGAAGAAAAAGCCGGAAACGGCACCGTCGGTCCCTGCACCGCCGGTGCAGACGGAGCAGATGGTGGAGGGTGGCACCGTCGACGGAGGGGAGGCGGGGGTCATGCCGAACTTCAGGGGTATGAGCATGCGCCAGGTTCTGCGCATAATGGAAAAGAGCGGACTGAACGTGAAGCTGGAGGGGAGCGGCAGGGCGGTGGAGCAGAACCCGGCGCCGGGAAGCCACATCACGCCGCACGATCCGGTCTGGGTGCGCTTCGTACCGTCGGCCTAGAAAAGTTGGGGGAATCATGACGTTTCAGGAACTTTTGCTCGGCATGGAGCCGCTGTCGGTGACGGGAACCCTCGACCTCGCCGTCTCGGGCCTCTACTACGACTCCCGGCAGGTGCAGCCCGGAGGGGTCTTCTTCGCCCTGCGCGGTGTGAAGAGCGACGGCACCGATTTTGTTCCGGCGGCGCTGGAGCGAGGCGCGGTCGCGGTGGTGACCGAATCGCCGCTGTCACTTCCGGGAAAGACGGTGGTGCAGGTGGCAAACGGCCGCCTCGCCATGAGCCTCATGGCCGCTGCCTTCTACGGAAACGCGTCCGCTGCCATGCCGGTAGTGGGGATCACCGGGACAAACGGCAAGACCACAACGAGCTATCTCGTCGAGGGAATCCTGGAACAGGCGGGGTTCCCTTGCGCCGTTCTCGGCACCGTGAGCTACCGCCTCGGTGACTATTCCCTCCCCGCTCCGAACACCACACCGGAATCGGTCGACCTGCAGAGGATCCTCAGGGAACTCGCCGACCGGGGGGCGCGCGCGGCGGTCCTGGAGGTTTCCTCCCACAGCCTGGAGCAGCACCGTGCAGATGGCTGCCTCTTCGACGTCGGGATCTTCACCAACCTGACCCGCGACCACCTCGACTACCACCTGGACATGGATTCGTACTTCCGCAGCAAGCTGCGCCTCTTCACCGACCTCCTGACACCGGAGGGAGCGAAGCCGAAGCGCACCGCGGTGGTGAATCTGGATGATCCGGTCGGCGCGGAGATCGCCGCCCAGGCGACCTGCCCGGTCCTCGGATACTCTGTGCACCGCGAGGCGGAGCTGACGGTGAAGGAGGTGGACTTCTCGGTGGAGGGGATCAGCTGCACCGTGGTGAGCCCCGCCGGGGACATCCGCATCACCTCCGACCTCCTCGGCCGGTTCAACCTGTACAACATCCTCGGTGCCGTGGGCGCCGGGCTGGCACTGGGCCTTCCGACCGATGCCATCCGCCTGGGGATTACCTCCCACAGCAAGGTCCCCGGCAGGCTGGAGCGGGTCGACAACAACCACGGCATCACCGTACTCGTGGACTACGCCCATACGGGAGACGCGCTGGAGAACGTCCTTTCCACAGTGAGCGAGCTGAAAACGGGGCGGATCATCACCGTCTTTGGCTGCGGCGGGGACCGGGACCGCGGCAAGAGGCCGATCATGGCGGAAGTCGCCGCGCGCTACAGCGACCTCACCGTCATCACCTCGGACAACCCCCGCACCGAAGACCCGGCCGCAATCCTTGCCGATGTGAGGGGGGGGATCCCTGCCGGTACGAAGGAATACTCCGCTGAAGAGGCGGGGTCTTTTTCGGAGAAGGGGTTCACCGTCATCGAGTCGCGCCTGGAAGCGATACAACTCGCCATTGCCGCTGCCCGCAGGGGGGACATCGTTCTTCTCGCCGGGAAGGGGCACGAGGATTACCAGATCATAGGGACCACGAAGCACCACTTCGATGATCGCGAGGAAGCCGCCGCGGCACTCGCGCTGCGGGGGTAACCCGCTGAAATTCCGCTTCTTCGGCGACTCGAGCTGAGGTAAGCTTACAGTGGTACAGGGTGTAGCCTTCAGGGATCATTCCCTCCGACGGAGGGGGCACGTGACAGTGGAGAAAAGAGATAGATGTTCAGCTTATTTGAAATAGCCGAGGCGACCGGCGGCACCGTTCGCGGCGAGGGAAACGCCCTCGCCGGCGGCGTTTCCACCGATTCCCGCAGCGTTGCAGCCGGAGAGCTCTTCATCCCGCTGCGCGGGGAGCGCTTCGACGGGCACGCCTTCATCGGCACCGCTCTCGAGCGCGGCGCCTCCATCATCCTCGTGGAAGAGGGGTGGCTCGCCGGCAACTCCCTCCCCGGGACGGTTCCCGCAGTCGTGGTGAAAGACACGCTGCGCGCCCTCGGCGATCTCGCCGCCTGGCATCGCAGCCGCTTCGACATTCCCGTCGTCGGGGTCACCGGCAGCAACGGCAAGACCACCACGAAGGAGATGCTCGCACGCATCCTCTCCGAGACGGGGCCGGGGCTGAAGACCGAGGGGAACCTGAACAACCTCATCGGCCTCCCCCTCACCGTGCTGCGCATGAACGGTCGCCACCGCTGGGCAGTCCTGGAGATGGGGATGAGCGAGTTCGGGGAGATCGACCGCCTGGCTGAGATCGCCGCTCCTAAAGTGGGGATCATCACCAACGCCTTCTCCGCCCACCTGGAGACCCTTGGGAGTGTGGAGGGGGTGGCCCGCGCGAAGGGAGAGCTCTTCCTGCGCCTGAAGGACGGCTGCTGGGCGGTGTACAACGTGGACGATCCGCTGATCTCCAAGCTCCCGATCCCGCTCGGGGTAAAGAGTCTCGCCTTCGGCCTGCGCGGCGCGGAGGTAAGCTCCGCCTCCATAAAGAGTCTGGGCGTTCGCGGCGAGAGCTTTACCCTTCGCCTGCCTGAAGATGAATTCCAGATCCACCTGAAGGCGTTCGGCAGGCACAGCGTGTACAATGCGCTGGCGGCTGCTGCCGCCGCCTCCGCGCTCGGGGTGGAGGGGGAGCTCATCAGGAAGGGGCTGGAGGAATTCACCCCCGCGGACAAGAGGTTCCAGCTGGAGGATCTCTCAGGCGTCGTCCTCGTGGACGACAGCTACAACGCCAATCCGGCCTCCATGGGTGCGGCTCTTACCACGCTCACGGAGATCAACGGGGGCGGGCACATCCACGCGGTACTCGGCGACATGCTGGAGCTTGGAAAGGCGAGCGCGGCGGCTCACCGCGAGCTCGGGCGCACCGCAGCCGGATGCGTCGACCGGCTGTACCTCCTCGGTGACATGGCCGAAACGGTCGCCGCAGGCGCCATCGAGGCGGGGCTTCCGCATGACCGGGTCCTCGTGGGAAAAGATCACGCGGAGATCCTCGAGTCGCTCCTCATACACCTCGGCGAGGGGGACTGCGTCCTCGTGAAGGGATCGCGCGGCATGAAAATGGAGCGGGTAGCGCAGGGCGTGCGCCAGGCATACGACGCAAAGGTACAGGGGGACAACCACTAATGCTGTATCATCTCCTCTTCCCGCTCGCCTCGGACTACAAGCTTTTCAACGTCTTCAAGTACCTCACCTTCCGCTCCATCTACGCGATGATCACAGCGCTCGTCGTCTCCTTCCTCGTCGGCCCCTGGGTGATCCAGAAGCTGGAGGGGCTCCAGGCGCGCCAGGTTATCCGCACCGACGGTCCGGAGTCGCACCTCAAGAAGCAGGGGACCCCCACCATGGGGGGGGTGATGATCCTCCTCTCCATCATCGTGCCGACGCTCCTCTGGGCCGATCTCACCAACGTCTTTGTGTGGATCACCCTCTTCGTCATCGCAGGGTACGGGGTTATCGGCTTTCTCGACGACTACAAGAAGGTGGTGGAGAAAAACCCGAAGGGGCTCTCGCCGCGCCAGAAGATGGTCGGCCAGGTCCTCCTCGCGGGCGCGGTGGGGATACTCCTGTACAACCTCCCCGGTTTCTCCACCCAGCTCTACTTCCCCTTCTTCAAGAGGGTCCATCCGGACCTCGGCATCCTCTTCATCCCCTTTGCCACCCTCGTCATCGTGGGGGCGAGCAATGCGGTGAACCTCACCGACGGGCTCGACGGCCTCGCCATCGGTCCGGTGGCGATAAACGCAGCGACCTACCTTCTCTTCTGCTACATCGCAGGTAACGCCCGCCTCTCCGGCTATCTGCAGATACCGTACGTCCCCGGCTCTGGGGAACTCGCCGTCGTGTGCGGCGCCATGGTCGGCGCAGGGCTCGGATTTCTCTGGTACAACGCCTATCCTGCCGAGGTATTCATGGGGGACGTCGGCTCCCTCGCGCTCGGGGGCGGGCTCGGGACCCTCGCGGTCCTTACCAAGCAGGAGATACTCCTCGTCATCGTAGGGGGCGTCTTCGTGGTGGAGGCGCTCTCGGTGATCTTCCAGGTGGGGAGCTACAAGTACCGCGGCAAGAGGATCTTCCGCATGGCCCCGATCCACCACCACTTCGAGCTGAAGGGGGTCGCTGAACCTAAGATCATCGTGCGCTTCTGGATCATCACCATCATCCTTGCGCTGGTGGCAATTTCCACCATGAAGATGCGCTGAAAAGGGCGCGAAAAAAAGTTTGGGATGTCACCCTTTTTCTGGGGGAAATCACCGGAATTTTCAGGTAGTATAGTGCCGCTTTTTTCCCGGCCGGGAAGGGTCAAAGCGAATTAGGGCGCGCTCACCGGGCGTGCCCGCACGAGTTTGTAGGTGCAGTGGCACGGTGCTTCCGCGCCGGCCGCAGTCAGAAGGCAGAGAAGGAACCAGATGGATCTCCAGGGCAAAAATATTTTGGTAGTAGGACTCGCCCGCACCGGCGTGGCGGTCACCCGTTTCCTCGCCGAGCGGGGCGCGCATCTCACGGTGACCGACATGCGCGACGAGGAGCAGCTCGCCTCCGTGCTGGAGCAGCTGAAAGACCTCGACATAAATTACGAGCTCGGGCGACACAGCGCCCACACCTTCCTCATGGCGGAGCTCATCGTGGTGAGCCCCGGCGTGCCGATGGACCTGAAGCCGCTGGCGATGGCGGTGGCCCAGGGGCGCCGCGTGGTGAGCGAGGTGGAGCTTGCCTCCTGGTTCATCGAAGCACCCATCGTCGCCATCACCGGGACGAACGGCAAGACGACGACCACCACCCTTACCGGGGAGATCTTCCGGCACTGCGGTTTCGACACCTTTGTCGGCGGCAATATCGGCAATCCCCTGATCGAGCTCGCCGCCTCCGGTGAGCGGGTCGACCGCGTCGTGGTGGAGCTCTCTTCCTTCCAGCTCGAGGGGATCGAGAGCTTCCGCCCGAACGTCGCGGTTCTCCTGAACATCACCGAGGACCACCTGGACCGCTACGAGACGTACCAGGAGTACATCGACGCGAAGCTGCGCATCTTCGAGAACCAGAGGGCGGAGGACTTCGCTGTTCTGAACATCGACGACCCGCTGGTGGCGGCCTGCGCCCCCCGGCTGAAGGCCCGCGTCTTCCCCATGAGCCGCCAAAAGGAGCTTGAGGAGGGGATCTGGTACCAGGAAGGCTTCATCACCTTTTCCTTCCAGGGGAAGGTGCTCCGCTTCGGCACCGACGGCATCCGGCTGAAGGGGGTGCACAACCTCGACAACATCATGGCGAGCCTCGCCTCCACGCTCCTCATGCGCTGCGAGGGGGAATGCGCCTACGCCGCCGTGACCTCGTTCAAGGGGCTGCCGCACCGGATGGAGTTCGTCACGGAGCAAAACGGCGTCGCCTGGTACGAGGACAGCAAGGGGACGAACGTGGGGAGCGTGGTGAAGTCGCTGGAGAGTTTCCCCGGCGGCATCACCCTCATCGCCGGCGGGAAGGACAAGGGGGGCTCCTACGAGCCGTTGGCTCCCCTGGTGCAGGAGCGGGTGAGCCACCTGATCCTCATCGGCGAGGCGAAAGAGCGGATGAACGAGGCCCTTGGCGCCCTCACCGACACCCACCTCGCCACGACCCTCGCGGAGGCGGTCTCCACCGCCCGCGCTGTCACGAAGTCCGGCGGCATCGTCCTCTTCTCACCGGCCTGCTCCAGCTTCGACATGTTCCGCGACTACGAGGACCGCGCGCTGCAATACCGCGCTCTCGTCCTCTCCGGCGACTCCGAGGGGGATAAGTGAGGCGTCCGGAAGGGTTCGACATCATCATCCTCGTCATGGCGGTGACCCTCACCTGCTTCGGGGTGGTCATGGTCTACTCCGCTTCCTCGGTGATGGCGGCGAAGAAGTACCACGACGGCTTCTACTTCCTGAAGCGCCAGGGGATCTTCGCCGCGGCCGGTTTTGCCGCCATGGTCTTCACCATGCAGCTCGACTACCACGTCTGGAAGAAGGTGGCGGTGCCCCTCTTCCTTTCCTGCTTCTTCCTGCTGATCCTCGTCTTCATCCCCGGGATCGGAGGGGCGGCCAAAGGGGCGTCGCGCTGGATCAGGCTGCCGGGCTTCAACTTCCAGCCCTCCGAGCTTGCGAAGGTCGCCCTCATCATCTACATGGCGTACTCGCTGGACAAGAGGCAGGAGAAGCTGCGCAACTTCAGCACCGGCTTCTTCCCGTACCTCATGATACTCGGCGCCTTCATCGTGATACTCCTGAAGCAGCACGACATGGGGGCGGCGCTCACCATGGGGACGGTGGCGATCACCATGCTCTTTGCCGCGGGAACAAAGCCGCGCTACATCCTCGGCATGGGTGTGGTCGCTCTTCCCGGCGTTTTTTACCTCGTCGTCTCCGAGGCGTACCGCATGCGGCGCATCACCGCCTTCCTCGACCCGTGGAAGGACCCGACGAACGCGGGATTCCAGATCATCCAGTCCTGGCTGGCGCTCGGCACCGGAGGGATCCTCGGACAGGGGCTCGGCGAGGGGAAGCAGAAGCTCTTTTATCTTCCGGAGGCGCATACCGACTTCATCCTTTCCGTATGCGGCGAGGAACTCGGGCTGGTCGGGGTGCTGGTGATCGCATCGATGTTCCTGTTACTGGTGCAGCGCTCCATCCGCGTCGCCATAGCGGCCGAAGACAACTTCGGTCGCTTTCTCGCATTCGGAATCGCCGTGCTTCTCGGGCTTGAGGCCTTCATCAACATGGCGGTGGTGAGCGGCATGCTCCCGACGAAGGGGCTCGCGCTCCCCTTTCTCAGCTACGGCGGAAGCTCCCTCATCATCTCCCTCACCGCCGTGGGGATACTCCTGAACGTCTCCTCGCGCATGAAGGGGCTCCCCTCATGAGGCTCATCGTGGCAGGGGGGGGGACCGGCGGCCACCTTTTCCCCGGGATAGCGGTGGCGGAGGAATTCCTGGCGACGCCGGGGAACGAGGTCCTCTTCGTCGGGACGAGCCGCGGCATCGAGGCACGCATGGTCCCCCGGCTCGGCTATCGGCTGGCGCTGATCTCCGCAAGCGGCGTGAAGGGGCTCGGCGCGGTGGCGAAGGTCAAAAGCGGCGGCAGGCTCCTCTTCGGCTGCCTGCAGGCCCAAAAGATACTGAGAAAGTTCAGGCCGGACCTCGTCCTCGGGGTCGGCGGCTACGCCTCGGCGCCCGTCCTCCTCGCGGCGCGGGCCTTGGGGATTCCGACCTACGTGCACGAGCAGAACGCGATCCCGGGGCTCACCAACAGGCTTCTTGGCCGCTTCGCCCGGCGCGTCTTCATCTCCATGGAACAGGCGGCGACCTTCTTCCCGCCGGACAGCACGGTGCTCACCGGAAACCCGATCCGCAAGGAGATCCTCTGGGGATTCCAAGGGCAGGACGAGGAGAGCGCCTCCACCTTCCGGGTCCTCGTTTTCGGGGGGAGCGCCGGGGCGCACAGCGTGAACCTCGCGCTGGTGGCCGCACTGCCGCACCTCTTATCCGTGAAGGAGAGACTGGTCATCACCCACCAGACGGGGGAGAAGGACCTGGAAGAGGTGCGGGCGGGGTACCGCGCGAACGGCTTCGACGCCGAGGTAAAGCCCTTCATCGACGACATGTCCGCGGCCTACGGCGCCGCCGACCTCATCATCTGCAGGGCAGGGGCGACGACGATCGCCGAGATCACCGCGTGCGGCAAGGCGTGCATCTTCGTTCCCTTCCCGTACGCCGCGGACGACCACCAGAGGAAAAACGCGGAGTCGCTGGTGGAGAAGGGTGCCGGCTTCATGATCCTCGACAAGGAACTCACCGGAGAACGGGTGGCGCGGGAGATCACCGCCCTCATGGAAAAGCCGGAACTCCTGGAGGAGACGAGGCAAAACGCGAAGAAGCTCGCCCACCTCGACGCCGCGCAGGTGATCGTGACCCGGATGGTGCGGGGGTATTAAGAAATTGCCCCTCCCTTTGCCGGGAGGGGGTGGCGAAGAGACGGCTGAGCGGCGGGTGCCGCCGGATGCCTTTGGATTGGAGTATTGATGTACGGAAAGATCGAGAAAATTCACTTTGTTGGAATCGGGGGGATCGGCATGAGCGGCATCGCCGAGGTCCTCCTGAACCTCGGCTACAAGGTCTCCGGCTCGGACCTGCGCGAAACGGAAATCACCCAGCGTCTCGCCGGGCTCGGGGGAGAGATCTTCTTCGGCCACCGCAGCGAGAACGTGGTGGAGGCGGACGTCGTCGTCATCTCCAGCGCGGTGCACGAGGATAACCCGGAGGTAGTGGAGGCGCACGCCCGCTTCATCCCGGTCATCCCCAGGGCGGAGATGCTCGCCGAGCTCATGCGCATGAAGTACGGGATCGCTGTTGCCGGGACCCACGGGAAGACCACCACCACCTCCATGGTGGCGACCCTGCTGTCCAGGGCGGGGATCGACCCGACGATGGTGATCGGCGGGCGGCTCAACTCCATCGGGACGAACGCGCGGCTCGGCCAGGGGAAATTCCTGGTGGCGGAGGCGGACGAGTCGGACGGCTCCTTCCTGAAGCTCTCCCCCACCATTGCGGTGGTCACCAACATCGACGCGGACCACCTCGACTTCTACAGCGGGATCGAAGAGATCAAGGACACCTTCGTGGAGTTCATCAACAAGGTCCCCTTCTACGGCCTTGCGGTCCTTTGCCTCGACAGCCCGAACGTGGCGGACATCCTGCCGCGCGTGCAGAAGCGCTTCACGAGCTACGGACTCTCCGCCCAGGCCGACTTCCGGGCCACCGACGTGCGCCTTTCCGGCTTCACCACCACCTTCGTGGCGCACCACAAGGGTGTGCGGCTCGGGGAGATCTCCTTTGCCATGCCGGGCGCGCACAACGTGCTGAACGCCCTCGCCGCGATCGCGGTGGCGATGGAGCTCGACATCCCCTTCGAGAAGATCCAGGAAGGGTTCGCTGCCTTCCGCGGCGTCGGCCGCCGGTTCCACCTGAAAGGTTCCGCGAACGACATCATGGTCGTCGACGACTACGGGCACCACCCCACAGAGGTGCGGGCGACTCTTGCCGCTGCCAAGTCCGGATGGGAGAAGCGGCTCGTGGTGGTCTTCCAGCCGCACCGCTACTCCCGCACGAAGGAGCTCTTTGAGGATTTCGTGAAGGCGTTCTACGACGCCGACGTGCTGATCCTCACCGATATCTACCCCGCGGGGGAGGCTCCGATCGAGGGGATCTCCGCGGAGAGCCTCGTGGCGCGGATCCGCCGCCACGGACAGAAGGACGTCACCTGGATCTCCGACCGCGAGGCGCTCGCGGAGCACCTCCTGAAGATCCTGCAACCCGGCGACATCCTTCTCACTCTCGGCGCCGGGAACGTATGGCAGATCGGTGAGAAGGTCCTCGGGCAGCTCACCCCCGGGAGCGAGTGATGGAGCGCACCCCCTGGCAGGACGGGCTGGACAGGGTCGCGGACGGGCTGCGCGGCGAAGCGCGCCACGCCGAGATGATGTCGCAGCACAGCACCCTGAAGGTCGGAGGTGCCGCAGAGCTTTTCATCGAGCCGCTCGATCTTGAGGACCTGCAGAGCGCAGTAGCGGTGCTCGCCCAGGAAGAGATCCCCTGGATCGTGGTGGGGGGTGGATCGAACCTTCTGGTCGCCGATGCCGGTTTCGCCGGGTGTGTCATCTCCCTTGCGCACTTCAACGCGCTGGAGACGTTGCCGGGTGCCCGGCTGCAGGCGGGGGCGGGTGTGACCACATACGGGCTCACCCACTACGCCTGCGACGCCTGCCTGACCGGGCTCGAGTTCATGGTGGGGATCCCCGGAACTTTCGGCGGTGCCGTAGCGGTAAACGCCGGTGCCCACGGCTGGTCCATTCTCGACAGGGTGGACACATTGATGACGCTCACCGCGGCAGGGGTGCGGGAAAGAGGGAAGAGCGAGCTCGAGTTCGGGTACCGCTTCCTGAAGCTGGAGCCGGGGGAGATCGTGGTGAGCGCGATCCTTTCCCTCGACCAGGGTGACTGCGCGGAGATCGAGCGCGTCATGGAGCAAAACCTCTCGCACCGTAAGACCGTGCAGCGAGTGGGGTACCCCAACGCCGGGTGTTTTTTCAAGAATCCCCCCGGGCAGGAGGCGTGGCGCCTCATAGATCAGGCCGGGCTGCGCGGGGTGAAGGTCGGGGGGGCGCAGGTATCCGAGGTGCACTGCAACTTCCTGGTGAACACCGGCTCCGCGACAGCGACAGACTTTCTGAAGCTCTGTGATTTGATCAAGGATCGGGTGAAGAGCTCGAGCGGCATCGAGCTTGAGGAAGAGGTCCGCGTAGTAGGAGTGCTTTAGGTCGGACCGGTCGGACCAGTCGGACCAGTCGGACCAGTCGGACCAGTCGGACCGTCGGACCAGTCGGACCAGTCGGACCAGTCGGACCAGTCGGACCAGTCGGACCAGTCGGACTACAGAAAGGAAGCAGCAAATGACAGTAGCAGAGCTCAAAACCAGGAAGATCGCAGTGCTGATGGGCGGGCTTTCCGCCGAGCGGGAGGTCTCCCTGAAAAGCGGCGCGGCGATCCTCAAGGCCCTCGTGGAGAAGGGGTACGACGCGGTCGGCATCGATGCCGGGCGCGACCTGGCAAGCCAGCTTTCCGCGCACGGCGTAGAGGTCGCCTTCATCGGCCTGCACGGCAGGTTTGGTGAGGACGGCTCCGTCCAGGGGCTCCTCGAGCTGATGGGGATTCCCTATACCGGCTCCGGGATCCTGGCGAGCGCCCTCGCCATGCACAAGGTCTACGCCAAGCGCGTCTTCGAGGGCGCCGGCCTCACCGTCGCCCCGTACGTAGTCCTGCGCCGCGGCGACAAGCTCGAGCTCCCCTTCCCCCTGCCGGTGGTGGTGAAGCCTTCCCGCGAGGGCTCCTCCGTCGGGGTGAGCATAGTGAAGGAGAGCGCGGGGCTGGAGCCCGCACTGGAAGAGGCCTTCAAGTACGACCCCGAGGTGCTCGTGGAGCAGTTCATCGACGGCCGCGAGATCCAGGTCGGCATCCTCGACGGACGGGCGCTCGGCGCCATCGAGATCGTTCCCAAGAACGAGTTCTACGACTACGAGGCGAAATACACCGACGGCTTTGCCGAGCACATCTTCCCCGCACCGCTCCCGGAGGACCTCTACCAGGAGGTGCTGCGCCTCGGTGAGCTCGCCCACGCGGCGCTGGGGTGCGACTGCTACAGCAGGGTGGACTTTCTTGTCACGAAAGACCGTGAGAGCTACATCCTGGAGGTGAACACCCTACCCGGAATGACGGACCTGAGCCTCCTCCCTGAGATAGCTCGCGGAGCAGGGATCGAATTCGGAGAGCTCGTGGAACGGGTTCTCCTCGCGGCAGCACTGAAAAACTGACAGCTACCCGACAGGTCTGACGGCGACCTGTCCAACGTGTCCGACAACGAAGGGCCGAACTCCCATGCGCGACCTGCACAAGAAAACCAAGCGCCAGCTTCCCCAGAACCGGGCGAAGAAGGTCCCGAAGAAGCGGAAGCCGATCAACTGGCGACCGCTCCTGAAGGGGCTTGCAAAGGGGACAGCTGCGCTTGCCGTGTGCGGCGCCCTCGGTGTCGGCGGGTGGCAGGTGAAGAAAGTGGTGGAGAACACCACCTTCCTGCGCCTGGAGACTGTGGAGGTCTCCCCTCTGAAGCGGCTCTCCCGTCAGGAGATCATCACCCTTGCCGGGATCAAACCGGGTGACTCCATGCTCGGGCTGCACCTGAAGGACATCGTGCAGCAGCTCTCCAGGAATCCCTGGATCGAGCAGGTGCAGGTGAAGCGGTACTTCCCGCACACCCTCTCCATCGCGGTCTCGGAACGTGCCCCCCAGGCGGTCGTCAATGTCGGTACCCTTTGCTACCTCGATGCGAAAGGTGTCCTTTTCAAGACCCTCGTCGAGGGGGACCGCCTCGACTACCCGCTCATCACCGGTGTGAACGCGCAGGACGTGCAGGCAGACCCCGCAGGTACCAAGGAGGCGCTGAAGACCGCGCTGGTCCTGATCGACCGGCTGAGGGAGGGGAAGGTTTTCAATCTCGAGGACGTCTCGGAGGTCCATTACGACAAGGGATACGGCTTCACCCTCTTCACGGTGAGCAGCGGCGTCCCCGTCCGCTTGGGCAACGGCGCCTTCGAGGAGAAGCTCGCCCGCTTCGCCTCAGTGTACAAGGATCTGAAGCCGCAGATGCAGGCGCTCGACTACATCGATCTCGACTACACGGACAAGATCGTGGTGAAAAGGTTGCAGCAGGGGAGCACGGAACAGCCGACCAGCAAAGTTGCTGAGAAGACGACTCCGGCCCACCCGATTACCTAGGTTCCAGCAGCTATGATTTTCTGTTTACTAATATAAAGGAAGCAAAAGGGGGAGAGCATGACCACCAGACGGGATAATTTGATCGTAGGCCTCGACATCGGCACCACCAAGATCTGCGCCATCGTCGGCAACCTCACGGAAGAGGGGATCGACATCGTGGGGATCGGCACCGCACCGTCCCGCGGGCTGCGCAAGGGGGTGGTGATCAACATCGAGAGCACCGTCGCCTCCATCAAGAAGGCCATCGAGGAGGCCGAGCTCATGGCCGGGTGCGAGATCAAGTCTGTCTACGCCGGTATCGCTGGGGGGCACATCAAGGGGCTCAACTCCCAGGGCGTCATCGCCATCAAGAACCGGGAGGTCACCACCGAGGACGTGAAGCGCGTCATCGAGGCGGCCAAGGCGATCGCGATCCCGATGGACCGCGAAGTCATCCACATCCTGCCCCAGGAGTTCATCATCGACGACCAGGACGGCATCCGCGAGCCTCTGGGGATGAGCGGCGTGCGCCTGGAGGCGAAGGTGCACATCGTCACCGGCGCGGTGGCGAGCGCCCAGAACATCGTGAAGTCGTGCAACCGCGCGGGTCTCGAGGTGGCGGACATCGTCCTCGAGCAACTCGCCTCCTCCGAGGCGGTTCTCTCCGCTGACGAGAAGGAGCTCGGCGTGGCCCTCGTGGACATCGGCGGCGGCACCACCGACATCGCCATCTTCGTCGACGGCGCCATCAAGCACACCTCCGTCCTCTCTCTTGGCGGCAACCACCTCACCAACGACATCGCGGTCGGCCTGCGCACCCCGATGGCGGAGGCGGAGCGGATCAAGCAGAAGTACGGCTGCTGCCTCTCCAGTCTCGTCGGAAAGGACGAGACGATCGAGGTGCCGAGCGTCGGCGGGCGCAAGCCGCGCGTCCTCTCCCGCCAGCTGCTGTGCGAGATCCTCGAGCCGAGGGTCGAGGAGATCTTCACCCTGGTGAACCGCGAGATCGTGAAATCGGGGCTCGAGGACCTCATCGCCTCCGGCGTCGTCATCACCGGCGGCTCCACGATCCTCGAAGGGATGCCGGAACTCGGCGAGCAGATCTTCAACCTCCCGGTGCGCCGCGGCGTGCCCCAGAAGATCGGCGGGCTCGTGGATGTCGTTAATTCGCCTGTTTACGCAACCGGCGTCGGCCTTGTTGTGTACGGCAGCAAGAACGTCGGCGTGCACGAGTTCCCGACCGCGCAAAGCGACGACCATGTCTTCCGCAGGGTCGGCAAAAGGATGCGCGAGTGGTTCGGTGAATTCTTCTAAAAACGCCAAAAACACCCTCCCCTGAAAGGGGACAGGCCCCCCTCAAAAGGCGCCTGTCCCCTTCTCTTTATTCCGCGAAAAAAGTGCTTGTTTGCTGCATTTTACGCTTCCCTATCGTTCCAAAAAAATGTATAAAAAGGTCCAATAATTTTTTGATCTGCCGGGGGCGGCGATAAGGGGGATATTGAATGTTTCACTTCGATGAGAGCATCGACCAGAGTGCGAAGATTAAGGTAATTGGGGTAGGCGGTTCCGGCGGCAACGCTGTGAACACCATGATTACGGTTGGCATCACCGGGGTCGATTTCATCGTAGCAAACACCGACGCCCAGGCATTGCGCATGTCGAAGGCGTCCATCAAAATCCAGATCGGCACCCAGCTTACCAAGGGTCTCGGGGCAGGCGCCAACCCCAACGTTGGGCGCGATGCTGCAATCGAGGATCGCGAGAAGCTCGTCGAGGCGCTGAAGGGCGCTGACATGATCTTCGTCGCTGCCGGTATGGGCGGCGGCACCGGTACCGGCGCTGCTCCCGTCATCGCAGAAATCGCCCGCGAAATCGGCGCCCTCACCGTCGGCGTCGTCACCAAGCCTTTCTCCCGCGAAGGTCGCCAGCGTCTTGCCAAAGGCGAAGACGGCATCAAGGAACTGAAGAAGCACGTTGACTCCCTCATCGTGATCCCGAACGACCGCCTCCTCGGCCTGGCCGGGAAGTCGATGTCGATCCTCGACGCATTCAAGCCCTCCGACGACGTGCTGCGCCAGGCGGTGCAGGGGATTTCCGACCTCATCACTCAGTCCGGCATGATCAACGTCGACTTCGCCGACGTGAAGTCGATCATGAGCGAGCGCGGCATGGCGATGATGGGTATCGGTCTTGGCACCGGCGAGAACAGGGCGGTTGACGCAGCGACCCGCGCGATCTCCTCCCCGCTCCTCGAAGACATCGACATCTCCGGCGCGAAGGGCGTGCTGGTAAACATCTCCGGACCGTCCGCCATGACCATGGACGAATTCGACGCCGCCAGCCGCATCATCCACGAGAAGGTGCACGAGGACGCAAACATCATCGTCGGTCTCGTCATCGACGAGAGCCTCGGAGAGACGATCAAGATCACCGCGATCGCCACCGGCTTCGGCGACCGCTTCGATCTGGAGAAAGGGCGCCACGAGCTGAAGAACGTCTCGACCCTGGTGAAGCCCTCCGCTTCCGAGATCAACAGGGAGATCCCGACCTTCATCCGCGAGAAGCAGCAGCGCGAGCACGTCGCCCGCCAGCGCTCCTTCCTGATGGACGACGAAGATCAGTACGATATCCCGACCTTCCTCCGGAAGTCAGTCGACTAGTTTAGTGCAATTCGGAGCTTTTCCAGCCCGGCCCTCTACAGGGGGCCGGGTTTTTTTACTTCTTCCGGGAAGCTCCCAGGAACCTTGACTACATTTCCACGAAGCGCTGCACGAGAACTCGCGTTCCCCCCTTTGCGAAGGGGGGGGCAGGGGGGATTTGCTCTTTGGTCGCCGACGCCGGGAACGCCTGCGGCTTATCCCGGCCTACATGTCACATGACCTCTCTCATGGATTCGGTTCCCCGAATTTCGCCTTAAGCGTCTGATATCACACCTTTTCCTTCCTCATCCCCGCAAAGAATGCTACTCTCGACCCATGTCCCGGATACCACACGACAAGCGCCGCGAAATCCTCGCAGGCGAGAGCGGCACCATCCAGCGCAACTGGGGCGGCCGCCTCTCCTGCTGCCTCGTCTACCCCAACAGCTACCATGCCGCGATGAGCAACCTCGGCTTCCAGACGCTCTACGCGATGATGAACGACGACCCCGGCGTCGTCTGCGAGCGCGCCTTTCTCCCGGACAGGAGCGAGCTGCAGGAGCGCCAGCGGCGAGGGGGGGCGCAGCATCTGGTATCCCTGGAGTCGCAACGCCCTCTGTCGTCATTTGACGTCGTCGCCTTCTCCGTCTCTTTCGAGAGTGACTACCTCAACATCCCCACCATCTTCAGGCTTTCGGGGATCTCTCCTTTCGCGAGCAACCGCACCTCCCACGACCCCCTCGTCATTGCAGGCGGCGCCGCGCTCTTCCTCAATCCCGAGCCGGTCGCCCCTCTGATAGATCTGGTTTGCCTCGGGGAGGCGGAAGGGGTCCTCCAGCACCTGCTGGAAGTGCTGAAGGGTGAGTCGGAGTCACGCGAGGAGCTTCTCCTGGAATGCGCCCGCGTCGACGGCATATACGTCCCTTCCCTTTATGCACCGGAGTACGAGGGGACGAGGCTACTTTCCATGCATCCGCTCCCCGGCGCCCCCCCCCGCGTGCAGCGCGTCTTTAGTCGCGATCTTGACGAGCGCCCCACCGTTACGGAGGTCCACACCGCCTGCACCGAGTTCTCCGACATGCACCTCGTGGAGCTCTCACGTGGCTGCCCGCGCGGTTGCCGCTTCTGCGCGGCCGGGTACATATACCTCCCATACCGGCAGCGCTCGCTCGAAGTCGTCCGGCGCGAGGTGCTGAAAGGGGTGCAGGAGGGGCGCAAAGTCGGTCTCGTCGCCGCAGCTGTCTCCGACTACGTAGGGATCGGTGATCTCAGCCGCGACATCATCGAACATGGCGGGAAACTCTCGGTCTCCTCATTCAGGCTGGACCGCCTCGACGAGGAAATGATAGAGGCGCTGAAAACGAGCGGGCAAAAGACGGTGGCGATCGCACCTGAAGGGGGCTCACAGCGGCTGCGCGATCTGATCAAGAAGGGGATTAACGAGGAGCAGATACTCGGCGCCTGCGACAAGCTCATCGCCAGCGGCATCCTCAATCTGAAGCTGTACTTCATCATCGGGCTCCCTACCGAGACGCACGAGGACCTGGAAGAACTAGTGCGCCTTGTGGAGAGGATCCGCGAGCGCGTCCTTGCTGCCGCGCGTGCGCAGAAGAGGATCGGCGAGGTGCAGCTTTCGGTGAATCCCTTTATTCCGAAGCCGTCCACCCCCTTCCAGTGGTGCGGCATGGAGGACTCGAAGAGTCTGGAGAAGAAGGTGAAGTTCCTGCAGCAGGCGATCGGCAAGCTTCCGAATGTGCGGATGCAGACCGAGAGCGTGCGCGAGGCGTATCAGCAGGCCCTCCTCTCCCGCGGCGACCGGAGGCTCGCGCAGGTCCTGGTGCGTGCCGACCAGCTGGGGAACTGGAAACAGGCGGCAAAGGAGGAGGGTTTCGACAGCGACAGTTTCGTCTATCGCGACATCGGACTAGACGAGCTCCTACCGTGGGGATTCATAGAGGGGATGGACCAGGAGCGGCTGCGGCAGGAGTACCGGAATGCGTTCGGAGCGGGAGGTCATGCGGGAGGAGCTCGTGCAGCGCACAGTTGAACCGTCGCAACCGCATCCGGGAAGGGGGAGCGGTGGGTACATTGCCACGAAGCACTGCAGAAGGCCTAACGTTCCCCCCTTTGCGAAGGGGGGGCAGGGGGGATTTGATCAACTCTCCTCCAGAACCCCGCCCCGTTTTGACAGTACATCTAGGTCGTCGAACCGCAGTGCTGCGGCAGTCTAAAGATCAACGACATGAGCCACCAGTTTTTGCGAACTGAATCAAGGAACTGCGCTTGAGACACAGCAGTTGCGCACTTTGCAGGACAGTGCTGGCCAAGTCAAATCCCCCCTGTCCCCCCTTCGCAAAGGGGGGGACGCGAGGTCTCGTGCGGCTCTTCATTGGACCATACTACGGCTTCCCCGGAATCCCAGGAAGACACTTCGTAAAGGGGGCGACGCAGTTGCCTTGCGTAGCTGGCGAGGGAACAGAAGCGCTGGGGCGCCGAGGGACCGGATATACGCGGAAAGGGGAAAGGCCGCTGCGCCCCCCCCCCTTTTCGGTTTATGCAGCTCTAGTTGAAGAAGAACCTCGCGCCGACGGTCGTGGACAGGTTCGTGGGATCAAAGTTTCCGATCTTCCTCCCGTCGTTCGCTCTTAGATCCGACTCAAACCCCTCGGTACCTTTCACCTCTACGTTGATTGCGAGCTGACGGTTCAGGAAAAAGTCGAGACCCGCGGCGAGGTGTACCCCCATGACGGTGTCGGCGGAGCCGTCTGAGATGTCCGGCATGAGAACATCGACCCCCCCTCCGAGGTAGGGCACGATCTGGTTTCGCTCCGGAAGGCGGTATTGCGCGCTGAAGGCGAGAGTGGTGAGATCGACATCGCCCCAGGCGGAGGTGCCGAAGCTGGCATGGGTGACATCCATCTCGATGGCGATTTCTTCATTCACGCCGAAAAGAACGCCGCCACCACCGACGAACCCGGCGTCTGTGTCGATAATCACTTTTCCTGCCGGGACATCTGCGGTGCCATCCGCGGGAATCATTGCTCCGATCCTTCCCGTGACCGCCACCCGCCCCTGCAGATCCTGCGCCCAGAGATTCCCCGCCAAAAGGACTGTCAGTGCCGTACACGCAAGCACGGTGAAAAGCTTTCGCATCTGTAGCATCCCTCCTTGAAGTTGTGGCATCCGATCAATTGAACATCCGGTGCATGCGCCTGTATTGCTCCCCCGTAAGCCCCGGAAGGCACAGCCGAAACGGGGCATGGAGGCGCTACCGGATAAGCTCCATTGTTGCTTTCACGGCCTTCTCGATCCCTGCTGCTGCTTCCGAGATGTTCTGGGCCAGCATGTAGGCGGGGGTGGAGACGATACTGTGTTCCCTGTCGATGACGCAGTCCGTTGCGGCGCACTCGACATGCCTGCTTCCTGTCGCCTCGATGGCCTTGGCGGTTCCGGCATCGTTGCCGATGGTAAGCTGCGGGGAAAGCTCCTTCCCGAGCGCGAGGGCGATGAGAGCCGGTGCGATGCAGATGGCGCAGATCGGCTTCTTCGCCCCTGCCATATCGCGCACCAGCCGCAATACGTCAGGCTGCACGGTGCCACCGGCCCCCTCCGTGGCGAAAGTGCAGAGGTTTTTCGCTGCCCCGAATCCGCCGGGGAAGACGAGGGCGTCGAGGTCGTCGGCGTGCACAGCTTTGATGTCGCTGATGTCGCCACGCGCGATGCGGGCGGCCTCCACGAGGACGCTTCTGCGCGAGCCGGTCTCCTGCATCGTCTGGTGGTTCACCTCGGCAAGCTCGATATCCGGTGCCATGAATACCGCCTTGCCGCCATTATTGGTAATCGCCAGCAGGGTGAGCACCGCCTCGTGAATCTCGCTCCCGTCCCGCACGCCGCACCCTGAGAGTACAACTCCGATTTTTTTCATCTGTGTCCCCCTCCCGTTTTTTGTCTCACTGCCAAAAAGTGGGCCTCATTTTAAGCATCGCACGGTGCCGGCGCAAGCCCTTTGTAGCGTTTGTTCATGTCCGGAGCTAACGAAGTAACAAATTCATTCTTGTCGCTGATGATATAATAGTTGTTGGGAAAGAGGCATTTCCTGATGAGACGGTAACAGATCAGGGGGTAGGGAAATGGCAGCTCAGAGACTGAGTGACAGCGAACTATTCAACTCGTACAGGAAGATAGATTCTGTGAAGGAACTTGTCGAGCTAACGAAGCTGAGCGACGACGAATTGTACCGCACAATAGGCAGTGCGGCGAGAAACTCCATGACGAGCCACGGCAGCGATGGGGCGGGCGAAGAGGCGCTGCAGCCGGGTGACTATACCGCAAGGAAACCGTCCTTCTTCTTCGAGGTGAAGGAAAGCAAGACCTCTCCGACTCTTTATCTTGATCTCCCGGAAGATCCGACGGAAGCGGGGCGGACGGTATTTGACCAGGTCAGCGGCGCTTTCGATAAGATCATGTGCAGGACGGTGAGCGAGAGCCCATTGCAGGGTTACAAGCAGGAGTCGATGTCCCTCGGCATGCAGTGCATGGAGGCGCTCTCGAGGGAATTCCCGTCTATGGACAGGGACATCTTGAAGGCATACGTGGCCTTAAGGACGAAGAGAGAATTTAATAGCTGCAACAGGTGGTAGGGGGGAGGATGTGTGAGGCAGGAAAGGGCGCCACGGCGTATGCTGTGGCGCCCTTTTTTCATTCATAGGTCAAACTACTAGAGATCCTTGTCCCTCTAGCAGAGCGCGAGCTCGTGTGTCCCCTCCCTTTCAAGGGGAGGGCCAGGGTGGGGATGGGGTACAACGCGGTGGTCGCCGAACCCCATCCCCCACCTGTCCTCCCCCTTGAAAGGGGAGGGACGTGCTGTCGACGGCTGAGTCTTCTAGGTCTTGCATTGCAGGTGTGAAGGGGAGCAATCAGCTCTTCCGCTGAAGGGAATCGAAGTGCGCCAGCTGCGGAAAGAGCCGCATCCAGAGAAGCGCCACGACTACCGTGCCGGCCCCTCCCAATAGCACCGCGGGGATCGTTCCGAAGAGCGCCGCGGTGACCCCCGATTCGAACTCCCCGAGCTGATTCGAGGTCCCTATAAAGAGGGAATTGACGGCACTCACCCTGCCGCGCATCTCGTCCGGCGTTTCTATCTGCACAAGAGAGGCGCGGATGACGACGCTTATGACGTCTGCGGCTCCGAGCACCATGAGACTTGCGATGGAAAGGGGGAAGGAGTGCGACAGGCCGAAGGCGATCGTCGCTATTCCGAAGATGATGACGGAGATGAACATGGTGCGGCCGACACGGTTTTTGAGCGGGTGGCGCGCAAGGTAAACCGACATGGCGAGTGCCCCGAGCGCAGGGGCGGCCCGCAGTAGCCCCAGTCCCCACGGCCCCGTCTTCAGGATGTCCCGTGCAAAGATCGGAAGAAGCGCGGTGGCCCCCCCAAGGAGTACCGCAAAGAGGTCGAGCGAGATGGCGCCTAGTATGTCGGGGCGGCTGCGGATAAAGGAGATGCCGGCAAAGAGGGAGTTGAGGCTGAGCGGCTCGCGCCGCGAGGCGTCATGGGTGCTGTGGATGAAGGAGACCAGCGTACTGGCCGTCAAGAAGAGGGCCGTGGAGGTGGCATACACGGTGGTCGGCCCCACCGCGTACAGGAGTCCCCCCAGCGCGGGGCCGAGGATGAAGGCGGTCTGCATCGCAGAGGCGGACCAGGCCGCAGCGGTAGGAATGAGCTCCGGCTCCACGAGAGTCGGCAGGAGCGCCTGCATGGTCGGTCCCTCGAAGGCGCGTGCAGCGCCGAGGAGGAAAACGATGGCGAGAATCGCCTCTTTTCCGAGCCATCCGGAGTGGCTACCGACGGTCAGAAGCGCCAGGGCGATCCCCTGCGCGGCCATGCACGTTCGCGCGACGTTGCGCCGGTCATAGCGATCCGCGACATGCCCCACCGGCAGGGTGAGGAGAAACATCGGGAGAAACTGGGCGAGTCCCACGAGGCCCAGGTAAAAGGCGCTGCCGGAGAGTGCATAGATCTGCCACCCCACCGCAACCCCCTGCATCTGGAATGCGATGATGGAGAAGGTGCGGGCAAACCAGAAGAGCCTGAACGATGGGTGTCGAAGGATGGAGCGGTCCGGCGGGGCTGATTCCTGAGGCATGATCTTCCTGTCGCGCGTGCTGAATGTTTTGGCGTAAACCTAGCTCTTTACCCACCCGATGTAAAGGGCTTTGTCCCTTTGATGGAGCTTTCGCACTTTTGACATCGGAAATGGAGAAGCAGATACTTTCCATAGAGGAAGAAAATGAAAAGACAACCGGAGGGGGAGTCGCGGAGAAAATACCTATGGCAGGAGTAACACGCAAGGGGAAGAAGGCAAGCACCGATGGCATGGGCGCTGTCGTCGACCGGAACATAGCAGCTCTCATTACGCGGCGGCAGTCAGAAGATGCGAGAAAGACCGTAGAAGATAGGATCGCCGACGGCATCACCAGGTTTACCGGGAGCATGCTCTTCGTCTACCTGCACCTGATGATCTTCGGCTCGTGGATCGCCATAAATCTTGGCTGGATCCCGAGGATACCGCGCTTCGATCCGAGCTTCGTCGTCCTCGCCATGGCCGCTTCCGTCGAGGCGATCTTTCTTTCCACCTTCGTGCTGATCAGCCAGAACCGGATGCAGTCGGCGAGCGACCGCAGAGCGGACCTGGACCTGCACGTAAGTCTTCTTGCGGAGCACGAGGTGACGAGGCTTATTTCGCTCGTAACGGAGATTGCCGAGAAGATGGGGATCGAAGAGGCGAAGAATCCGGAATTGCAGGAGCTTGCCAAAGACGTGGCACCTGAGCGTGTCCTCGACAAGATGATAAAGGCGGAGGAGGATCTCTCCAACGGCAGCTGCGCCGTCCCGGTTGAGCTAGCCCGCGTCGCCGAACCTCGCAAGTAGCTGCGCTGGTGACTTCGGCATGCCGAAGTGCCGCTGAGGTCTTCCCCGACTGTGCGGTAGCACCAGAAGGGGACCGATCGCTATACCCTTTCCCGCTCCAGCGTCTGTAACCGCTGGCTTCCGAGCCGGCGTCGCAGCGCATCCAGGTAAAGGCCCTCATATTTCCGGGCCGCTTCCTCCCAAGTGAAGCGCTGCTGCATCGCGTTCTTTCGCAAGGCCTCGATAGCCGGTTTGTTGTGGTACCAGGTGTGGACGGCCCAGCCGATGGTGTCGAAGAGTGCCCCGGCGTTCAAGTTCCAGAACTTGAAGCCGGTTCCGGTGATGTCGGCTTCGCTGAAGTTCTCCACGCTGTCGTCCAGCCCGCCGGTGGCGCGCACGATCGGCAGGGTGCCGTAGCGCATGCTGTACATCTGGTTGAGGCCGCACGGCTCGAAAGCGGATGGCATCACGAAGAAGTCGCACCCGGCCTCGATCTTGTGCGCGAGCGCGTTGTCGTACCCGATCCGGCAGGCAAAGCGCGCCCTGTTTTTCGCCGCGATGTCGCCGAAGTAGAAGTGGGCCCACGGCTCCCCCGCACCGAGCAGCACGAATTGCACGTCGAGGCCGAGGATCCTTGGTATCGCCTCGGCCAGCACATCAATCCCCTTCTGCTTTACGAGGCGCGAAACCATGCCGAGGAGGGGCACGTCGTCCCTCTCCGGGAGCCCGAAGATCTGCTGCAGTTCCCTCTTGCACAGGGCCTTTCCGCGCAGATCGCTGTCGCTGTATGTCGCTGCGATGTGATCGTCCCTTTCGGGGTTCCATTCGGTGTAGTCGACGCCGTTCAGTATCCCGAAAAGATCACCCGAACGCTCTCGTACCACCTCTTCAAGCCCCCAACCGTACTCCGGCGTCTGCATTTCACGAGCGTACCCCTCGCTCACCGTGTTCAGCACGGTGGCATTGTAGAGCCCCCCCTTCAGAAGGTTGACCTGGTCGTCCATCTCCAGCCCAAGGAAAGTGAAGTGCTCCCACCCGACTCCGAGGACCTCGATCACCCCCTCGTAGAAGTTCCCCTGGTGCTGCATGTTGTGGACTGTCAGGACGGAGGCGGCCTCGCGAAGGTACGGATCGTTCCGGTAGTTCGTGTTCATCAGGAAGGGCACCGCAGCGGTATGCCAGTCGTGCGCGTGGACAATGTCGGGATGAAAGTCGATCATCTTGCACAGCTCGAGGCTCCCCTTGGACAGGAAGACGAAGCGGTTGTCGTTGTCGATATACCCTTTGTTGTCCATCTCGTACAGCCCTTCGCGGCCATAGAACTGCTCGTGCTCGAGGAAGTAGATCGGCACCTCGCTCCCCGGCATTTTCCCTTCGAGGACGCCGCAGTACATGTGACCGATGATCCCCATCGGCACCACCAGCGTGCCGGGCATCTGCCGGAGCTGGAACTTCTCCCTGTCCACCTTGTAGTAGCGCGGCATCACCACCCTGACGTCATGCCCCAGTGCGTGCAGGAACTTCGGGAGTGCGCCGACCACATCGGCGAGCCCTCCCTCCTTGGCGAAAGGAACCGCTTCGGAAGCAGTCATAAGAATCTTCAGGTGCATGGGGAGCGATCCTCCTGTCGCTGCTGGTGGAATTTTAAGCTTTACTAAGGTACCACGGCAACCTGCTTCAGGCAACGGTTCACAGATATGTTGGAAAGGTGTGTGCGGGGGGAGTCGTAGTTGTAGGCCGGGATAAGCCGCAGGCGTTCCCGGCGTCGGCACAGCCGATGTACGTTGGACGAAAGCTGCCGGAAACGCAGCGCTTATTCCGGCCTACATTTCAGTGCGCGGTTTCCCGACCTGGAACCCCCGTCTGCTCCAGCAGCTTCTCCACGCGCTGGACCACCGGAGGATGGCTGTAGTAGAAGGCTGCATACAAGGGGTGGGGATGGAGATTGGAGAGGTTTTCCCTGGAAAGCTTCACGAGAGAGCTCGCGAGAGCGCCGGGGAGCCCGGAGAGCTCGACTGCGTAGCGATCCGCTTCCCACTCGTCGCGCCGGGAGAGCCACGACGAGAGAGGGGTGATCGGAAATCCGGCGAGGCTGCCGAGAAAGCCGACCATGAGGAACTGTGCCACAAACGAGGCGTCCGACAGGCCGAAAAGGGGAGGGAGTCCCCCCCAGGCAAGCAGGCGGTAGCTCAGGTAGAGAGCCGCCAGCGCCCCTACTTCCGTAAGCACCAGCCGCTTCAGGAGGTGCCCTTTTTTCCAATGCCCCACCTCGTGCGCGAGTATCGCGAGGATCTCGTTCCGGTCCATCTGCTTTAGCAGAGTGTCGTACAGGACGATCCGCTTCGTGCGGCCGATGCCGGTGAAGTAGGCGTTGGAATGGAGGGTACGGCGCGAGGCGTCCTTTTGCAGCACAGCCTTTACCCGCAGACCCGCCTTCTCCACCAATGCGTGGATCTCCGCGTCGAGCTCCGCGTCCTTTAGCGGCTCCACCTTGGAAAAGAGGGGCTCGATGATGTAGGGAAAGAGGTACATCATGGTGATGGTGAAGGCGAAGAAGAAGAGCCAGACGACCAGCCACCACAGGTTGGGCCAGTGCTGCACGAGAAGGAGGGCGCCACCCACCATGATCGCCAGGAGGAGGGCCGAGATGAGGAGCGACTTGATGAAGTCGGCAATCCACAGGCGCGGTGTCATGGTGTTGAAGCCATATCGCCTTTCGATCTGAAAGGTGCCGTAGAGGGAGAATGGTATTTCCAGCACGGTCTGGGCGAGTGTGAGGACCAGCATGAAGAGAATTCCCTGCACCACGAAGGACGGGGAGAGAGAAGCTATCCACCGGTCGTAGAGCGGTAGAAGCGGAGTGAAGAGAAAAAGGAGGAGGAGCGCGCTGTCAAAGACAGCTTCCACGAGCCCGAGGCGGCTCTGCTCCACCGTATAGCGCGATGCCTTCGCCAGCGCCTCGCCGTCCACCTGTCCGGCAAAGACTTTCGGAATGGTCGCGCCGTGCTTTCTGAGGTGGCGCAGGTTCAGCTCGCGCAGCAGGAAGGTGGCCGCGAAGCGCAGCAGGAAAAGGGTTATGAGTACGCCTTTCATGTCGTCCATCTGCCGTCCTCTCCAGGAGCCGCAACAGAGCCTCTCTCTTACTGTAGCAGGAAAAGGTCGATCAAGACCTTGTCCTGGCACAGGTAGGTGACATGTAGGCCGGAATAAGCGCAGCGTTTCCGGCAGACCTCGGCAGCGTGTATCGGCTCACGCCGACGCCGGGAACGCCCTTGGCTTATCCAGGCCTACAGGTACCAGAAGAAAATGTTCACCCAGCGTCCGCCGCCCCTGACGTCACTATGTAGGCCGGAATAAGCGCAGCGTTTCCGGCAGCCCTCGGCAGCATATCGGCTCGCGCTGACGCCGGGAACGCCTGCGGCTTATACCGGCCTACGACTGCAACCAGAACAGGTGGCCAAGCCCCATCATAGGGAGGGGAGGGACAGGGTGGGGATGGGGTGAAAGGTGAAAAAAAGGCCTCCCGCTTTCGCGGGAGGCCTTTGTCGATCCTACTGTTTTTTCACTGTCGCCTGTTCGACTATGACCGCGTACTTGTAGCCGCTGCCGAAGTCCTTGTCCTTGGCGACGGTGCCGGAGATGGTGATCACGTCTCCCTCTTCCGCCTGCTCCTTGCTGGTCACCACCAGGTCGTTCGTCTTTTTCTTCGCGTCGCCTGTGCCGTCCTGCAGGTGGATCCAGTTCCGGTTCATGATGCCGGTGGCAACCTTCACTACCTTCCCTCTTACCTGTACCTTTTTGCCGTTCAGAGCCGCGCTCTTGGCAAAGACTTCTGCAACGGTATAGGCATTCGGGCCCGCTGCCTTTTCAACCGATACCTTCTCTGTAGCCGCTGCCGCCCCTGCGCTACCGGGCGATTTCTTCCCCTTTACCGCCTCGGCTTTCGCCGTCTTTACCTTCCCCTTCTGCTCGGGACCGCCGCAGAAGAGGACTTTGTCGAAGGTGCGCTTCAGGCTCTTGCTCGTGAAGTTCGACATCTCGGAGCAGCCGCTAAAGGAGAGCTCTTCCCCGACTGCGACAGTTGCGGACGGAAAAGCTACCCACGCCTTCTTCTTGCCGTTCTCGAGATTGACGTAGCGGTATCCCCCTCCCTCAAATGTCTCCACGACCTTTCCTGCTGCGGCCGTGGCGCCGGTGCCCCCTCCGCTCATCATGGAACCCATGTGGCTTTTGGACATCGAGTTCTGGATCTCCTGGATGGTCTTCTCTTTTTTCGCCGCATCCTCGTCTACCGCAGCGTGCGCTGCGAGCGGTAGAGAAAGAGCAAAAAGAATGGCTATGGTCTTAACTGCCTGCTTCATGAAGATTCCCCTTTCGTTGTGGCGCCTGGCGGCGCTCCTGGTGCCGTTTTCGGCATGCACGATACCATAAAGCGGCGGCGAGAACAACGGGGACCCTTACTCCATCCTCCTTATTGCCAGCGCATCGCCGCCTGCGTTGACATCGACGACGACCGTATCTCCATTGGTGAACCGTCCTTCGAGGAGCATGAGCGCCAGGGGATCCTGGATCTTGCGCTGCAGCGCACGCTTCAAGGGCCGCGCTCCGTACGCGGGGTCGTACCCCTCGCGTGCCAGGTATTCCTTCGCCCCCTCCGTCACCTCCAGTTCGATGTTGCGGTCCTGGAGGCGCTTCTTCAGCGATTCCAGCTGTATAGCCACGATCTCCTTGATCCTTTCCAGCGGAAGCGCGTGGTAGATGACGATCTCGTCGACGCGGTTCAAAAACTCCGGCTTGAAGCTCTGCGTCAGCGTTTCCATGACCATTGCCTGCATCTGCTGGTAGTCGCTGGTGCCGTACTGCTGGATCCACTGGCTCCCCAGGTTGCTGGTCATGATGATGACGGTGTTGCGGAAATCGACCGTGCGCCCTTGGCCGTCGGTCAGCCGGCCGTCGTCCAGCACCTGCAGAAGGACGTTGAAGACCTCCGGGTGCGCCTTTTCGATCTCGTCGAAAAGGACGATGGTGTACGGGCGCCTGCGCACCGACTCGGTGAGCTGCCCACCTTCCTCGTACCCGACGTACCCCGGAGGGGCGCCGATGAGGCGGGCCACCGTGTGTTTCTCCTGGTACTCGCTCATGTCGATGCGCACCATCGCCTGGTCGTCGTCGAAGAGGAAAGAGGCAAGTGCGCGCGCCGTCTCCGTCTTCCCGACGCCGGTGGGGCCGAGGAAGATGAAGGAGCCGATGGGGCGGTTCGGGTCGGAGAGGCCGCTCCTGGCACGCCGCACCGCGTTCGATACGAGAACAAGTGCGTCGTCCTGTCCCACCACCCGGGTCTTCAGGCGCTCCTCCATGTGGATCAGCTTTTCCGACTCGCTCTCCAGCATCCGGTTCACCGGGATGCCGGTCCATTTGGCCACCACCTCCGCCACCATCTCGGCGTCGACCTCTTCGGAGAGCATCTTGCTGTCCTTCTGGAATTCCTCCAGTTCGACCTTTTTCTGCGCCATCTCCTTCTCGAGGCGCGGGATCTCTCCGTAGCGGAGCTCGGCGGTCCTGCCGAGGTTTCCTTCCCGCTCCAGCCTCTTTGCTTCTTCTCTGGTCTCCTCAAGTTGCTGCTGCAGCCCCTCGAGGTCCTTGATTATCGTCTTCTCCCGCTGCCAGTGTCTCTTCAGGTTGGCAGATTCCGCCTTCAGCGCCTCCAGCTCGTCGCTCAGTTTTCGCAGACGCTGCTCGCTTTGCACGTCCTTCTCGCGCATGAGCGCCTCTTTCTCGATCTCCAGCTGGATGATGCGGCGGTCGACCTCGTCGATCTCCGTCGGCTTCGAATCGAGCTCTATGCGCAGCCGCGAGGACGCCTCGTCGATCAGGTCGATCGCCTTGTCCGGCAGGAAGCGATCGGTGATGTAGCGGTCCGAGAGGGTTGCCGCCGCGATGATGGCGCTGTCTTTGATGCGGATGCCGTGGAATGTCTGGTAGCGCTCCTTCAGCCCGCGCAGGATGGAGATCGTCTCCTCCACGCTCGGCTCCCCGGCATAAACCTGCTGGAAACGCCGCTCGAGCGCCGCATCCTTTTCGATGTACTTGCGGTACTCGTTCAGCGTCGTCGCCCCGATGCAGTGCAATTCACCGCGGGCGAGCGCAGGTTTCAGCATGTTGGAGGCGTCCATCGCCCCTTCTGCGGCGCCGGCGCCGACGAGCGTGTGCAACTCGTCGATGAAGAGGATCACCTTCCCCTCGGAGCGCGCCACCTCCTTGATGACCGCCTTCAACCGGTCTTCGAACTCGCCGCGGTACTTCGCCCCGGCGATGAGAGCTCCCATATCGAGCGCCGCCACCGTCTTGTCGCGCAAAGTCTCCGGCACGTCACCGGCCACGATGCGCTGCGCCAGACCTTCCACGATGGCGGTCTTGCCGACCCCCGGCTCGCCGATGAGGACCGGATTGTTCTTCGTGCGCCGCGACAGGACCTGCAGTACCCTGCGTATCTCGTCGTCACGGCCGATGACGGGGTCTAGCTTGCCGCGGCGGGCGAGGTCGGTGAGATCCCGCGCGTACTTCGCCAGGGCCTGGTATTTCTGCTCCGGGTTCTGGTCGGTGACCGACTCGCCCCCCCTGAGGGACTGCAGCGCGGTCAGTATCGCCTGCCGGGTGACGCCGCTCTCCGTGAGGACGCGCGTCGCCCCCCCCTTCTCCTGCATCATGGCGAGGAGGAGGTGCTCAGTGCTCACGAAGGCATCGTGCAGAGCGTCCGCCTCTTTCTGCGCCTGCTCAAGGGTGCGGATGAAAAGGGGAGATGGCTGAATCTGCACGGAGCTCCCCGAGACGGTAGGCAGCCTTTTCAGCTGCGTGTTCAGCGCCTCCTTCAAACCCCCGACGTTTGCCCCAATCTTCTGCAGGAGCTCAGGCACGAGCCCCCCCTCCTGCTCCAGGAGAGCAGAGAGGAGGTGTTCAGGCTCGATGATCGCCGCCGACATCGAAGCCGCTTTCTCCTGTGCTGCGGCCAGCGCTTCCTGCGTTTTCACCGTCATTTTTTCCGGACGTACCATTTTTATCTCCTTTATTATCTTTCCGGAAATATAGGTACCCCCCCAGTGCCTGTCAAGGCACGGTCCGGCACGGCCATGCGCAGGGAGATCCGAAAGGGGGGGGAAGGTGAGACGCGGGGGGAGATGGGCGTGTTGGGGGGGCTGACTTTGTAGGCCGGAATAAGCGCTAGCGATTCCGGCATGCGCTGGCGCTGCGTCTGCGTCTGCTGTGGACCGCCGGGAACGCCTTTCGGCTTATCCCGGCCTACATGGACTACAAGGAAGCCCGGATGAACTAAAAAAGGCGCCCACAGGGGGCGCCTTTCAGTGCTCATATCTATTTTATCCAGGTTATTCCTTCTCTATCGGCAGCGCCAGTTGCTTCCAGTCCTCACGCTTCAGCTTAGGGCCCGGGTAGTACCTCGGACAGGAGGCTATGAGGGCGCTGCGCTCCTGCTTGCAGGAGCGCCGGCACGACAGGCACAGGGGATTGGCGTCCTTGACGGCAATCTTCTTCGCGCCCTTTGCGCGGGGCGTCTTTCCCTGTTCCCCGCACAATTCGTCCGGGACTAGCTGATCTTTTTGATCCATCCGAAGGTGTCCGCTACCTTCCCCCACTGAATACCGGTGAGGGTGTCGTACAGTTTTTGAGTAAGCGCCCCGACTCCGCCGCCACCGATTTCCAGACAGTCGTCCTTGTAGCAGAGTTCCCCCACCGGGGTGATGACCGCGGCGGTGCCGCTGCCGAAAGCCTCGGTGACCTTTCCGCTTTCGATGTCCCTCATGAGGTCGTGGATGTCGATCTTGCGCTCCTCCACCTCGAAGCCGAGGGAGCGGGAAAGCTGCAAGACGGAGTCCCTGGTGACGCCGTTGAGGATCGTGCCGCCGATCGGGGCGGTGACCACCTTGTTGCCGTAGGCAAAGAACATGTTCATGGCGCCGACTTCCTCGACATAGCGCTTCTCCACGCCATCCAGCCAGAGCACCTGGTCGAATCCCTTCTTCTTCGCCTTCAGCCCCGCCTTCAGCGAGCTGGCGTAGTTGCCCCCCGTTTTGGCCTCACCGGTGCCGCCGGGAGCGGCGCGGACGTACTCGTCCTCCACCATGATGCGCACCGGCTTGAACCCTTTCGGGTAGTAGGCGCCGACCGGGGAGAGTATGACGAAGAAGTAGTAGTGGTCGGAAGGCTTCACGCCGACGACCGGCTCCACCGCGATCATGGCGGGGCGGATGTACAGGGAGGTGCCAACGGCGCCCGGCACCCAGTCGCGCTCGAGAGAGACCAGCTGCTCGATCCCCTTCAGGAAGAGCTCCTCCGGCATCTCCGGCATGCACAGCCTGTCGGCGGAGTGGTTGAAGCGGCGGGCGTTCATCTCGGGACGGAACAGTGCGATCGAGCCATCCTCCCAGCGGTACGCCTTCAGCCCTTCGAAGATCTCCTGCGCATAGTGAAAGACGAGCGCCGCGGGCTCGAGGACGAACGGCTCGTACTTCTTTATCCTGGCGTCGCCCCACCCTGTGCCTGCTTTCCATTCGATAAGGAGCATGCGGTCGGTAAAGGTCCGGCCAAAAACGAGATTCGTCTCGTCGGTGAACTTCGGCTTCTTGTCGGCTTCACTAAGTGGCAGTACCTGAATCTCCATCTGCGCACACCCCCTCGGTATTTCGGCGCCAAGCGTCGGTTAATAACCACTTCGTTTACCATACTCCCCCCCGCAGGGGCAAGCAATTTAACCCTTTGGCAACAGAAGATAATCTGCCCGCACCGGGTTGATTTTTGGGGACCCCTTTGTTATATTATTAGCACTCGGCAGAAAAGAGTGCCAAAGTTCCAGAAAGCGGGAGATGACTTGTATGAGAGAAGCAGCAGTCCTTAACTACTCGATGCCGGTCCCTGTCGATAATCTCACCCTCTATCTGGCGGAGATCAACCGGTTTCCGTTGCTCTCGGCGGAGGAGGAGACGACCCTGGCGGAACGGTTCCGCAACGAAGGGGATCTGGAGGCGGCGCATACCCTCATCACCTCGAACCTGCGCTTCGTGGTGAAGATCGCCGGTGAGTACCGTTCCTACGGGCTGAAGATGCTCGACCTCATCCAGGAGGGGAACATCGGCCTCATGATGGCCGTGCGCAAGTTCGATCCGGCCAAAGGGGTGCGGCTCGTCTCCTATGCCGTCTGGTGGATCAGGGCGTACATCCAGAACTACGTCATGTCCGCCTGGAGCCTCCTGAAGATCGGCACCACCCAGGCACAGCGCAAGCTCTTCTTCAAGCTGAACCAGGCGAAGCAGGCGATCCGGAGCATGACCGGCGAGGAAGACCTTCATGCTGCGGCGCTCTCCCTCGATGTGAAGGACGGCGAGGCGCAGGAGATGGACCAGCGGCTGAAAGGGGAGCTTTCCCTCGACCTGGAGATGTTCGACGGCGAGGCGGGGACTTTCCTCGAGACCCTCCCGGACCAGCGGCAAAACCAGGAGGAGATGCTGGCCGAGCGCCAGGACGTGGCTCTTCTGGAGCAGAGCGTGGCGGCCGCCCTTCAGGGGCTGAACGAGAAGGAGCGCTACGTCATCGAGAACAGGGTGAGCTCCGATACCCCCATGACGCTGCAGGAGATCGCCGACCACTTCTCCATATCGAGAGAACGTGTCCGGCAGATCGAGGAAGGGGCACTGAAAAAGATGAAACGTCTCCTGACCCCACTTGTGGTGGCGCAGGGGGCCTAAAGATACTTACACAGCAGGCGCAAGAAAGGGGCATCCCATCCGGGAGAGCCCCTTTTTTCGTCCGTAGCGACCTTCCTTCCCCTCAGGCGGGGCACGGCAACGACTTTACGTGCCGGCGCCACCCCCCTATGCGCGGAAACGGTTCTCCGTTCCAGCGCGCAGTCTCCTGATATTCTCCTTGTGCCGGTATATGACGATTGCCGCGACGACTACCGACATGGCGATGACTTCGATCTTTCCTTCCGCAATGGTGATTATGATCGGCACCACGGCAGCCGCCGTTATGGAGGCAAGGGAGACGTAGCTCGAGCGGTAGAGGACGAGTGCAAAGACCGCAAAGGCACAGAGTATGGAAAGGGGGGAGATCCCGAGGAAGACGCCGAGTGCGGTCGCCACCCCCTTGCCACCCTTGAACCCGAGAAAGACGGTGTAGACGTGACCGAGGAAAGCGGCGAGCGCGACTGCGGCAACGATCGCCAGCGGAAATCCGAGCCACTGTGCCACCAGTACCGGGAGAAGTCCTTTGAGGCAGTCGCCGAGGAGGGTGAGGATGCCGAGCTTCCTGCCGACCGTGCGGTACACGTTCGTGGCGCCGATGTTGCCGCTCCCGGTGGCCCGTATGTCCACCCCCCAGGCCTTCGCCAGCAAAAGCCCGGTGGGGATCGAACCGATGAGATAAGCGGCAATGAGCAGTGCGGTTTCTTTCAAAAGGGTGCCTCCCTGGGGTGCGGTGCGAAATCGAACGGCATACTAGCGTATTTCACCGGAAACCGCAAGTTACGGGGGGGGCAGGCGGCGGGGGTATACCTTTTATTAGATTAATATTATTGCCTTCTTCTCCTCTTTTGGTGCATTATGCGGTTCTGTCATTCCCCACCAAATCAGGTGACATTACTGCACCCGCGGTTATCGGAGGCCGGCGCTACATGACGGCTCGAATTTTTGCCCAAAAATCGAAAGAGGCACGCATCATTGCCGTCGGCCTCGCCGTCATGGCTGCTTCCTGGTTCGCCGACACTCTCCTCGATGCCGGCGTCAGGAATAAAGCATTCCTCCACGAGTTGCTGCACCCTTCCGGCAACGACTTTGCCATGCGCTGCCTTTACTTCGGCGCACAATTTCTCTTCCTCTTGTACCTCGCCAAGATCATGAAGAGCTTTCAGCTCCAGGGGGAACTCCTGGAGGAGGCACTCCTGAGCGCGAAGAACGAGAAGGCTCGCTCCGATGCCATTCTGCAGGCGGTGGGGGATGCCATCAGCATCCAGGACCCCGACTACCGCATCCTGTACCAGAACGAGGCGCACAAGGAGCTTCTCGGTTCGCACGAAGGGGATATCTGCTACGAGGCGTACCAGCAGCGCACCACTCCCTGCCCGAGTTGCCACATCGCGAGCTGCATGAAAGACGGGTTGACCCACAAGTGCGAGCTGAGCAGAAAGACTCTGCACGGGCAGGGGTACCTGGAGATGATCTGCACCCCTCTCAGGGACGGACACGGGAAGGTCGTAGCGGGGATCGAGGCGGTGCGCGACGTGACGGAGCGGGTACGGGCCGAGCGGGAGATAAAGAGGATGAACGAGGAGCTCGAGCAGCACGCCCGGGAGCTCGCCTCCGCCAACCGCGACCTGGAAGCCTTCAATTACTCCCTCTCCCACGACCTGCGCACCTACATCACCCGTATCAGCACGGCACAGCAGATACTGGCGGAATCGTGCCCGGATGCGGAGTCGAGGTTTCTGGTGCAGAGCGTGGCGGAGTCGTGCCGCGGCATGGACGAGCTTATAGAGGCGATGCTCACCCTGTCACAGGTGTCGCACAAGGAGCTGGAGCTTGGCGAGGTCGATCTCAGCGCCATCGCCCTGGAGACCGCTTTGCACCTGCAGCAGCACGCGCCGGAGCGCCAGGCCCGGATCGACATTGAGCCGGGGATCACTGTCCGCGGAGACCGGCAGCTTCTGAAGATCTGCCTGGAAAACCTCCTGGGGAACGCCTGGAAGTACACCGGCGGGGTACGCGAGCCTGCGATCGTTTTCGGGGTGCGCGAGGAGGAGGGAAAGCGTCTCTACTACGTGCGCGACAACGGCGCGGGGTTCAGCATGGAAGAGGCGGGGCAACTTTTCAAACCGTTCAAGCGGCTGCAGAACTCCCGCGGGATCCAGGGAAGCGGCGTCGGCCTCGCCACGGTGCAGCGCGTCATCCAGCGGCACGGCGGCGAAGTGAAAGGGGAGGGTAAGCCGGGGGAGGGAGCCGTCTTCTCCTTCTCCCTCCCGGAGTAGATGAGGTTTCCCCTTCAAAAAGGGTGTCAGGCGCGTTTTACGCCGCGGCGCTCCTCCCCGCTGGTCCTTACGATATAGAGGGCCATGCAGATAAACACCACGTCTCTCCCCAGCGCAATCCACGGGGAGGTCTTCTCCCCCCCCCCCTGCCTGAAGCAGCCGCAATCGATGTCCAGCCCCCGCACGATAGCCGAGGCGAGCGCCACGATGAAGACCGCGTTCAGCAGCGCGATGACGACCGCCCCCGCCTTCGGGCGGAAGCCGCAGACGAGGAGGGCACCGGAAATTACCTCCACCCAGGGGAGAATCGCGGCGGTAAGGTAGCTCCAGAAGTACGGCACAAGCTTGTAGGCGGCGACGTTCCCCGCAAAAGCGACCGGATCGGCGATCTTCAGCACCCCCGCGTAGATGAACACCCCGCCGAGAATGACCCGTACCACCAGCGGCAGATACTCCTTCACTCTCGCGATCATGGTTTCCTCCCCTGAGAAATGGGATACCCCGCGCCGTACCACTCGGGATACCCACCCTCGTACACGTACACGGTCCGGTATCCCCACTTGATGAGGAGATTGGCGAGATCCATGCTGTCGTGGCAGGAAAACCCGTTGCAGTAGACGATGAGCTCCTTCGCGGTGGGGACCTCAGCCTGGAAGGAGGGGGGCGCCCCCTTCGACGCCTCCCCGAGGGGGAGGGAGACCGCGCCCTTTATGTGGCCGGCCTCGTAACTCTGCATGTCGCGGGCGTCGATGATGACCGCTTCCTTTGCGTCGTACAGCTCCTTCACCTGCATGAGACCGAGCGGCAGCGGGACAGCCTCTTGCGCAGCCGGCCCCGGGACCTCCTGCGTTTCCGCGGCAGGGGGGGCGGAGGTTGCCTCTCCGCGCCACGCCTTCAGGAGAAGTGTGTGATTCCAGGAGAGCCCGAGGACTGCTGCAACGACGAAGACGAGAAGTACGTCGGTCATCAACCGACTCGAGGCTTTTTTCATCGGTGACTCCTTTCGAAGCGAAAGTGCGCCCGTTCCGGCAGCGGGGCTACAGAGATTCCTCCTGCCTGAAATCCCCGCGCTCGGCGTGCACCGCGATGATCCTCGCCGCGGCTGCGACAGGTATGGCGAGGAGTATCCCCCAGAAACCTATGAGTTCGCCGAGCGCCATGACCATGATGATGGTGAGAAGGGGGTTCAGGTCCATGGAGCTGCGAAAGACGAGGGGCTTTACCAGGTACCCCTCCAGAAAGTAGATCGCGGCAAAGGCCGCAAGCACCTTTACCAGCGCGAGCCCGCTCTGGAACTTCAGGTAGGCGAAGAAGAGGGGGGGGATGGTGGCGATGACGACGCCGATGAAGGGGAGGACGGAGGCGACCCCTGCGAAGATCCCGTTGAAGATCGCGTAGTCCACCTCCATGAGGGCGAGGGTGCCGCTCACCAGGATCGCCACGATGGCGGAGACGATGATCTGCCCCTTCAAAAAGCCGCCGATACTGTCGTTGATCTCTCTCCCCAGCGACAGGAGGGTGCCGCGGTGGCGCACCGGCAGCCACGCCGCGATCTCCTCCTTTATGTCCTTTTTGTAGTACAGCATGAAAAAGACGAGGATCGGGGCGAGCACCAGGTTGAAGAGGTTGAAGACGACGCTCGCCGCCGCGGAGGAGACGCCGCTTCCCACGCTCCTGAAGACGTTGTCCAGCCACTCCACCGCCTTGTCCGCGGCCCAGCGCCACTCCGCGCCGTACAGCGGTTGCACCTGTCCCTGCAGCTCGAGCCCAAGGTTCTTCGCCTTCTCCAGGTAGGTCGGTATGCTCGGGATGAGCGCCTGTCCCCGCACAATCGCGTAGGGGACGAGATAGGAGAGGACGAATACGGAAAGGATGGCGAGGAGGACGTAAAGCGTCACGATCGCCGCGGGCCTGCGCACCCTGCGATGCTCGAGCCATACCACGAAGGGGTCGAGCAGATAGGCGATGACGAAGGAGAGGAGAAAGCAGGACGCGGTGTGGCTCAGGGCGTGACCGGCGGCGAAGAGTGCGGCTGCGACGAGGAGTATCACCACGGTCCGGTTCGCGGCGTTTCTTTGTGCAAGCATGGGTGCCTCTGGTTATGGGATGTGGCCGCGCCCGGAAAGGAAAAGGGGCGAGGAAAGAAGCGCCGTGCGGGTCGGTTGGGCCCGGCGTACGGTGCGAGGGGCGGTCTACCGGTCGGGGGGGAAGATGTCGTGCTCCTCCAGCCACTCTCCGGCGCGCCCGGTGATGACCTGCTCCCGCACCGCCTCGAAGCGCTCCTGCTCTTCGGGATAGAAGGAAAGGATCTCGCTCAGGCGCCCGTAGGCGCTCTTCCCGACGAAGGCGCGCACGAGCATCGCCTTCAGCGCCGCGTTGCTGACCCCCTGGATGAAGCCGTGCACCATCTGGCGCTCCTGCGCGTAGTCGAAGGCGGGTATTTCGAGGTAGCGCTCGTCCGCCGCCGCCATCTCCTCCCAGAACGTTTCGTCGTCGTAGTCGGCGGGAACGGAGAAGACTTCTCCGGTCTCACGGTCCAGAAAGTAGGTCAGTTCCGGGTCGGGGTTCTCGAATGCTTCCATCAGTTCGTCCCAGACTATCTCCACACTTCGCATGGCCATGCAGTCAACCTCGTCAGGGGAGGTGGGCACGAAGGGAGGTGCCGCCACCCTCCAGCGGGGGAACCCACTGGACCTCACCCATAGTTTTGTATATATTGTGCCCCATGCGCAACATTTTTATCGCCGATGCCCACCTGAAGCAACCGGGGGACGCGAATTACCGCTCCCTGCTCCGCTTCCTGGATACCCTCCCCCCGGACACCGACACGCTCTACATCCTCGGGGACCTCTTCGAGTTCTGGGTCGGCTCCCCGACCCCCGTGTACCGGCACTACCGGGAGGTCGTCGACTCCCTGAAGAGGGTGCGCGGGCGCGGTGTGCGCCTCGTCTACTTCGAGGGGAACCACGATTTCCACCTCACCCGCTTCTTCCGGGAGGAGCTGCAGGCCGAAGTGCACCGGCGCGGCGCGATCGTAACGATCGGCAGCCAGCAGGTCTATCTTTGCCACGGCGACCAGATCAACAGGAGGGACTATCGCTACCGGGCCTTTCGCCTCCTGCTGCACAGCCGGCTCGCCGGCGTCCTCCTCCCCCTCTTTCCCCGCGGCTTAGCGGGCGCGGTCGCCGCCATCCTCTCCAGGCTCAGCGGGAAGAGGCACAAGGTCCGCCGCGTCAGGTGGGACCGGCGCGCTATCACCCTCTCCTTTGCCAGGGGATGCTTCGGGAAGGGGTGCGACGCCGTCGTTACCGGCCACTTCCACCTGCCGTACCTGGAGCGGGAAGGGGAGCGGGTCGTCGTGTCGCTCGGGGACTGGATCACCCAGTTCTCCTACTGCGAGTGGCTCGACGGGGAGTTCACCCTGAAGACCTTTCCGCAGTAGCCCCGAAAAGGGCGAGGTACTTTTCCACCCGTTCCTCCAGCGTTTCCGCACAGATCATTCTGCAGATCTCGTCGGGGCGGTAGCCGCGGCACACGGCGGGGCGGTTCCCGTAGTCGGCGCAGGTCAGATCGTCGGAAAGGTGGGGACACCGCTCTCCGATCCTCTTCCCGAGCGCCGAGATGTCCGGCGCCACGCAGCACGTCCCGCAGCGCAGACACTCCACACTTACCCCTACTTGAAGAACGCCTCGAGCGCCTGCTCCCCGAGAAACGGTGCCTTTATCTTCCACTTCGCCTCGTTGATGACGAGCGCCGCGATGGCGATCTGTGGATCCTCCATCGGGGCGTAGGCGGTGAACCAGCTGTAGTGGCCGGCGGGGTCGGTCCCGTCGATGGAACCGGTCTTCGCCGCGACCTTCAGGGAGGCGAGCATCGGGCGCCCCCTGCGGTCGTGGAACGCCTTTCTCGAGGTCCCGGTCACCGTGGTGGTGGAGAGCATGCGGGCGAGCTCCGAGGCGGTCTGCGGCGTCACCACGCGGCGCAGCTCGAACGGCTGCTGCTTGAAGAGGGTCCCCCCCTTCGCGTCGACGACCTGCTGCGCGAGGCTCGGGGCCATCATGACCCCGCCGTTTGCGACGGCCGCCATGAGAGAGGCGGCGTGCAGCGGCGAGACCTTCACGTCGTGGTTCAGACCGGCGCCGGTCAGCATGAGCTGGTCGAGGGAGTCCGGAGGGGGCGCAGTGCTCGGGATCACGGGGCAGCCGGGGTAGATCTCCTGGTTGAAGCCGTACTTCTGGGCGCAGCTTATCAGCGCGTCACGCCCCACGATGTCGCCGGCAAGTCTGCCAAAGACCGGATTCACCGACTTCCCCATCGCCTGCGCCAGCGGCATCTGCGGGCTGCGGCGACCGGTCGACCGCCAGTGCTTCGGGCTCTCGGAGGTGAGGCGCCCGTTGAAGGCAAAGGGGGTGTCGGCGGTGACCTTCTTGTCCTCCAGCGCCGCGGAGGCGGTGACGATCTTGAAAAGGGAGGCCATCGGGTAGAGCCGGTAGCAGGCATCCTTCTCCCAAGCCGGTTGCGCGGTGGAGTGGGAGACGACGGCGAGGATCTTCCCCGTCTTCGGCTCGATCGCCACCAGCGCGGCGTACGGCACCTTGAAGTCCTGCATGACCTTCGCCACGCGGCTTTGCAGCCGCTCGTTGATGGCGTACACGATCTTCCCCCCTTGCGGCAGGGGGGCGGCAAACTCGTTTGCCTCCTGCTTCGCGCTCGGGAAGACCTCGGCTGCCAGCTTGAAGGAGCTCCAGTTGTCCGCTTTCGTGAGGACGGCGGCCGGTGAGGACGTGGTATGGGGGGCTGTGGTGGTTTTCGCCGTGCGGGCGGAGTTCAGGAGTCCGAAGAGTGGATAGCTGGCGAGAGCGAGGGCCAGGACCGGAAGCACGATCTTGAGCCTGTTCTTGCGGGGGGGAGGGGTTTCGAGGACCGCCTTGAAAGCGTTGCGCGCTTCCTCCCCTTTCCGCCTGCCGTGCCGGCGTCGTTTCTTTTTGTGTATGTTCTTAAAATCTTGCATGAACCTGCTGCTTTTGGGGGTGGGATCACGACACTATATGTCAACTGATCCCCCTTTGTCAACGACGGCAGCCGCCTCGTTTTCGAGGACCAGCTCCTTCAGCGTCGTCCCCTTGAACGCCTCCCTGAGTGCCTCCTCCCCCCGCTCCAGAAGGCCTGCGGCCGCCTCTTCTCCGGGAAGGAGGCAGCACGCCCCCTGGCTCTTCAGGGAGAGGATGACTTCCGCAAGGACGATCTGGTCGAGCTCCCGTGCAGGTTGGTACGGCTCCCCCGGGGCGCTGGTGGAGACGATGAAACCCGCCTCGGAAAGCTGGTTCAGTGTCGGCCGCAGGATGCGCAGCGGTATCCCCAGGGAGAGGGACAGCTGCTGCTCCCCCCAGCGCAACTGACCGTGGTGGAAGGACTCCCCAATCCTGCGCAGCACCGCCAGCGCTAGCAGCTCCCTGAACGACTGGTTGACCTGGTGCCCGAGGAGCTCCCGCCGGAAAGTGGTGCGCTGCTGGTGCACCGCCACCACCTCCATCCCGAAAAGGACGATGAGCCAGCTCGTGTAGAGCCAGATCATCACGATGGGGAGCGCCGCCAGCGTCCCGTAGATGGCGTTGTAGTTCGCCACCCCGATCTGGAAGTGGATGTAGGCCCACTGGGCACCCTCCCAGATCGTGCCGGCGAGGACGGCGCCAAAGAGGGCGGAGCCGACGCGCACCTTCGTGTTGGGGATGAAGATGTACAGGAGGAAGAAGGCGGCCCACACGCTCACGTACGGAACGAGGCGCAGGAGCTGGAGGTAGATGTCTCCGAAGTAGGTCGACTCGAGGAGCCAGCGCACCACCGCCTTGTTCTGCAAGGTGCTGGTGATGCTGGTGGCGGCAAGGACGAGAAGGGGGGCGCTGACGAGGACGCTCAGGTAGTCGCTGAATTTCCGGTAGAAGGAGCGGGTCTCCGGCACGCCCCAGATCGTGTCGAAGGAGTCCTCCACGCTGCCGAGTGTGGAGACGGCGGTAAAGAGGAGCATGAGGAGGCCGATGGCGCCGATCGACCCTGCATTGGTGTTGTTTATGTAGGTGACGATGCGGGTGACGACGACCTCCGAGCCTGCGGCGACCTGGCGCAGGATCACGGGGGCGAGCTTGTTCTGTGCCCCGAGCCCCTTCAGGACGGCGAAGGTGAGGGCAAGGAGGGGGACGATGGAGAGCAGGGTCGTGAAGGTGAGGGCGGCGGCCCTCAGCGGCGCGCTGTTGGTGAGGAAGTTCTGCATGATGAAGACGACGACCTGCACGGCGCGCAGGAGCTTTCCCCGGTACCCTCCGAGCGTCTCGGGGTCGGTCTGCCACAGCCACTTGCGGGAGAAGATGATTTCGTCCTGGCCAAGACGCATGGGGAGGGCTCTCTTTCTGTGCTCCCGGCCGAAACGCCGCCGGCCGGAGTGATCGAATGTCAGTGGGGTCTTTGGCTGCTCGGCGGGTATTGCAGCGGCAAGAAAAAAGCCCACCGGGGGGTGGGCTTTTGGTGGTGATCTTACATCACCTTCTGTTTTTCCTTTTCGCGCTCCATTGCTTCCTTACCTGCTTCGATCGCGGAGGAGATGATGCTCTTCTTCTCCATGACCTTGTCCCTCCCCTCTTCATAGCTGGAGCGGATCCTGGTCTGTGCGTCGCTCGCGTAGTCCTTGATCTTGCCGACGGCATCGTCGGTCAGGTCTCTGATCTGTCCGCGCATCTCCTCGCCGGTTTTCGGAGCAAAGAGGAGGGCGGCCCCTACGCCGACAGCTGCGCCCGCGAGAAACGAAAGCAGAACTGTTCCTGTCCCAACACCACTATCTTCTGACATGGCAGTTACCCCCTTTTTCTAATAAGTTTATCAGCAATGAACCTTCCCGCAACACGTGCGCCGGTCATCCATGCGGAGGAACCGGCCACCAGGGTGGAGACCACCCCCACCACTCTGTTGATCGCTCTGATGTGCTCCCCGGTCTCTCCCAACTCCTCCATGAGGAGGCTCACGCCGTCTGCATTGGCCGCAACGGAAGCGGTGACGATGCGGACTTCGGCGACCGCGGAGCGCGCCTCCATGAGGAGCGGCTCCAGCTGTGCCTCGGTCTTCTCCGCGACGCTGCGCAGAGCAGCCGCGGCTTTCTTCATTTCCATGAGAGTGGGGATAAGAAACGAGGTGAGGACAACAAGTGTTACTGCTGTCACCGCTGAGGCAATTCCCAGTAAAAGCATCGAAACCTCCCTGCACAGGCGGCAGTTCGTACGAGTAGCTGCTGAAGAGATGGGCAATGGAGCTTTGCTTTTACCTCGCCGGCTGCGGCAAGGGGATAAGAGAAGGCCGGCCTTGTGAGCCGGCCTTCTCCCTTTTTGTTACCGATTACTTCTTGGCAGGCGCCTTCTTGGGGGCAGGGGCTGCCTCGCCTTTGGCCGGCGCTGCCGGTGCCGCCGGTTTAGCCGGTGCGCCGGTGGTGCTCCAGCGGTTCAGGTCATGAGCGATGCTGTGGCAGTCGCTGCATTTCGGGAACTTCGCCATCATCGCCGCCGGGTGCGGAGTGCCGTGGCAGCTGGTGCAGGCCGGAACCATCTTGTGCTTCGCCTGATGGCAGTACACGCAAGCGAGCTTGTTGTGCTTCGCCGGGCTGGAGGCGAGGAGGTTCGCCGCCTTGGAGTGGCAGGCCGCGCAGAACTTGTTCGGGGTCTGTGCGTTGTACGTCACCACCGCCGGCTTGTGGGCGCTGTGGCAGGCCTTGCAGTCCTTCTGGGTCATGTCCGCGGAGTGCGGCTTGTGGCACTGGGTGCAGGGGGGGATCCTGCCGTGAACGTTGTGGCAGAAGGAGCAGGCGAGCTTGCTGTGCTTGCTCGGGAACGCCTTCAGCTGCTCCATCTGCGGCTTATGGCAGGTGAGGCACGGGTCGGTGACGTTGTTGCCGAACTTGATCGCCTTCGGGGTGTGCGGGTTGGAGTGGCAAGCGTTGCACCCTTTGAGCTCGTAGTGGGGTTTGCCGGAGTGGCACTGGCTGCATGCCGGGATCGGCTTCTTCACTTTGGGGGGGTGACCGTTGTGGCAGTCCTGGCAGGTGACCTCGGTCTTGTGCTTCCCGCCGTTCGCGGTGATGTCCTTCACCGGCTGCTCGTGGCACTTCACGCAGTCGGCGTTGCTAAGAGTGGTTGCTGCCGGCGCCGCCGGTTCAGCTGCCCATGCTGTCCCGATACAGCAGAACAGGAAAAATGCAGAAAAAAACTTGGTTAACTTTGCTACTCTCATTGCCCCCTCCTTAGGAATAAAACACAGTAATCATTATCACGGGTTTATATAACGTCTTGAGGTGCATTGTCAACAGTTGCCTGTAAAAATCGACGTATTTTCGTGCTGCTGCAACGACCCCTTCACTGCGCAGAAAGGAATCTGTTATCGGTGAGATAGTATGCAGCGATGGCGGGGGTGGTGCAGAGATTGCGCGGATCGTCTAAAGAAGGTCCCTCCCCCCTGCGGGGGAGGGTGCCGAAGCGCTAGATGCTCGGGTGGGCGAGGGAGCCGCGGACCGGGATGGTGTAGGCGCCGGGGGAGGTCTGGTACTTCATGAGGAGGAGAAAGACGAACTTCTGCCGCTCCAGAAAGGAGGGCTTCGGCATCATCTCCACCGTCAGGTTGAGGGGAGAGAGCCCCACCGGCTGGGCGAGTACCGCGTCCCCCTTCAACCTCACGTAGATCCCGTCGCCGTCCAGGGTGAAGCTCTTCAGCGTGGCGCGTCCTCCATCGATGGCGAGGGCGCCGCGCACGTCGCGGTACGCAGCATCGGGAAGGGGGGTCTGCGCGATCTTCACCCCCGCGAGCTCGGCCCCCCGCACCTGCAGCTGGATTCCTCCCGCCATGCCGGCACCTTTCTGCACGAGCGTCCCGTCCCCCCTGAGCTCCCCCTTCACGCGCGCCGAGGCGACGGTGCTGAAAAAGGGAATATCTTCCAGCCGCACACCTTTCGCGGTGAAGCTCAGCTGGCGGCGCCTTCCGGCGTCGAAGTCCCCTTCGATCCTCCCCGCAGCTCCGATCCCCGCCTCATATCCGAAACGGATCTTCCCGGCCAAAAGCGGCAGGACCCGCAGCGCGACCCGCGTGTCCTTCAGTCGCAGCACTTCACCCTTACCGGAGGAGAGCGACAGCGCGGGCGCCTTCACTCCGATCGGGAACGCCTTGGAGAGCTTCGGGCAGTCGAGGGTGTAGCCGCCATTTTCCGCCACACGCACCAGCACCCCTTTGATGGCGTCATTCGGGATGAACCAGAGGGTGAGGAGGAAAAAGAGGAGGAGAGCGGCGGGAACGCCGCACGCGATGAGAAGGGCGCGCCTTTTCATCGGCTACCCTGCGGGGCAGGCTTGATGAGCGCCACGGTGAGGCCGACATCGACCTTCGATTGATCGTCGAATCGCTGCTTTATGAGGGCCTTCTTCACCGCCACCGGGCGGGTCCCCTTCTCCAGGCGGTACAGGAGGTTCACCGCCTCGTTGGAGGTGAGCCCCTCGATCTTCACCTCGGCGGCGTCCTCCACGTATCCCGGTATCTCCTCTCCCTTCACCGGCTTCACCTGGCTCCCCTTCCCCTTGATCCCTATCTCTTCCACGATCTTTGCCGGAGAGTCGTCCGCTTTCGTGGCGGCCAGGCGGTTGGAGAGGCGCTGCGAGACCGCACTCGCCTCCAGATAGCGTACCTTCAGGGTCATCATCTCTTTTAAGTCCGCCTCCCGGCTTACCCGTTTCTTTTCCAGCGTCTTTATGCGGCCGTTCAGGGCGGAGAGCCCGATCGCCGCGACGAGGGCGACGGCGAGGGCGATGCCGAGCGTCAGCCGCGTCGTCCTGTCCATGCGCTGCAGGAGATCCGTAATCTGCTTCATCGTGCCACCCCCTTCCAGGTGCCGTGGTAGGCAAAGGTCACAGAGCCGTCGGGGCGGGACTTGTTGTCGGTGACCTCGCCGCCGTCGAAGAACTTCGCGGCGCGGCTCTTGAAGTCCGCCGTCCCCTGGAAGGAGCGGGCGTCCCCTTTCGCGCGCACTTCGTTGCCGTCCACCTCGATCTCGTACAGCCCCGTGACGTCGTCCCCCTTCGCCTCCGCGAGCTGATTGAGGACGGTGAGGACGTTGCTGGAGGTCTTCGCCCCTTCGAGCCTCCTGATCTCGGAGCGGAGCTCGGCGACCTCGTCGACCGGCTTCTTCCGGGTCGGAAAGACGGCGCGGTAGATCCCCTTTATGGAGGAGTCGAGGGAGACCACATCCTTGTACACCAGCCGGTAGCGCACCCCGCTCTCCACGAAGGCGAGCACGATGAGGACTCCGAGGAGGACGAGCGGTATGCGCAGCCTCCTGCGCAGCTTCTCGGTTCCCGCGGTGTAGGAGAGGGGGCCGCGGCGCAGATCGACCGCCTTCCCGGCGGCGACCGCCGCGGCGACTGCATAGGCACCGGCAAGGTCGCGTGCCGCGTGGGCGTCGTCCCCGAACGCTCCGGCGAGTTCGGCGCTTACCTCTGCGCTCTCCCCTCCGAAGGCGTGCGAGATGCGCACGACCCGCTCCACCTCGACCCCCTTACCGATCTCCAGCGCGGCGACCGTTCTTTGCACCTCTTCGTCCCCGGCATGGGGAGGGAGGGCACGGAAGAATATGGGGGTCCTGTCGGAGAAAGCGGCGAGGGCCTCGCCGTCGGCGACCGCCACCGTTCCGGCGGCGGGGGCGAGGGTGTCCCAGTGGAAGAGGGAGGCGGTGATGATCTCCGGCTCCAGCCCCGCATCTTTCAGCAGCGCTACCTTTTCCGCGAGATCCTTCGCTCTTCCCCACACCGCCAGGAATTTCCCCGGCTCCAGCGGGAGCGCGTCGAAGACGAGCTCGTCGGTGTCGAGCGCGGTCTCCCCTTTCAGCTCCAGCGGCAGGAGTTCGCGCACCTTCCCCCTGTCGGTGAGGGGGAGCTCGAGCTCCCTCATGAAGAGCTCCGTGGGGGGGAGCGCCAGTATGACGCGCCGCTCGGTGCCGGGAGGGACGCTTCTCAGCACCGCGGCAAGGTCATCCTCCCCGTTCGGGTGTCGCTGCGCCTCCACAAAGGTGACGGCTCCGCGGTTCCTGCGGAAGGTGGCGAGGATGACCTCGTCCCTTTTCAGTTCGACGACGAAAAGATCCATCAATATTCTCTCCAGTATAGAAAAACCGGCTGCGTTCCTGAACGCAGCCGGACGACCGCTTCCGTTACCCCTACGCTTTCTCCGACCTTCGCTTCGGCATGAATCCGGTACACGCTGCCGCTGTAGGTGATGTTCATGCGCGCCTCCGGCGTGAGCTTTTCCGCCCCCGGTATGCTGCTCAGATTCTCCGCCTTGATCGCCTGCTTCTTCCTGAAGTCGAGGATGTTCTCCACGAGGCTGTCTGAGATGTTCTCGTCGAGGGCGGCGAGGACCTCTTTCGGCGCCGTATTTATATTGACCCGCGTCGTGCTCTCCCCGCTCATCGACTCGCCGTACACCGTCACCAGCGGGCGGAGCTTCGTGAGGACCTCCGGGGTGAACCCCTTCAGCAGCGCCAGTTCCTCTACCGTGTCGAGGCGCGCGTTCTTCGCACCGTACGCCGGCTTGAGCGTTCGGTAGTAGCTGCTCTCCGCGCCGTTGGGGGAGGGGGTGTCGTTTTCGTCGGCCCAGTCCATGACGGCATCGGTGAGGTCGGGGGAGACTCCTGCCTTCTTGAAGAGGCGGATCGCCATCTGGGTGTACTGGTTCGACATCCCGTTCGGGGAGGTGGCGGTGTTGATGTTCATCTTGCCGCTCTCTTCCTCGATGGTGACCGTGATCGTGCCTGCCCCCGCATCGTAGCTGATCGGCTTCGCCCACAGGTCGAGAAGGGAGCTGTAGCCGTTGTGGGTGGGGAGGTCGAACTGCAGGAGCTTCACCGCGAGGGGGACCCCCGATGCAGCGAGAATCCCCGCCTGCTGGGAGGCGACGAAATTGTGGCTGTGGGAGGTGTCGACGTACACCTCGCTGACGAATTCCACCAGGAGCGCCGTCAAGAGCGCCGTCACCATGAGGGCGATGACGAGGGCGAAGCCGCGTTCGTTTTTCATTGCTTCACCCCCGGCGAGGCGATCGTGCTGAAGACCTCCCCCCCTTTCAGGGTGATGGTGACCCGCACCTTGTCGGGGATCCGCCTGTTCAGCTCCGTATCCCAGCTCTTCACCCACTTACCGCCGTCGTAGCACTCCACCGAGAACCCCTCGACAGTGTCCATGATCGGGTAGAGGAGGGGCTTCACGTCGAGGTAGAGGTCCTTCGACTCCCGCATGAGGGAGAGAATCCCCTCCTTCTCCTGCACCGAATAGCGCACCACCGCGAGATCGGAGGCGGGGGCGGGGTCCACCCGGGGAGGGGTGATGGTGGTGAACTGCAAGAGGGAGGTCGGCTTTCCGAAGGCGTCCCGGTCCTCCACCACGAAGTGGAGGCGCTTGTCGCCGCTTGCGTAGAGGGCGGAGGCGATCTCCTGGTGCAGCTTCCCGAGCGTCGTCGACAGCTCCCGGCGCTCCTCGACCCGTTCCCCCCCCTTTTCCCGCGCGCGCATGACGGAGAAGTAGGTGCCGTACAGCGCTCCGGTGAGGATGACGAGGAGCACCAGCGCGATCATCAGCTCGATGAGGGTGAAGCCCTTATTTTGACGTAAATTGCACAAGGGAAAGCCTCTTCTTGCCGTCCTGCCAGCTCACCGTGAGGACGGTGCGGCTCACCGTCGGAAGCTCCGTCGGCGTCGTCTCCCGCTCCCAGGAGAGTTCCGGGTGTTCCGGGGCGAAGGTCCCCTTCTTCTCGGAGATCTTTACGAAATCGGGATCTTCCAGCTTCGCGCGCCCGACGAGCGCCGCCACGGTCTCCTCCCGGTCGTCCCCCACGATGGAGAGATGGTAGTTGACGGAAGAGATGACGGTGAGGAGAACGCCGGCGGCGATGGCGAGCGCGATCATCACCTCGAGGAGGGTGAACCCTTTCATTTCCTCTCCTCCCCGGTGGCCACTTCTTGGTAACCCTCCTGCACCTGCACCTTGCTCCCCCCGGGGTAGGCGATGACGGTATAGTGCTCGCTCCCCCCCCTGAGGTGGGCGGTGAGGCACTCCTGGTTGCCGCGGGGGCCGAAGGTGACCGTGACCTCCCCCTCCGACACCCGGCCGAGCTTCGGGTCGGTGACGTCCTCGATGGAGATCCCCTCCTCGATGAGCTTTCGGTTCATGAGCTGGTCGTCGGGGGGGAGTACCTCGCCGGAAGGGGAGAGCTTCGCGATGGAGGCGCTGTTTTCCGCCATGTTGAAGGTGAGCCGGTACACCCCTTTGGTGATGATCGCCTGGTCGTTCAGGAACCTGATGGCGGTGGCGAGGTTGCGGGCGGAGCTCTTGAGTCTCGTCCCTTCGGGGGCGGGGAGTCGCGGCACCACGATAGCCGCCGCGAAGGCGATGATGGCGAGGACTACCACGACCTCTATGAGGGTGAAGCCGTTTTTCGGGGTTTCTTCTCTCAGAATCTTTCCCTGCCTGAGGCGCGTGAAGGCCGGATCAGGTGCGCGATCGGCGGCGCCTGATCCGGCTGCACAAAGTATCTTCTGGCTCGTGGGGAACCGTCTGCCCCGAGCGTGTCAGAGCCTGTTCTCCGGAGCGAGATTCTTCCCGGAGGAAATACTGCTGCTAGTGCATGTTCCAGCTCTCGATGTCGGCGTTTTTCTCCTCACCGCCGCGGGCACCGTCGGCGCCGAAGGAGTAGAGGTCGTAGTCGCCGTGCTCGCCGGGGGAGAGGTAGACGTAGTCGTTACCCCACGGGTCTTTCGGCACGTTCTTGTTTTCCAGGTACCCCTCCGCCTTGTAGTTGTTGGGGATCTTCCCGGTGGTCGGCTTCGTCACCAGCGCCGCGAGCCCCTGCTCGGTGCTGGGGAAGTTGCCGCTGTCGAGCTTGTAGAGCTTCAGGGCGGTCTCGATGTTCTTGATCTGCACCTTCGCGTCGGCGACCTTCGCGTCGTCGCTGCGCCCGATGATCTTCGGTCCGACGAGGACCGCGAGAAGGCTCAGGATAACGATGACCACCATGATCTCGATAAGGGTAAAGCCGGCATTGCTGCGCAATCTCTTCATTGTTGATGCTCCTGTGTTTTTTATTGTCGGACCGGTCAGACCAGTCGGACGTGTCAGACCTGTCCGACTAAAGAGTGTGGCTCGCTACTTCACCAGCTGGTTCAGCTGGAATATCGGCAGCAGGACCGCGAGGACGACGACGCCGACGCACACCCCCATCCCGAGGACCAGGAGAGGCTCCAGGAGCGCCATGGAGCGGGTCACCGCCGAGTTGAACTCCTTCTCAAACGCTTCCCCCGCCTTCATGAGCATCCGGTCCAGCTCCCCGCTCTTCTCCCCGACGGAGGTCATGTGCACCAGGAGCGGCGGGAAAAGGGCGCTGCCGCGCAATGCTCCGGAGAGGCTCCCCCCCTGGATGAGGCTCTCCTTTGCCTCCAGGAGAACGGCCCGGTACTCGCGGTTCACCACCGCCTCCCCGGTTATCTCCAGCGCCCTCACGATGGAGACGCCGCTTGCCAGGAGGAGCCCCAGCACCTTGGAGACGCGGGAGAGGACAAGACGCTGCAGGAGCGGGCCGACCAGCGGCGTCTTCAGGAGGACGCGGTCGCGACGCCTGATCATCGCCTCCTCCCGCATGAGCTTCTTCATCCCGGCGACCGCTGCGACGGCGGCAATGGCGAGAACCCACCACGCCTTTCGCAATGTGGTGCTCACCTTTATGAGGAGGACCGTTATCAGGGGGAGGGTCGCCTTGCTCTCCTGGAAGACGGTGACAATCTTCGGCACCACGAAGGCGAGGAGAAAGAGCATCACACCGCCGCCGACGACGACCATGAGGCTCGGGTAGGCGAGCGCGGTGGTAATGCGGCTGCGCACCTCCGCCTGCCCCTCCAGGAACTCGGCGAGCCGCTCCAGCACCCCTTCCAGCGCGCCGCTGGCCTCGCCGGCCGCCACCATCCCCACATACCCCTCGGAAAATACCTTCGGCTCTGCAGCGAGCGCCTGCGCAAGGCCGCTTCCTTCGGCGAGCCGGTCCCGCACCCTGCCGAGAACCTTCTTCAGCTCGCCCGGGCGCTCCTGCTCCCACAGCGTCGTCACCGCCTCGTACACGGGGACGGCGGAGCCGAGAAGGGTGGCGAGCCTTCTGGTGGCGAGGGAGAGCTCGGGAACCGCGACGCGGGAGCGCCCCCTGCGTCCTCCCCCCTTCTCCTCCGCAGGTGCGATCTCCTTCGGAAAGAGCCCGTCCTGCTTCAGCTTCTGGCGCGCCTCGTTCAGGGACGCTGCGTCGACGGTGCCGGAGACTTCGCCGCCACCCGACTTGAAGGCGCTATAGCGAAAGGTCGGCATAGTCTTCCTGGGTTACCCTCAGGACCTCCTCGATGGTGGTGACGCCTGCAAAGGCCTTTGCCAGTCCGTCTTCCCGCAGGGTCTTCATCCCTTTGGAGATGGCGTACTCCTTTATCGTCCCCGCCGGCGTCTGCCGGATGATCATGGAGACCATCTCGCTGTCCACCAGCAGGAGCTCGTAGATACCCATCCGTCCCACGGTGCCGAGCCCGAAGCACTTGTCGCAGCCGCGCCCGCGGTAGAGGCGGTCCGGCAGCTCGATCCCGGCATAGGAGCGCTCCGGCTTGTACGACTCCTTGCAGTGCGGGCAGATGACCCGCACCAGGCGCTGCGCGAGGACGGCGGAGAGGGACGATGCCACCATGAACGGCTCGATCCCCATGTCGATGAGACGCGTCACGGCGGTCGCCGCGTCGTTTGTGTGCAGCGTGGAGAGGACGAGGTGGCCGGTGAGCGCGGACTGCATGGCGATCTCGGCGGTCTCTGCGTCGCGGATCTCCCCCACCATGATGATGTCCGGGTCCTGCCTGAGGATGGAGCGCAGCCCGCTGGCGAAGGTGAGCTCGATCTTCGGATTCACCTGGATCTGACCGACACCCTTCAGCTGGTACTCGATCGGGTCCTCGATGGTGATGATGTTCTTCTCCGGCGAGTTGATCATGTTGAGCGCCGCGTAGAGCGTCGTCGTCTTGCCGCTGCCGGTGGGGCCGGTTACCAGAATGATTCCGCTGGTGCGCTTCAAAAGGCGCTCCATCGCGGCGTCGGTGACCTCCGAGAGGCCGATCTCCCGCAGCGAGAGGATGCCGCGCTGCTTGTCCAGGAGCCTCAGGACCACGCGCTCCCCGAAAAAGGTGGGGATGATGGAGACGCGGATGTCCACGTCGCGCCCGGCGACCTTCACGCGGAAGCGGCCGTCCTGCGGCAGGCGCTTCTCGGCGATGTTCAGTCCCGCCATTATCTTCACGCGGGAGGTGAGCGCCTCCTGGATGACCTTCGGGGGAGCGAGCATCTTGTACAAGAGGCCGTCGATACGGAAGCGCACCTCCAGCTCCCGCTCGAACGGCTCGATATGGATGTCGCTGGAGCGCTCCTTCACCGCCTGGAAGAGGATGGAGTTGAGCAGGCGGATGACCGGCGCCTCGTCGGTGAGCTCCATGAGGTCGCGCGGCTCGTTGAAGGAACCTGCGACGGTGGAGAGATCCTCCCCTTCGAGCTCCTCCACCACTTCCTGTGCGGAGCCGGAGAGCTTGGAATAAAGCCGGTTGATGGCGTCGAGGAGCGCGGGGCGGGGGACGGCGACGACGTCCACCGGCGCGCCGAAGAGGCCGGCAAGCTCATCGAGCGCGAGGAGATTGGCAGGGTCGGCGCTGGCGGCGAGCACGCGACCTTCCTCCGCCTTTACCGGCAGAAGGAGGTTGTTGCGCGCAAAGGTAAGGGGGAGGCGGCTTACCAGCGCCGCGTCCACCGCGGTGTCGTCGACCTCCGCCTGGAACGGTATCCCCAGGCGGCTCGCGATCCTCTCTATGTCCATTGTTTCTGCCATGTCTTTTCCGGTTCTGCTTTTTGTGTGGGTGTCGTGCGAGTTCCCGCGCTCCTTCAAGAGGAGGTAGCGGATCGTCCTGCTTTCACGCTCTACGGCTTCTGGCTGAGCTGCTGGTTCAGGTTGAAGGGTGTGTCGTTCTTGATGACGTTGTCGAACTTCATCTGCTGCGACTTGGTGACTTCCACCATCTCGTCGGTGCCGCGGATGATACGCGGGGTGAGGAGGATCATCAGGTTCGTCTTTTGCCGTTGGGTGGACTTTGTCTTGAAGAGCCACCCCAGAACCGGGATGTCGCCGAGCAGCGGCACCTTCCTGACGGTGGTGTTATCGCTGTCCTGGATCAGCCCGCCGATCACCACCGTATCCTTGTCGCGCACCACCACCGCGGTCTTCGCGGCGCGCTTGGTGGTGGTGATGTCGGCTGCGGCCCCCTTGTTGAGGGGGTCCTTCACCGCGGAGATCTCTTGGTAGATGTCGAGCTTGACGTATTCGCCCTCGCTGATCTGCGGGGTGATCTTCAGGGTGATACCGGTGTCCTTCCTTTCCACCGACTGCTGGGAGAGGCCGGTGGAGGAGAGGTTCGTCCCGGTGATGAAGGGGACGTTCTCGCCTACGAAGATTTCCGCCTCCTTGTTGTCGGAGGTCATGATGGTCGGGGTGGAGAGGACGTTTACCGCGCCGTTGGAGGCAAGGGCCCTAATCACTCCGGCGACCTGGATGTTGCTAGGGCCTCCTGCTGCGGGTAGGGCGAGGGCCGTCAGCAGATTGATGACACTTTGCTGGCTCGCGTCGGTCTTGTTGAGGACTCCGAAGGGGTCTACGGTACCGGCACCGGTTATTACACTGTTCTTGCCAAAGCCCAGCGCCGCGAGTTCCACCCCCGCTTCCTTCAGCTTGTCCAGCGAGACTTCGGCGATCACCGCCTGCACGAAGACCTGGCGGCGCCTCTTGTCGAGCTTCTGGATCACCCCGATCAGGTTTTGGTAGTCGTTGGGGGAGGCCATGATGACGAGGGAGTTCGTCGCCTTGTCCGGAGTGATGGTGATCCTCCCCCCTTCGAAAAGGGTCTGCTGCGCCGCCGCGGAGGCGGCCGCCGCCGGGGTCCCGGCCGCAGGTGCGCCGGATGTCCCCTTCAGGACGCCGTCCATGACTTTTGCCACCTCGGTCGCCTCGGCGTTCTCCAGATAGTAGACGTTCACCTTGCTGCTGGAGGTCGGGGGGACGACGTCGATGAGGGTGATGAACTTCTTCACGTCCGCCTTGTCCCTGTCGCTGCCGAAGATGATGATGGCGTTGAGCCTCGTGTCGGGAACGACGATCCCGGCGCCGCTCGGCTGCGCGGCCGCCGGCTGTCCCGCCCTCGGAGTGGTCTTGTCTTTCCCGGCGAGCCAGTCGCGCACCATCGCCGCCACGTTTTCCGCAGCGGCATTCTTCAGGAATACGAGCTCAGCCCCCTCCCTCGTCTGGTCGGTGTCGACCTGCTTCAGTATCCCCAAAAGCTTCTGGATGTTCAGCGCCGAGTCCACGAGGAGTATCTTGTTCGCCGGCCCGAAGGCGGAGATGTAGGCGTCCTTGGAGATCAGCGGCTGCAGGAAGGAGACCGCATCCTGCGGGGCGATACTCTCCAGCGTCACCACCCGCGCCACGTACCCCTCGTTCACCACGCCGCGCTCGCGGTCGGTGAGGACCTTCATCCCCGACTGCTTTGCCACGGAGGTGGGGACGATCTTCAGGACCTTTCCGGCCGGGACGACGGTGAACCCCTTCAGTTCCAGGACGGAGGTGAAGACGTTGTATGCCTCCTCGTTGGTGAGCTTTGCCGGGGAGAAGATGGAGATCTTCCCCTTCACCCGGTCGTCCATGATGAAGTTCTTCCCGGTGAGGTCGCTCACGAACTTCACCATGGTGGCGATGTCCACGTCGGTGAAGTTGAGGACGACCCCCTTCGCGAAGACGAGCGTCGGGGCGGTAAGGAGGAAGAGGGTCAGCGCAATGAGAGGAGCAATTCTTCTTTTCAACGAAAACCTCCTTGAGGTTCAGCGGGGGTACTGCAGGTCACTGTCTTTATTCGGTGCTGCCCGGTGTGCCGGCGCCTCCACGATGCGGCGCTTCCGGCGTCACTGAGGCCGGGACCGGTTTTGCAGCGGGAGCGCGGGGGAGGGACAGCGCTATCTGATGTCGTAGCTGAAGGTAGTCGGCTGCCCGTCCCTGATGAGGTCGAGCTTGATCCTGCTCTGCCCCTTCAGGGAGGCAAGGGACTGAATCGCCTTCTCAGGGGAGTCGATGGGGAAGTCGTTCATGCGCAGCAGGATGTCGCCGTTTCTGATCCCGATCGTGCCGAATATCCCCTGCGGCTTCACTTCGGTGGCGCGGAAACCCTCCACCTTCCCGTCCTTCATGCTCGGCAGGAGCCGCGCGTCGGTCATCGCCGTGCCGATGTTGTCGAGAGCGGCATTGAGGGCGCGCTGGTCGACGACGTAGCTCCCGGCGCCGGTCTGAGCGGCGAGGCCGCCGCCAGGCTGCGGCGGGGGGGCAGGTTTTTGCCCCTCCGGATTGGCAGCTATCGCCATCGGGGTGACGATCGGTACCCGCCTTCCTCCAACCAGGATCTCCGCGACCTCCTTTTTCACCGAGACCAGGGGCCCCGCGGAAAAGACGATTTCTCCGATGCGGAAGACCCGCTCCTCCTTCGTGCTCCCCTTCGCTATGAGGGCGAAGGACTCCCGCAGGGAGCCGACGACCGTGCCGAGGAGGGTGAGGTCGGAGACGTTGGCGGCGGGAGGGGGGGCGGCTGCCTGCCCCGCCGCACCTTGCGGCTGCTGCGCGGCGCTCAGTTTCCCCTCCGTTCCCTTCCCGAAAAGCCCCTTCTCAACGATCGGCGCGAAGCTCAGCAGATCCTCCGGAGCGGCTGCCGAGGTCGCCTGCACCGCCACGGCTCCGGTGCGCCCGCTCTTGGGGTAGAGGGAGGAGATCTTGAAGCTGAGGACGTCTGCGGCAATCAGCGCGAGCACCGCCACGATCAGGAGGGAGATGACTATGTTGAGGGGAAGAATCCACCGCGGCATGAGAGCCCCTTTGCTAACGTCGCTAAAACTGTGTGAATATATTAAATACAAAATGCATATGCAACAAAAAAGGGCGCTTTGTGTCAAATATATGACACCTGAAGAGGGGTCGCCGCAGGACAGGCCTTAGTAGCAATAAGCGGGCCAGCATGCGGATTCCCCCCTCTTTCTTCCTCCGGTCAACATTTTCCTGCTTCCCGTGCCCGCACCGGTCCAGGACGGGGATGGGAGGTGGTCAAGGAAGGAGACAGTGACGCCGCAAGGGGTCAAATATACGACACCCTTACGCACTCCTTTCGGGACGGTGCATCTCGGGGAACCAGAGGTTTGCCGCCACTCAAAGGAGAGGCGAGGCTAGTACGTTCCCCCCTTTGCGAAGGTTCTTCAGGAAATTCTGGGGAAGCCGTAGTGTATCTTAATGGAGCGGCGCAAGAGGCCTCGCGTCCCCCCCTTTGCGAAGGGGGGACAGGGGGGATTTGGCTCTTGTTGGCCTATTACCTCCACAACCGTTTCCAAAAACGAGTCACGGCTGCCATCACCTTTCGGACATTCTGAAGGCGCTGGCTGCCACCTCGTTCTTGCCAGCTGAACTGGACAGAAAAAGGCTTGTTGCAAGGTAGATGAGGACACAGCAGTTTCTCAGCATATGCCGGCTTCTACTGATGCCCTGTGGTCTGACAAAGTCAAATCCCCCCTGCCCCCCCTTCGCAAAGGGGGGAACGTAGGCTCCTGCAGTGCTTCGTGGTGCACCCACGCTACTCCCCGGAATTCCCGGATGAACCTTCGCAAATGGGGGAAGGTCAGGTCTCCTGCAGTACTTCGTCGCAATAACTCCCAGCGCGGAAGACCATTGGGAAAGGGGCGTGGCTCAGGCGGTTCCAGCCGAAGTCAGGGCTCTCCTCACTGTTGTTTGCCTCCTGTCGCTGTGCTACACTCCGTCATCCCAGAACCGCAGCACGGAGAGACCCCTTGAAGCAGATCATCGTCACAGCCTCCACCCTCCTTGAACTCTCCCTCCTTCTCGAGGCGATCGGCGCTGTGCCGACTCCGGATGCGGGACATCTGCGGGCCTACCGCGGGAGCTTCGGCGACGTCGATCTCCTCATCGCCGTCACCGGGATGGGGAAGGTCAATGCGGCGAGTGCCACGACCCTCCTCCTCGAGCGCTTCGAGCCGAAGCTCCTTGTCAACACCGGGTGTGCCGGTGCCTTCGCCGGGAGCGGTCTCGGGATAGGAGATCTCGCGATAGCTTCTTCCGACTCCTTCGGGGACGAGGGGGTGGAGACCCCGCTGGGTTGGCAGGGGCTCGAACTGATAGGGATACCGGTATACGAGGGGAAGGGGGCGCGCATCTTCAACACCTTTCCCCTCTCACCCGAGGTGGCAGCCCGAGCCGTGGACGTTGCGGGGCGCGGGGGGACGCGGTCCCTCCTCGGCCCGTTCGTGACCGTATCGACCTGCAGCGGCACCGCTTGCCGCGGCGACGAGATCCTGCGCCGCTTCCCCGGCACGATCTGCGAAAACATGGAAGGTGCTGCCGTGGCACAGGTGGCGACGGCGTACGGCGTCGACCTCCTGGAGGTTCGGGGCATCAGCAACATGGTTGAGGACAGGGATCTCTCTCGCTGGGACCTGAAGGGGGCTGTCGCGGCGGCACAGCACTTTCTCCTCCGCTTCCTGCGACAGTGACGCGACCTGACTCCGCAGGGGAAGAATATATATATATACTCCAGCTTTGACAGGAAGGATCAGTCGATGAGTGACTCACCAGCCGGCGCACCCGGCAACGCATCAGATGAAACAAAAGGGGAAGGGCGCCGCATCCTCACCCTCGGGTACTCTCCCTGCCCCAATGACACCTTCATCTTCCATGCTCTCGTTCACCAGGAGATAGAGTGCGGGCTCGCCTTCAGGGAGCGACTCGAGGACGTGGAGACGCTGAACCGCCTCGCGCTCGCTTCGACCCTCGACGTCTCCAAGGTCTCCTATCATCTTCTCGGGCACGTGCTGGACGACTACCTCCTTCTCCGCTCCGGCGGGGCTCTCGGGCGGGGGTGCGGCCCGCTGGTGGTGGCGAAACCGGGAGTCGAGCTTTCATCGTTGAGGGAGAAGCCGGTAGCGCTCCCGGGGGAGTTTACCACCGCGGCACTCCTTTTGCGGCTGTACGACCCGTCCCTTGAAAACCTCGTCTACCTCCCCTTCGAGAAGATCATGGGAGCGGTCGCCGACGGCTCCGTCGCTGCCGGGGTGATCATCCACGAGTCGCGCTTCACCTACCAGGGGTACGGGCTGCAGCAGCTTCTCGACCTCGGGCAATGGTGGGAAGAGGATACCGGGTACCCGATTCCTCTCGGGGGGATCATCGCCCGGCGCTCACTCGGGCGCGATACCCTCCTCGCCCTCGAGCGCGGCATCGCGGAGAGCGTTCGTCACGCCACCGCACACCCCGACGGGGCAAGGCCGTATATCCGGGCCCACTCGCAGGAGATGAGCGAGGAGGTTTGCTCCGCGCATATAGCTCTCTATGTGAACCGTTTCAGCGTCGATCTCGGAAGGGAGGGGGAAGAAGCGGTAGCCTTTCTCCTGCGGCGGGCTGCAGCTGAGGGGATCATCCCCGGAAGGAGCGCTTCTCTTTTTATCGAGTAGGGGAGGAGGAAAAAACCCTAACGACATTTCCGTTTTGTCCGATACAAATCGTCAGGTAATTCCCGATGCGGGACCTGCGGAGGTTTTCCCAGATGGATGAGCGGCGGATCCAGAAACGACACGTCCTGAGTGCGGTGGCACTCTGCGCCTTCTTTTGGGCAATGGACGCGCTCCTGGACGGACTCCTTTTTCCGGAGCGCTACTCCTCCGGCTTCAGCTTTGCCGCGACCCCCCGGGAACTGTGGATGCGCACCGTGGTCTCCGTCCTCGTTGGCTGCGTTTTCCTCTTCGCCCGGTGGCGCGCGCAGTGGCTGCGGCATACGGAACGGGTGAAGCGCCGGGCCGACGAGCTCTCCCGCGTCCTCTTCGAATCCGCCACCGATGCCATCTGCCTCATCGACTCCCGGGACGTCAAAGTCACCGCAGTCAACACCCTCTTTCTCAAAAGGCACGCCCTTACCGAGGACGACGCCCTCGGCCAAAGCCTCTACGACCTCATCAGCATGCGCCGCCTCCCGGCGGACGCTCTCGCCCCCCTCGAGGAGACCGCCATCACCGGCGAGCCTGCCACCTGCGACCTTGCATACCCCGGCGATGACGGGGAGCTGGTGTACGAGGAGGTGGCGACCTACCCCATCGGCGACCCCGGCCTCGGTACTTCCGGCGCCCTCTACGTCACCCGCGATGTCACCACGCGCCGCCGCTCCGAAGAGCTCGTGAGGAACTCCGAGGAACGGTACCGCGCCATCTTTGACAATACCGGCACTGCCATGGCGATTGTCCATGCAGGGGGGGTGATCCGCATGGTGAACCGCGGCTTTGAGGAGGTGACCGGCTACGGCAAGGAGGAGCTCGAGGGGCGACTCTCCTGGAACGACCTCGTCCCCGAACCCGCCCTGCAGCTCCCTTGCGCCGCCCTCGAGGGTGCGCTGCCGCGGAGCTTCGAACTGGCCCTCCTGGACAAGGGGGGGGTGGAGAAGACAGTCGCCGGCAACTGGTCCTCCATCGCCGGCTCAGAGGAGACAGTCGTCTCTCTCCTCGACATCACCGGGCAAAAGAGGGTGGAAAAGGCGCTGCGCGAGAGCCGGGCGGCACTGGCGGTCGCCCAGCGCATCGCTCATATGGGGAACTGGGAGTGGGATGTCGTGCTCGACGAGCTGACCTGGTCGGAGGAGATGTTTCGCATCTACGGTCTCCCCTCCGGCGAGATCGCACCGACCTACGAGGGGCGCCTCCAGGCGGTCCATCCGCAGGACAGGGAACTCGTGATAAAGGCGATGAATGCGGCCCTGTACGACAAGACGCCTCTGGAGCTGGACTACCGGATCGTTCTTCCCACCGGCGAGACCCGCACGATAGCCTGCAGGGGGGAGGTGAGCTACGACCGCCTCGGGAACCCCCTGCGCATCATCGGTACCGACCAGGACGTGACGTGGCGCAAGGAGGCGGAGGAGGCGCTGCGCATCTCCGAGGAGAAATTCTCCAAGGCCTTCCGCGCCAGCCCCGATCCTATTGCCATCATGAGAGCGGAGGACTGCGCCTACATCGACGTCAACGAGGCATTCCTGAAGACGACGGGGTACAGCGCAGAGGAGCTGATCGGTCACACCTCGAGCGAGCTGCAGCTGTGGGCGGAGCCGGAAGCACGCATCGCCATGCTGAAGATCCTGAACCGGTACGGCCACGTGCGCAACCTCGACGTGCGCTTCCGCATGAAATCGGGGGAAATCCGCCAGCTCCTCTGGTCCGCGGACATCATCGAGTACCGCGGAGAGGGGTGCCTCATCGCCATCTCCCGCGACGTCACGGAGCAGAGGCAGCTGGAGAAGGAACTGCACGAAAGCGAGGCGAAGCTCTTCATGAAGCACGAGGAGCTGAAGAGTCTCTTCCAGCAGATGGAGAGCATCAGGCGGGAGTGGGAGGAGACGATGGACTGTGTCGACGACATGTTCATCCTCGCCGACGGCTCCGGGAAGATCAGGCGCTTCAACAGGGCCGTGGAGACCTTTTCCGGCAAGCCGCATCGCGACATCGTGGGGACCGAGTGGTCCGCCTTCCTGGAAACGCAGGGGATGGCCCCCCACCTTGCCGCACCGGGGACCGAGATCTACCACGCCGGAAGCGGCAGGTGGTTCGTGCTGCACTCCTATTCGTTCAGCATGAATGATGTGGACGGCGCCCTGCGACAGGTCATTATCATCAACGACACCACCAAAATCGGCAGAAAAACGCCTGAAATCCGGGTGGCCGGGTCAAAAATCGCGCTGTGAAAACGTCGCAAAAACAGTATGATACCGGCGAGTTGCGGTATTTTGCCTTGACTTTGGGCGGTCTCGTTGTTATAAGAACTACCTCGCCCAACAAAGGAGGTGCGCATGGCATCACCCGAGCGAAGCGGCAAGATGGCCGTTATTGGCATCATCTCTCTGCTGCTTCTCCCGATCCACACGCTTCCCCTGCTGGCTGCTGAAAAAGTTGAAAAAGAAGCAGAGCCGAAAGTAGAAAAAGAGGAAAAAAAGTCAGTAGTAAAGCGGCTGATTGGTCTTGCGACCTACTACGCCAAACGGTACAACGGGAGACGGACCAGTTCCGGAGCACGTCATGATCCGGAAGAAATGACTGCGGCTCACCACAATCTCCCCCTGGGTACTAGGGTGCGGGTTACCAATCTCGCCAACAACAAAGAAGTCACCGTCGTTATCAACGACCGTTGCCGCAAGATGTCAGTTCCGTTTATCGATCTGTCACGCGCCGCGGCAAGAAAGCTTGGGTTTCTCGGAGCAGGCAGGGCCAACGTGGCCATCTCGCTGCTCGCTGAAGGGGAATCCTGAAATTAAATACACAATGGGCGAAAAAAGAGGAAGGCCGGGGATTGTTCCCGGCCTTTATCTTTTTGAGCTTCTCCCCCTACGAGTGTCGCCGACTTCGGCATGCCGAAGTCGATGCCCCCTCTACTCTCCCGGTGGCGAGGTTAAGAGCACTTCGGCGTGCCGAAGTGACGCTAAGGGTCTGAAATAAAAGGGTGTGGAGAAGGGAAAACGGTTTAACGCGGTGGGGGATGATCTCAGACGAAGACAATAGGGCCTGATACGGTTCACGCCACTTCACGAGAGCGTGCCGGAAAGGGGGGGCAAGCCGGCTCAGGGAAGAGCCGGTGTAATCGGGGCGCCTTTTTGAACTACTTCGGGAAGAGGCTGGGGACTTCCCCGAACAACTTGATGGTCCGCATCGCCGTAAGGTTTGCGGTGGCGTTTCCCGTCAGCTTCTGTGCCGTCTCCTGAAGTGCTTCGGACGACGGAAGGGGCGAGAACGACTGCGCTGCGAGCAGCGTCAGAAGCGCGGCGTTTTGTCCCTGAAGGACTTCCACCTGCTTCGCCAGGTCTTGCACGCTTTTCCGCAGATCGTGGATCTCGTTGATTGGCATGGCACCCTCCTCAATACGAATATGCGGTAAACATTAGCCCAACTTTAAGCTGCAGGCAATATCAAAGTATACGGGAATGAGAAAAAGTCTACGCAGGAACGAAACGGAGGCCCCACCGGGGCGGCGGGCGCTCCCCGGCAGCCTTCACGGGGTCGGAGGCGATGGATGGCGGCTGCCGCGAGGGCGCCTTCTGTAACGGGGTTTTGAAGGGGTTCGGGAGGCGCTGCGGCTGGTTGGAGGCTTCTTCCCGCGCTGGCTCGACCTTCGTGCGTCCTCTGCAAGTCTCAGGTATCCCTTCCGCAGCCGCTCCAGGTCCTTCTCGTCCAACTCCTCCATGTTTAGCAGCGCGTTGTTCGCGCTCCCCAGTGAACGGATGATCTCGTCGAGCTTGATCTGGGTTGCAGCGGAGTCCCGGTTCTGTGTGTTCTGGATCAGAAAGACCATGAGAAAGGTGATGATGGTAGTGCTGGTGTTGATGATGAGCTGCCAGGTGTCGCTGAATCCGAAGAGGGGACCGGTGAGGGCCCACAGAGCGATGGAGCCGACGGCAATGACGAATATGGTGGGATGACCTGAGGAATGGGCAGCCCAGGTGGCGAACCTGGCAAAGTGCGAACTCTTCTTGAGCAATGGATACTCCCGCTCACTGTGCAGCATCTACGTTGTTACCGCCTGATGTCAGTGTATCCGTGCCTCCACCGTCGTCAACAAAGGGTGTGGATGATAAAAAAAGGCAGCCGTTCCCGGCTGCCTTCTTCAGCATGTATATAAATAGTGAACTCTACTCCTTGTGCTTCTTCGCGGACTTTCCGCTCTTCCCTTTCTTTTCCTTTTTCTCTTTTTTTCCTGCGGATTTGCCCTTCTTTTTCCCCTTTGCCTTCTTGCCGGCGTCGTCATCGTCGGCGGCTTCGGCCTTCGCCTTCTTCCCCTTGCGGGTAACGGCCTTCTCAGACTTCGCGTGCCGTCCCTTCGAGGAGCGGTACCTGCGGTAGCTGCGCGGCTCCGGGGTCAGCTCGTCCTTTATGTTGCTCAGAAGGACCGTCGGCTCCTCCAGTTCGGGGTCGGCCTTCTTCGCCGCTTCCAGCGACTCCTTTGCCTCGGCGATCCGGCCGTTTTTCATCTGGACCCGCCCCATGGCGTTCAGCGCCTTCGCATGGTCCGGCTTCAGGGTGACCGCCCCCTTGTACTGCTCTGTCGCCTCATCGTACTTTTTCTGGAACTCGTACACGAGCCCGAGCTTGTAGTGGGCGTTCGGGTCGTCCGGGGTGAGCTGCACCCCTTCCTTCAGAAGAGTGACGAGGTCGTCGTAATTCTTGTTCTTCACGTAGATCGCGGTGAGAGCGGTGCGGGCGTCGGCGTCGTCCTTCTTCAGGCGCAGCACCTCGGCGTACTCCTTCGCCGCTTCGTCGTTCAGGTTTCGCTTGCGCTGCAGCGAGGCGAGCTCGCGGTGGGCGTCGAGAAGGTTCGGATCGAGCTTTACCGCAGCGGCGTAGGCCTCCGCAGCAGCCTCCAACTCCTTCGTGTTCTGGTAAGCCCTTGCGAGCTTCAGCTGCACGGAGGCGTCAGCCGGCTTTCTCTTCACCAGTTCCTTGTACTGGTCGAGCGCAGGCTGAAAGGAGCCGCGCAGCGTGTAGATCTCGGCAAGGCGCAGGCGCGCGTCTTCGTTTTCCGGGGTCTGCAGCAGTGTCTGGCGGTATTCCACCACCGCCTCGTCCAGAAGCGCCTTGCGCTCGTACAGCAGACCGAGGTTGTAGTGAAGCTGGGCGTTGTCCCCCTTGTTGCGCAGAGCCTCGCGGTAGGAGACGATCGCCTCGTCGTCGCGCCCCTGAGCCACCTGGCAGTCCCCCAGACGCTGCAGGGCGACCGCGTCGTTCGGAGCCTCCGCGAGGCGCAGCCTGTACTCGGCGGCGGCCTTCTCGATCTCCTTCGCGGCCATAAACTCGTCTCCGAGCCGCACATGGTCCACCTTCGCCTCGGTCGACTCCTGCTTCTGGCGCACAATGCCGGCCAGGACCTCCTCGTACTCGGCGCTCTTCGTGTCCCCCTTGCGGGTGTACCCTTCCGCCAGCAGGCGGTGGACTTCCTTGTTCCCGGGATCTGCGAGCTCGGCCTGTTTCAGCTCACCGACAGCCTTGTCGATCTCACCCCTGTTCAGGAGGAGGGTCCCCAGCCCGAGCCGCGCTCGCCCGTTCCCCGGCTCAAGTACCAGCGCCTTGCGATACTGGTCCTCCGCGTTCTGCATCTGCCCGGCACCGACGTATGCCGCGGCGAGTTCGGCAAGGATCGACGCGTCGTTCGGGAAGGCGTTCACTGCCTCCTGGTAGTGATAGATCGCCAGCAGGTAGAGCTGCTTCTGGCTGAACACCCGCCCGAGCCCCTTGTTGTAGCGGGGATCCCCCTGCTTCAGCCCTGCGGAGAGCTCCACGGCGGCTTCCTCGCTCGCCCCCCTCTCCACGTGGATGAGGCCGAGGTTTCCGCTGGCGGCGTAGAAGGCGGGATCGAGCCTGAGGGCCTCGCGGTACTCGGCAGCCGCCGCGTCGGGGTTTCCGGAGCGCTCCAGCTGAAGGCCCTTCAGGTAGTGCCCGGCAGGGCCGTTGGGGCAGAGTTCCTTAACCTTCGACTCGGCTTCTCTTCTTTTCGCATCGCTCGACTTTGCGGGGATATCGAGGATGATGCGTTTGGCGTTGCGGCAGCTGTCGCTGGCCGGGAAAGGCCAGTCGAATCCGGTCGTGAAGAGGCTCACGGCCAGAAGCGGCAAGAGGGCTTTTTTATATTTCTGCATGTATTTCCTTTTTCGTTCCGGCACTTGTAGCGGGTCCGGGGCATGCTCTTTTCGATCCCGTCGCGGCGGCTCCCCCTTCTCCTGCTTCGTGCGGGGAGGGGATAAAATGAAAAGAGCGCTGTAAAAAATTCTCCCTCATGTGGGAGTCTTGCTCTGTCGATAGAGTTCAGGACGGGGGATTATACACGGCGCGAAGGGAAACTTCAATTCCAAAGAGGAAAATCCCAGTGATTCCGAGAGGGTGGAAGGGGTGCTGATGGCGGATCCGGGCCCCTGCCGGCGGGTGGATTACCTTGACTTTCAGCCTAAAGATGGTTAAATCAACTGTCAGGCCAGCCTTTATCATTAAAAGTCTGCGTGTACGCAGTCTGCTTCGGGATGCTGCCACCTTGCAGGATTAATTGGTGCAGCCTCCCTGCGCGAGGGGTATCATGGCGGTAATTCCGAAGGAGCCGTTGGAGTGGCTGAGTCTATTTCGCCAGCAGATGGACGAGATCTTTCAGTACCTCTCGAGCCTGGAGGGGAAGGAAGGATTCTCGGAGCAGGAGCCGCCGTTGGTCGACGTCTATGAGACCCCTGACTCCTTCGTCGTGGAGGTGGAACTTCCGGGGTGCGCCCCGAAGGACATCTCCCTGAGCATCTGCTGCTCCACCCTCGTCATCGAGGGGATGAAGCGACAGGAGGCGCAGCCGGGGGTGAACTACATCTGCCTGGAGCGCCGCTACGGGCGCTTCTGCAAGGCTGTCGAGATCTCACCCGCGGCGGATGTCGACAACGTGAACGCGACTATGGCAAAGGGGCTTCTGGTCGTTGCCTTCCCCTGGGCCAAGAGCAAGAAGACGCACATCCGGGAGATTCCCATCAAGTAAGGAGATGTAACATGGCGGAAAACAGGCAGGAAACCGAAGAACTGAGCATACCGGATGTTCTGCCGCTCCTCCCGGTACGGGACGTGGTTGTCTATCCCTACATGATCCTTCCCCTTTTCGTGGGGAGGGAGATGTCGATAAACGCCGTCGACTATGCGCTGGCCAAGGACAGGATGATCTTCCTCGCCACCCAGAAGGAGGTGGGGGAGGAGGACCCGACCCCCGACTCGATCTACCGCGTCGGCACCGTGGCGATGATCATGCGCATGCTGAAGCTCCCCGACGGGCGGGTGAAGATCCTGGTGCAGGGGCTAACGAAGGGGCGCGTCGCCGAGTACCTGGAGGAGAAGCCTTTCTACTCCGTGCGGGTCGACCGCGTCATCGAGCCGGCAGCCGCCGAGAACACCATCGAGGCGGAGGCGCTCATCAGGACGGTGAAGGAGGAGCTGGCAAAGATCGTGGCCCTCGGGAAGGCAGTTTCTCCGGAGGTCATGGTGATCGTGGAGAACATGCAGGAGCCCGGCAGCCTCGCCGACCTCGTCGCCAGCAACATCGGGCTGAAGGTCGATGAGGCGCAGTCCCTCCTGGAGATGACCAATCCCCTCGAGCGCCTGAAGAGGGTGCACGACTTCCTCAACAAGGAGAGCGAGCTCCTGAACATGCAGGCCCGCATCCAGTCCGCCGCGAAGGAGGAGATGGGGAAGAGCCAGCGGGAATACTATCTGCGCGAGCAGCTGCGCGCCATCCAGCAGGAGCTCGGCGAGACCGACGCCAGAAGCGAGGAGATGGCGGAGCTGAGAAAAGGGATCGAGGGGGCGAAGATGCCCCCGAACGTGGAGAAGGAGGCCTTCAAGCAGCTGGGGCGCCTGGAGCAGATGCACCCGGACGCCGCGGAGGCGGGGATGCTGCGCACCTATCTCGACTGGCTGGTGGAGATCCCCTGGAGCAAGGCGAGCAAGGACGCGCTGGAGCTGAAGAGGGCGAAGGAGATCCTGGACGAGGACCACTACTACCTCGACAAGATAAAGGAGCGCATCCTCGAGTTTCTCGCGGTGCGCAAGCTGAAGAAGAAGATGAAGGGTCCGATCCTCTGCTTCGTCGGCCCTCCGGGGGTCGGCAAGACCTCCCTCGGGAAGTCCATCGCCCGCGCCATGGGACGCAAGTTCGTGCGCATCTCCCTTGGCGGTGTGCGCGACGAGGCGGAGATCAGGGGGCACCGGCGCACCTATGTCGGCGCGCTCCCCGGACGGATCATCCAGGGGATCAAGCAGGCGGGGACGAACAACCCCGTCTTCATGCTGGACGAGCTGGACAAGCTCGGCTCCGATTTCCGCGGCGACCCCTCGTCCGCCCTTCTGGAGGTTCTCGATCCGGAGCAGAACAACAGCTTCTCGGACCACTACATCAATCTCCCCTTCTCCTTGGCAAACGTCATGTTCATCGCCACGGCGAACCAGATCGACACGGTGCCGGGGCCGCTGCGGGACAGGATGGAGGTGATCTCCCTCTCCGGCTACACCGAAGAGGAAAAGCTGGAGATCTCCAAGCGCTACCTCGTGCCGAGGCAGGCGAAGGAGAACGGCATCACGGAGGATATCATCACCTTCTCGGAGGAGGCGCTGCGCGCCATCATCTCCAAGTACACCCGGGAGGCGGGGCTTCGAAACCTTGAGCGCGAGATCGGCACCGTCTGCCGCAAGGTCGCCCGCAAGGTCGCGGAGGGGTCCGAGAAGAAGTTCATCATCACAGCCGGTAACCTGGCGAAGTACCTCGGCCCCCCGAAGTTCCTGCGCGAGAAGGAGATGGAGAAAAACGAGATCGGCGTCGTCACCGGTCTTGCCTGGACCCCTGTCGGCGGCGAAGTCCTCTTCGTGGAGGCGAGTACCATGAAGGGGAAAGGGGGGCTCACCCTCACCGGGCAGCTCGGCGATGTCATGAAGGAGTCCGTGCAGGCGGCACTTTCCTACATCCGCTCGCGCGCCGCGGAGCTGAAGCTCCCTGAGGACACCTTCAGCTCGCTCGACATCCACGTCCACGTCCCGGCAGGCGCCATCCCTAAAGACGGCCCGTCTGCGGGGATCACCATGGCCACAGCGCTCGTCTCGGCCCTCACGAAGGTCCCGGTGCGCAAGGAGGTGGCGATGACCGGCGAGATCACCTTGCGCGGCAAGGTCCTCCCCATCGGCGGGCTGAAGGAGAAGATCCTCGCGGCCGCGCGTCTGGGGATCCGCACCATCGTCATCCCGGAGGAGAACGTGAAGGACCTCGAGGATGTGCCGAAGACGATCCTCAGGAAGGTGAAGATCGTCAGTGCCTCCAGCATCGACCAGGTCCTCGCCGTCGCCCTGGAGCAGTACCCGCCGCCGAGCGAGCCGAAGACGCCGGCTCCGGCGAAGGCGAAGTCGCCGCGCCAGCGCCCGCTTCCGCCGACCCGCAAAAGCCCCACTGCGGGAGCGAAAGGATGAAGGTGAAGGATCTCGGGGAATTCGGACTGATCGACCGCATCGCTGCCAGGGCCCACACGGGCCCTGGCGTTCTTTTGGGGATCGGGGATGACTGCGCGGGGCTCGCCCCGACCCCCGGTACCGTCACCCTCATCACCTCGGACATGCTCCTGGAGGGGGTGCACTTCGACCTCTCCTTTACCGACCCCCGCACCTTGGGGAGGAAATCCCTCGCCGTCAACCTCTCCGACGTCGCCTCCATGGGGGGAGTCCCGCGCCAGTTCCTGCTCGGCATCGCCCTTCCGAAAGAAGCTTCCCTCGAATTTATGGACCCCTTCGTATTCGGCATGCTGGAGATGGCCGAGCGCTACGGCGCGGTGCTGGTTGGGGGGGACACCTGCTCCAGCAAGGGGGGGGTCGCCATTTCCATCACAGCTCTCGGGGAGCAGATTCCCGGGCGGATACTGAAGAGAAGCGGAGCGGCGGCAGGGGACCTCGTCTTTGTGACGGGGACTGTCGGGGACGCGGCGGCAGGACTCGCCCAGCTCAGAAGAGGTGAGAGGTCGGGAAGACTGGTGCAGCGCCAGCTCGATCCGACGCCGCGGGTGGAAGCTGGGGTGGCCCTTGCCGAGGGTGGAGTGGTGAGCGCCATGATAGACGTGAGCGACGGCGTACTCGCCGACCTCGGGCATATCTGCGACCTCTCCGCGGTGGGGGCGCGCCTCGAGCTCTCCCGGCTCCCCCTTTCGGGGGAATACCGCGCTTTCTGCGGCGACGATCCGTATTCCCTGGCACTAAGCGGCGGCGAGGACTACGAGCTCCTCTTTACCGCTCCGTCTGCGCATGAGAGAGAGGTGCTGGCGATTGTGGAGGGAGTGGGGCTTTCCTGCACGGTGATCGGGGAGATTGTTGAAGGGAAGGGTATAGAGCTAGTGGGGCCGGGGGGGGAGCCGTACGCGGTTTCCGGGAAGGGGTTCGATCACTTTGGCTGAAGAAACCGAATTCCTCCCGGTCCCCCTTCGCGAAGGCTCATCCGACAATTCCGGGGAAGCCGTAGCATGTTCCAATGAAAGGGCGCACGAGGCCTCGCGTCCCCCCCTTTGCGAAGGGGGGACAGGGGGGATTTGACTTGGCCAGGAGGGTCCTGCAAAGTGCGCAACTGCTGTGGTCTCAAGCCAAAACTGGTGGTGCCCATGTCGTTGATCTTTAGACTGCCGCAGCACTGCGGTTCGACGACCGAGATGTACTGATAAACGAGCTGCGGTTCTGGAGGAGAGGTGAAGATTAAATCCCCCCTGCCCCCCCTTCGCAAAGGGGGGAACGTTAGGCCTTCTGCAGTGCTTCGTGGGAATGTACCGAGATCCCCCTGAATCCTCGGATGAGCCTTCGCGAAGGGGGGAACGGAGGCCTCCTGTTCCTGTGATGGCACGGACATCGCGGATTGCGCGCGCCGCCTCTCTTCCCAGAGCGCGGAAGGACTCATTTACCCGCTGATGCTGACTGCGACTTTTCTGCTCCTCGGGCCGTCGAACTCGCAGAAGAAGATCGCCTGCCACGTCCCCAGGATGAGCCGCCCCCCTTCGATGAAGATCCTCTCGGAGCTTCCCACCAGCGTCGTTTTCACGTGAGCCGCGGAATTCCCTTCCGCGTGGGTGAAGTACGGGGCATCCGGCACCAGCCGGTCGAGGCAGGCGACCATGTCGTGCTGCACGGCAGGGTCGGCACCTTCGTTGATGGTGACTGCCGCAGTCGTGTGCGGCACGAAAACGTCGCAGATCCCTTCCCGCACCCCTGCGCTCTCCACAAGCTGCTGCACGCGCTCTGTAATGTCGATCATCTGGCTCTTGCGCTTCGATTCCACCTTCAGATAATGAACCATCCCCTCACCTTCCCTTGTTGAGGTTCATGCGCAGCTTCCCCAGGTACTTGTTGAGGGGGTGGGCGCGTGACAGAAAGGGGAGGACCGGTTTTTTCCGCGTCCCCAGCGCCTTCAGTTCCGCCACTATTTCGGGGTTCTTCTCGATCCTCAGCCCGAGCTGGAAGATCCTGATCGCCTCTTTCTTGCGCCCGGCCAGACGCTGGACCTTGCCGAGCCGGAAGAAGTGCACCGAATTCTTCGGATCTTTCTTCACCGCCTCCTGGCAGAGGAGGACGCTGGCGTAAAACTCCGAGTTGTACTGCGCGAGGCAAAGGCCGAGGTGGGACAGGTAGAGGGGGCGACGATCGAGTTCGACTGCGCCCTTCATCGACTTTATGGCTGCGCCGTGATTGCCGGCCGCCAGTGCCTCAACCCCTTCCTGATACAGCTTCTTTCCCTCGCTCGCCGAGATCTTTCCGAGCGGTCCCGCTTCCGTGCCGTTCATGCGCACTTCCTTTCTCTGTGTGGCGTAGTACCAGTTCCAGCGGCGCCGCAAGGGGCGGGGCTGCGAACACCCCCACTATAGCATCAAAGAATCTCCATACAAAACTTATTAAAAGGTGCACCCCTTTTCCGGCTTCCAACGTTGACGATCCCTTAAAAACCTGTCCCCCGTCGCCTATTTGCGCCGTCGGGGGAGCGGGAGAAAAGTGCGGGCAGGGTTGAAAAAAAAAGAGATCTATGCTCTAATCGCCGAGCCATGGAAGAATCCGCCTACATCGGGTTGGGGAGCAACCTGGGAGACCGCGAGGGTGCGCTGCTTTCGGCTGTTGCCGAACTGGGCCGCATCCCCGGAACCAGGGTCACCGCCCTTTCCCGTTTCTACGTCACGGAGCCGGTCGGCCCGGTGGCGCAGGAGAATTTCTACAACGCGGCGGCGCGGGTTGCCACAGCTCTTGACCCCTTCGAGCTTCTGGCTCACCTGAAGAGGATCGAAACCGAGGTCTTCCGGCGCGAGCCGACGGTCCACTGGGGCCCGCGAACCCTCGACCTGGACATCCTCATCTTCGGAGACTGGGTCGTCGATTCCGCGGAGCTCACCATCCCGCATCCCCGCCTCTTCGAGCGGCGCTTCGCGCTGCAACCGCTCGCCGACATCGCCCCCGACCTGATGCACCCGGTCCTGGGTAAGACCGTCGCCGAACTCCTCGCCGCACTGAAAGGGAGCGAGCGGGTTGAGGCGCTCTAGGAGGACGACGTGCGCATACTGATCTGGATTTTGCTCGGCTACCTGGTCCTGCGCATGTTGCGGGGGCGCAAGGAGGTCAGGGCGGAAAAGGGGCGCGTCGCCGCGGCTGAGACGCACCGCGATCCGGTATGCGGCACTTTCGTTGCCGAGTCGGACGCGGTCGTCGGGATCCTCGACGGCAAAAGGCATTACTTCTGCTCCAGGTCGTGCCTGGAGCGGTTTCGGGAAGAGATAGAACAGAAAGCAACACCAAACCAAAGTGGAGGGAAGGGATGAAGTTTTTTATCGATACAGCCGACGTGCGGGAGATCCGTGAAGCAAACGAGCTCGGGCTCGTGGACGGAGTCACCACCAACCCGTCGCTGATTGCCAAATCCGGCAGGCGCTTTGAAGACGTCATCAAGGAGATCACCGAGATCGTCGACGGCCCCATTTCGGCGGAGGTCATCTCGCTGAACCATGACGGCATGGTCGCCGAGGCAGAGGAACTGGTAAAGATTCACAAGAACATCGTGATCAAGCTCCCGATGACGCCGGAAGGGCTCAAGGCCTGCAAGACCTTGACCTCCCGCGGGATCAAGACGAACGTGACCCTGATCTTCACCCCGATGCAGGCGCTTCTCGCCGCGAAGGCGGGTGCTACCTACGTCTCCCCCTTCGTCGGCCGCCTCGACGACATCTCCCAGGACGGCATGGGGATCATCGGCGAGATCAGGCAGATCTTCGACAACTACAACATGACCGCGGAGATCATCGTGGCGAGCGTGCGCAATCCGATCCACGTGCTCGATTCGGCAATGATCGGCGCCGACGTCGCAACCATCCCCTACAGCGTCATGCTGCAGCTTGCCAAGCACCCGCTGACGGACGCCGGCATCAAGAAGTTCCTGGAAGACTGGGAGAAAGTACCGAAGTAAGGAAAGGCCCGCGCCCCCTCCTGCGAGGGGGCGCATATTTCGAAAGGGGTCGGTGCCGGGCACCTTGTCAGCGCTTTCCCCTCCTTTCAGAGGGAGGGGGAGAGGGTGAGGCGTGGGAGAGCCGGTAGTGACAAAACCGGAAGGCGGTTGCAGCTAGCTCCGGTTTTTTCTTTTCTGCAGCTTCACATAGGCAACGATCAGAAGGGCGCTCAGAACCACCACCACCGCGAGGGCATGGTGGGAGTAGCGCATGATGAGCTCCTGGTTCTCGCCGATGACGTAGCCGATGACGGTAAGGACCGTGACCCAGATCCCGGCGCCGAGGACCGTATAGAGGCAGAACTTCAGGTGGTTCATCCGCGCAAGCCCCGCGGGGAGGGAGATGAGGTGGCGCACCACCGGCAGGAGCCGCCCGATGAAGGTGGAAATCTCGCCGTGGCGCTGGAAGAACTCCTCCACCTTCGCGAACTTCTCCTCGGTGATGAAGACGTACTTGCCGTACTTCAGCAGAAGGGGGCGCCCCAGGTATTGCGCGGCGAAGTAGTTTGCATAGGCGCCGACCAGGCTTCCAGCGGTGCCGCAGATGATGGCCATCACGAGGTTCATTTCCCCTTGGGCCGCCCAGTACCCCGCCGGGGGCATGACCAGTTCGCTCGGAATGGGGATGATGGAGCTTTCCATGGCCATCAGGAGAAAAATCCCGGTGTACCCCCAGGTCAGTATCGTCTGTAACAGCCAATCAACCACAGCATGCATGCAGTTCTTCTCCTTTTCTTTTTGCCAAACCGGCATTTTATACGGGCGTCGGTAAAAAGACGACAAAAATAATGCAGGATGTCATGAAAAAACAGATCTATGTGATCGGCCACAGAAACCCCGATACCGACTCCGTCGCTTCCGCCATCGCCTACGCCGAACTGAAGCGGATGCAGGGGGAAGAGCAGGTTATCGCAGCGATGGCGGGAGCGCCGAACCCGCAGACCTCCTACATCCTGAAGCGTCTCGGGCTCCCTGCTCCCCTCTATCTTCCCGACGTGCACCCGAAAGTGCGGGATGTGGTGACGAGGACGCCGGTCACGGTGGCGGCGAGCGAGCCGCTGGTAAAGGCGCTGCAGCTCTTCCACAAGAACGGCATCCGCGTCCTGCCGGTCCTCGACGAGGAGAGGCGGCCGATGGGGGTGGTTTCCCTCCTGAAGCTCTCCGAGCTCGTTCTCCTGACGGGGCACGACAACCTGCGGCTTGTTACCGCCTCCCTCTATTCCCTCGCCCAGTGCCTCGGCGGCACCTTCCTGTGCGGTGAGCCGAACGAGGTGACGGAGACCCTCTACCTCTTCATCGGGGCGATGGCGGAGGGCTCCTTTGCCTCCCGCATCGAAGGGTTCACCGCCTCGAAGCTCATCGTGGTGACCGGAGACCGCCGCTCCATCCAGATTGCGGCGATCGAGCGCGGGGTGCGCCTCCTGGTGGTGACGGGCGGGCTCCCGGTGGACGCCGACGTCATTGCACTCGCCGCCGAGAGGGGGGTCGTCGTCATCTCCACAAAGCTCGACACCGCGGCGGCGGTTTCCGCGGCGCGTCTCGCCACTCCGGTGGGGCTCCTCGCCGAGCCCTCCTTCGAGTCGATCGGGGTCGGCGAGCCGCTGGGGCGCCTGAAGGAGAAGCTCCTCTATGCGAGTGCGGTCCTCGCACTCGAAACGGACGGCACCCTCGCGGGGGTGGCCACGAAGTCGTCCCTTCTGGCCCCTCTCCCCTACGCCCTCATCCTCGTGGATCACAACGAGCTCGGGCAGGCAGTGCCGGGCGCAGAGGACGTGGAGATCCTCGAGGTGATAGATCACCACAAGCTGGGGAATGCGGGCACCCCGCAGCCGATCCCCTTCACGACTGCGCCGGTGGGGAGCACCTGCACCCTGGTGGCGAACCTTTTCCGCGCGGCCGGGCTCACCCCCGGCGGGAACAGCGCAGCACTTCTCCTGGCCGGAATTCTCTCCGACACCGTCATCCTCAAGTCCCCGACGACGACGGACCGCGACCGCCTGGCGGTGCAGTGGCTCTCCGGCCTTGCCTGCCTCGACCACAGCGCCTTCGGCGCCGACATCTTCGCGGCCTCCGCGGCCCTTTCCCAGTACGGGAGCGCAGACCGCATCGTCTCCTCCGATTTCAAGCTCTTCGAGGAGGGTGACACCCGCTTCGGGGTGGGGCAGGTGGAGGTCTTCGGCCTCGACGAGTTCCGCGCCATGAAGGAGGAGCTCTCCTCCGCACTCGCCGACCTGCGCGAGCGGGAGAGCCTCGACATGGCGGGGCTCATGGTGACTGACATCTCCAGCGAGAGCACCATGTTCCTCATGGACGGGGGGCAGGGGCTCCTGCGCCTCATGGGGTACCCGCAGCCAGAGCCGCGGGTCTTCGAGATGAAGGGGGTCATGTCGCGCAAGAAGCAGCTCGTTCCGCATCTTCTGAAAGTCCTGGGGGGACGCTGATGAAGTCGTTTCTGGACAGGGTACGCCATACCGTCCTCGTCGGCGACGGTGCGGTGGGGACCATGCTCTACGCCAAGGGGGTGGCGCTGGAGGCGAATTTCGAGCACCTGAACCTGGTGCGCTCGAGCCTCGTGGAGGAGTTGCACCGCGAGTACCTGGATGCCGGCGCGCAGGTCATCGAGACGAACACCTTCGGCGCGAACCTGGCGAAGCTCTCCGCCATCGGTCTTGCCTCGAAGGTGGCCGAGATAAACCGCCAGGGGGCGATAATCGCGCGACGGGCGACCGCGGGGCGCGACGTCTTTGTCGCAGGCTCCATCGGACCCCTCGGGCGCGGCAAGGCGGACCTCAGCGTTGAGGAGGCGCTCGCGGCCTTCCGCGAGCAGGCGGCGGCGCTCGCCGACGGCGGGGTCGACCTCTTTATCCTGGAGACCTTCAACGATCTGGAGGAGCTGGAGTGGGCCCTCGAGGGGGCGAAGGAGACGGGGCTTCCGGTGGTGTGCAACCTGGCCTTTGGCGAGGGGGCGCGACTGGCGGGTGGGATCGAGGCGGAGGAGGCGGCGCTTCGCGTGGTGCGCGCCGGTGCCGATGTCGTGGGGGCGAACTGCGGAGCGGGTCCCCTTGAGCTTTTGAAGACGCTGAAGAGGATCGCGGCGGTGACCGAGGTCCCGCTCGCTGCCTACCCCAACAGCGGCTTCCCCGAATATTTCGAGGGGCGCTACATCTACCGCGCCACCCCCGAATACCTCTCAGGTATGGCGGCCGAGATGGTCGAGGCGGGGGCTGCCCTCGTCGGCGGCTGCTGCGGCACCACGCCGGCCCACGTGCGGGCGATCGCGGCCCGGGTGGCGGGGCTCGCGCCGGGGGAGCGGCGGGTTGCCACCGTCACCTTCCCGAGCGCCGACGCGCGCCGCGAGCGTGGAGGGGGAGAGGGATTCCTCTCCGGGTGGGGGAGCCGTGCCGTCGTGACGGTGGAGCTCGATCCCCCGAAGGGGCTCGATTGCACGAAGATTCTGGAGGGGAGCAGGACGCTGAAGGAGGCCGGCGCCGATGCCATCAACCTGGCGGAGAACCCGCTGGCGAGGGTGCGCATGGGCAATCTCGCCCTGGCGGCGCTGGTGCGGCGCGAGGTGGGGATCGAGACGATAGCGCACGTGACGTGCCGCGACAGGAACCTCCTCGGCCTGCAGTCCGACCTCATGGGGGCGAGCCTTCTGGGGATCAGCTCGATCCTCGCGGTGACGGGGGACCCTGCGACGCTCGGCGAGGATGCCGGCGCCTCGTCGGTCTTCGACCTCAACTCCTTTACCCTCATAAAGCTCCTGAGCGACCTGAACCACGGCGTCAACGCGCTGGGGAACCCGATCGGGAAGGGGACCGGCTTCACCATCGGTGCCGCCTTCAACCCGAACGTGCAGAAGATGGAAGTGCAGGTGCAGAGGCTGGAGAAGAAGGTGGCAAACGGGGCGGTCTTCGCCCAGACGCAGCCGATCTACCAGATCTCGCGGCTGTACGAGATGCTCGACCGCACCTCCCATCTCTCCGTCCCGATCCTCCCCGGGGTACTCCCCCTGGTGAGCGGCAGAAACGCGGAATTCCTGCACAACGAGGTCCCCGGTATCACCATCCCGGAGGAAATAAGGCGCAGGATGGCGGGGCTCACCGGTGACAAGGGGGTCCGCGAGGGGCTGGCGATCGCGAAGGAGCTCATCGAAGAGGCGCTGCAGCACGTCGGCGGCTTCTACCTCATAGCCCCCTTCGGGAAGTGCGACGTCGTGGCGGAGCTAGTCCGCTTCATCAGGGAGAGAGAGGCAGACGCGAAGGCCGCCGGGCGTATACATAATCGCGCTCCAGAGAGTTCCATGCTATGACTTGCAGCCGGGTTCATTAACCGAAGATCCTGCCGCAATTCCGGCGCTTTTGACTCACATCATGTTTCTAAAAAGGAGGGGGAGGCACAATGAAAAAGGACATCCTGGCAAAAGGGGCGATACTCCAGCGGGACAAGGAGACGTACGCCATCGCGCCGCACATTCCGGGCGGGCTGGTGGACACTGCAACGCTGAGAAAGATCTGTGACGTGGCGGACAAGTACCAGGTGCAGGCCCTGAAGCTGACCTCGGCGCAGCGGATTGCACTGGTCGGCATAAAGGAAGAGGAACTCGATGCGGTCTGGGCCGACCTCGCGCAGCAGCCGGGGGCGGCGATCGGCCTCTGTGTGCGTTCTGTGAAGATCTGCCCGGGGACCACCTTCTGCAAGCGGGGCATCCAGGATTCGGTCACGCTCGGGCTCAAGATCGACGAGATCTACCACGGCATGGAACTGCCGAACAAGATGAAGATGGGGGTCTCCGGATGCATCCTCTCCTGCGCGGAGCCTGCGGTAAAGGACATCGGGGTCATGGGGACCGCCAAAGGGTGGCGCATCCTCGTGGGTGGAAACGCCGGGAGCCGTCCGCGCCTCGCCGACCTGCTGGTGGACGACGTGCCGACCCAGGAAGAGGTGCTCGACATCATCTCCCGCATCATCGAGTTCTACAAGAAGTCCTCCAGGAAGGAACGCCTGGGGAGGATCGTAGAGGAAATGGGTATCGAGGCATTCCGCGCCGAGATTCTCGGTTCCGCTCAGCCGGCGCCCGCCGGCGTATAAGGTACGAGGAAGGCTAGCAGCCGGTCCTCGAGAAGGGGGTTTTTCCAGTTGGCACTTATCGAGGATCGGCTGTACACGCGCATCAAGAACCGCATCGGCTCCGCCATTGCGGACTATGACCTTATCAGCGAAGGGGACCGGATCGCGGTCGGGATCTCCGGGGGAAAGGACTCCTACACCCTTCTGCACATGCTGGACGTACTCAGGCGGCGCGCGCCGGTGCGCTACGAGCTGGTGGCGATCAACATCGACTCCGGCTACCCCGGCTTCCGTGCGGATCTGATCGAAAAGCACCTGCAGGAGGAAGGCTTCACCTACCACATGGAGAAGACCGACCACTACGGGATCATCTCCGAAAAACGCCGCCCCAACTCTTCCTACTGTTCCATCTGTGCCCGCCTGAAGCGCGGCGCCCTGTACGGCCTGGCGCAGCAGTACGGCTGCAACAAGCTGGCGCTCGGGCACCACATGGACGATTTCATCGAGACCCTTCTCCTGAACCAGTTCTTCGTCGGTTCGCTAAAGGCGATGTCCCCGAGCATGCTCGCCGACAACGGCGTCACCACCGTCATCCGCCCCCTCGTCTACGTCCCGGAAAGCGATATCATCCCGTTTTCCCGCAACAACCGCTTCCCGGTGGTGTGCTGCCGCTGCCCCGTGTGCGGGAGTGCCGATTTGCAACGGAAGCGGATGAAGGAGTTGCTGGCGACGCTGGAGCGGGAGAATCCGCAGATCAAAAAGAGCCTCCTGAAGGCGCTCTCCAACGTCCACCCGCGCCACCTGCTCGACAAGGGGCTCGCGAGGATCCCTTCCTGACGCAAGTCGCTGATGATGTCCTTTACGGTGAGATAACCGCAGTAGAGCACTATTCCTACTGCACAAAAGACCATCGGTTCCATGGGCGTTCCCTCCATTGTTGATGATTGGAGGGTAGCACGGAAGGGCGACAGAAAATGTCGCGTGCTAGTGCAGTCGGACCGGTCCGACCGGTCTGGCAGGTCTTAGAGGAGTTTTCCATGACGCAAAAGAACGTGCAGCGGCTGCGCCTGGCGGTGCAGGCGGGGTTTCTCTTTTTCTCCCTCTACCTGGGGGCGCAGTTTTACCGCTTCGTCCTCCACTTCCGCTCCGGCGGCGCGACACCGCTCGTGGCGCGTCCCGACGGAGTGGAGGCGTTCCTTCCGATCTCGGGCCTTGTGAGCCTGAAGGGGTGGCTTGCCAGCGGCGAGATCAACAGCATCCACCCCGCGGCCATGGTGATCTTCCTCTCCATCGTGGCGGTATCGCTCCTGCTCAAGAGATCGTTCTGCTCCTGGATCTGCCCGGTGGCGACTCTCGGCGAGTACTCCTGGAAGTGCGGCGAGCGCGGGCTCGGCCGGACCTTCACACCCCCCCGCTGGCTCGACATCGTGCTCCGGGGGCTCAAGTACCTGCTGCTCGTCTTCTTCCTGTACATCGTCGTGCTCGGCATGCCGGGAGAGCAGGTCGCCGCATTCATTGCCTCCGACTACAACAAGATTGCCGACGTGAAGATGCTCGACTTCTTCCTGAACCTCTCGGGAACCGGCCTCGTGGTGGTCCTGGTGCTCGTCGGGCTCTCCTTCTTCCTCAAGAACCCTTTCTGCCGCTATGTCTGCCCCTACGGCGCCCTCCTCGGCCTCGTGTCTTACCTTTCTCCGGTGAAGGTCGAGCGGAGCGCCTCTTCCTGCGTTTCCTGCGGTGCGTGCACGAAAGCGTGTCCGTCGGCCATCGACGTCATGCACAAGGGGAGGGTGCACTCGGAGGAGTGTATCGGCTGCCTCCGCTGCGTAAGCAGCTGCCCGGTCCCCGAAGCGCTGCAACTGCGAGGCTGTGGCGGGAAAAGTGTGATAGGTGGAAGGGCTTTCGCGGTGATGGTGGTGGCACTCTTTGTGGGGGGGACGCTGATCGGCAGGATCACCGGGCACTGGCATTCCTCCATCGGAGTGGAGGAGTACCGCAGGCTTATAGACATCGCCTCCTTCCTCAGTCACTAGGACGTGAGGGAGAGCAACAAAAAAGGGACGGCATATCTGCCGTCCCTTTTTTCGTATCTGACCTTTCGGTGACTACGCTTCCTCTTCTTCTCCCAGCGCAATCTCCCGGTAGGCGCGGTCCTCTTCGAAGCGTCGCGTCTGGGCCTGCTGCTTCTCCAGATCGGCCTTGCACTTCACGCAGTGACGCGCAAAGGGGACGATCTTCAGCCGACCCATCGGGATCTCTTCCTCGCACTCCTCGCAGATGCCGTATTCCCCTTCTTCGAGACGAAGCAGCGCTTCATCTATGTTTCTCAGCTTCTCACGCTCCCGGTCCCCCAGAAGGAGCCCGAGCTCCCTGTCCCGCTCGCTCGAGGCCTGGTCGTAGATGTCGCCGCTCGGCTCGTTCACGGGGAGGTCCGAGCCGGACTTCAACGCTTTGTTGATCTCCTGAAGAGTCTCTTCTTTCATCTTCAGGAGCATTGATTTCAATTCTTCCGGTTTTTCTGTCATGTAAAATCCACTCCGTTTTTGACTGTCCCCATACAGCGACGCTCTGATACAGGAATCGGGGGCATGTCACCCCTTAAAGCGACGCAATAATACAGCAATTGGGGGGCATGTCAAGGTTCATGTAATGATCTCGCCGATGAGATCGTAGTCAGAGGAATCAGTAACTTTCAGCTTTACAAGGTCTCCGATGTTGGCGTTTCCGGCGGTGATATACACCTGTCCGTCTATGTCAGGAGCCTGTCGGGAAGAGCGCCCTTTGAGCAGGAGCTCTGTCTCTTCGCTGTACCCCTCGACAAGAACCTCTTCGATGGAGTTTACCAGTTCTCTGTTCCTCTTAAAGGAAAGACGCGCCTGTGTGCGCATCAATTTCTTGTGACGCTCCCTTTTCACCCGCTCCGATATCTGGTCCGGCATCTCGGCGGCGGGGGTTCCCTCCTCGCGCGAGTAGCAGAAGACCCCCAGCCGGTCAAAGCGGGTCTCCTCAACGAAGTTGAGGAGCTTCTTGAAGTCCTCCACCGTTTCCCCGGGGAAGCCGACGATGAGGGAGGTGCGGATGGCCAGATCGGGGATCTCCCTCCTTAACTTCGCGATGAGCTCGCGGATCTCCCCCTCCCCGCTTCTGCGACCCATCCTCTTCAGGACCGGGTCGCTGATGTGCTGGATCGGCAGGTCGATGTACTTGCACACCTTCGGCTCGTTCTTGATGAGCTCGATGAGGGAGTCGGTGACCCCGTCCGGATAGGCGTACAGTAGCCTGATCCAGCGGATTTCCTCCATCGCCGCAAGCTCCTTGATGAGCTCCTCCAGCGTCGGGGCCTCCGGGAGGTCCTTGCCGTAGGCGGTGATGTCCTGGGCGATGAGGTTCAGCTCCTTCACCCCGCCCGCCACAAGCTGGCGTGCCTCGGCCAGCAGGCTCTCGATGGGGCGGGAGCGGAAGCCGCCGCGCAGGGTCGGGATGATGCAGTAGGCGCAGCGGTTGGAGCACCCTTCCGCGATCTTCAGGTACGCGGTGTAGTACGGGGAGGAGGGGAGGCGCGGCAGCTGGTCGTCGTAGATGAACTCCGGGTTCCCGGTGTAGCACAGCTGCTCGCCGGTGGAGCGGTGCTCGGCGATGATCTCGGCGATGCGCGGGTAGTCGCCGGTGCCGATGAAGATGTCCACCTCCGGCAGCTCCTTCGCGAGCTCCGTCTGGTAGCGCTGCGGGAGGCACCCGCTGACGATGAGGAGCTGGCAGCGAGCGTCGTGCTTGCGGTCGGCGAGATCGAGGATGGTGTCTACGCTCTCCTGCTTCGCTTCCTTTATGAAGGAGCAGGTGTTGACGATGATGACGTCCGCCTCTTTCTCGTCGGTGGTGACCTGGTAGCCGACCTGGGTGAGGCTGCCCAGCATGATCTCGGCGTCCACCAGGTTCTTCGGGCAGCCGAGGCTTACCAAGCTCACTTTCTGAATGATATTTTCGCTCAAATAATTCCCCTTCTGGCGGGCGTGCCCGTCGGCCGCCCGGTGTTGCACGGTTTACTGCCTGAAGTTGACGAACTGCAACTCGATGTCGAGGTCCTTCCCCTTCAGGGTCTTTATGACGTCCTGGAGGTCGTCTATGTTCTTTCCGGTGACGCGCACCTGGTCGTCCTGGATCTGGCTTTGCACCTTCAGCTTCGTCTCTTTTATGACGGCGCCGATCTCCTTCGCCTTTTCCTTGGAGATCCCCTGCTGCACCGTGATGATCTGGCGCACCATGGAGCCGGAGGCGTCCTCCGCTTTCCCCATCTGCAGCGCCTTCGGGGAGATCCCCCGCTTTATGAACTTCGACTGCAGGATTTCAATGATCGCCTTCAGCTTGAAGTCGTCGTCGGCCAGCACCTTGATGCTCTCCTTCTCCATGGTGACCTCCGACTTGCTCCCCTTGAAGTCGTAGCGCTGCGCGATCTCCTTGATCGTCTGGTTGACGGCGTTGTCGACTTCCTGCATGTCCACCTTTGAAACGATGTCGAATGACGGCATGATACCTCCTGAAAAAAAGAATTGAGGTTGAGGTTAAGACTGTCGCCTTAACGGGAACCTCAACCTGTTATGGAATCTGACTCGCGCGCGGAGCGGATGCTATCTCTTCACCACTTCCACCCCTGCCGGGATCTTGAAGGTGAACTTCTCCGAGGAGACGCCGCGGTTCGTCTTCACCTTGCTGAACTCGATCCTGGTGGTGTTCCCCATCTGGTCGTACACCACGCTGGAGACGATCGGGAAGGGGACGCCGGCGCGTCCTTCCGCCACGAAGCGGTCGACCGCCTCCCCCTGCACGGTGAGCTGAAGCTTCGTCATGGCCGGTGTCGGTTTCTTCGGCGTGAGATCGAGGACGTAGTTCCCGTTCTTGTCGCGGGGCTGCGAGGCGAAGGCTGCGGTGAAGTCGCGGGAGATGTGCCCCATCCCGGTGAGGTAGTTGAGCGCCACCGAGTTCCCCCCCTCGAAGAGGTGAGAGACCTCCATCACCATGACCTGCTTGTTTTCGGGGAGATAGTACCATACCGTCTTCCCGTTGGAGACGATCTGCTGTTTCGGCTTCGTGTAGTTGAAGCGGAACATGGCGCCGGAGCGGGCCATCTTGATGAATACCTCGCCCCCCCCCTTCTCCTCGCGCTTCATGGTGGCGAGGGTGCTTCTCTGGCTGAAGTCGGCCTGAAGGTCGTTGAGGCTGCCGTACCCCTGTTCGAGTGCCCGCACCACCTGGGACAGATCGGCCCCGAAGGAGGTGGCTGCGGCGAGGGCGTTGATGATCAGGGCCAGGGCCAAAACAGCGTAGCGTCTCATAGGCTCCCCTTAAAATGTGTAAAGGCGACATGGTCCCTGTCGCCTCCTCGTAAAGCACTGCTTGATTCTGTCGGAAAGGGCGGTCGGTCCGGGTGCCCGGCACTGACACCGCACGATTCTGACCGGTGATTCTGCCATAACTCAGTAAAGGGCGCAACCCCTTTTCAACGCGTCCCCAGCGCCCCGAGAATCGCCTCCACCCCAGCGGCGCCGGGGATGAGGAGTATCCTCCCTTCCCCCGGGAGGTCGGGAACGGTGAAGACTGTCTGGATGATGAGGGGGGGATCTATGGCGAGGGCGCGCGCGAGCGCTGCCTCGGCGATGGCATCGGCTGCGGCGCACTCGAAGACGGGCTCCGAAGGGGAGAGGGGGAGATTGAGGAGCATCCCCACCGCATGGAGGTAGGCCGCCGCGACCTCTCTGCCCCCCTCGACGAGGGGGACGACATCCGCATCGACGAAAGATGCGGCGCCCCCTCCCTTCCCGAGGATCTGGAGGGCGTAACGGTGCGGCAGGAGAATGAGGAGGGATCCGCATACCCCGCCGAAGATCTCCATGGAGAGCCCCACCGCCTGCTCCGGCACGACGGGAGGGGCGATGAGTCGCGGGTCGAGTATCCGGAGGTTCGGGACCTCGAGCACGACCTCCATCTTCATCATGGAGGAAAGCGCGACCGCGGCGTGCCCCATCCCGATGTTACCGGTTTCAGCCAGTGCATCGAGTTCCAGCGGTGAAGGTTTCTCTGGTCTTTTCACGTCCGCGGCACTCCTTCAGTATCCCGATCTACAACAGATCCGCCACGTCGAGTACGGTGATGACTTCGCCGTCACCGAGCGTGGCCCCGCCGGCCACCCCTTTCAGCCTGGAGAGGGGCCTCCCCAGCGGCTTCAGGAAGAGTTCGGCCTGCCCAAGGAGCCTGTCCACCACGAGCCCCACCCGCCGCCCCTTCGCCTCGCTCACGAAAAGGGGGACGATCCCGTCCGGGAAGCGTCCGAGCGGAAGCCCCAGCGAGCGGTTCAGGCTGAGGAGGGGGACCGGCTCCTCCCCGAGGTAGAAAACCTGGCGCTTCCCGATCGTCTCGATCTCATCCCGGTGCAGCTCCACCGTGCGCTGCACGGTGTTCACCGGTATCGCCACTTTCATCTCGCCGCACGTCACCACCAGCGCGTGGATGGTGGCGATGGTCATCGGCAAAAGGAGGGTCATCTTCGACCCGGCACCCGGCTCCGATTCGATGGAGAGGGTGCCGCCGAGCCTCTGGATGGAGGCGTTCACCACGTCCATCCCCACGCCGCGCCCGGAAAGTTCCGTCACCTGCTTCGCGGTGGAGAATCCCGGTATCACAGAGAGCATGAGCGCCTGGCGCGGTGAGAGGTGCTGCGCCTCTTCGGCCGTGATGAGCCCCTTCTTCAGCGCGCTGGCGGTCAACGCCTCCGGGTCGATGCCGCGGCCGTCGTCGCTCACCGTTATCACCACCCGCTCCCGGTCGCGCTGCACCGAGAGTGTCACGACGCCGCGTGCCGCCTTCCCCGCGGCGAGACGCTCCTCTTTCCCCTCCACCCCGTGGTCCACCGCGTTTCTGAGGAGGTGGTTCAGGGGGTCGATGAGCTGCTCCAGGATGCCGCGATCGAGGGAGATGTCCCGCCCCCTCAGTTCGAAGTGGACCTCCTTGCCGCTTTTCTTGGCGATGTCGCGCATGGCGCGCTGGAAGCGCTCGCAGATGGCGTCAAAGGGGATGAGCCGCACCTGCATGACGTCGTCGTGCAGGCGTCTCAGGAGCTTTGAGGTCTCCCCGATCGCCTCGGAGAGGGGGGGGGAGGCGACTTCCTCGCTCACGGTGAGGAGGCGGTGCTTGTTGGCGATGAGCTCGCCGGTGAGGTTGATGAGCCGGTCCAGAAGCTCCGTGCTCACCCGCACGGTGCTGAGCTCCGCCGCGCCCTCGGGGGGGGGCTCTTCCTTCGCCTGCGGCGCGGGGGGGGGGGCAGCGGGTCCGCCGGTATAGTCGGCGAGCCTCTGGGGGAGGTCGCCGGCGGGGCGCATCTCGCTGTCCTTTTCCAGGTCGCGCAGCATCCCCCCCATGAGGTCGGCGCCCTCCAGGAGGAGGTCCCCCACCCCGGCGTCGAACGGCAGCCCCTCGTCCCTGACGCGCACCATCAGGTTCTCCATGGCGTGCGCCACCATAACGACCGGGGCGTAGTCCATGGAGGCGGCCATACCTTTCAGGGAATGGGCGGCGCGGAAGAGGGCGTCGATCTTCCCCCGGTCCTGCGGCGCCTCTTCCAGGGCGACCACCATCTCACCGATCGACTTCACGTATTCGCGCGACTCGGTGATGAAGAGGGTGCGGTACTGCGACATGTCCATGGCTGGTTACCCCTCGGCGGCGTCCCTGATGACCCGGGCGACCGCCTCGGCACTGAACGGCTTTACCACGAAGGACTTTGCCCCGACCGCCTTCGCCTCGGCGATCTGGCTCTCCTGCCCGAGGGATGAGACCATCACCACCTTCGCGGCGGGGTCGAGCGCCATGATCTCCCGCAGCGCCTCTATCCCCGTCTTGTTCGGCATGACGATGTCGAGGGTGGTGAGGTCGGGGCGGATCTCGGAGAATTTGGCCACAGCCTCGGCGCCGTCGGCGGCTTCGGCTACGACCTGGTACCCCGCGTTCTCCACGATGTCCCGCAGCATCTTCCTCATAAAGAGTGAATCGTCGACTATCATGACCTTGGCAGCCACCGCTACCTCCCGGTATTCGTTCAACTGTTGTGGTTGTGGTTCTGCTCCGGCGCGGCCGCCGCCACCCCCTCCTCCAGGAGGGCCAGCAGAGCCTCGATCCGGATGAGCTTCACCGCCCCGTCCTCTGTCTGAAGGAGCGCCTCCAGGAGAGGGTCTTCGGCGGGTTCCCGTGACAGGGAGGGGTCCTCCCTCACGATCGCCCCCACCTCGTCCACCCAGAGCGCCAGGCTTGCGAGCCTTTTGTCCAGCAGGAGAAACTTCCCCTCCGCGGCACGGCCGCCGCGCCCGAGGTAGCGGGAAAGATCGACGACCGCGGTGAGGGTCCCGTGGGAATTGAAGATCCCGGCGAAGTACTCCGGCGCCACCGGGAGCGGGAAGGTCTGCCGCGGCTCCGTCACCTCCGCCACGTCGGAAAGCTCCAGGGCGTAGCGCTCGCCGCCCGCATGGAAGGTGAGGAAGCGCCGGGGCATCAGGCGGTCCCGTCGGTGCCGATGCGGAACTTCTCCACCGACTGCAGGAGCTCGTCTGCGAGCTGCGAGAGCTCCTTTGTGGCGTACACCATCTCGTGCATCGCTGCGGACTGCTGCTCCGTGGAGGCAGAGACTTCCTCGGTCGCGGCCGCGTTGTCCTCCGCCACCCGCGCGATCTCGTCCACCATGCTCACCATGCGGGTCGCGCCGTCGGTCTGCATCTGGGAGAGGTCGGCGATGCTGTTTGCCTTCCTCTCCGTCTCGGTGACCACCCCCAGTATCTCCTGGAATGAGGCGGCGGTGGTGTCGAGGTTGCGCTTTCCGGCCCTCACGTTGCGGGAGCTCTCGTTGATCGTCTCCTGCAGCCTCTGGCTCTCCACCTTCACGACGTCGATGAGCTCCACGATGTCCGTGGCGGATTTCGCGCTGCCGTCTGCGAGCTTTCTGACCTCTTCCGCGACGACCCCGAATCCCCTGCCGTTCTCGCCGGCGCGAGCCGCCTCGATGGAGGCGTTCAGCGCGAGGAGGTTCGTCTGCCGGGCGATGTCCACGATGAAGTCCGCGATCTTTCCGACCTGCTGCAGCTTCGCGTTCAGATCCATGAACTGCATGCTGATGAGCTCGACGCTGTCAAAGAAGCTCTTCATCCGCTCCAGCGAATCGCTGGCGAGCTCGCCGCCGCGCTGGGCGGTGGCGCTCGTCTCGCGGGCCGCCTTCGCGGTCTCCTTCGCACGGCGGGCGACGAGGTCCACCGAGATCGCCATGTCGTGGATGACCTTGGAGGTCTTCGATACCATCTCCGCCTGGCTCTCCGCGCCGCGGGAGATCTGCTCCACCGCCTGGGCGATCTCCTCGCTCGAGCCGTTCACCTCCAGTGCGGAGGAGGAGAGGGTGCGGGAGGAGCGGGACACCTGCTCGGAGGTCTCGCGGATCTGGCGCACCAGCCCTCTCAGGCTCTCCAGCATCCGGTTCACCGAGGCGGCCATGTCGTTTGTCTCGTCGGGGAAGCGCGATCCGGAGACGGCGACCTCGTTGGTGAGGTCACCCTGGCTGATGGCTTCCGTGGAGGCGCGCAGCAGCGAGATGTTCCGCGTGAAGCTCTTGGTGAAGATGGAGCCCATGATGAGCCCCAGTGTGAGCGCCACCACGTAGGAGAGGATGCTGGTGATCTCGGGGGGGTAGCCGAGGCGTTGCACCCAGGCGGGAACAAACGCTACGGCGGCGACGACGGTGAGAAAGCCGAGGATGAACTTATACCCGATCTGGATGTACATGCCTTGCTCCTGTAGGGGGCGTTCCCTGCCGTGCCACGCGCACGAGGGGGCGCCGGGGGATCACACGACGCGGTAGATGCGCTCCACCGGGCATACGGTGGCGAAGCGGCGCCGCGCCTGCCCCACCAGCGTTTCCGACTTTCCGAGCACCAGCACCCCTCCGGGGGAGAGTGCGTCGGCAAAGCGCAAAAGTATCTCTTCCTGGCGCGCACGCTCGAAATAGATGAGGACGTTCCTGCACAGTATGAGGTCGCTTTTCAGGTAGCTTCCCGGGTCGTTCAGGTCGCCCTTTCTAAAGGCTACCATCTTCCGGATCTCGTCGGCGAGCTCATACTTCCCCGCGGCGGGGGTGAACCAGCGCTCCAGGAGCCGCCTCTCCACCTCCTCCAGGCGCTCCGTCCCGTAGCGCGCACCTGCTGCGGCCTTGAGCGTTGCGGCATCGACATCGGTTCCGGTGATGGAGAGCTTCAGGCGGGCGAGCTGGGAGGGGAAGCGCTCCTTCATGATCAGCGCGAGAGTGTACGGCTCCTCCCCGGCGGCGCACCCCACGCTCCAGAGGTGCACCTCCTCGCCGTCCCCGCGCCCCTTCAGGAGGGGGGGGAGTATTTCTCGGCTCAGCTTCGCAAAGGTGGAGGGGTTTCTGAAAAAGTGGGAGACGTGAATGGTGAGGACCCGCAGCAGTTCGTCGCGCTCCACGCCGTCCCTGGCGAGGAGCTCGCAATAGTCCTCCGGGGACGCGGACCCGGTGGCGCGTATCCTGATCCCGATTCGCCTCTTCGCGCACTTGTCCTTGTAGCATTCCAGGGTGAAGCCGTCATGCTCCTTCAGCACGGCACCGATGGAGCGGAACACCTCCTGGCTCATCTCCTCACCCTGGGCGAGTTCCGGCGCTGCGGCGGCCGGCGCGCCCTGTGCGGGGTGGGTAGGAGATGCCGTCATAATGAAACCTTATTACCTTTATTCATAATGAGAAGGGGCGGAAACTCGGCATGGATAGCAAATTGCGCCGTAAAAGTCAATCCGGCAAAGAAAAAGCCCCGCCTGGGGGGCGGGGCTCTGTGTGTTCTTTCATTATGACGCGAGGTATTCCGCGATCTTTTCGGTGAGAATGGTGTAGATCCTGCGGCACTCCTGCTCGTCCTTCTCCAGGAGGGTGACCCGGAACCCGAGCATCTCCGTGTTGAAGGAGGAGAGGGGGACCGTGCAGATCCCGGTGTGGGCGAGGATGTAGTAGACGAATCTCTTGTCAGGCGCGACCCCCGGAACGTTCACCATCCCCTCCACCAGCTCCCGCACCTCGCGGTTCTCGATGGGGAGGGACTGGCGGTTGGTGAGGAGCCCCGGCTCGAAGCCCACCGCCATGTAGAAGGCGCCGTTTGTCCTGTTGACGATCAGCCCCGGCACCTGCTTCAGGTAGTCGTAGGTGATGTTGCTCATCCGCTCGTAGCGGGCGATCCTCTCGTCGAGGTACTCGCGGTACCCCGGGTGGGTCAGGATCGCGGGGAGACAGCGCTGCGGCAGCGTCGTGGAGCAGACCTCGTTCATCTTGGAGGAGAGGATCGCGTTGATGAACTTCTTGAAGCGCGGATCCTTGTCGGAGTTGTAGCACTCGATCCAGCCGCAGCGGGAGCCGGGCCAGGGGAGTTCCTTCGAGATCCCCTTCATGGCTATGGCGGGGACATCGCCGACGAGGTCGGAGATCGGCACCGTCCTCTCGCCGTTGTACACGATGTTGCTGTACACCTCGTCCACGATGATGAAGAGGTCGTACGCCTTGGCGATCGCCACGATCTTTTTGAGGATCTCCGGCGGGTACACCATCCCGGTGGGGTTGTCCGGGTTGATCATCATGAGCCCGGAGATCTGGGGGTTGTACTTGACGTGACACTCCAGGTCCTCCATGTCGGGGTACCAGTTGTCCTCCGGTTTCAGGCGGTAGCAGACGGGGATGGCGTTGGCGTGGATCGCCTCGCCGAGGGAGTGGGTCGTGTAGGTCGGCGCCGGCATGAGGACCCGGCTCTCGGCCCGGAGGTTTCCGTACACCTTCGCGATGGCGTCGCCGAGGCCGTTGAAGAAGATAACGTCGTCAGGGGTTATCTGGGCGCCGTTTCTGCGGTTGGTGATGTCGCACACGAAGTGGCGGGTCTCCAAGACGCCGCGGGTCGGGCAGTAGGCGTAGCTCTCGTCGTTCATCGCCTCGGCCGCCACGATCTCCTTCATCCACAGAGGGATCGACTCCCCCTTGACGATCGGGTCGCCGATGTTCTCCCAGTTGATCTTCACCCCAAGGCTCTGCACCTTTTCGGCGACAGTGACGATGTTCCTGATCTCGTATGTCAACTCTCCCGCGCCGGGAGCGACAATCTCGTTGCGCATCTCAATCCCCCAGAAAGACTTTTGTTCCCCTCGTTGCGAATAAAAAAAGGCCGCGGGAATCCCCCACGGCCTTCAGGTGTTTATCTAGTTCTGAATCAGCAGTGGCGGCTCGGTAAAGGTCTGGCTGCCGCCGCCGCGTGCTGATAATGTCGTTGGATTGTATACCGGGTGCTTTTCATTCGGTTCCAATATCATGAAAAGAGGGGGTCGTCAACGTTTTTATGGGAGCGGGAACGGGTCGAGGGATATGGTGAGCCGCCCCTCCGCGTCGCGCCACCTGAACCACCCGGACGGCTTTTCCGCCAGGGCCCAGTCGTCCTGCACCGATACTATGCGGACCAGCTGGTTTTTCGCCAGTTGCCCCGTTTCGGCGCCCCCGTCGACAGGAGCCGGCCGCAGGGCGTAGACCCCCTTTTTCATCGCCGGGAGGAGGCGGGCCTCTCGTCCGGCCAGGGCATCCTTCCACGGCAGGTACTCCCACGAGCGCGGCGCCTCGATCCACCCCTGCCGTTCGGCATCGTCGTAGGCGATCTTTATCCAGCGCCCCTTGCGGGTGAGGGCCGCCAGCGTCGTCTGCGCATCGTCGCGGGAGATGCGCGGGATCCGCTCGAGCGGCAGGAGAGCCACCCGCTGCACCCCCGGCTCCGCGTACACGGCTATCTCCTCCGCCGTCCGGGGTGCGGTGAGGAGGGCGCAGCCGCTCAGCGGGCGAGGGGGGGGCGCACCGTGGGCATCGAGCCCCGCGAGGGAGAGGACCAGGAGGAGTGCGGTGGCGAGGCGGCGCATGATCAGAAACACTCCAGGAGGCGCTGGTGGAAAAGGGGTGCATCGGGGGACCCTTCCTCCGGAGCCCAGGGAGCCTTTTCCGCCGCGGCGATGGGGGTGTAGGGGCCCCCTTTCGACTCGAAGAAGACGGAGCCGCTGGCAAAGCTCACCACCGTATGGAAGGAGCCGTGCGGAATGTTCACCGCCACCCCGTTGCCGCCCGCTTCGAGACGGACGGCATCGACGACGTTCCCTGCCTCGTCGAAGCTGATGACCCCGAGCGCCCCGCGCACGATCACCAGCGATTCGTCCTTAAACTCGCTCAGGTGGCGGTGCGGCATGATGTAGGAGCCGGGCTCCATCGCGTTCAGGAGGCGGTGGCAGGGGGCCTCGTCGCCGTGGTGCAGGTTGCGGTTCTTGCGCAGCCGCGGAGACCCCTTTGCCTCCTCGGTAATCTCGTCCAGAAATTGCTGGTCGATGACAATCATCACCCCTCCCTCGCTGCAAACCTCCCGCTGCCGGGGGCTCGCAGTCATTTTTTCTACCATCTTGGTTGCCATGATGGTATCTTACGCAGGCTCCTTTCATAGCAGAGGGAACCGGGGCTGGCAAGCGCGAAGTGCGCGGCTCCCCCGTGACGTGATGGGGCGTACGCGCCCTCCGCTTTTCTGAAAAGAACATTGTTGTCGCAACTCCCATGGGGATCCCGTCCGGGATCCCGCGTCAGTAGCAGAGCCCCGGGTGGCATTGCAGGAGACCCCGTAGTCTTGCCGTATGTTCTCGTTAAAAGATTGAGCGTCCTGGTGCTCCCCTGTCTCCTGTTGTGCCTCGCTTTTGCCGCGCTGCAGAGGGTTCCGCTTCTTCCCGCTCCACAGAGGGAACTTGCCTTCCAGGCCCCCTATCTCGCCATCGCCGCCGGACTCGCCCTCAGTCTTTCCTTCAAGCGCGGCCGCGTCTTCTTCTCCCTCCTTGTGCTTGCCTTCTTTTACCTCCTCTGGCGCAACACCTTGCAGCCCGATCTCATGCAATACGGGGCGCGCACGCTCTATATCGGCGTCTGTATCCTCATCCCGCTCGACTTCGCGCTCTTTTGTTTCATGCGGGAGCGCGGCATCTTCACCCATGCAGGGAAACTGCGCCTCGCCTTTCTGATTGCGCAGGTGGTGGCGCTTTTTTGGGTAGCGAGGTTTCGTCAGGACTATGCTGCGATTCCCGATCTCCTGGCGCGTCCGATCTTCGCGGGGCTCGGTCACCTCACGCTGCCGCAGTCAGGTTTCTTCTCCTTTCTGATCGCAGGCTTTCTCGTCTCCATCCGCGCGGTGAAGAGGCGATACCCGATAGACGCCGCGCTTCTGGGGGCTCTCATCGCCACAGCCATCGCCTGCGACCGCATCGGCACCCCTTACACCCCCGCGCTCTTCGTCGCCGCAGCAGCGATTCTTCTGAGCGTCGCCGTTTTGCAGGATTCACACAGCATGGCCTTCAGCGACGACCTGACGGGGCTCCCGTCGCGACGGGCGCTGAACGAGCACACCATGGGGCTCGGGCGAAAGTACACGGTGGCGATGCTGGACGTCGACCATTTCAAGCGTTTCAACGATACGTACGGTCATGACGTGGGGGATCAGGTACTCAGGATGGTGGGGGCGAAGTTGCTGACGGTAAAGGGGGGTGGAAAGCCGTACCGGTACGGCGGGGAGGAGTTCACCATACTCTTCCCAGGGAAGGAAGTGAAGGAAGTCACCCCGCACCTGGAAGAGCTGCGTCAGGCGATCGGCTCGTACCAGTTGCGTCTGCGGAGCACGGAGCGGCCGAAAGAGCAGTCGCAGGGGGTGGCGCAGCGCAAGAGCTCCGGTGGGGGTAGTGGGGGGAAGACAGTATCGGTGACGATCAGCATAGGTGTGGCAAGTTCCGCCCTCGACGTGCGCAGCGCCGCCGAGGTGTTGAAAGCCGCGGACAAGGCGCTGTACCGCGCGAAGCAGAAAGGAAGAAACCAGCTCTCCACCTGATGCACCCGCAGCGATCGTCCACGACGCACCAAGTCCACGAAGTCGACGAAAGGAGGTTCTATGATCTGGTTCAAGATACTCGGCGTTCTGTGCCTGATCTTTCTAATATGTTGTGTGGCTATCGCCGTCGAGGAGACGATGCTGGGGGGGCGCCGCAGGCGCCGCCTGGAGCGGGAGGCGCGGCAGAAGGCGCGCGAGAGGGAAGACGAAAATCATGGCTGAAGCCGTCAGCGGCTGCCTTTAGGCAGCCGCTGTACGACCTCATTGGCCCGACGTCAGGCCATGTAGATGAGCTTGCAGTCACGGCACTTGCCGTAGCGTGCAGGCGGGAAGAAAACATTGACCGTCAGGCAATTTTTGCAGATCCAGAACTTCATGTCAGTCGCCTCGCGTCCGGCTAACTCACTATAAAGCCATCGATAATAGGCGTCCCAGTCATGTTCCGAATCATGGTCCTGCTCGGCCTTTTTCATCAACTGTTCGATTAGCATGCCTAATCCTTAACCGTCCGTTATGTCCGGTTCCCACATCCTTGATGCTGTTGCAGCCGTCACAACGGGCTCGGTACAACGCCTCGCACATGAGGGTTGTCTGTTTTTAAAGCCGCTTCCTGCGAGCTCCGGCAAGCCTCCATGGAGCCCGCGGTGCGCGGCTGAGGTTTGAAGTGTTGGAGTAATCATCTTGCTGACTGCCTCCTGAAAACCATTTTCTCAGCAAATTAACAGCCACTTTAACAACAGCGCCCGGTCCCGGGAGATTCCCCCGTTCCCGCTGCTCATTATGTGCCATTGTTAATATTATCGTACCTGCCTGCTCTGGGAGTGTCAAGGAAATGCGGGGAAGAGATTGATGTGGAAGTGTTAGAATTTGCTGATAGATTCTGCTGATCCGGCGTCTGTTCCCCCGCCTGCTGATGCGGGTTCCGAATCGCGCATCGTCAGGAAGGGCGAGTCCCGGTCGGGGCAAGGGTGCGACTCTTCCGAGCGCGGTCATCTGCGCACTGCGCTCTGTCGAGACACGCTGCCAACGCGAGCATGACCACCGATAGGGCCCCTACCATTGTGAGTCCCCCCCACGGAGGTCCGGCCGAGCTGAGCCGCAGCAGTGCCGACCCGATGATCGCCACAAAAACCGCCTTTACCGCCAGTGCCACCTTTTCCGAAAGACCTCTTTCCCTGCGTGCGCTCCCCGTCATGTCAGGTCCCCCCTCACACGGTTTGAACGAGCTGCTTCACTTGGTCTACTTTCGTCTGCCGGGTGGATGCGTCCCAAGGGCTTCGCTGCTCTGGCGCCCCCAACGTTAGTGGGCGCTAAAATACCGGAGGCTGCGGCTCTTTTCAACTACAAAAGTTAGTGGTCTTTAAAATACTCAGCCGGAGGGGACGACGGGGGGAGGGGGGCGTGAGGGGGAGATTGAAGGGGGAGCTTCGGGGCCCGGTTTCGGCGATGCAGTACTACAAAGGGGAGGCGTAGCTCAGATTCGCACCTTGCGCCATACCTCCACGACCACGCCTATGGTGCGGGTGCCGGCGTCGGGGATGAAAGGGGCATAGGAGGGGTTGTCCGGTGCCAGGTACACCTGCTCCCCCTTCACCCGGAACCTGCGCAGGATCGGCTCCCCCCAGCGATTGTTGACAAGGAGGATGTCGCCGCTCTTCTTTTCCCCTTCCGGGGCGAAGATGACGAGATCCCCATCCCGGATGGTCGGCGCCATAAAGTCGCCGTAGCATACGATGGCATAGCACCCGTCGGGAAGGTTGGGGAGGGTGACGTACTCAGCACCCGCCGCTGCCGGGGGGAACTCCTCCGGTATGGTGTGCAGCAGCGGCGCTATCCCCTTGTGCCGCGGGGCGGGCGCGCGACCGGAAAACATCTCCCCGGACCCGTCCGACAGCCACCCGGCATTGATGCCGTAGCAGTGGGTGAGCGCAATGAGGAGGGTATCGGAAGGGTATTTCTTGCCGCATTCTATGCCGCTCAAAAACCCCTGTACGATGCCGAGCGAAGCTGCGAACTCCTTCTGGGTCAGCCCCAGGGCGAGCCGCGCGCTGCGCAGGCGTGCTCCGAGTTCCTTGCCTCTTCCTGTTTCGCTCATTCCTCTGTATCTCCATGAGATGCTGTGTTGAAGGTGTTTGCGGCAATCCTCCGCCCGCTGCCGATGTAACGTGCCGAAGAGGCGGATGTGAGCTTACCAAGGTTGTCCCCTTGCTGCAATGCTAAAATTGCTGTGTGATATTCACTCCCCGTTTTAACTGCAGTTCCGCACCCTCCTTGCAAAGGCGCAGGCCGGTTCCTTCATGAGGAATAGAATTGATTTTTCAGCACCAACTTGTATATAGTGTTTCGAGCTCAAACCGACGAAAAGGACAGTTATGATACGCACTATTCTTACCTATCCCGACCCGGAGCTGAAAAAGCTGTCGCATCCGGTAACGGTGATAAATGACAAGATAAGGGAACTGGTCCGCGACATGGCTGAGACCATGTACGCTGCCCCCGGGGTCGGCCTCGCCGCACCGCAGATCGGGGTGCACCAGCGCGTCGTGGTGATCGACATCTCTGGGCAGGACGAGCCTTCGGACCTGATAGTGGCCATCAATCCGGTCATAGTCCACGCCGAAGGTGAGTCGTACGAAGAGGAAGGGTGCCTTTCGGTGCCGAAGTACGCAGCGAACGTGCGCAGGCATGCCCGCGTCGTGGCGAAGGCCCTCAACCTGGAAGGGGAAGAGGTCACCTACCGCGCCGACGGCCTCCTGGCGATCGCCTTCCAGCACGAGATCGACCATCTGGACGGTGTCCTCTTTGTGGATCACCTCTCCCCTCTGAAGCGCAGCATGTTCCGCAAGCGGCAGTCCCGCCTCCTCGAAGATAAGGAAGTCGAATGACAGGACTTCGTATCATCTTCATGGGAACCCCCGGTTTCGCTTGTCCCACGTTGCAAAAGCTGATCGACCGCGGCGAGAACGTCGTCGCGGTGGTGACCCAGCCGGACCGCCCGAAGGGGAGGGGGCAGCAGACCCTCCCGCCGCCGGTGAAGGTCCTTGCCGAAGGGGCTGGTATCCCTGTCCTGCAGCCGGTGAAGGTGCGCCACCCCGAGGCGATAGAGGAGATCCGGACTCTCGCCCCCGATCTGATCGTGGTGGTGGCCTTCGGGCAGATCCTGCCAAAGGCGCTTCTCGACATCCCCCGCTACGGCTGCATCAACGTCCACGCCTCACTCCTCCCGCGCTACCGCGGCGCCGCGCCGCTTAACTGGGTCATCGTGAACGGCGAGCAGGAGACCGGTGTCACCACCATGCTCATGGACGTGGGGCTCGATACCGGGGACATGCTCCTCAAGAAGACCACCCCGATCGACCCGGACGAGGATACCCAGAGCCTGCACGATCGGCTGGCGCAGATCGGCGCCGACGCCCTCGCGGAGACTCTGGATGCCCTGGTTCAGGAGGAGCTGCAGCCGGAGCCGCAGTGCGACGACCTGTCGTGCTACGCGCCGATCCTCAAGAAGGAGGACGGCCTCATCGACTGGAGCAGGGACGCGGTTGCGGTGAAGAACCTGGTGCGCGGCATGACTCCGTGGCCCGGCGCCTACAGCTATCTCGGCGACAAGCTCCTGAAGGTGTACCGGGTGCGGACCTCCAGCGAGGGGGGAGAGCCGGGGGTTGTCCTTTGCGCGGGGCGCGACGGGATCACGGTCGCCTGCGGCAGCGGGAGCGTCGTTATCGAAGAGCTGCAGCTTGAAGGGAAGAAGCGGCTCGACGCGGCGCAATTTTTGGCCGGCTGCAAGATGGAGCCGGGTGTACGACTTGAACGGAAAGAGGTAGCAGCTTGACAGGAACCGCATCGCCTCCGCAACCGCCCAAGAAGAGGATCTTCGTGGCCCTGATGGGGGGCACCTGCCTTCTTCTGGTCGGGCTCATCTATCTCGGATGGTGGATCCCCACCAAGGGGCTTGCCAACATACATCCGGACCTCCCCCGTCTGATCGGGGTCCTTTTCAGCGTCCTCTCGGGGATAGCACTCCTCGGGACGCTCCTCCTGGTTCTGACCACCGCTCTCGGGAAGGACATCCTCTTCACCCGCTTCATGCGCGGGGTGGTGATCAAGTTCCTCCTGCCGCTCATCGAGCAGATCGGCAGGCTGTGCGGCATCTCCAAGGACTCCATCCGCCAGTCTTTCGTCGCCATGAACAACAGCCTCGTGGCGAGCCAGAAGCTGAAGATCAAGCCGGACCGCATCCTGATCCTCCTCCCCCACTGCCTGCAGCTCTCCGAGTGCGAGATAAAGGTTACCGGCGAGATCAGCAAATGCCTGCGCTGCGGGCGGTGCGACATTATGGGACTTGCCGACCTCGCCCAGAAGTACGGCGTGGACATTTCGGTCGCCACCGGGGGGACCCTGGCACGAAAGGTCATCATCGAGAAGCGTCCGAAGCTGGTGCTGGCGGTGGCGTGCGAGCGCGACCTCACCTCCGGCATCAAGGACTGCTACCCCCTCCCCGTTATAGGTGTCCTGAACGACCGCCCCTTCGGCCCCTGCTTCAATACGAAGGTTGATGTCGCAAAAATCGAAGAAGCCCTCCGCTCCGTACTCGTTTAAAGGAGAACCATGAAACTGCTGTGTCCGGCAAGGAGCCTGCTCAGCGCAGCTGCCCTTGCCGGTTTGCTTTTGTGCGCTCTTTTTGTTGCCCCTCGTGCAGGGTATGCAGATGTCTCAGCCATTACCGATTACCGGGTCATATCGCAGACAGGTGTCGGACCGGGGGGGAAGCCGCTGGTGGCGATACGGAGTCTGCGCCGCGACGGCATTCCCCTTTTCCTCACCGTCGACCCGTACACACTGGAGACGGCGCTCCGTCCGGTGTCGCAGGTCTCCCTCCTTCCCGCCCCCCCCTGGGAGACGCTTTCGGGCACGCCGTACCTGACGGCGCTCGAGCACGGCACCGCCCCTCCGTGCCGGCTGCAGAACCATGGCGCGGTCCGCGGCGCGGGGGACGGCATCTTCCTCACCGTCGATCTCTGTCCCTCGAAGCGGCAGTTCGAGCGGGAGCTCTTCCTTGCCGCCGAGGCGGCGGCGCAGGCGCACGGGTACGGGAAAGGTGCACCGGTGGCGGTGGCGATCTCGGGGTTGTGGCTGGAGAACCATCCGGAGGAGCTCGCCTTTCTGAAAGGTGAGAGCGCAGCGGGACGGCTTTCCATCACCTGGGTGAACCACTCGTACCATCATGTGTACGCGCCGAAGACGCCGCTGGAGCGAAACTTCCTCCTCACCCCGGGCACAAATTTCGATGCCGAGGTTCTGGAACTGGAGCGGCTCCTCCTGGCGCACGGATTGACCCCTTCCCCCTTCTTCCGTTTTCCGGGTCTCGTTGCCGACACCGCCACCATGAAGCGCCTGCGCGAGCTCTCCCTCATTCCGGTGGGGAGCGAGGCGTGGCTTGCCAAAGGAGAGCACCCGCGGCAGGGGAGCATCGTGCTGGTGCACGGGAACGGCAACGAGCCGAAAGGGATCGCTCTCGCGCTCCCCATCCTGCGCACCGGGCGCTGGCGCCTCCTACCGCTCGCTGCCGCCTTCGCAAACGACCAGTGCCCCGTCCCCAATCTGCGACCCCTGCCGCAGGAGGCCGCTTCCGTCCCCCGCGGTGCCACCGTCACGCCCCCAAAGGCTTCTTTTTAGGCTCATCGTGCAATGCCGGAGGGCCTGCGTCAGGAAGTTCCCCTCCCTTGACAGGAGAAGGACAGGGCACGTTGACATCTATCGGAATGGTGGCACCTTCCCCCCTACCCTGTCCCTCCCCCGCAAGGGGGGAGGGGACGTTCGGACTGACTCTCTCCTTTTCTGGAGAACCTCTTTTTAGCCGGAGGTAGCGTATGAAATCCCTTTTCCTTTCCCTTCTTCTTCTCCTGGCGTTCGCTGCGAGTGCCGCTGCGGGGGGCGCTCCCCGATACGCGGTAGCCACCTCGCCGGTACCGGTCCTCAACACCCCGGACTTCGCCACCGTTTTCGGCGGCTCCGTGGAACTCGACCCCTGCCGCGGGGTGCGCCCGATCGAGTTCGTCGCGCTCACCGGCACCCTCTTCCGGGTCGAGGGTGAGGAGACCACCGGCGGCGTCCGCGTCTACCGCGTCACCACCAGCGACTACCCCTATCCGACCTCTACCGGCTACTATGTCGATGCCCGCTTTGTCGCGCCGGTTGAGGAGGGTCACTCCGAGCGCCCCCGCCGTCTCCCCCCCCTTTCCGAGGTGCAGCGCGCGCTTCTCGCCCCTCTCGGGAAGCCGTATGTGTGGGGGGGGAATGTGAAGGATGGCGTCCCCCTCCTTGCCCGCTACTATCCGAAGGGAGACCCCCTGGCGGGTGTCGACTGCTCCGGCCTGCTCTATGAGGCGACCGGCGGGTACACGCCGAGAAACACCTCCGCCCTCACCTCGTACGGCAGCGCCGTGCCGGCAGCGGGGCTCTCCGCCGATGAGCTCGCTCGCCGGCTGCGTCCTCTCGATCTACTGGTGTGGAAAGGTCATGTCATGATCGTGCTCGACCGGGAGACACTGATCGAGAGCACCATGGGTTGTGCGGGAGGGGGAGGTGTGCACAGGGCGCCGCTGAAGGGGGCTCTGGCCAAGCTGATGAAGAGCCGGCAGCCGCTGGACGCCTGGGTGGCGGATACGCCGGGGAGGAAAGGTTTCGTGGTAAGAAGGTGGTTCCCGCAGTAAGGGCGGGATGAGGGGGGCGCGAAGCTCCGCGCGAGCGGCTTCCCGGGTCAGGCGGTAGCGCCGCCGTGGGGGTGGGGAGTGCCGCGCTCATGGGAAAGTACGAGGCCGATCTCTTCCTGGTTTTCCTTCGCCAGCGGTATCTGCTCCTTATCCACCACGGAAAGGAAGATCTCCACCACCTCCGGATCGAGGTCGATGCCACCCTGTCGCCTGATGATCTCCCTCGCCTCCGGGACCGGATACCCCTTGCGGTAGGGGCGGTCCATGGTGAGGGCGTCGTAGACGTCGGCGACCGCCACGATCCGCGCCTCCAGCGGGATGCCGGTGCCGGAAAGACCGTCGGGGTAGCCGGTGCCGTTGTACTTTTCGTGGTGGTACTGGATGATGTTGCGGGCTACCGCGGAGAGCTCCGCCTTCGCCGCGACGTCGGCGCCCCACACCGCGTGCATCTTCATCGTCTCGAACTCCTCGTCCGTGAGGGTCCTCTCCCCGTTCAGGATGAATTCGGAGATGCCTATCTTGCCGCAGTCGTGCAGCCAGCTGCCGTACTTTATCTGCCTCTGGACTTCCTTTGGAAGGCGCATGTACTCCGCGATCTTCAGGGCGTAGATCGCCACCCGGTCGCAGTGTCCGCGGGTGCTCGGGTCCTTCAGCTCTATCGTCTGCGCCAGGGAGCGCAGCACGTTGTCGTCCTCGCGCCTCACCGTGTTCATCAGGTGGTAGCGGCGCACCCCCTCCTCCACCACCTCGATCACTTCCTCTTCATTCCACGGTTTCAGGAGATAGCGGAATACCTCGCTGCTGTTTATCGCCGCGAGTGCGGTGGCGAGGTCCGCATACGCCGACATGAGAACCTTTATCGTCTCGGGGGAGATTTCTTTCAGCGCGGAGAGAAACTCGAGCCCGGACATCCCGGGCATGTGGTTGTCGGAGACGACGACCGCGATCTCCTTCTCCTGGAAGAGCTCCAGCGCCTCCGCCGCGTTGCAGGCGGTGAGGATGCTGACTCCCCTTTCCAGGAAGAGGTCCTTGGCGATCTCGAGGATCAGCCGGTTGTCGTCGACAAAGAGAATCTCCGCACCCATCAAACATCCCTCCCCGGGGCGAACGCCCCCGCCGCAGTCAACCGCAGCGCGGCATATCGTAGGCTGTCGTAAACGCCTTGTCAATGAGAATGTCCGCATTGGTCGGCGCAAAAGAAGGGGTGGGTGCTCCCCCTGCAGCCTCATTCGGCGCAGCAGGAGAGGCGGTCGAGGTCTCTGCGGAACCCCTGGGCGCAGAGTCTCAGACCTTCCCCCATGGAAGGGTAGACGTGCAGCGTGTCGGCGAGGTCGGAAACGGTGAGGCGGAAGCGCACCGCCAGCGCCGCCTCGTTGATGATGTCGGCTCCGCGGTGGCAGCAGAGGTGCACCCCGAGGATCCTGCCGCTCACCTTGTCGGCGATGATCTTGATCGCCCCCCGCGTCTCGCTGGTGACGTGGGCCTTCGGGATCGCGGAGGCGGAGATCGTGTGGGTGATGACATCGAATCCCGCCTCCTTGGCGCTCCCTTCACCATACCCCACCATTCCGACCTCCGGATCTGTGAAGATTGCCATGGGGATGGAGCGATAGTCGACGGTGCAGCGGCATTCCGGCGTCAGGATGTTGTCCACTGCGGCTATCCCCTCGCGGGCGCCGACCGTCGCCAGCTGCATCCCCCCCGTGACATCCCCCGCGGCCCAGATTCCCGGGGCTGTGGTGCGCATCTGCGGGTCCACCTTGATGTACCCCCTGCCGTTCAGCTCCACCCCCGCGGCTTCAAGCCCGATACCGGCAGTCGCCGGCGCGGTCCCGGTGGCTACAAGAATGGTGTCGGAGAGAAATTCCTTCTCCGTTCCGTCCACCTCGGCCTGCACGATGCAAACTCCGCCGCGCTGCTCCACGTTCACCACGCCCGCCCTTACCACGATCTTCAGACCCTCCTGGGCGAGGGAATGGTACAGCGCCAGTACCACTTCTTCCTCCACTCCCGGGAGGAGCCTCGCGCCGTGCTCCAGAATGGTGGTGGGGACCCCGAGGCGGCTGAACATCTGCCCGAGCTCGAGCGCTATGACTCCTCCGCCGATGACGGTGAGGGACGAGGGGAGTTTCTTCAGAAGGAGGGCTGTTCTGCTGGTGAGATAGGGGACTGTCTCGAGGCCAGGAATGGCTGGGACGCGGGGGGCGCCGCCGACGGCTACGATGAAGCTGTCCCCCTTGAGGAGAGTGCTGCCGACCTGCAGCGTATCGTTCGAAAGGAAGCGGGCACTCCCTTTGATGAGCTTGAGGTCGGGAACCTTCTCCAGTACGTCGAGGTAGCGGGTCTTGCGCAGGTGCTTCACCACGGCCGCCTTGTGGGCGTTCACCCTGGTGAAGTCGACGTCGCCGGTGCCGGTCCCGACCCCGATCCCCCCTCCCTTTTTCGCCTCGTGGCGCAGGAGGGCGGCGTGAATCAGCGTCTTGCTGGGGATGCACCCCCAGTTGATGCAGGTGCCCCCCAGCATGCTCTTTTCGATCATGATCGGTTGTGCACCCTTCGCCTGGGCCCGCAAGGCCGCGGCAAAGGCGGTGGAGCCCGATCCGACGATGATGATCTCCTTCCCCTTGTCCATTTCCGCCCCCCCGCTCACAGTGTACCGTGAAGCCGCGCGCGGGTAAACTGCCCGCCATCCCTGCAACCGCGTCTTCTGCCGCGGCACCTCCGTCCGTGCTTGGCAAAAAGGGGGCAACGAGATACCATGAGCGCACATGGAGGCTCTCTCGTGTGTCTGATCCTGCTGGCGAATCGGGTTCATCCGCGCTACCCGCTGGTCCTTGCCGCGAACCGCGACGAGTTGTATGCCCGTCCGTCCGCTCCAGCCGCTTTCTGGGAGGATGCACCGGGGGTGCTGGCGGGAAAGGACCTGTTGCAGGGGGGGACGTGGCTCGGGGTGACCCGGCAGGGGCGTCTTGCGGCGGTGACCAATCTCCGGGACGGCCGTCCGTTCCGTGCCGACGCCCCCACCCGCGGCAACCTGGTCACCGATTTCCTCTTCAGCGCTGAGCCCCCTCCGGCATATGTCGAAGAACTCGGAAGGCGAGGGGGGAACTATAACGGCTTCAATCTCCTGCTCGGCGACCGATCCGACCTGTATCTATATAGCAACAGCGCCGACAGCAGCGTGAGGCTCACCCCGGGGTTCCATGGCATCAGCAACCACGGGGTGGAAGCGCCGTGGCCAAAGACGATGCGGGGGGTGCGCCTTCTGGCGCAGGCGCTGGCGGCCCCCTTCTCCGTGGAGGATCTCCTCGCCATACTCTCCGACGCCACGATCCCCGACTCTGCGACGGCGGGGGGCGAGGAAGAGGGGGAGACGCAGCGCTCGCCGATCTTCATGCGGGGCGCTGCCTTTGGTACCCGCTGCTCCACCGTCTTGCTTCTCGACCGGGAGGGGACGCTCACTTTTGTGGAGCGGAGCTTCAGGGACGGCACCTTGGAATCCTCGACTGCAACGTTTCAATTCCGTTTATCGCTCCCGTAGCCTTTGCCGCTTTATGATGCCGATGCCATTGGAGGCCCGCATGCCCTGGAAACCATCCTCACCCGAGATAGTCTCCCTCCTCGAGGCTGCTCTGTGCGACCTTTCCTGCGAGAAAAAGAAGATGTTCGGCTGCCCCGTCTATTTCACAAATGGCGCCCTCTTTGCCGGCGTCCACGAAGGGAGGATCTTTCTGCGCCTCTCGTCTTCCGACCGTGATGCATTTCTAAAAGATCACCCGGATGCTCCCCCCTTCGAGCCGATGCCGGGGAGGCGCATGCGGGAGTACCTCCTCGTTCCAGCGGCGCTTGCTGATGCACCCCCGCAACTCACCCGCTGGCTCACCAGCTCCCATCGCTATGCCGCGTCCCTTCCTCCGAAAACGAGGCCCGCTACGAGCAGAAGGGGGCGGCCGTGAGCCGGGAGGAGAAGTACCGGATCGGGATAGATCTGGGGGGGACGAAGACCGAGGCGGTTTTGCTCGCTCCGGATGGCACGCTCCTCGACCGCCGGAGGCAGCCGACCCCCCTGGCGCTTGGCTACAGCGGGGTCATCGACGCTGTAGCAGCGATGGCCCGGCACGCCGCATCCGGCGTTCCGTCGGGGCACGACTGCACGATCGGGGTGGGGATACCGGGTTCGATCGACTCGGTAACCGGGCTTGTGCGCAACGCCAATTCCACCTGCCTCATCGGAAAGCCCCTGCAGCGGGATCTCGAGAGTCATCTGGGGCGGCCGGTTGGGGTGCGAAACGATGCCGACTGTTTCACCCTCGCCGAGTGCCGCCTCGGAGCAGGCGCAGGGTACGGTCTCGTCTTTGGCGTGATAATGGGGACAGGGTGCGGCGGCGGCATCTGCATCGATGGAGATGTGCGGGAAGGGCCGCACAGGATCTGCGGGGAGTGGGGGCACTTCTCGGTCGACCCCTTCGGCGCCCCCTGTTATTGCGGTAATCGCGGCTGCGTGGAGACGAAGATCAGCGGATCGGGAGTCGAGGCTTCCTTCTTCAGAGACACCGGAGTCGAACTGTCGATGGACAGGATAGTAGCCGGTGCACGGGAGGGGGAGCCCCGATGCAAAGCTGCCTTCGAGCGCTTTCTCGACGATTTCGGGAGATGCCTCGGTGGTCTCATTTCCCTTCTGGATCCCGACGCAGTCGTTCTGGGGGGAGGTCTATCGAACATAGAGGAGCTCTACGGTGCCGGGGTGGCGCGGGTACGGCACTACGCCTTTCATGATGATCTGTGCACGCCCATACTGAAAAACCGCCTCGGCGATTCCGCCGGTGTCTTCGGAGCGGCGATGATCGGAGCTGGACGCGAATGAGGAGGGGGCGTCCCAGACCGGAGGGTGGGCTGGCTGTGCCGGTTGAGCACGGCCTGATCTGGGCCTCATCCGAAAGTACGATGAACGTACAGTAGACTCCCACGGCCGCTGCACGAGAACAGGCGTCCCTCCCTTTGCGAAGGCTCTTCCGGGAATTGTGGGGAAGCCGTAGGATGTTCCAATGAAGGGCCGCATGAGGCCTCGCGTCCCCCCTTTACAAAGGCTCATCCGAGAATTCCGGGGAAGCTGTAGTATGTTCAATGAAAGGCCGCACGAGGCCTAGCGTTCCCCCCTTTGCGAAGGGGGGACAGGGGGGATTTGACTCGGCCAACACCGTCCTGCAAAGTGCGCAACTGCTGTGGTCTCGAGCAATTCCCTTGATACCAGTTTGCAGAAAACTGGTGGAGCCTATGTCGTTGATCTTTAGCTGCCGCAGCACTGCGGTTCGAAGACCGAGATGTACTGTTAAACGGGCTGCGGTTCTGGAGGAGACTTGAAGATCAAATCCCCCCTGCCCCCCCTTCGCAAAGGGGGGAACCTTAGGCCTTCTGCAGTGCTTCGTGGCAATGCACCCACGCTCCCCCGGAATTTCCGGAAGAACCTTCGCAAAGGGGGGAACGTAATAGCCTCGCCTGCTCCTGTGAGGGGAAACCCCCTCGCGTCATGGGAGGAGGCAGCTAAAGCAAACTTTTTCTGAACCAGATGAGCCTCTATTGGCGCTTCTCTTTCAACGGGTGCTGCTTCCAGTAAATTCCCAGCACCTCGCGCTCGTTCGTGGTTAGCTTCGCTCCTTTTTTCTCCATGGACTTCTGGATCGCCAGCATGTCCTTTTCGGACTTCAGCGCGCTGTTGATCACGCTCGAACTGTGGCAGACCGTGCATTTCTTCTCGATGACGCTGAGGGCGATCTTGAAGTCCCCTCCTGTGACGCTTCCGAGGTTCTTCCCCGATATCGGCGTCTCCTGACTCCCCCACAGCGGAGTCGCCAAAGCAAGGGCAAGTGCCACTGACGGTATTCTCCCTGGTTTCATAGCTCCTCCTTCCTAACGGGAATGAGGAGATGATAGCGAGGCGCCGGCAATAGTCAACGTGGACGGGGTTTCCGGGTCCCGGTGCTGGTCTGCGTCACGCCCTCTCACTGCCAACGATGGCCGACCTGCTCCTTTGCTCACTCTGGTCGGTGTCCACTTCCTTCCGTCACGTCGCGATCGATTTCACCTTCTGCTTTGCTGTCGAGCGCAGCTTCCCCAGTTCTGTTGCCAGGAGCTCCGCCTGGGCCTTGTCCAGCTTTCCTACGTCGATCGCTTCGATGCGCGCCGCGCATGCGGAAATGAAGTTCAGGTTGATCCCGTCGGCACCGCGTGCAGCCCTGCTTCTGTGCCGGATTTCGCCCCTGGTCAGGCCGCTCTCCTTGTACTTTGCGTACAGCGAATTCATCTTTTCCTGGCTCCCCTGCTTGGCTATTTCCACCAGGATCCCCCGCGATGTCTTCGGATCGCTGCGGCAGTCCTCCTTTACCGATGCTGGGAGCTTTGTCAGGGAGAGGATCTCCGAGAGCGTAGACTCCGCCTTCCCGAGCACCATGGAGAGGTCGGAAAGCTGGTAGTCGTGTTGCGCCCGGAGGCGTTCGATAGCTTCTGCTTCCTCTATGGCAGTGAGATTTTCCCTCAGGAGGTTCTCCACTATGGAGATCTCAATGGGATTGCCGTCCGTCAGTACTGCGGGGATCGTGGTGCGCCCAGCCAGAAGGGAGGCCTGGTAGCGCCTTTCCCCGGATACCACCAGAAGCCGGCCATTCTCGTCGCGGCGCACCAGAACCGGTTGCAGTACTCCGTGCTTCTCGATCGACCCTTTCAGCTCGAGGAGCGCCTTTTCATCGAAGTACTTGCGGGGCTGGCCCTCGTCGAGATGCAGCTCGGACATATTCAGCTCGTAGATCTTTCCCTTTTCATACTCGACGTTTTCCTCGGACATGCTACCTCCTCTATTGTGCAGGCAATCGTTATTAGTTAAGAAGCTGCGCTGGTGTCGGAACTCGCGTTCCACGGCAGATAAACTATATTAATTACTATAATAAGCTCTAGCGTCAACCTCTCTAACCCTTTCTGTCTCGGTTTTTGTTGGCGTTGCTGTCCTTGTAGTCTTTGTAAAACTCCTTTCGATTCAACGCGTTAGCTGCTAAGGGCGCGTCGCCTGCTTCTTCGTTTATCCGGGATGAGTGTGTCGCACTCCATCGTTCGGCGGGCGGAATCGCTTGATCTGCACGGCGGGTAGACGCGACTTCGGCATGCCGAAGTCGGGTGTGATTTCGCCGGAGAAGAGGTTGGGATCAGTGTTTGCTGACTTCGGCATGCCGAAGTCGGGGAGGTAATGATGCTGAAGGTTGTAGAGGTGCACCTGTGAGGGGCGTAGACTACCCGTCCTTCACTTCGGCATGCCGAAATGGGGGAGTTAAGAAGCGGCGACACGTGTACATCGACTTCGGCATGCCGAAGTAGCTTTGCCTATAAGCACCAGTTCGGGGTCATATGTTCGTTTGGGAGCGCAGGAGCTCACACGTCCCCCTCCAAAGTGTGTCGGTGACAATTCCCCGAACGCCCCAATTAAAGCCTACCTCTTTTAGGCGCGCTTAAACCAGGTCTATGGTTGCGCTGAACCTACAGGTCGCTCGCTCTTCCGCTGTGCTTGCCGCAGGTCCCGCTGTTCCTTCCCGGGTGGGAAAAGAGTGACGCATGGTGGCGGGCCGATGAAAATTAATCGCTATTACAATGCTCCCTATCTCTGCGCGTCCAAATCAGTGTCGTGGGAGGAGACGTGGAAGAAGGTCGTGGCGTAGAAGTGGCCCGGCAGAGGCAGGCGTATGGCGGGTGAAAAATCCTGGTCAGCATAAAGATCAGCCAAAAAAAAGTTGTTTGACAAGTGGGAAGATTTAATAATAATTTGCAAATCCATTTGCCCCTGAAGAGGGGCTTGCAGTGCAGTCCGCCGCCTCCCTCCGCGAGTGCTCGGTAGGGCCAAAACCCTTTAAATATGAGGCTTAAGCCCCGATAGTCCTTGACAGTGATACTGTAAAATTGTATTCTGGCGAGCCTGACTATTTGTATACGCTATGGTTTTTTTATTCCCGGGCGGACCGGAATTTTTTGAGTCACGGAGGCGACGGCATTGACATTTCAGGATCTCATCCTCTCGCTGCAGGGGTACTGGGCGGGCAATGGATGCATCATACAGCAACCGTATGACACGGAGAAAGGTGCCGGTACATTCAACCCCGCCACCTTTTTGCGCGTCTTGGGCCCGGAGCCTTGGAACGTAGCTTACGTGGAGCCCTCCCGGCGCCCCACCGATGGCCGCTACGGAGAAAATCCGAACAGGCTGCAGCACTATTACCAGTTCCAGGTAATCATGAAGCCGAGCCCCATGAATATCCTGGACCTCTACCTCGACTCCCTGCGCGCTTTCGGGATCGATCCCGCAAAGCATGATGTGCGCTTTGTGGAGGACGACTGGGAGTCCCCGACGCTCGGCGCCTGGGGGCTTGGGTGGGAGGTGTGGCTCGACGGCATGGAGATCACCCAGTTCACCTACTTTCAGCAGGCCGGCGGTATCGACCTGAAGCCGGTCTCCTCCGAGATCACCTACGGCTGCGAGAGGATCGCCATGTATCTCCAGGGGGTGGACAATGTCTACGACCTGGAGTGGGTCAAGGGGGTGAAGTACGGCGACATCCACCACGAAAGCGAGGTGGAGTTCTCCACCTACAACTTCGAGGAAGCTGACGTCGACATGCTTCTCAACCTCTTCAGGATGTACGAGAAGGAGTGCGTGCGCCTGGTGGAGAAAGGGCTGGTCCTTCCCGCCTACGACTACGTCATGAAGTGCTCCCACACCTTTAATCTCCTCGATGCACGTGGCGCCATTTCCGTCACCGAGCGCGCCTTCTACATCGGCAAGGTCCGCAACGTCGCCAGGCTCTGCGCCGAAGAATATCTCAAGATGCGTGAGCGGCTCGGCTTCCCGCTTTTGAAAGGAGGCCGCTAATGGCAAAAGAACTCTTCCTGGAGATCGGATGCGAGGAGCTTCCGGCGAGCTTCGTGCCGAAGGCGATGGCGGACATGGCAGCCATCATGAAGCGGGAGCTGGAGAGTGCACGCCTCTCCTTTGACACTATAGTCACCCAGGGGACGCCGCGCCGCCTTGCCCTGGTGGTGCAGAATCTGGCCGAGCACCAGCCGGATGCGGAGCTGACCGCAATGGGCCCGGCAAAGAGCGTGGCCTACGACGCGACCGGAGCGCCTACGAAGGCTGCCCAGGGCTTTGCCAGGGGACAGGGTGTCGATGTCTCGGCACTGACCACGGTCATGACGGAAAAGGGGGAGTACCTCGCCTGCGTGAAGAAGGAGATCGGCAGGGGGACGGACGAGCTCCTGGCCGAGATCCTTCCCCGCCTGGTGGTCACCATCCCCTTCAAGAAGTCGCTGCGCTGGGGGGACCAGGAGGTACGCTTCGCCCGCCCGGTGCACTGGATCGTCGCCCTCTACGGCGGCGGCGTCGTCCCCTTCTCCTTCGGGAATGTGCAAAGCGGCAGTGTCTCCCGCGGCCACCGCTTCATGGCCAATACCTCTTTTGAGGTGCGCGACTTCGCCCACTACCAGGAGGAGTGCGAGCGTCACTTCGTGATAGCCGATCCGGAGCGCAGGAAGGAGATCATCCGCCGCGAGATCGAGCGGGTGGCGAAGCTTGCCGGCGGGAATGTCCTTGCGGACGAAGGGCTCCTGGAGCAGGTGACCTACCTGGTGGAGTACCCGAGCGCGGTTGCCGGGACCTTCTCTCCCGATTTTCTCGCTGTGCCGCGCGAGGTACTTATCACCTCCATGCGTGAGCACCAGCGCTACTTCTCCCTGGTGGACGAAAACGGGAAGCTCCTCCCCGGCTTCATCACCATCAACAACACCCTGACGGAAGACCCCACGGTGGTGGTGAAGGGGAACGAGCGGGTGCTGCGCGCCCGCCTCTCCGACGCCCGCTTCTTCTTCGACGAGGACCAGAAGCACCCCCTGGAGACCCGCGTCGAAGCGCTGAAGAGCGTGGTGTACCAGCAGAAGCTCGGGACCTCCTACGAGAAGATGGAGCGCTTCCGTGCTCTGGCCGCCTCCCTGTCGCAGAAACTGAACCCCGACGTCCTCGACAAGGTGGAGCGTGCCGCGACACTGTGCAAGGCTGACCTTGTGACCGGGATGGTCGGCGAGTTCCCGGAGGTGCAGGGGATCATGGGGCGCGAGTATGCGCTGCACGACGGCGAGGATGCCGCGGTCGCCAATGCCATTGCGGAGCATTACCTGCCGATCCAGGCAGGCGGCGAGCTCCCCGCCTCCGACATCGGCGCCTTCGTCTCCCTTGCCGACAAGATGGATACGATCTGCGGCTGCTTCTCCGTCGGGCTCATCCCGACCGGCTCCGCCGATCCGTACGCCCTGCGCCGTTCCGCGCTCGGCATCATCAACATCATCCTGGACAAGAAGTACCGGATCGCTCTCGCCTCCTTCGTGGACTCGGCGCTCGAGCTTCTGCGCCCGAAGATGACCCGCAACGCGGACGAGGTGCGTCGCGACGTGCTGGAGTTCTTCAGGGGGCGTTTCGTGAACCTCCTCGCCGACCGCTACCCCGGCGACGCGGTAGATGCGGTTGTCAGCATCTCCTTCGACGACCTCGTGGAAGCGGAGGCAAAGATCGCAGCGCTGGCGGAATTCCGCAAGAGAAGCGATTTCGGCCCCCTCGCCGTTGCCTTCAAGCGCGTCTGCAACATAGTGAAGGAAGGGGTGGACGTCGCGGTGGACGCGGCACTATTCCAGGATCCTGCCGAAGAGGAACTGCACTCCGCCGCTTCCGGGGTTACCGGGAAGGTTGATGCAGCTGTCGCCGGTCGGGACTTCCTCGGCGCCCTGACGCACATCGCGACGCTGAAGGAGCCCGTGGACCTCTTCTTCGACAAGGTGATGGTCATGGCGGAGGATGAGGGGGTCCGCCAGAACAGGCTGGCGCTCCTTACCGGGATTTCCAGGCTCTTTGCCCGCGTTGCGGACTTCGCAAAGCTTTCCTCGTAGGGTCAGGGACACGAATTCCGTTCCTGTATTGAAAAAAAATAATTATAGGCTACGTTTTATACTTTCCGGAAAATACCGTAGACACACTATCCGTAATGGGAGGGGTTCAAATGGGAGCGAAGTACGTATATTTCTTTGGCGCGGGGAAAGCTGACGGCAACGCGCAGATGAAGGAGCTTTTGGGGGGGAAGGGAGCCAACCTCGCCGAAATGACCAGCATCGGCCTGCCGGTTCCCGCAGGTTTTACCATCACCACCGAGGTCTGCACCGAGTACTACAAGAACAACAGAAACTACCCCCCTGCACTTGCTGCGGAGGTCGCGGAGAACCTGGCGAAGGTAGAGGCGTTGATGGGGAAGAAATTCGGTGACGCCGCCAACCCGCTCCTCGTTTCCGTCCGCTCCGGCGCCCGCGCTTCCATGCCGGGGATGATGGACACCATCCTGAACCTCGGTCTCAACGACACCACCGTGCAGGGGATCATCGCGCAGAGCGGGGACGAGCGCTTCGCCTACGACGCGTACCGCCGCTTCGTGCAGATGTACTCCGACGTCGTCATGGGGATGGACAAGCACGAGCTGGAGCACCTCCTCGAGAAGAAGAAGGAAGCCCGCGGCGTGCACCTCGACACCGAGCTCACCGCTTCCGACTGGAAGGAACTGGTTCTGGCGTTCAAGGCGCGCATCGAGGACGTCCTCGGCGTTCCGTTCCCGGAAGATCCGAAAGATCAGCTCTGGGGCGCGATCAGCGCAGTCTTCGGCTCCTGGATGAACCAGAGGGCGATCACCTACAGAAAGCTGAACAACATCCCCGCGGACTGGGGTACCGCAGTCAACGTGCAGTCCATGGTCTTCGGCAACATGGGGAACGACTGCGCCACCGGCGTTGCCTTCACCCGTGACCCTTCCACCGGAGAGAACTACTTCTACGGCGAGTACCTGGTCAATGCGCAGGGGGAGGACGTCGTTGCCGGTATCCGCACCCCGCAGCCGATCAACAGGGCGAAGCACAAGGAAGGGGACCTTCCCTCCATGGAAGAGGTGCTCCCCGAGTGCTACGAGCAGCTGGTGGGAATCCGCGACATCCTGGAGCGTCACTACAAGGACATGCAGGATATCGAGTTCACCATCGAGAAGGGGATCCTGTACATGCTGCAGTGCAGGAGCGGCAAGCGCACCGCGAAGGCTGCGATCAAGATCGCAGTGGAGATGGTGCAGGAAGGGCTGATTGACGAGAGGACCGCCGTTTTGCGCGTCGCCCCGAGCCAGCTCGACCAGCTGCTGCACCCGTCCCTCGACCCGAACGCGGAGAAGAAGATGATCGCGAAGGGGCTCCCCGCTTCCCCGGGCGCCGTCTCCGGCGAGGTCGTCTTTACCGCCGACGAGGCGGAGAGCGCAGCGAAGCTCGGCCAGAAGGTCATCCTCGTGCGTGTGGAGACAAGCCCGGAGGACATCCACGGCATGCACGCCGCCCAGGGTATCCTCACCGCCCGTGGCGGCATGACCTCCCACGCCGCAGTCGTTGCCCGCGGCATGGGTAAATGCTGCGTCGCCGGGTGCGGCGACATCAAGGTCGACTACCGCGGCGAGGCGTTCGTCACGAAGGACGGCACCGTCGTGAAGAAGGGGGATGTCATCACCCTCGACGGTTCCACCGGCGACGTCATGCTCGGCGCCGTCCCGACCGTGGCGGCCGCAGTAAGCGGCGACTTCTCCACCCTCATGGGGTGGGTCGACAAGATCCGCCGCATGAAGGTCCGCGCCAACGCTGACACCCCGCACGACGCCCGCGTCGCCCGCGAGTTCGGCGCTGAAGGTATCGGCCTGTGCCGCACCGAGCATATGTTCTTCGAGGCCGATCGTATCGCCGCTGTGCGCGAGATGATCCTCGCTTCCGACACCGAAGGGCGCAAGAAGGCGCTCGCCAAGATCCTCCCGATGCAGAAGGGTGACTTCCTCGGGATCTTCAAGGAGATGAAGGGGCTGCCGGTAACGATCCGTCTTCTCGACCCGCCGCTGCACGAGTTCCTGCCGCAGGCGGAGAAGGACATTGAAGCACTCGCCGCCACCATGAATGTGTCGGTGCAGACCCTGAAGCACAAGGTCGAGTTCCTGCACGAGTTCAACCCGATGCTCGGGCACCGCGGCTGCCGTCTCGGTGTAACCTTCCCGGAGATCTACGATATGCAGGTTCAGGCAATCATGGAAGCCGCCTGCCAGCTCGTGAAGGAAGAAGGGTACGAGATCGTTCCGGAGATCATGATCCCGCTCGTGGCTGTCACGAAGGAGCTTGCGGTCCTGCGCGCCAATGCGGTAGCAATCTGCGAGGATGTCCAGGCACGTTACGGCGTGAAGGTGAAGTACCTGATCGGCACCATGATCGAGCTCCCCCGCGCCGCCATCACCGCCGACCAGATCGCAGTCGAGGCGGAATTCTTCTCCTTCGGCACGAACGACCTCACCCAGACCACCTTCGGTCTTTCCAGGGACGATGCCGGGAAGTTCCTCCCCGCATACGTGGAGAACGGCATCCTTGAGGACGACCCCTTCGTCACCCTCGACCAGAACGGCGTCGGAGCACTGGTGCGCCTCGGTGTGGAAAAGGGGCGTCAGGGGCGTCCGGGGATCAAGGTGGGGATCTGCGGCGAGCACGGTGGCGATCCTGCCTCCGTCATCTTCTGCGACTCCATCGGCCTCGACTACGTCTCCTGCTCCCCGTTCAGGGTGCCGATCGCCCGTCTGGCAGCTGCCCACGCGACGCTGAAGCACGGAAACGTGCTAAAGACCGCTCCGGAGAGTTGCAACAAGGAACGTTCTGCGGGTTCGACAACAATCGGCTTGACAGCGTCTGTGTAAAAGTGTAGGAAAGTACCTTCATGCCCGCCTGGGTCCTGCCCGGGCGGGTGCATAAAAGCAATACCAGGAGAAAGAGTAATGGCAAACGGTGTGGTGAAGTGGTTCAACGATGCAAAGGGTTTCGGTTTTATTGAGCAGGAAAACGGCGTGGACGTCTTCGTGCACTTCTCCGCCATCCAGGGTGACGGCTTCAAATCCCTGGCTGAGGGTGACGCTGTGAGCTTCGACGTCGTCCAGGGCGCCAAGGGCCCGCAGGCAGCCAACGTGGTGCGCAACTAGCTCGGTAGGACTATGCTGTGTAGGGGGCTCCGGAGAAATCCGGGGCCTTTTTTATGTCGTGGAGTGACTCTCGTGTCCCCCCTCCCTCGACGGGAGGGGGACAGGGGGAGGGTGAAGCTGCCATCTTCCGAACTGGTGAGTTATCTTCCCCCCCCACCCTGACCCTCCCCCGCAAGGGGAGGGTGCGACCCTCCGCCGCCAGATTGATCTGGAAGCCCGGGACTGTTGCCGGGGCTGTTGACGGCTGCGGTAGCTCCCGGGTATTATTGCGGTGGCGCGGGAGTGGACCGTGTGCTGCAGAACGGATGATAATGGTAGTGAGTACTCTGGAGGGGGCACGCCCTTCGTGGGGCCGATGCTTTGCCGGCAGAAATCGGGGCAGCCATGCGTATTGACGAGAAAGCAGGATCGAGAGGGGTCGCGAAGAAGGGGAAAGGCGGAAAGGGGACAGAACCGCGTGCCGTCGGAGGCACGGACGGCGCCCTCTTTGCCGGCAGGCTGACCCAGGTCGCGAAGACGAGCGCCGACTACGCAGGGGCACTCCAGCAGTTGAAAGAGGATCTGGACAAGGCGGGAGCACTCCTGGAACAGGAGCCGACCATCGCCAACTTCAAGGTCTTCAGGGACCTCATCGCTACCATGGCTCGGAAGGTCACCTCCGAGGCGTACCGGGTCGAACTCGTGGGGGGGCCGCTTACCGGCCGCAGCCATGAGGTTATCACCGTCATCGACAAGGAGGCGGATCTCCTCTACCACCTCGTGATGCGCGAGCAGAAGGACCACATCAGGATCGCTGCTCAGATCATCAAGATAAAGGGGCTCGTGGTCGACTTTCTGCTATAGGACCGGCACCATGGTGCTCCAGATTAACCGTGTCGCCCCGCAACCGCTTGCCGGGCCCGAAACCTGCACCCCTGCCAGGTACCCCGCCTTCTCAACTCATTGACCACGCTGTACCACATCTGGTTGTTCTTCAGGTTCCAGTTCGGTGCCACCCGGATGGAGAGCGGTGCCGAGCCGTAAAGGCGCTGCAGAGATACCTGCGGCGACAACTCTTCCAGAAAATCGCATACCCCCCCCACATACTCCTCGTGACTCAGCGGGGTAAAGCTCCCTCTCTCGTACATCTCCGCCAGGCGCGTGCCTCGCACCGCATGCAGCTGGTGCACTTTCAGGCTGTTTATCGGCAGATCCGACATGATGCGCGCCCCCTCCAGGAAACCCTCCCGGGTCTCCCCCGGAAAGCCGTAGATGAGATGGGTGCAGATGTCGATGCCGCGCCCGGTCAGACGCCGCACCGCGTCGCGGTACTCGTCCAGGGTGTGCCCCCGGTTCATCCAGGAGAGGATCCTCTCGTCTATCGACTGCAGCCCGAGTTCCACGCACACATACTTCTCCGTCGCTATCTCGGCGAGGAGCTCTATCGCCTCCTCTTCGAGGGAATCGGGGCGCGTTCCGACCGATATGCCGATGACGTCGGGGTGCCTGAGGGCGCGGCGGTAGAGGTCGGAGAGCTTCCCCACGGGGGCGTAGGTGTTGGTGAATTTCTGGAAGTAGACGATGAACCTGTCGCTGCGAAGCCGGGTGCGGTGGTAGCTGATCCCGGCCTCTAGCTGCTCTTCGAGCGGGATTACCGGCTGCGTCCCTTTCGGAGAAAAGGAGCTGTTGTCACAGTAGATGCAGCCGCCGGTCCCCCTGCTGCCGTCACGGTTGGGGCAGGTGAAGCCGCCGTCCACGTTGACCTTGCTCACCCGGCACTGGAAGCGCCGGCGCAGATAGGAGCCGTACGAGTTGATACGCAGCTCCGGATGGATCAGTCCGTTCGTCATCTTCTAGTCGTTGCGGTCGAGGGCGGGGAGTCGGGAGAGTATCTGGCGCGCGGCCTGGCGCGGATCGGGAGAAGAAAGGACGGCCGAGATGAGGGCTACTCCGTGGGCGCCGTGGTCGACGACCTCGGCGCAGTTTTCCCCCTTCACGCCACCGAGGGCAAAAACGGGGATTCTCAGAAGCTTCGTCACCGCCTCCAGGCGCTCGACGCCGAGCGGTTCCCCCATCCCGGCCTTCGAGGGGGTGAAGTACACCGGTCCATAGGTGATGAAGTCGGCGCCCGCCTCCTGTGCCGAGGTGGCCTGAATCTTGTTGTGGCAGGAGACGCCGATCAGTTTCTTCTCCCCCAAAAGGCGTCGTACCTTGTAGGTGGGCATGCTGCGGTTGCCGAGATGGACGCCGTCGGCGTCGACGGCGAGGGCGACGTCGACGCGGTCGTTTATGATCAGTTTGGCGTTGTGGCGCGCCGTCACGCGGCGCATGTCGTAGGCGAGCTCGTAAAGCTCCTTCGTGGAGAGATCCTTTTCGCGCAGCTGGACCGCGCGCACACCGCCCCTCAGCGCTTCCTCAACCACGAACTCCAGCCCGCGGCCGAGGGCCTGGTGCCGGTCCGTGATGAGGTACAGCGTGAAGTCGATCCACGGTGATGACTCGTTGAAAATGCTCACGCAATGAGTCCGGTGAGGGGGGACGAGGCGTTGGCGTGGAGCTTCATGGGGATGCGACCCGCCTGGTAGGCGAGTCTCCCCGCACGCACGGCGAGCTTCATCGCCTCCGCCATGGCGAGCGGGTCCTGCGCCCCGGCGATCCCGGTGTTCATCAGCACGCCGTGGCAGCCGAGCTCCATGGCGATGGCGGCGTCGGAAGCGGTTCCGACCCCTGCGTCGACTATGACCGGAACCTGCACCGTATCGAGGATGATCCGGATGTTGTACGGATTCCTGATGCCGAGCCCGCTGCCGATCGGAGCGCCGAGGGGCATGACCGCTGCGCAGCCGATGTCCTCCAGCTTTTTGCACATGATGGGGTCGTCGCTGGTGTACGGAAGGACGGTGAACCCTTCCTTCACAAGGACCTTCGCCGCCGCCAGGAGCTGCTCGTTGTCCGGGAAGAGTGTCTTCTCGTCCCCCAGCACCTCGAGCTTCACGAAGTCGGAGAGACCCGCCTCGCGGGCGAGACGGCAGGTGCGAACCGCGTCGTCCGCGGTGTAGCATCCGGCGGTGTTCGGCAGGAGAGTGTATTTCTTCAGGTCGATGTGGTCCAGCAGCGATTCCCTGCTGCGGTCGCAGATGTTGACGCGGCGCACGGCGACGGTAATGACCTCGGCCCCCGATGCCTCGATGGCAGCCACCATTTGGGGGAAGTCGGCGTACTTCCCGGTTCCCACCATGAGGCGGGAGTTGAACTCGCGTCCCGCTATGACCAGTTTGTCGTTCTTCTCTGTCATCGTTTCTCCCTGATCATCTGTCGATCTCCATTATCCCCTCTCCCGGCGGGGTACTCCCCCCCTCCGACGAAGTGTACTATCTCCAGCACATCCCCGTCCTGAAGGAGCGTCCCCTGGTAGTCCGCCTTCGGGAGTATCTCCCGGTTCAGCTCGACCGCAACCCTGACCGGGTCGATCTGGAGGGAGAGGAGGTAGTCCTGGACGGAAATAGGATCGATCGTGACGGCTTCGCCGTTTACCGTGATCTTCACTGCGGCTCCGATTTTTTCGTGCTTGGATTCGTTAAGGCGAGCTGCGCCTTCGGTGGTGGGCTCTGCTGCTCCGCGCGGGCGGTCTTCGGGATATTTCAATGCAAACTAACAACTTGGCTGTGCCGTGTCAACCGTTTTCTATTCCGGTAGGGGAGTCGCCAGCCCACTGGCGACGCGGCTACAGCTCGGTCTCCTCGTCCTCGTTGTAGCTCCAGATCTGGTAGCTCTCCAGGGAGAAGATGGTGACACCGGCGGCAAAGACTGCCCAAAAGTTTTCGGGGAGCACTCCGGAGAGATGGTAGAAGACGTAGAAGGCGCCGAGGTACCCGGCATGCGCGATGCCGCCGGTCTTCAGTGCATTCCCCATCATGCGGGCGAGGGAGAGAATGATGGCGGAGAAGCTGTACACGATAAGTGCGAGACTCAGCATCCCCTGGGAGGGTGCGGGACCGAGGATCTCTCGGGCGTGGGCGGAGAGGGGAGGGAAGAGGTCGAAACCGCGCACGGCAACGGTACTCGAGGCAATGAAGAGTGCGATTGCCACGAGCTCCCTGATCTTTGCCCGCTGGGATTGATCGCGGCTAGCTGGCAGCATCGGCCCCTTTGCGGCTTTCAGCCCCTGTGCCTGCTGCGCTCGAATTCGCCCGCTCCGCGAGGGTGCTTATGTTTCGGGCCAACTTGCCGATCTCGGCGCAGCGATGGGAGAACGGCTCCCGCGTCTCGCCTGCTGCGGCGCGGTCGCTGTACTCGGTGAGCTGGCGGATCGGGGTGAAGATGTTTCTCTGCAGGAGCGCGGCGACACCCCCGATCGTAAGGAGGAGCACCATGATGCAGAAAAGGAGCATCCTGTTGCGCACGAGGGCGAGGCTGCGGTGCAACGGCTCGGTCGACACCGCGATCTCCAGGGTGCCGAGCGTCTGCTGCGCCTTGTCGTGGACGTGGCACGAGGCGTTGGAGCAGGCGGCTTCGTTGGGGATCGGTACGGAGATGGCGAGGATCTCGGTGCCGTTCGCATTGACGAGGCGGCGTCCCTCCGGTAGGGGAGTGGCCGCATGGGCGCCCTCGGCGGCACCTTTCGGGCCGGGGGTGCCGACCTCGGCATCCCTGCTGGAGAACGCGACGACCCCTTCTGTATTCACAATACGGACATGCTCGACGCCGCGCCCTTCCCCGATGTTGCGCACGATGTTGCTGAGCCCTTCGCGGTCCGCCTTCAGCATGGTGTAATGCGCCGACTTGATGACGGTGGCTGCGAGGCTTTTCTCCTGCTCGATGGCGCCGTGGGTCAGGTCCTCCTTTACCGCTGCGTAGAGGAGCACGCAACAGATCACCACGAAGCCGGTGATGGCCATTGCGACCGGAACCACTGCCCTTGCTGTGAGTGTCCTGAACATGCCGCTTGTACTCCTATTCTTGTTGAGTGGCCTGTGTGGCGGAATCGGCAGGGCCACTTCCAAAAAGAACCCGCCCCTCCAGGGGTTCGAAGGGGCGGGCAGTTGTGTGAACGTTGTTGAGAGCTACGACCTAGGACGAGGGGTCCATGTCGTGGCACTTGCCGCAGTTTTCCTGCACCGTGAAAGCCTTCTTCCCGTCGTGGCAGGCGCCGCAGGACTTCGCCTGCTCCATCTCCCCCATCGTCACCGGACGTTTCTTGCCGTTGGGGAAGATCTTGGTGTGGCACTCGCTGCAGCTGTACTTCGCGAGGTGCGGCTTGTGGCTGAAGTCGACGTCGCCGGCGAACTTGATCTTGTACTTCACGTTCATGACGGCGTGGCAGCGGCTGCAGTCGGCGACCGCGAAAGCCTTTTTGCCGTTGTGGCAGGCGCCGCACGATTTACCCTGGTCCATCTCCTTCATGGAGACCGCTTTCCTCGCGCCGAAGGGGAAGACCTTCGTGTGGCAGTCATCGCACTTCTGGCCGACGAGGTGCTTTTTATGGCTGAAGGTAAGGGGGCCGGTCTGCGCGATCTGGAAGGTCTTGTCCTTCACTGCGTGGCAGCGGTCGCACTTGGCGATGGCGAAGGCGCCTTTCCCGTTGTGGCACGCGCCGCACGATTTCCCCTGCTCCATCTCCTTCATGGAGAAGCTCTTCTTGGAGCCGAGGGTGTACACCTTGTTGTGGCAGTCCGCGCACCCTTTCTTCGCCAGGTGCTTCTTGTGGCTGAAGGTGAGGGGGCCGGTCTCCTTGATCTGGAACTTCACGTCCTTCACCGGGTGGCAGGTCGCGCACGCCTCTATGCTGAAGGCGGTCTTGCCGTTGTGGCAGGAGCCGCACGATTTCCCTTTCTTCATGGCGTCCATGCCGACCGGGGCGTTGCGGCCGGTCTTGTACAGCCTGTTGTGGCAGGCGCCGCAGTCGGCGGTCTTCGCGGTGTGACGGGCGTGGCTGAAGCGGACCGGGCCGGTGCTGGCGACAGGGATCATGACGTCGCCGACCTTGTGGCAGCGCACGCAGGCGGAAAGGGGGAATGCCGCCTTGCCGTTGTGGCAGCCGCCGCACGATTTCCCCTGCTCCATATCGGCCATGGTGGCGGGGGTCCTCTTCTTCATGTTGAAGAGGGTGTTGTGACAGCTCTTGCAGTTGTTGGATATTCCCGATTGCTTCAGATGGTTCTTGTGGCTGAAAACGACCTTTCCGGCATTCTTGGTGCTGAAGGATACATCCTTCACATCCACCGCGTACGATGACACGGCGACAAGAAGTGCGGAAAGGGTCAGCAATGCTTTACGGATAAGCATGGTCCCTCCTCCGGGGTGACAGTGAAGCGATTCAATAACACTCTTCATTGTTAAATGTCAATGGTGATGCTCTTCAACTTCTTCCCACCCGTGCCACATCGGCTTGAAGTGGGCGAAGGGTGTGTGCCCCAGGGTCGCCAGGTAGATATGCGCAAAGAGGAACGCGTTGAAGGAGCACGCGATCAGGAAGTGGGAGGAGACCAGTACCTTGAGCCCTCCGAGCATGGCGATGACCTCCCTGAGCGGTGCCACGTTCAGGAGCATGAACCCCGTGGCGATGACCAGCGGCAGGAGGACCAGCATGATGGCGAGGTAGGCTGTCTTCTGCAGCGGGTTGAACTTGTTCTCCGGCAGGGTGTGGTGCGGGTTCGGCCCCCCCAGGAAGTACTGGAAGAAGTAAAAGAGCGCCTGCCGGAAGAGCCCCGTTTTTATGTCGGTGAGGGTCGGGACGTAGAGCTTTACCAGCGTCCTCGCGATCAGGCCGTAGTAGAGGATCCACAGGACGTAGGAGCAGGAGACCACGATCCCTGCGGTGTTGTGCAGCTCGATCGCCGCCTTGTAGGAGCCGAAGACGTTCACGTGGTCCGGGAACCTGATCTGCGCGCCGGTGACGCAAAGGGTCACGATGCCGAGGGCGTTCAGCCAGTGCCAGATCCTCACCGGCATCGGGGTGAGATAGATATATTCTTTTTCCTTGTGGTGATCACTCATGGCGTCAGTGCTCCTTTCTGTTCTTTCTGGTGAGGAAGCGCAGGCTTCCGTGTCCCAGCGGCATGGCGAGGCCGCCAAGGATAATGAGACCGCCGAGGACGCTGAGCGGGAAGCTGCGGGTGGAGCCGAGCATGTAGAAGTCCGGGGTGCCGTACAGGAGGTCGAGCACCGCGCCGCGCTGCACCTGGAAGCGGGGGTACTGGCCGTTGGCGTCCGGCAGCGCGAGGAAGCTTTCCTGGTTCGTCTTAGGACCGGCTGCGTGGCAGTAGGTGCAGTCCCAGCGGTTGTCCATCGTCTGGAAGGTGTGGGACATCGTCTTTGGCACCATCATCCCGGTCAGGATCAGCCCCTTCGTCTTCGTGTACTTGTTGAAGGAGCGCAACTCCTCCAGCGAGATGTTGCCGTCGCCGTTTTTGTCCACCATCCCCTTGATGTCGCGCCCCGGCTCCAGCGCCGCGAGCTCCTGGTACGATGCGGTCTTCAGCTCCCCCTTGGCGGCTTCCTTAACCACGTACAGGTTGATGACGTAGTCCTTGCTCCCGACGTGGCAGGTGATGCAGGGGACGGCGTCCATGTGCAGGTCGGACTGGGGGAGCCACCTGCCGTGCAGCGCGAGCATTTTCCCCTTGTCGTGGCATTGGGCGCACTGGCGGTTCATCTCGGCGCCGGAGGCGTAGGCGATCGTCTTCGCGCGATGCGGGTCGTGGCAGTCGGCGCACCCTGCCTTCTGGGCGTGGCGGGTCTGGGCGTATTCCTGCATGACGGCGCCGTGGCACTCCTGGCAGTTGGCCCGCGGCGGCCTGATGCCGTCTTTCGGGTGGGCGGCGGAGACCCCGTTGTGGCAGGAGGGGCAGCCGATCTGGGCGTGGGAGGTGCTGGCGAACTGGAGCGGGTCGATGAAGAGGTGGTTGCCGCGCTCGGTCTTTGCCATGCTGCTCTCCCCGTGGCAGGAAAGACAGCTGCCGTTTCCGGCAGGCGCTGCGTGCGCTGCGGCGGAGCCCCACACGGTGAGCGCCGCTATGGCGATTAGTACGAATTTCTGCATGATGGCAATGTCTCCTATGTGAGTGGAACGGAAGTATCTACCTGTGGGAGGCGCTCTGCTGCGCTCCCTGCGGCGCCATCCCTTTGGCTATGCCGAGCATGACCAGGACGGCCGGGACGAGCTGCGCCACCACGATAAGGGCGCAGAAGCCGAGGAAGGCCCAGACCAGAAGCCCACTGTGGTCCTCACGGCCGCCGGCGGCAAAAGCGCTGCTGGAGCTCCCCAGCAACAGGATCAACGCGTTCATGCATTCTTTCGTTTTCATAGTGTTTCCCCCTTGTAATGATTTCATCTGCAATGTCTTTCAATGCATGGCAAAGTGTGCAGCGGACAGATTGGCGAAGGCGCAGCGTACCGCCTGGCGGATCTCCTCGCGGTCTTCGGCACGTACCGGCTTCAGCGCGTGGTAGAAGATCCCTTCCTTGCGCAACTTCCGTATCAGCGGCAGTGATGCGTCGCTGGAGACGAGGATGATACTCAACTCCTTGTTGCACTGCTTCAGGATGGGGATCAATTCTGCCGCCGAGATGTCATCGAACTGCTCTCCCAGTAACACCACGTGGGCGTTCTTTTTCAGAATGGATTGCAATGCCTGGGCAGCGGAGCCGGTTACCGTGACGTCGTAACCCTCCTCGATGAGGATGTCAGCGAGGATCTTCCGAGCGCTCCGGTCTTTGTCCAGTATGAGAAGTCCCACCATGTGCTCTACCCCTTTTCTGGCGTTGTGGCGAAAGCGGCCCGACCTAGGACTGCTTCACCTCCGGCTGGGCGGGGGCGGACACCGCGGAGAAGAGACCCTTCACCATCCCGAAGAGGAGCAGAAGCGCAGGGACGAGCTGAAACGCGATGATGAGGGCGGCAAAGCCGAAGAAAAGGGCCATCAGCATGCCGTTGCCACTTTCCTGTCCTGTCGAGGCGTATGACGGCGTTGCGGCGGCGATGGCTGCGATGATTCCTTTGATCGAGGTCTTCATGGTGTTTCTCCTTTAATGAATCTTGTTCCTGCCGGTGCGGCGTAGATGTCCCTCCCTACTGCAGATCGCATACCAATGCGTGGTGGAGTTGTGGATTCTTGTAACTAGCCGATATTACACGCTTGGATGGAGCCGGGTACGCAGCTGGTACGGAGTCGGTGTATAAAAAAATCATACGGGTGCCGGAGTTGACAAAAGCGGCCCCATGAAGCTTCCGCCTTGTATGTGGCTGTATTTCATAGTATGTTTATGGTTCCCGGGGGAGCATAAAAAAATATACACCTGCGGATGACCCTGTATATTTCTTCATAAGAGGGGTAGCAGGGTGGGAAGGGAACGGCCAGGGGGGCGCAAAGCCGCGCCGGAAGCCGTATTTCTTGTTTGACTTGGCAGTACCGTTATTGTATTCATGTCATGAAAAGTCGTTCTGGGGCGGGAGGATAGAGATGGAAGGTGCAGACGCAGGCGTATCGGGTGAAAAGATTCAGGCACGCATCCTCGTGGTGGATGACGAGCCGGTGATCAGGGAGGGATTGCGGCGCACCCTCGAAACCGGCGGCCTGGAGGTGGAAACCAGCGCCAGCGGCTATCTTGCCCTGGAGATGATGCAGAACAAGGGGTTTGACCTCGTCCTCACCGATCTGAAGATGCCGGGGATGAGCGGCATCGAGCTCCTCACCGCCATCAAGGGTCTCCAGCCGGAGACGCCGGTCATCATCATCACCGGGTATTCCACGGTCGACACCGCGGTGGAGGCGATGAAGTGCGGCGCCTTCGACTACATCGCGAAGCCGTTCGAGCCGGACCAGATCCTCGCCAAGGTGCAGGGGGCGCTGGCGCACCGCACCGTCCTCATGGAGAGCCTTTCGCTGAAGCAGGACCTCAGGCATCGTCAGGGGCTGGACGCCTTCATCGGCGAGAGCCGGGAGATGCAGAAGGTCTACCACCGGATCATGCAGGTCGCCCCGACCGACAGCACCGTCCTCATCCTCGGAGAGAGCGGCACCGGGAAGGAACTGGTGGCCCGCGCCATCCACAAGAACAGCACGCGTCGCTCTCACCCCTTTGTGGCGGTCGACTGTACCTCCCTCGTGGAGAACCTGCTGGAGAGCGAGCTCTTCGGCCACGTGAAGGGATCGTTCACCGGAGCGCTCCACACAAAGAGCGGCCTCTTCAAGGTCGCCGACGGCGGTACCCTCTTCCTTGACGAGGTAGCCAACATCTCCCTCACCACGCAGGCGAAGCTTTTGCGCGTGCTGCAGCAGCGCGAGGTGACTCCGATCGGGGGAACGCAGCCGGTACCGTTCGACATACGGCTCGTCGCTGCGAGCAACAAGAACCTGCGCACCATGGTGAAGGAGGGGACCTTCCGCGAGGACCTCTTTTTCCGCCTGAACATCATCCCCATCGAGCTCCCGCCGTTGCGCGAGCGGAAGGGGGACAAGCCCCTCCTGATAAGCCACTTCCTGAAGGTCTTTGCGGAGGAGACCGGGAAGGAGATCAGGGGGATCAGTCCCGCGGCGCTCGCTCTCCTGGAGGAGTACCCTTTCCCGGGGAACGTGCGGGAGCTGCAAGGTGCCATCGAGCGCGCGGTGGTTCTCTCTGCCGGGGAGATGATCCAGGTCTCCGATCTGGAGCTCCACGGCTCCGGCGAGAAGCAGGGGGGGGGGATGCTTCCGGGGTTCGTGCCGCAGAGCGCTGACGAGCTGAAGCAGACGAAGAGGCTGATCAGGGAGCAGGCGGTGGAGCCGGTGGAGAAGGCATTTGCGCTGCAGGCCCTGGAGCGGAACAACTGGAACATCACCCGCGCTGCCGAGGAGACCGGGATGCAGAGGCCGAACTTCCAGGCGCTGGTGAAGAAGCTGGGGATCTCCATAAAGGGGCAGGCTTCGGAATAGTCGCCCCCCGAAAAGATCGTGGCATGACAAAAGCCCCGCCTGTTGCAGGCGGGGCTTTTTGCGTCTGTCGTGGACGGGGTGGACGGGGTGGACGGCGCCGGCGCTAGGGGGTCTCTGCTCCCGCTTCTTCTGTCTCTTCGGGGAGCGGGAACTTCAGCGTGAAGATGGTCCCTTTGCCGACCTCACTTTGCACGTCGATGGTGCCGCCATGCTTCTCGATGATGCCGTACGAGACGGATAGTCCCAGCCCTGTTCCCTTGTTCTGCTTCGTGGAGAAGAACGGGTCGAAGATCTTCGGCAGGTGCTCCTCGTCTATGCCGCAGCCGCTGTCCTTCACCGAGAGATAGACCCACCCGCCATCACGGTCGACGCCGCTAAAGATCTCCAGTACCCCGTCACCCTGCATCGCCTGCGCTGCGTTCACAAATATATTCACCAGGACCTGCTCTATCTGGCTCGAATCGAGCTGCAGCCTCGGCACCGTTTCATCGTATTCCCGGATGATCGCGATGTTCATGAAGAGGGACTGGTACTCCACCAGCGACAACGCGGAGTTGCAGATGTCGTTTATGGAGGCCGGGCCGGTCTGGGGATTGGAGCAGCGGGAGAATTCGAGGAGCCCCTTCACGATGTTGGCGCAGCGCTTCGTCTCCTTGATGATGGTGGCCACATCAGGGCGCAGGCTCTCGTCCAGCTTCGGGGAACCCTGCACGAGGGAGGAGAAGACGAGGATCCCTGTGAGGGGGTTGTTGATCTCGTGGGCGATGCCGGCGACGAGCTGGCCGAGGGAGGCGAGCTTCTCGGAACGGATCAGCTGGGCCTGGATCTGGGAGAGCTGTCTCGTGCGCTCCTGTACCATCTGCTCCAGGTTTCGCCCCCACCCCTCCAGCTCCTCGTGCGCTGTACGCAGGTTCTGCGTCATGTTGTTGAAGGAGGCCGCGAGCTCTCCCAGCTCGTCTTTTGCAAAGGCGGGGACCTTTCCGCCGAACTCGCCGCGCGACAGGAGCTTCGTGTGCTCAAGGAGCTCCCGCACCGGGCGGTTCACCAGCTTCTGGGTGGAGAGCATGAGGGAGAGGGACATGACCCCCAAAAGGACGAGGGTGAGTATGAGGATCCGGTTGCGGTAGGCGTCGAGGAGCGAGTACATCTTGTCCAGCGAGACGACGACGTCGAGGATGCCGAGGATCTTGTACGACTCCGGGTGGAAGTGGCAGGTCGCCGTGTAGCAGCTCTCCTCGTTGTAGATCGCGTTGGTGATCCCGAGAAGCTCCTTCCCCCCCTGCTCGTAGATGCGCCTGCTCCTGTTCTTGGAGGAGGCGGAGACGAGCGGCTCCTTCCCGCCGTGGCAGATGGCGCAGATGTCGGTGCGCTTGTTCAGCATGGTGCCGATCTCGCTCTCCTTGGTGGAGAAGATCACCCTGCCGGTCTTGTTGATGAGCCTGATGCGCTCCACACCCTGCTGCCCGCCGATCTCCTGCATCGTCTTGTAAAACTGCGGGCGGTCGTCGCGCAGCATCTGGTTATGGGTCGCGCGGATGATCGTCTCGGAGATCTTGTCGGCGTCGGAGACCGCTTCCTGCAGGAGGAGGGTCTTCAGGTTGTTTATGTTGAGGTAGGCAAAGAGTGCCATCGCCAGAAGGAGCACGACGCTGGTGGCGATGGTGAGCTTGGAGATGAGGTTGAGGCGACTGGTGGCCGTGGTCAGCTTTTCGATCAGCTTGAGGCGCAACGCAGGCCCTCCTGTGGTGTGACGCAGGCAAAGGCCGGGGCGCTAAAGGCTTTTGCTGCTTGACAACGATAAAACATTATTCTATAGAATGGTGAAGCTCTTTAGCCGATGTACGCGTCCTGACCCTTTGTTCGGCACGAAGGTCTACGGTGTTATAGAACGGCAGCCGGAGTGTACTCACATGAATGCAGATTATCAAGCAATAAATTGTCTTGACAGAAGTGTGCAGGCGGGCTAATTAGAGCAGTTGCGATTTTATCAACGGACAGGTGCACCTCATGGCAAAAAAAGAGAAATCAGAATACATTATACAGGCGGTCTCCCACGCCCTTGATCTTCTGGAGCAGTTTCACGACGAGGTGGACGAACTCGGCGTGACCGAGCTTTCCAAGAGACTCAAGTTGCACAAGAACAACGTTTTCAGACTGCTGGCGACGCTGGAGTCGAGAAATTATATCGAGCAGAACAAGGTGACCGAGAACTACCGGCTCGGTCTGAAGACCCTGGAACTGGGGCAGACCTTCATTAGACAGATGGGGCTTTTGCGCCAGTCCCGCCCGGTCCTCGAGTCGCTGGTCCGGGAGTGCAACGAGACGACGTACGTGGCGATCCTGAAAGACAGCTTCATCGTCTACCTCGACGTGGTGGAGACGGACCTGACTGTCCGCGTCGTGCCGCGGGTCGGGGCGAGGCTCCCGGCGTACGCCACCGCCGCCGGGAAGATGCAGCTCGCCTACATGACGGACGAGGAGCTGGAGAACTATCTCCCGACGAAGGAGATGCACCGTTACACCCCGAAGACGATCACGGACCGCGACGAGTTCAAGAAGCAGCTGAAGGTGATCGCGGAGCAGGGGTACGCCATCGACGACGAGGAGATGGATCCCGGCGTCAAGTGCGTCGGCGCGCCGATCCGGGACTATACCCGCAGGATCGTGGGGGCGGTGAGTGTTTCCGGTCCTGCCATGCGCTTCACCGATGAGCGGATGGAGAAGGAACTGATCCCGCTGGTGATGAGGGCGGGGGAGGAGATCTCCCAGAAGCTCGGCTACCACAAGTAGAAAAAGGCCCCGGAGACGGGGCCTTTTTCGTTGGTGCGGAGGTGACGCGCCTTCCGTTGAAGGGGGAGGGGGACGTTCACGACACTTCGCCGCCCACTTCCTCCCGCCAAAGGCGCAGCACCTCTTCACGGAGCGCTTCCTTCGTACCGCGGTTGTCTATGACGATGGCGGCGTATCCCTTCTTCTCCTCCATCGGCATCTGCGCCGAAATCCTCCCCTGTGCCTCTTCCCTTGATACCCCCTCGCGCTCCATCAGCCGCGAGAGCTGCGTCTCCTCGTCGACATAGACGACCCAGAGCTCCGTTACTCGCGAAAGTGCACCCGCCTCGATGAGGAGAGGGGCGACGTAGAAGACGACGCTCTCGCCGGCCCGCCGGCAGGAGGCAAGCCGCTCGAGCGACCTTTCCGCTATTGCCGGGTGCGTGATCCGCTCCAGCGCGCGGCGCGCCTCGGGGTCGGAAAAGACGAGGCGCCCGAGAGCCTTTCTGTCGAGAGTGCCGTCCGGCGAGAGTACCCCTTCCCCGAAAGTCGCCACGATTGACCGGTAGGCAGGCTCCCCCGGTTGCACGACTTCCCTGGCGATAAGGTCCGCGTCGATGATGACGCACCCCACCTCCTCCAGGATGGCACTGACGGTGCTCTTTCCCGACGCTATCCCTCCGGTAAGCCCTATTATGCGCACTTCCTTCTTCCTCCCCCCTATGCAGCTTTACTTGTTTTATGGACAATGATGAGGGAAAAGACAACTTTTTTCCGCTCCGGCTCACCAACTACTGAGGTCAGACAGCTGGAGCGCAAAGGAAAAGGCGAGGGGGAATTCCCGCCTCGCCTCCTGAGGATGATGTGGTGCCACCTGCGGTGGCGAAAGTGATGAGGAGCGATTTATCAGAGCTTGAACCACCCGACCATGGTGTCGAGATCGGAGGCCAGGTGGGAGAGCATGCCGGAGGAACTCTTGATGTCGGTAAAGGAGGTACGCAGCTCGCGGGCGATGGTGAAGATCCCCTCGATGTTGCGGGACACGTCTTCAGTCGAGGATGATTGATCCTTTGCCGCTACCGCAATCCGCTGCACCATCCCCGTCACCCGCTCCACATAGGCTGTGATTTCATCCATCGCCTGCAGTGTCTGCTGCACCTGTTCCTGCACCCGATCCACCGAAGCACGCTCCTCCTGCATCAGCGCTATCGATGCCTTCACGCTCTCCTGCATCGCCTTCACCGTTTCGTAGATGTTGTTGGTCGCCTCACTCGTCCGTTCGGCGAGGAGCTTCACGTTATCGGCGACGACGGCGAAGCCTCTCCCCTGCTCGCCGGCCCGCGCCGCCTCGATAGCTGCGTTCAGCGCCAGGAGATTGGTCTGATCGGCGATGTCGCTGATGAGGGTGACGATTTCGGTGATCTGCTCCGACTGCTGCCCCAGACTTTCGACCCTGTCGGCGGTAGCCTTTACGGAGGCGGCGAAGCGGTTCAGCTCGTCTCCGGTCACGTACATGGCTCCCTTTCCTTCGTTCGCCAAAAGCTTCATTTTTTCCGCGGCGTCGGAAGTATCCCTGGAATTCTGCACCACCTCCACGGTACTCTGGGTCATCTCGCTCATGGCTGTAGAGGACTGGTCAATGCGGCTGGTCTGCTCCTCCGAGCCGCGCTGCAGCGCCGTTGCGGTGGCGGAAAGCTCCTCCGAGCTGCTGGCGAGGCTACCGGTCGCGTCCTTGATTTTGGCGAACATTTCCCGCAGGTTCTTTACCATTTCCGCCATCGCCATCTGCACCTGTCCCACCTCGTCATTGTTGGTAGTGTCGATATGGACCGCAAGATCGCCGCCGGCGACCGCGTGGGAAACCTCCAGCAACTTGTGCAGTGGGCGGGAGACGGAGCGGTAGATCCAGACGCCGAACAGGATCCCGAAAAGGATGGCGCCCCCTCCGATGGCACCAATGATCATGGTGCTGAAGGTGGCCATCCTGTTCACGGTGGAAATCGCCTTCTCCTGGTCCACCTGCGCGACCGATACCGTCTGTTTTCCCTTCTCCGCCTGCTGCAGCACTATCTCCCGCAGCTTCTCCATCGCCGCCGATGCTTTCGCCTCCATTTCCAGGCGGTTGCGTATCTTCATGACCACGCCGCCGTGGGCGGTGATCCCCGTATGCACCGAGTTCAACGCCCCCTGGGCATTAAGGAGGAGCTGCGTCTCGCCACGGGCGCCAAGCTTCTTGAGGGAGGCGCCGAGTTCCGCCTCCACCTCCGCAATCCTTGAAAATACCCGGTTGAGGTCTCCTTCTACCGCGGCTACGTCCTTCACATTTGAGGCAGAGAAAAGTCGCTCGGAGAGCCCCTGTGCGTTCAGCCCCAGAGAGAGGAGCTCCGAGTTCGCAGCCATAATGGTGGTGGCGAGGGTGGAATTGCCAAAATAGGAGTTCTGCTTCCGGGTCTCGCTCGCGAGGTTGTCGGTCGCCACCACACCTTCCTGATCCAGGTAGAGTACCACCGCATTCATCTTGTCCGTTATTTCGTTAACCAGTGCATCCCGGGCGGCGGTATCTGCACCTGCCTGCCCCGCTACAGCCATCTGTGCCTTCACCAGATTCGGGAACTTCTCCGCGACGATCTTCACGTCGGCGGCCATGAGGGGAGCGCGTTTCATGATGGCGCTCTCCTGCACTTTCTTGATGTCCGAGTTGCATTTTCCCTGGGAGATCAGTACCCCTTTTTTGGTCTGCGACTGCACGAGCTGCAGGAGCCCCAACTGCAGGTCCTTCATTATGAGCTTCGTTGCTTCGAAATCCCGCACCCGCCCGGAGACGTCGGTAGTCGCGGTCATCGACTTGCTGTAGGAGGTAGAGGTAGAGCCCTGCAGCTCCTTCGTTTTTTTATCCAGCTCCTTGAGGCGCGCAGTGGCCTCGCGCAGACGGTCCCCTATAGCCTTGCGCGCTGCGACAGCATCTTCATTCGCCCTGAGGCGCCCCTCGCTTACTGTGAAGAGCTCGCTGGCGATGCTGCTCAGAGCGCCATACGCCTCGATCTTCGTGTCGCCAGCAAGGGCCTGCAGCGCGGTCTGCGCGCTTTGCACGTCCTCGAGGGACTTCTCTGCCTCAGCTTTATAACCGTTGAACTCATCGCGGGTGCGGGCGGCGCTGACTTTGGTAAGATCGGCGGTGGCTCCCTGTATGGCACGCTGGAACTCCACCGTGCGCATCTGGAAGGGCGTACTGCGCTGAGTCAGATCGTGCAGTCGGCTCTTCACGAACTCCATAGCTACAATGCTGGTAGTCGCCACCGCCGCCACAATGATGATGACGATGACTACATTCAGGGTGAGCTTTGTCTTGATGGTCATGTCTGCTCCATCTGAGTGATCTGATTGGGGGCTACTGCTTCAGGTACTTCTTCCCTTCACCTTTCATGAAGTCCAGAAGCTTCTGCACCTTCGGCGAGGGCGCACCTTTGGTGACGACGATCATCGGGCGCGAAACCTCCGGCGTCTGCACGGTCTTTACCGACTGGTCCACCTTGGGCGCCGGATTGAAAGCGATCGCCTCCGGGTTCGCCGCCACCTTCTCGCGCACGTCCTCGAAGCTGCCGGCATCCAGGACGTCCGTGGCATACGGCTCTCCGCTCATGGCAAGGGTCCTGAAGGAGGTGACGGTGGCGGGATTGATCTTCGTAAGGACGATGAGAATGGGCGCATCCTTCCCCCCCACCTCTTTCCAGTTGGTGATCTTCCCGGTGAAAATACCCTTCAGCTGATCAAGTGTGAGGGCGTTCACCGGATTGTCCTTATGGACCATGGTGGCGATCTTGCTGGCACCGATGGTGGTGGCGCTGAAGGCACCGGGGTTGGCAACCGGCATCTTTTCCTTCTCCATCGCCTTGACCAGATCGTCGTAAGCCATACCTGCGGAGCAGAGGTCCACTTCGTTTGCCATCAACTGCTTGAATGCCAGGGTCGCGTTGCTGAAGACGAAGGTCATATTGATGCCGGTTGTCTTCTCGAACGGCTCCTTTACCGGCTTGAAAAAGCCGTCGATAGGTGCCCCGCCGCCGCCAACCTTGATCTCTTCGCCCGAAGCGCCAGTGGCGCCGAGGCACAGTAGAAGCAGAATGCCGAAAAGAGAAAGAATCTGTTTTTTCATGTCACCCTCCTGATGTCTGTTGTTGACACGTTCTTTGTCCTGCAGGAAATGAGCAGGGTGAAGCAGCAGTTGTTTCATCATTCGCAGGTGGTCGGGAAAGATCAATTGATGCCGGCCGATAACCCTCGGCTGATAGTAGATACTGTGCAGGGGCAACAGTCACGGGAGCAAAGCACATTGTCAAAATACATTAGAACATACCAAAGTCAACCAGCCCGCCCGTCCTAGGACATAGCGAGAGCCGCCCCCCTCATTGCCCTTTCAGTTGCTCTACCGTTACAAGATCCCTGCTGCGAAATAGCCACGCAGTATCTGTGTTTAGTCCTAGAAGATGTCGCTGCCAGTGTGAAGGCGTCAGGCGAAATAGTGAAAAGAGTTCTCCTCTGGTAGTCAGTGAATGACAGCTATGACAGTTAGCCTTCACAGCAGGCATTGCTGTACGAGGGAAAGCTAAGGCAGGGGGAGCGACGAACCCACACTGCCTGTGTCCGCCACGCGCCCCGCCATACATCCAAACGGGAAGGGTCCGAAGCACTCGGCCTCGGACCCTTGGTATCCCCGTTCCCTTTACAGCATCCGCGTCAGGATCGATCCGAAATTCTTCAGAAGCAGGGCCATTCCCGATAGCCCCAACAGCAGGAACGAGACGCGCCTGAAGTTCACGTCGGAAATACGCTTGTACAGGAAAAGCCCGCACAGTGTCCCAGGCAAAACGGCTGGCAACGAGGCCAGGAGAAGCATCCAATAGTCATGACTCAGGTATTCCGGATGCAACGTCGCGACGAGCGCCAGCGAGAAAAGCTGGGACATGATGATGTACGGCTGCACAATGGCGCGATTCTGAGTCTTCGGGAGATCCCGAAGTCCTGTCCAGACCACTACAGCCGCTCCGGGAAATGCCGTAAACCCGCCAAGGGCGCCGCCAATAAAGCCGACTACCGTGCCTGTTATGGGACCGTCAAAGCCCTTCAACTTCGCGCCCGCCGGCTTGAAGATCGAATAGATCGCGTACAGCACCAAAAGCCCGCCGAAGGCGGTCGTTAGCTGCCGTCCGGGAAGATGGCTGAGCAGCCAGATTCCGAGACAGGAGCCTGGGACTCCCCCCAGAATGCAGAATCCCGGCCCGTCCCAGAAATTTTTCCACGCCTCAGGGGTCCCGAAACTCGGCATATCGGCCCGTAACTGCTTTACCGAAAGGAGCTGGTTGCAGGTGGAAAGCGTCTGGAGCAGCGGAGCTTCCAGAACGGGACTCATGAAGAGGAGCGTGGCTGCGCCGACGGCCGAAAACCCGAAGCCGGAAAGGCCGCTCATGACGCCGGAAAAGAAGAGGATTGTCTCAATGAGCATCATGTCGTCAGTGCTAAAGCCGGCGACGGTAGCCTTGATATCGAGGGAGCTATAGAGGCGAAACACCACTGCCACTGCGACAAACGGGAGCAGGATCCACAATAAATTCCACGATCGCGCAGAGGGTTCTACGACGCCAGTACCTGCAACGCCAGTATCTACGGCCAATTCTTGCAAAATAATTTTTTCTCCAGCTGACATAGCCTGCCTCCCTTTTAGGATTCGAGGTGAATGCGCCGACGCCGCGAGCTGTATGGAGGTGAACGAAACAGACCCCTTCGCTCTTCCATCAACGGAGCGGCTCCCCAAGGTAACCTTTCGGCGCAGGCGGTAAGATCTTTAACAAAAATTAAGTAAAAATTCCAAACTCGGAGCGGGTGCTATGGAAGGGGGACGGGGGCTGGAGTCGCAGGTACGAGGGGGGGGGCTAGGGGGGGGCGAAGTTGCAGACAGGGCGCGCGCGGGCACGGAATGCGCCACCGCACGTTTAGAGCGAAGCGAAAAGGAGCAGTGTCGGTAAGGCTAGCGCCGTGCCTGCGGAGGGGGATTCTGCGGGGATGCGCTCACCGCGCACGATGCAGAGGGGGCCTTGAGAAAGCGGTACACGGCCCGGTTATGCTCCACCAGTGTCGAGCTGAAGCAATGGCTGCCGTCGCCGCGGGCAACGAAGTAAAGGTAGGGGAGTTGGGGGTGGTTCAGGACCGCCTCTGCAGCCTCCGGGCTCGGGTTCCCGATCGGGCCGGGGGGGAGGGCGGCGATGAGGTAGGTGTTGTACGGCGAGGGGCGCAGGATGTCCTTTTTGGTGACCGCGCCGGCAAAGGCGCGCACGCCGTACACTGCGGTCGGATCGCTCTGCAGGCGCATCCCCTTGTTCAGCCTGTTCGCGAAGACTGCCGCGATTATCGGGCGCTCCTCCGGCCGGACCGCCTCCTTGTCCACCATGGAGGCAAGGGTCAGGAGCTTCGTGAGGGAGATCCCGGCGCGCTGCGCCCGGGCGGCGAGCGCGGCGTCTCCGGCGCGGTACCGTGCGTTGAAGCGCTGCACCATCTCGCGGAGGAGCTGCCGCTCCGTCATGGCGGGAAGGACGTTGTAGGCGCCGGGAAGGAGGTATCCCTCGACGCTCTCCCCATTTATCTGGAGCTCGGCAAGGAGCTTCCTGTCGCGGCACGCTTCCAGGAAGGCGTCCCTTTTGAAGAGCCCCCGCTTCTCCAGCATCTCACCGATCTGGTAGGTGGAGTACCCCTCCGGGAGGGCGAAGAGCCGCTCGTAGAAATCCCCCGCCACCATCTTTGCCAGGATCTCACCGGGGCGCATGCCGTCGTTGAACTGGTAGTATCCGGCCTTCACCCGGCTGTCGCTCCCCTTCATGCGTGCATAGAGGGTGAAGAGCCGTGCACTGGTTATGATGCGGCGGGAGTCGAGCTCGGCCGCGAGGGGGCGCAGGGTGTACCCTCGCCCGAGTTCCACGATGGCGCTGCGGCTCCCGTTGCCGGCGGGGATGGAGAGGAAGAGGACGAAGGAGGCAAGGGGAAGAAGCGCCAGGAGGATGCAGACGCAGATTGCTCTCCGGCGGTGTTTATTGAGGTACTTTAGGACGGCAAGGTCGTTAATGGCTGATATCCTGATAATGTAATGGCCGCATGATAGCGTGCGGCCGGCGCGAGGTCAACCCCAACGTCTCCGGGTCCGACCTCGCGGCAGTAGACAGCTGAAGGGAGGCGCCGCGTTTGCGGTGGGCGCGATCTGCCACAGGGCATCTGCGCGGAACGCCGAGGAAAAGGGATGAGAGCAGTCTCGGCAGATGGTTAATTACATTATTTTAAAGACAGTGGTGGCTTTCCAAGGTATATTTATGGCTTTGGGTGCGCCGGGAGCGCGGCTTCGGCGAAATCTGCCATGACTTTATGAGGTGTCTCGTGGAACAGCAACTAATGAAATCCAGGTACTTCTCCTTCGGTATTCAGATTTCCAAGGCGTGCGGTGACAAGATCGGGCTTGTTGAGCTGCTGGACGATATCAACGGTGTCCCCGGTGTGGTATTCGCCCGCCGTCTTGCCAGGGCTCTGAACGATACGGGGGGGGGCGTGGAAGGATACGTCCAGCCGGGGCTCCTCCACATGTACGGGATGTTGAACCGGGTCTTCCGCTACCTGATCGGCCACTACACCCAGAAGCAGCATCCGGGGATACTCCCGGTGGTGGCGGAACGGGGAGGCTTTCCCGCCTTCGAGGGGGGAGCGAGGGGCGAGTTCTCCGCTTTCATGGAATACTTCCCCGCACGCGACATGGTGCTCGGGAAGACCAACCCTCAGCGCTTTCTCGAGGAGGACCAGCAGCTCGGCAACAGGCAGCTTCTGGCCATGGAGTGCCTCCTGCTGCGCCTGAGCGCGGAGAATCCCGCCGTGGACAGCTTCCGGCAGCTCTTCGACGACGAGGAACTGGCCGGCGACTCCAGCTACCCCGACGTGACCTCCACCATCGACCGCCTCCTGGGGGAGTGCCCCCCCTTCGAGTCGATGCCCCTTTCCCTCCCCGCCCTCCTGCGCGCCCCGATCCTCGCCTCCCCCAATTCGCTGGAAGGTCAGATCGACTACATCCGGCAGAATTGGGCCTCCATCCTCCCGGCCGATCTCCTGGAGGAGCTCGTCGCGGCGCAGGAGATCGTCAACGAAGAGGGACGCGTCTTCTTCGGAGGGGTGGGGCGACCGAAGGTTCTCAGGTTCGGCAAGGGTGTCGGTGAGTTCGGCGGGTACGACTACCCGGAGTACGAGCGCTACTCCCGCGACGCCGACTGGATGGCGAACGTGGTGATGCTGGCGAAGATGGTGTACGTCTGGCTCGGACAGCTTTCCAAGACGTATCGCCGCGAGATCCACCGGCTGGACCAGATTCCCGACGAGGAGCTGGACAAGCTGGCGCGCTGGGGGTTCACCGGGCTGTGGCTGATCGGGATCTGGGAGCGCTCCAGCGCCTCGCAGAGGATCAAGCAGATCGCGGGGAACCACGACGCCATCTCCTCCGCCTACTCCCTCTACGACTACATCATCGCCCACGACCTGGGAGGGGAGGGGGCGCTGCAGAACCTGAAGGATCGTTGCGCCCAGCGCGGCATCAGGCTCGCCAGCGACATGGTCCCGAACCATACCGGCCTCTACTCCAAATGGGTGGTGGAGCATCCGGACTGGTACATTCAGCTAGACTATCCGCCGTACCCGGGGTACTCCTACAACGGCCCCGACCTCTCCCCGGACGGGCGGGTGGGGCTTTGGATCGAGGACGGCTACTGGGAGAAGCGGGACGCGGCGGTGGTCTTCAAGCATCTGGACCGCGGCAGCGGCAGGGTCCGTTACATCTACCACGGCAACGACGGCACCAGCACCCCGTGGAACGACACGGCGCAGCTGAACTACCTGGTCGCCGAGGTGCGCGAGGCGGTCATCAACACCATCCTCCACGTGGCGCGCAACTTCCCCATCATCCGCTTCGACGCGGCGATGACGCTGGCGAAGAAGCACTACCAGCGCCTCTGGTTCCCCCAGCCCGGTCACGGCAGCGGCGTCCCGTCGCGCATCGAGCACGGGATGGATCGCACCTCCTTCGACGCCGTCTTCCCGGTGGAGTTCTGGCGCGAGGTGGTGGACCGGGTGGCGAGCGATGCCCCCGACACCCTCCTTCTGGCGGAGGCATTCTGGCTCATGGAAGGGTACTTCGTGCGCACCCTGGGGATGCACCGGGTGTACAACAGCGCCTTCATGAACATGCTGAAGATGGAGGAGAACGCGAAGTACCGGCAGACGCTGAAGAACGTGCTGGAGTTCGACCCGCGCATCCTGCAGCGCTTCGTGAACTTCATGAACAACCCGGACGAGCGGACCGCGGTGGAGCAGTTCGGGAAGGAAGGGAAGTATTTCGGCGCCGCCGTCCTCCTGGTCACCATGCCGGGGCTCCCCATGTTCGGTCACGGCCAGATCGAGGGGTTCCACGAGAAGTACGGCATGGAGTACAAGAGAGCCTACTGGGACGAGCCGATCGACGAGCACCTGGTGGGGCGCCACGAGTGCCAGATCTTCCCCCTCATGCGCAGGAGGCACATCTTCTCCGGATCGGACCACTTCGCCCTCTTTGACTTCTACAGCGGCAGCCACGTAAACGAGGATGTCTTCGCCTACTCCAACCGGTCGTACTCCGGAGAGCGCGGCCTGGTCATCTACCACAACCGCTTCGCGGACACGAGCGGCTGGATCAGGGAGTCGAGCGCCATCGCGGTGAAGGACTCCTCCGGCGGATCGTCGCTGATCAGGAAAACGCTCGGGGAGGCGCTCGGCTTCAACCCCGACTCGCGCCACTATTACCGTTTCAGGGATTACTCCTCCGGGTACAGCTACCTGCGCAGCGGGCGTCAGCTATGCGAGCAGGGGCTCTACGTCGAGCTTTCCGGTTACCAGTACTACGCCTTCCTCGACTTCGGGGAGATCGTGGACGACGAATATGGCACCTGGGGGGCGCTCTGCCACCGTCTGAACGGTACCGGCGTGTGGAGCCTCGAGGAAGAGGTGAAGCAGGTGCGCTACGCGGTGCAGAACGAGGCGCTGCGCGAATTCCTGAACAAGCTGATAGGGCTGAAGCAGGTGGGACCGGGACTGGCGGGGAGCCTGGAGTCGACGTACAGTGCCTTTCTGGCGGCGCTCGCGCCGGACAGGCCGGAGCGGGAGAGGGCGCAGATCGTGGCGCGCTTCTCCTCCGAGGTCCGCGATGCCCTGCCGCTCCTGACGCGCGATCCGTTCAGCAGGACTGTTTTCACCACCTTCTTCGCGCTCCATCACATGACGAAGATTCACCCCGGAGAGAGTGCGGATCAATACGACGCCTATGGCCTCGCCCGTCCCTTCGAGGAGGCGTGCCAGTGCATGGCGGCGGGAACTCCGGAGCTCCCCACCCCCCTTCCTCCGAGCGACTGGGCGCTCCTGCTGCACACCCTGCTGAGCCAGGAGACCTTCTTCCGCAGCGTAGCGGAGAAGGGAAGGGCGGCTGCCTGCGCGAACCTCTTCGGCGACACCGCTGCGATGCATTTCCTGCAGCTGCATGACAGTGGCGGGGCGGAATGGTTCAACAAGGAGCGCTTCGAGCTCCTGCTGCGCTATCTCTTGCAGCTGGCACCCCTTGCCCCCGCGATACCGTCTCTGCCGAAGGCGCAGTTGACCCAGATTTGCGACATACTTGTCGACGCAGCAAAAGAGGCGGGATACCGTTTGGACCGCTTCCTGAAAATCCTGGAAGGTGCCCATGACGTGTAGTCCCCGTTTCCCGATGCGATACCGCCTCCTTCTCATCCTTTTCCTATTGATACTTTCGGGGTGCGCCACGGCGCGCCCCCCTCTGAAGGCCACCCCCGGGGTGTCTGTAGAGACGCTGCGCTCCGACGTCGCAGTCGCCGTGAGCGGCGCCAGAAGTGGCAGCGCGCGTGGCTATCTGGTCTTCAAGCGCCCCGACCGGCTGCACGTCGCCATCCTCTCCCCCTTCGGAACGAGCCTCCTGGAGCTCTTCAGCGAAGGGGAGAAAATCGTCTGCATACTTCCCTCGAAGATGACGGCATACAGCGGCACCGCTGCGGACCTCGCCGCTCGCGGGCTCCTGGCGGAGTGGAGCCTCCTGCAATGGGTGCTCGCGCCGGCGCCGACGGCGGAAAACGGCGCTCCCGGCACCGAGACGGTCTCGGCTGACGGCAGGAAGGAGCAGGTGTTTTTCTACGACAACGGCCTCGTGGAGCGCAAGGTCGCGGACGGGGTCGAGGTGCTGTACAAGGATTACCGCGAGGTGGATGGGGTGCCTTTCGCGGAACGGGTCGAGATCACCGGTGTAGGGGGGGATAGGGTAACCATTGCCTTCGACGAGCCGGAGGTGAACCGTCCCATTGAGGAGGATGTGCTGGCGCCGAAACTTCAGGGGTACCAGCTCCTGCCGCTGGCTTCCTTCCCCTCGAAGCTGTAGGGGGCGGCGTCGGTCGCGGTAGAGATGAGATAGGACAAAAAGGGCAGGCGCCGCAGGAGTGATTCCCTGTTTCGCCTGCCCTTTTTTATTTCTGCGTCACCTTTGCAGGCGTTTGGAGTTATTCCGCCTTCTCGAAGTTCCCCTTCTCCTGGCACTGCGGGCACTTCTGGGGCTTGCACCTACCTTCCTTGCTGAAACCACACGACTTGCACTTCCACGTTGCCATCCTTACCTCCTATTGTGAGTTTTGCAGCTTGATTTCCTGCACCGACCCGAAGGTCGAGAGGGGCTGGTCGAACTTCTTCTCATCCCCCACCACAACGAGCTTCATCGCCTCGGGGTGCAGGTATTTGCGCGCCACGCGCAGCACATCTTCCTTCGTTACTTTCGCTATCTTCTCCCGGTATGTCTCCAGGTAGTTCGGAGGGTAGCTGAAGAACTCCAGGCGGGCCTGCTGGTTCACCACCGCTTCAGTCTTCGTGAAGCCGAAGATGAAGGAGTTTACGATGGCATCCTTTGCCAGGTTCAATTCCCGGTCGGTCACCTCCGCCTTCGTCATCCCCTCCACGATGGAGTGCATCAGCGTGATCGCCCTCCCCGTCGTTCCCGACTTCGTCTCCGTCTCCGTAATAAAGGTGCCGGGGAAGCGCCTGCCGACCTCGAAGTCGGACTCCACGTTATAGGCGAGCCCCTGGTTTGAGCGGATTTCCTGGGTGAGGCGGGAGGTGAAGCCGCCACCGAGGATGTAGTCGAGCACCTTCAGTGCGTACAGGTCAGGGTTGTTCTTTTCGATCCCCAGGTGCCCCATGCGGATCACCGACTGGTTCACCCCCTTTTGCACGTGCAGGACCTCTGGCATCGGGCTCTCCTTCGGCGCCGCGATCTGCGGGAAGGAGGGGGTGCGCTGCGGCCATTGCGCCAGCATCCGGTTCAGGCACTCCAGGATCTCGTTCTTGTCGAAGTCGCCGGAGATGGCGAGAATGGTGTTGGCGGGGATGACGTAGCGCTCCTTGAAGGCGATGACGTCCTCCCGGGTGATCCTTTGCAGGTCCGGCACCGTGGGGGTGCGCCCGAGCGGGCTGTTGGGGTAGATGGCGCGCCTGAGCTCCCGGTCTGCCACCGCCTTCGGGTCGTCGTTCTCGCGGCGCACCGCTTCGATCGCCTGCTTCCTGAGGACTTCCAGCCGTGTCTGGTCGAAGCCCGGCTGCAGCAGAAGCTCGGTCATGAGCTGCAGCGTGCGGTCCAGGTTACTGGTAAGGGTGGTCATGGAGATGCTGGCATACTCCATCCCGGCAGCGGCCTCGATGGCGGAGGCCATGAATTCGAGCTCGGCATCGAGCTTCTCCGGCGGTGTCCGCTTCGATCCTCCGCTCCTCATCGCCGAGGCGGTAATGGAGGCGAGTCCTGACTTCTCCGCCGGATCGAAGATGCTGCCGGCGTTGATGTAGGCGGTGACGTTCACCAGCGGAAGGTCATGATCCTGCAGCAGGTACACCACCATCCCGTTTTTGAGGGTAACCCTGTCGCTCTTCGGTATCTGGAACTTCAGCGGCGGAAAGGTGATGGTGCGCGGGTTGATGGCGCCCTGCGGCGCGCCGTAGGCGGGGGCCCCGCAGGAAATCGCCAGCAGGCAGAAAATGAGAAGTGTCTTCATCAGTTTCATCTACGGTTACCTCGCGGGTGCGGTCGTGTCTTTGGTAATGAAGCCGACGTTGCGGTTTTCCCGCGTGAAGTACTGCCGCGCGACGCGCTGCACGTCTGCGGCCGTGACCTGGGAGACCTTCTGGCGGTGCTCTATGAGGTAGCGCCAGCTTCCTGCCACCGCCTCGTATTCCGTCAGGTTCCTGGCGAGGCCGCTGTTGGAGACCATCTGGTGCGACTCCTCGAATTCCAGATTGTTGAGGATCTGCTTCAGCTCCCTCTCCGTTACCGGCTCGGACTTCAGCCGCTCCAGCTCCTCATAGATCGACTTCTCCACCTCGACGACCGTATGCGGCGCCCGCGGCGTGGCGTTGATGATGAAAAGGTTCGGATAGCGGTCCCCCGGCGCCGAGAAGGAGGAGACCGAAGTAGCGAGCTGCTTCTCCAGTACCAGTTTTTTGTACAGCCTGGAGGTGCGCCCGTTGGTGAGGAGCATGTCGATGACGTCGAAGACGTAGTCGTCCGGCGCCGGGAGGGTCGGCTTGTGGAAGCCGACCAGGAGCTCGGGCTCCGCGTCACCAAGGATCTCGGTCCGTTTCTCCCCCTGCTGCGCCGGTTCCTCCACCGTCACCGGCGGCACGGGGGTCCCCGGCGGGATCTTCCCGAAGTAGCGCTCGATGAGCTCGATCGTCTGCTTCGGATCGATGTCCCCGACGATCGCCATGATGGCGTTGTTCGGCGCGTAGTACTTGTGCAGGAAGCGTTCGGCCTTTGTCCTGGTGAGTCCCTCGATGTCGGACATCCACCCGATGGTCGGCTGCCCGTTCGGGTGCGCGTTGAAGGAGTTGGCGATGAAGGTCTCCCAGAGCTTCCCTTCCGGCTCGGCGTCGTAGGAGCGCCGCCTCTCCTCCATGACCACGTTCCGCTCGGTGTAGAACTCTCGCAGCACCGCGTTTTGCATGCGGTCCGACTCGATCGCCGCCCATAGTTCCATCTTGTTCGCCGGCATACTGATGATGTAGGTGGTGCCGTCCTTGCTCGTGAAGGCGTTGTATCCGGAACCGCCGTTCCTGGCGTACAGGTCGGCGAATTCCTCCTTTATCACGTACTTCTCCCCTTCCTTCTCCAGGCGCTGGAGCTCGGATTTCAGGCGCGCGACTTCCTTCTGGTCCGCCTTCTCCTTTTTCTGCTCCTCCGCCATCAGCTTCTGGGCTGTTTCCTCGATCTTGTCCAGGACCGGCTTTTCCGCCGCGTAATCTTTGGTGCCGAGCGTCTTTGTTCCCTTGAAGAGCATGTGCTCCAGGAGGTGGGCCAGCCCGCGCTCGTCGCTGCGCTCGTCGACGCTGCCGACCTTGAAGCGGATCCAGGCTGCGACGGTGGGGGAGGTGTGGCGCGCCACCATGAGGACCTTCATGCCGTTTTTCAGTGTGTGTTCCTGCACCTTGTCCGCCAGCCCCTGGCCGAAACAGGTTGCGGCACTCAGGAGGAGGGCGCATACGAGGGCAGCTTTCGATGGCATATTCATTATGACCTCGTAATCCGGAAGTTAATGCTGAGCCTCGAAAAACATAGCACCAAGGTCTGGGGTTTGCAACGGGTAAAAGGGGGGAGATGGCGGCGAAGCCGCGGATGGCGCGGGCCGGGCCGGTCACGGTGGGGTCGTGGTTTGGCTGGATCAGGGCGCCGGCGGTGGACCGCCGGGAACGCCTGCGGCTTCTCCCGGCCTACAGTACCACAGTACAGAAACGCCGCCCGCTCCCGGAGCGGGAGACGGGCGGCGCAAAGAGTGAATGCGGCATCCGGTGTCAGGGCTTCAGTGCGAGTTTCAGCACCTCGTGCACGTCCTCCACGAAGTGGAACTCCAGCTCCTGGCGCACGTTCTCGGGGATATCCTCCAGGTCCTTCTTGTTCTTCGCCGGGGCGACGACGGTGCGCACTCCCGCCCGCCGGGCCGCCAGCACCTTCTCCTTCAGCCCTCCTATGGCGAGGACGCGGCCGGTGAGGCTCATCTCGCCGGTCATGGCGATGTCGCGGCGCGCCGGGCGCCCGGAGAAGAGGGAGACAAGGGTCGTCGCTATGGTGATGCCGGCGGAGGGGCCGTCCTTCGGGATGCTGCCGGCGGGGACGTGGATGTGAATCGTGGTGTTCTCGAATTCCCTCTTCTGGATCCCCAGCTCGGCGCAGTTCGCCTGCACGAATGAGACCGCGGCGCGCGCCGATTCCTTCATGACTTCGCCGAGGCTCCCGGTGAGGAGAAGGTCTCCTTTCCCCTTCATCTTTGTCGCCTCCACAAAGATGATGTCGCCGCCGGTCTCGGTCCAGGCAAGCCCCGTTGCCACGCCGACACGGTCCTTCTCCGCCGCGACTTCCTCGAAGTGCTTGCGCGGTCCGAGAAGCTCCGCCACGCTCTCCGGATCGATTACCGCGCGCGGCGTTTTCGCCTGGGCGATCTCCTTTGCGACCTTTCGGCAGACGGAGGCGATGTTTCGCTGCAGGTCGCGAACCCCCGCCTCGCGGGTGTAGTCGCGGATAAGGCGGACGATCGCTTCGTCGGTGAAGGTCGGCGGTGTGGCGGAGAGGCCGTTTTCCTCGATCTCCCGCTGCACGAGGTACGTTTTCGCGATGTTCAGCTTCTCCTCGTCCGTGTAGCCGGAAAGGGTGAGGACCTCCATGCGGTCCTTCAGCGGGGCGGGGATCGGGTCGAGCTGGTTCGCGGTGGTAATGAACATCACGTTTGTCAGGTCGAACGGGACGTCCAGGTAATGGTCGGTGAAGGAGAAGTTCTGCTCCGGATCGAGGACTTCCAGAAGGGCGCTGGCGGGGTCGCCGCGGAAGTCGGCGCCGATCTTGTCGACCTCGTCGAGCATGAAGACGGGGTTGTTCGACCCGGCGCGGTTGATCTCCTGGATGATGCGTCCGGGGAGTGCGCCGATATAGGTGCGCCGGTGCCCCCTGATCTCCGCCTCGTCACGCATCCCGCCGAGCGAGATGCGGATGAACTTGCGCCCGAGCGTGCGCGCGATGGAGCGGCCAAGGCTCGTCTTCCCGACGCCCGGAGGACCGACGAAGCACAGGATCGGGCCCTTCATCTTTTCCTTCAGGGCGCGGACGGCGAGGTACTCGAGGATGCGCTCCTTCACCTTCTTCAGGTCGTAGTGGTCCTCGTTGAGGATCGTCTCGGCCTGCCTGATGTCCTTGTTGTCCTGCGTGCTTACCTGCCAGGGGATCGTCGTGAGATAGTCGAGATAGGTGCGGGAGACGGTGTACTCGGGTGAGGCGGGGCTGATACGTTCCAGCCGCTTCAGCTCCTTCTCGGCGATCTTTTGCACCTCGGGGGGCATCTTTGCGTTGTCTATCTTGTGGCGCAGCTCGTTCACCTCGCTGTGCCGCGAATCTTCCTCGCCGAGCTCCTCCTGGATCTGCTTCATCTGCTCGCGCAGGAGGAATTCCTTCTGGCTCTTGCCGACCTTCTTCGTCACCTCGGCCTGAACCTCCCCCTTGATCTGCAGGCGCTGCACCTCGTTTGTGAGGTGCATGTACACCTTCTTCAGGCGCTCGAGCGGGTCGACCGTTTCCAGGAGCTTCTGCAGTTCATCGACCGGGAGGTTGAGATAGAGGGCGACGAGGTCGGAGAGGCGGGCCGGGTTGTCGATGAAGTCGATCATCTTCATGACATCGTCCGGAAGGGGCCTGCCGTAGGAAAGAGCGATCTTCAATAGGGCGTTCAGGCTTCCCACCAGCGCCTCGGAGACCATCGACTTCTCGGCGAATTCGCGCACCGGCTCGAGGCGGGAGAGAATGACCGGCATCTGCTGCACGATGGCGAGGACCCTGACTCGGACCACACCTTCGAGGACGACCTTTGCGCCACCCTGGGGGAGCTTGTTGATCTGCATCACCTTGCAGAGGGTACCTACTTCGTGCAGGGCACCCAGGAGCTCGGTCTCAGGCTCGTGCTTCAGTTTGACGAGTGCTACGAGGTTGTTGAAGAGCGCGGCTTCTTCAAAAGGGGCGAGTTCGTCCTGTTTCAAGAAGATCGTGAATACCATGTACGGGAAAGCGATGATTTCCCGCAAAGGGTAGAGGGGCACGATCTCCGGCATGTTGATGGTGATGTTCTCGGTCATAGTCATCCCTGGATCCCTTTTGTCGGTTGATGATGGGAAAATCCAAAGAAAAGATAACTATCGAACCCCCCCCTGTCAATGAGGGGGCCCGGTCAGACCGCCTCCCACGCCTCATAAAGCTCTGCTATCTCTGCTGAGAGGGATGCATGGCGCTCTCCTGCCAGACGCGCCGCTTCCACATCCTTGAAGAAGTCGGGCTCGGACATGGTGCTTTCCAACGCCGCGAGCTCGCTCTCCTTTTCGCCGATCTCGGCCTCCAGCTGTTCCAGCTTGCGCTGCCTCGAACGCTCTTCCTTCTGGCGCTGTTTCTCCTCTTCCCTCTGCTTGCGGCGGTCTACCGGGTCGGAGCTGCCGGGACTGGCTGCGGCACTCCTGGTATCGGCCTGCGCCTTTTCGTTTGCGGCGCCGCTCCCCCTCGCCCCCCCGGGTATTCCGGATCCTTCTCCCGCGGTCTTTTCGAGGTAGTACTCGTAATCGCCGTAAAAATTCTCCAGCTTCCCTTCCCCGACCTGCACGACGCGGGTCGCCAGGCCGTCGATGAAGTGGCGGTCGTGGGAGACGAAGACGACGGTGCCGGGGAAGCTGCGCAGTGCCTCCAGAAGGACGTCCTTGCTGAAGAGGTCCAGGTGGTTCGTCGGCTCGTCCATGAGGAGGAGGTTCGACGGGCGCAGCAGGATCTTCGCCAGCGCGAGCCTGTTCCGCTCCCCGCCGGAGAGGACCTCCACCTTCTTGTGGATGTCGTCGCCGGAAAAAAGGAAGGCGCCGAGGATGTCGCGCAGCTGCGGCACCATGTCGAAGGGGGCGGCGGAATAGATCTCGTCGTAGACAGTGCGGCTTTTATCGAGCTCCTGTGCCTGGTCCTGGGCGAAGTAGTCGCGCACCACGTTGTGCCCGACCTTCACCTCACCCGCAGTCACCGCGCCTCCGGCAAGGACGCGCATGAGGGTCGACTTCCCGGCGCCGTTATGCCCGACGAGGGCGACCCGCTCGCCGCTTTCCACGGTAAGGTCCACACCGTTAAGGACGACGTTTGCGCCGTACGCCTTGGTAACCCCCTTCAGCTCCATGACCGTCTTCCCGCTCTTGGGGGGAGTGGGGAAGCTGAAGCGGATCCTCTTTCTCTCCGGCGGGAGGACGATCCGCTCAATCTTTTCCAGCTGTTTTACGCGGGACTGCACGAGGGACGCTTTCGTTGCCTGATAGCGGAAGCGGGAGATGAAATCCTCGATCTTCTCGATCTCCTCGTCCTGGCGGCGCTTTGCCTCGCGCAGCGCCGAGACGCGCTCCTCCCGCACGACGAGGTAGCGGCTGTAGTTGCAGTGGTAGTCGGTGATGGCGTGATTCCACACCTCCGCGATACGGGAGCAGACCTGGTCGAGGAAGAAGCGGTCGTGGGAGACGAGCATGACGGAGTAGGGGTATCCCTGCAGGTACCCCTCCAGCCAGTTGCGCGCCTCTATATCCAGGTGGTTCGTCGGCTCGTCCAGGAGAAGCACCGTCGGCTTTTGCAGGAGGAGCTTCGCCAGCGCAATCCTCATCTGCCACCCGCCGGAGAACTCGCCGCACTCCTTGTTCCATTCCGACGGGGAGAAGCCGAGACCGGCAAGGACGTTGCCGACCTCCGACTCCATGGCGTACCCCCCCTTCAGGCGGAACTCCTCCTGCAGGTGGCCGAAGCGGTCGAGGAGCTGCTCGTGGCCGGGAGCGTCGTGCGGCTCCGTCTCCAGCCGCCGGGTAAGCTCGCCGATCTCCCGCTCGATCTTTTGCAGCTCCGCGAGGGCGGTCATCACCTCCTCAAAGAGAGGGCGCCCCTTCGCCACGATCCCGTCCTGCGGGAGGTACCCGACGGAGCCGCCGCGGGCGAGCTGGATCTCGCCGCTGGAGGTCTCCACCTCGCCGGCGATGATCCTCATCAAGGTCGATTTTCCTGCGCCGTTCTCGCCGACGAGGCCGACGCGCTCGCCTTTCTTGAGGTGCCAGTTTATTTCCGTGAAAAGGGGTTTTCCTGCGAAGTCCTTGGAGAGCTTTTTGAGGTGCAGCATTATGAGGTCTTTCCTTTGCGCTACTGTACCGGCCGATGCGAAGCAGTATCGTCGTGGGGTGGATTAACAGGGCATTCTAGGGGGAGATGCGTCCCGTTGTCAATTCTTCCGCACCCGGCGATACCGCTCGCATCCTTTTGTCCCGGTTACAGGAGGAGGACTTCCTCCCGCACAAAGTGGAGCCTGACCCTTCTGGGCGCATCACCCTTCCCGCTCTGGCAGGTGACGGCATCCCGGATGTGGTAGCGCAGTTCCGGGACGCTCTCTGCCTGAAGATAAATCGCTTCGCCTTCTGCGCGAGCCGTGAAACCCCCTTCTGAGGCTTCCTCGATGATGAAGATCAGTTCTTTCATGGTCTTCTCCCCTTGGACACCGCCCCGGCCGGTTCACTTCTTCTCTTCGCCCGCCAGATAATCCGCCAGGATGGTGCGGCTGTGCTCGTCGTCGTGGCAGTACACGCAGAGGTTCTCCCAGTTGCTGCCGTCGGGAGGGTTGTAGTTGTGGTTGCCGTCCTTGTGGTGCACCGTCAAAAGGTGCAGGTTGGAGAGCTCGAATTCCCTGCCGCACTTGGCGCAGATCCAGCCGTGGATCTTCAGCGAGCGCTCCCGGTAGTTCTCCGGGCGCGTCTCCTGCGTCCTGATGCGCCGGACTATCGCATCGACCTCTTCCGCGCTCTTCGGCGGGACTGTCCTTGGTCCGCGGGAGCGGAATGCTGCTGCCATCGGTGTTCTCCCTTCGATTTGAGTGTACTCTGAAGATGTGAAGCAAAGGCGATAGTAGGTAAAGCTAATGTTTCATGGTATAAGAAGACGCCAGCCGATGCACCTCTTTTTCATGAGCGCACTTTCCGCCAGCGGTTGCAGATCGCAGAAGGCTCCCGGAGAACCGATGACCCTCCCTGAAAAATCACTCTCGTACAGCCGGTACGCGCTCGCGCTCCTCATGGCGGTGAACCTCCTGAACTACGTGGACCGGCAGGTTCTCTATGCTGTCTTTCCCCTTATAAAGGCGGATCTGGCACTCTCCGATACGGCGCTTGGTTTTCTCGGGAGCTCCTTCATGATCTGCTATCTCCTCTCCGCCCCCTTTCTCGGCTTTCTCGGGGACCGCTGGAGCAGGCGGGGGCTCGCCTCCGCCGGGCTGACTGTGTGGAGCCTCGCGACCGCCCTTGCCGGTGTCGCACCGGGGTACCGCACCCTCCTTGCCGCGAGGACGGTCGTGGGGATCGGGGAGGCGAGCTTTGGAACGGTCTCGCCAGGTCTCATCGCCGACTTCTTCCCGAAGGAGCGACGAGGCCGCGTCCTTTCCTGGTTTTATCTCGCCATCCCGGTCGGGAGCGCCCTCGGCTACCTTCTCGGCGGCGTCCTCGGTCACCGCTTCGGGTGGCACGCGGCATTCCTGATGGTCGGTGTGCCGGGGCTTCTTCTCGCCATCCCTGTGGCGCTCCTGCGGGAGCCTCCGAGGGGTGGGGACGAGGTCGGCTCCTCTATGGAGAAACGTCGTGGGTACGGCGCCTTTTTCTCCAACCGCTCCTTTGTCTGCAATACGCTGGCGATGGCGGCGATGACCTTTGCCATGGGTGGGCTCGCCCAGTGGCTGCCGTCCTTTCTGAACCGGGTGCACCACGTCGACGTGGAGAAGGGGAACTTTCTCTTTGGCCTCGTCACCGTTCTCGCCGGCATACTCGGCACCGCCGCCGGTGGGTGGCTCGGGGACCGCTGGCAAAAGAGGACCCGCAAGGGGTATCTCTTCATTTCCGGCTGGGGCTTCCTCATCGGCACCCCGATAACCGCCTGCTCCATCATGGCCGACTCCCTTGCCGGCTGCCTCGCCGCCGCCTTCCTGGCGGAGTTCTTCCTCTTTCTGAACACCGGGCCGCTCAACACGGTCATCGTGAATGTGACGAAACCTTCGGTGCGCGCCATGGCCTTCGCGGTCAATATCTTCTTCATCCACGCCCTCGGCGACGCCGTCTCTCCCACGATCCTTGGATGGCTCTCGGACCACTGGGGGCTGCGCGGCGCGTTGCTGGTCACCCCGGCGGCGGTGGCACTGGCGGGGATCTTCTGCTTCGTCTGCAGCCGTTACGTGGAGGCGGACATGGCCCGCGCCGAAGGTGAGCCTGCGCCGTGAGACGATCTACTCCCTTCCTGCCGGCTTCGGGCGGGGGGGCTTCTCGCTCAGCCACCCTTCCGAGGCGTCGTCGATCTTGTCGAAACGCGGCATGTACGGCTTGATGTCGAGGAGGGGGGTGCCGTCCAGCACGTCGATCCCCGCGACTTCCACCACGTTATTTTCCCTCTTGAGTACCTGGACGATGGACATGCCGATGCCGTTTGGCCTGCACGGGTGCCTCGTGGCGAAGACGCCATGCGGCAGGTCGTCCAGAAAGGGGGGGCGGAACATCTTCACCTCGCCGGAACGGTCGAAGTGGTACAGGAGGTAGACGTGTGAAAAAAGCTCCACGTCCCGCAGCCCGGAGGCGTACGGCTCGAAAACCTCCACTTTTCCCACCGCCCCCAGTGCGTACATCGGCTGCATGGGGCACTCTTCCTTTGTCTGAAACGGCGTGTGGATGACGCCGATCGGCTCGAACTCCATCTCACTCTCCTTCCGGTACTGTTCCGTTGAGCCTGCGCAGGAGGGCGGCCGCTTCCCTCACTCCTGCGCCGTTTTCATCCGCGACGAGCTGCGCCTTGTCCTGGACGACCTGCAGGGCGTTGCCGGTGGCGACCGCGTACCCGCACCGGGAGAGGAAGTCGAGGTCGTTTTCCGCGTCGCCGACCCCCATCGTCTCCTGCCACTCCACTCCCAGTTCGCTGAGGGCAGCATCGAGCCCCGTCCCCTTGTGCACCCCTCGCGGCAGGATCATCACCGCGTTCTTGTTATAGATCACGGAGAGATCCAGTCCGAGCTCTGCGAGCGCTTCCGCCGTCTCCCGCTCGAAAGGGCGCGTGGTCGCAACTATAACGATTCCAGTGGCGAAGTCGACACCGCGCTCCCGCAGGCGCGTGCAAAATATCGCCGGAGGGGGGGCGGCCAGCGCCTGCTGGCTCCCGGACTGCGGCCGGCAGAGGACTGCCCCGTTTTCCGCGACGATGAGGTCGAAAAGCTCTGTCTGCGGAAAGACGCTGCGTAGATCCTCCATCTCCCGCCCGGTGACCAGAACGAGCTTTACCCCGTCGTCCCGCAGCGTCGCAAGAGCCGCGACCGTCTCCTCCGCGACCTTCCCGCGGCGCGCCAGAGTCCCGTCGTAGTCGGTGGCAAACGCCCTGAACCTCATCCGTTAGTCCCCCATCTCCTTCACGCTTAACAGTGTCCCAGTTTCCGGCGCAGGTGCAACTCTCTGAAATACCGTCTCCCTCACGGAAAAGTGTTGGTGTGGGCTCCAGGAACGGTTACCTTTGATTATTGAAGAGGCAGTCAGCAGGGCACGAGGCAAGGCCATGAAACTTCTTTCCTGGAATGTGAACGGGCTGAGGGCCCGGATGGAATCACAGGTCCTTCCCCTCCTGCAGGAGGAGAAGCCGGACCTACTTCTCCTTCAGGAGACAAAGGCGGAAGAGCATCAGGTGCCCGCCCTTTTCCTTTCCGAGCTGGGGTACCGCTCCTGGTGGCACCCGGCACTGCGCCCGGGGTACAGCGGGGTCGCCACCTTCTCCCGCATCGCGCCTGTGTCGGTGGAATGCGGCATAGGAGTCCCCGACATAGACTGCGAAGGGAGGGTTCTCACGCTGAACTTTGCAAACGGGATTGCGGTCGTCAACGCCTACTTCCCGAACAGCCAGCGTGGACTATTGCGTCTCGACCACAAGATCTACTTTCTGGACAAGATTCTCCGCTATCTCCAGAAAAAGAGGGAAGAGGGGTACTCGGTCGTCATCGGAGGGGACTTCAACATCGCCCACCGCGAGATCGACCTCAGAAACCCCCGCCAGAACATGGAGAATGCAGGCTTCCTCCCGGAGGAGAGGTCGTGGATCGACAGGTTCATTGCCGCAGGCTTTGTGGACACCTTCAGGATCTTTTGCCCCGACGGCGGGCACTACACCTGGTGGAGCTATCGCCCCGGGGTGCGCCAGAGAAACATCGGGTGGCGGATCGATTACTTCTTCGTGGACGCCTCCCTCGCCGGCAAGGTCTCTGCCGCAGGGATCCTCTCCCATATCGCCGGATCCGATCACTGCCCCGTCTCGCTGGAAGTCGCGCCACCGCGCGCAGAACTGTCCTCCGTACCGTCTGAAGACCCTCCGGTAGCGAGTCCTGATGAGGATTGACCGCCATCGTGCGGTTTGTTACTGTGAAGGCAGGGCAGGCTTCCTTTTTTAGTTTCTTTTTCCTGGACGGAGGAAGATTGACTGAAAATCGGAGATCTGCCTTTTCTTTTTGCTGCCTTTCACGGGGAAACGGCAGTCTCAGCGGAAAGGGAGCGAACGATCCGTCTGAAAACGCCTTCGGTATAGGAGGCGGTTAACCAAAATAGATCTATTTCCGAACGTGTCGGTACTGTCGGTTGCGCACCGTTCTGTATGGTGGTATCTCGTTTGCTGCAGCAAATGCTTTTTTGTGTGATATGACAGAGAAACTCTGCTATAATCCCACAGTTTTAATGAGCTATTGGCCCCTGCCGGACGGCGGGGATCTATATAAAGAAGTGGATCGGCCCTCATCGGGGGCTCTGATATGTAATGGGCTTTCCTGCATACCTGCGTGCAGCGGTGCGTGCGGACCAGCCCCAACAAAAGGAAATCAAAGGACTTTATGCCGAAAAAAATGTTAATCAATGCGCTTCACGCTGAAGAAGCGCGCGTGGCGATCGTCGAGGATGGCCGCCTCGTGGATCTTGACGTGGAGATTGCCGGGAACGAGCAAATCCGCGGCAACATCTACAAGGGGGTCGTGGTCCGTGTAGAGCCGGGTCTGCAGGCAGCCTTCGTGGACGTGGGGCTCAAGAAGCTCGGCTTTTTGCAGATGGGTGAATTGCACCCGGAAAACTGGAAATGGCGCGACGACGTGCCGGAGGAGCAAAGGCACAAGCGTCCCCGCATCCAGGAGGTGCTGAGAAGGGGGCAGGAAATCATAGTGCAGGTGGAAAAGGGGGAGCGGGACAACAAAGGCTCCGCACTCACCACCTACATCTCCCTCCCCGGACGCTACATGGTGCTGATGCCCGGCAGCGATTCCTCGGGGATCTCCCGCAAGGTGGAGAGCGAGTCGGAAAGAAAGAAGCTCAAAGAGATGATCGCCGGGATGAACATACCGGAAGGGTACGGCTACATCATCAGGACGGAAGCGGTGGGGCGCACCGTCGACGAGCTCCAGAAGGACCTCAACTCCCTCATCGCCCTGTACCAGGGGGTGCGCGAGCAGGGGAGCGGGATGAAGGGGGCGGGACTCATCTACCAGGAGTCGTCCCTCATCGTGAGGACGATCCGCGACTACTTCAGCGCCGACATCGACGAGGTCCTCGTCGACAGCAAGGACGTCTTCAAGGACGTGCGCGACTGCCTGAAGGAGATCGACCCCCAGTTTGAAAAGCTCGTGAAGATGCACCAGGAGAAGCGCCCGATCTTTTCGCGCTACCAGCTGGAAGAGCAGATCGATCTCATCTACGAGAAGAAGGTACCTCTCAAGTCCGGCGGCTCCATATTCATCGAACCGACCGAGGCGCTCGTCTCCATCGACGTCAACTCCGGGAAGTCGACCGGCGAGAAAGGGGTCGAGGACACCGCGTTCAAGACGAACCTCGAAGCCGCCGAAGAGGCTGCGAGGCAGCTGCGGCTGCGCGACCTTGGCGGGCTCATCGTCATCGACTTCATCGACATGCGTGACCGCAAGCACAACGCGGAGGTGGAGAGGACGCTAAAGACGGCGCTGAAGGCGGACAAGGCGCGCGTGAACGTGGCCCGCATTTCGGAGTTCGGTCTCCTGGAGATGTCGCGGCAGCGCATCAGGCAGACGCTCCACCAGGCGAGCACGCTGGAGTGCCCGCACTGCGACGGGCGCGGAAAGGTGAAATCGGTCGAGGCGATGGCACTCTCCTTCCTGCGCAAGGTCCATGCGGCCGCCGCGAAGGGGGTCATTGCCGACGTCATCGGTAGTCTCCCGCTGGAGGTGGCCTACTACCTCCTGAACCGGAAACGCCGCGAGCTCTCCCAGATCGAGAACGACTACGACATCCAGGTGACGGTGAAGGGAAAGCCTTCCTTCCTCCTGAACCAGATGGAGCTCGAACTGGTGAGGCGCGAAAAGGTCCTCCTGGAGGAAGCTCCTGCAGAGAAGGTCGCCCTGCGCGCAGGGAAAGAGGAAGTGCCGCAGGAAGGGGAACGGAAGAAGAAGAAAAGAGGGAAGGGGAAAGGCGCCGCAGAAGAGGTGCACCCCGCCGTTGTGGAACTTCCTGTGGCAGCAGCCGAAATGGCTGCGACCGAGGCAGCGGGCGAGCCTGCGGCTGCGCTTGAGCCGGCAGTCGCCGCGGAAGGGGAGACCGAAGAGCCGAAGAAGAAGCGCAGACGGCGGCGCAAACGCGGCAAGGGTGGGGGCGCTGAAGGAGCTGCCGCCGAGGCTGCTGTCGCCGAGGACGCCGGCGCCCCTGCCGAAGGGGAAGCCGCGGAAGGAGCAGAGGGCGCTCCCGAAGTTCTCGAAGGAGCACCGGCCGCCGCGGAAGAGACCCCGGAGGGTGCCGCAGCGGCGGAAGTGACCGGCGAGGAAGGGAAGAAGAAACGTCGTCGCAAGAGACGTCGTGGCGGGAAGCACCCGCAGGAAGGGGCTCAGGCTGAGGCCGCCGCCGAGGCTGATGTGGCGGGTGAAGGGGAGCCGCATGCGGAGCCCGAGGAAGAGATCGCTGTGCCTCTCCCCGCGGAGCCCGTCGCCGCAGGCGCCGAGAAGCCGAAGAGAAGCCGCGGGCGCAGGAAGAAGGCGGCTGCCGGTGCTGCCGGCGAGGGTGCCGTCGAGGCCCTCCTCGAAGGAGCAGGGGAAGAGGAAATAACCGTTGCTGCTGTCATGGTGGAGCCGATAGAGGTCGTCGTCCCCTTCGAGATCATCCAGCCGGCAGAGGTTGTTTTGCCGGTGGAGATCGTGCAACCGCTGGAGGAGGCGCTCGCGGATGTCGAGCTGCAGGAAGGAGAGGCAGACGCCGAGGTGCTGGAAGGGGAGTCCGCTGCTGAGAGTGAAGAGGCTGCGGAGGAGGAACCTCTGGAGGCGCAGCAGCCGGTCGAGGTGGAACACCCCGCCGCAGAGGAACAGCCACCGGCGCAGCCGGCCGAGGGTGAGCAGCCGGCTCTTCCGGAAGCTTCGGCTTCCGCTGCGGAGAAGCCGGCGAAGCCCCGCAGGAGCCGAAGCCGCAAGCCGAAAGGTGAAAAGCCCGCAGCGGAAGGCGCCGAGCCCGCCGCATCCGCCGAACCGACGGTGGCCCCGGTGGCAGCACCGCTGGCCGGAGGGGACGCGGTGCCGCAGCCGCAGCCGGAGGGGAATGAGCCGGCACGCAAGAAAAGAGCTCCGCGCAAGAAAGGACCGGCCCAGGCGGCACCGGAAACGGCAAGCGCGCCAGCCGAGGCACCCGCCGAGAAGCCGAAGAAGCCGAGGGCTCCTCGGAAGAAGAAAGAACAGGGGCCGGCACAATAGCTTTACCCCTTCGCCTCACCCGCACGCCGTGCGGGTGGGGTACCCGGCGGGGCATCAACCAGCAGGAATGATCTTTTACGGCGGCTTCGGCACGTCACGGTTCTAAGGCTTTCTTTCAATGAAACTAATCGCAACGCTTCTCTTCTCGCTCTTTCTCGCCGCCCCCGCTTTTGCTGCTTCACCGGACCGGGTCATGAACTGGTCCGTCTACGGCTTCGTCGATTCGTACAACTGGCGGGAGTACCGGGGGGGGGAGAGGCTCCTGAAGGAAAGCGGCCCCATGCTCGGCGTCGGCTCCGACCTTCTCCTCAACCTGCTCGACGAGGGAAACCTGGTTGTAAAGGCAAAGGCGGAGATGTTCGGTTCGGTAGTGGACTACACGGGGCAGACCCAGGAAAGTTCATTCTCCCCCACGCGAAGCAAGCGCCCGGTGAACACGGACGTCGACTACATCGGCTCCCGGCTCGAGGGTGACGTAGGGTGGCGCTTCCCCCTCCAGAGCGTTTCGGTGGAGCCGTTCGGCGGTTTCGGGGTTCGCTGGTGGCTGAGGGACCTCAATGATTCCACCGCGTACGACAGCACCGGCACCCCCTTTCTCGCTTCCGGGTACACCGAGTCGTGGACCAGCGTCTATGCGACTGCCGGAGTGCGAGGGACGCACAAAAGCGGCAAGAACCTGCAGTTTTTCCTCGAAGGGGGAGTGCGCTACCCCTTTTACGTTTCCAACGAGGTCGACGTTTCAAGCGTAGGCACGATCACCCTGCGCCCCGAGGGTCAGCTTTCGGGGATCGGGGAAGCGGGCGTCACCTACAAGCATCTGCGCATCTCCGCGCATTACGAAGGGTTCTACGTCGACGAGTCTCCGGTCGTCTCGGGGTACCTGCAGCCGAAGTCGAGCTCCGATGTGTACGGGGTGAGATTCGGGTGGGCCTTCTGAGGAGCCGGTAAGGGAAGGACGTCTCCATGCAACAGGTCCTGTGCATAGCCGCACTCGGCGCCATCGGGTGCCTCTCACGCTATTTCCTCTCAGGCTGGGTCTACAAGATCTGCGGCAACGCCTTCCCTTACGGCACCCTCGTCGTCAACATCGTCGGAGCGTTCCTCATAGGGCTCATCATGGAGTTCTCCATGCGCAGCGCCCTCGTGCCCCCCGTCCTGCGCGTAGCTGTCACAGTCGGTTTCCTGGGCGGGCTTACCACATTCTCCACCTTCAGCCTCGAAAGCTTCCGCCTCCTCGAGGAGGGGCAGTTCGTGGTGGCCTTCTTCAACATGCTCCTCAGCGTCGTTGCCTGCCTCGCCTGCACCTGGCTCGGAGTGGCGACAGCCCGCTCTCTCTAGCACACCTTTCCTCTCTTTCTCCCCGCCATTTCCCTCTCCGCACGCACCTCAAAAGAAGGGGCGAATCCGCGCGAAGCCAGAAGGGACGTGCCTTGAAAGCTCAATGTCGTCTGCTATAGTTCCTACGGTTCAATAACAAGGAGTAGACGATGGGGATGCTGGATAACGTAAGCCCAGCCTGGATCGAGCACCAGTACAGGCTCTGGAAGAGCGCGCCGGACTCCGTTCCCGAGGACTGGCGCCTTTTTTTCGCCGGCTTCGAGTTCGGCGCCGTCACGCCCGCTCCGGAAGGGGCGCCGCTGACCCGTGACGACGCGCTGAAGCATTCCGCCGTCCAGTCCCTCATCTACCGCTACCGCGACATCGGCCATCTGCTCGCCTGCACCGATCCCCTCTCGCCGTGCATTCTGGAGCACCCCCTCCTTTCCCTCTCCGCATTCGGGCTGGACAACGAGGACGTGGAAAAGACCTTCCACACCCGCCGGTTCTTCAAGCAGAGCGCCACGCTGAAGGAGATAGTGCAGGTGCTGCGCACGACCTACTGCGGCTCTATCGGGGTGGAGTTCATGCACATCCAGGATCCTGACGAGCGCCAGTGGCTCATCGACCGGATGGAGCCGGTGGGGAACCGGTCGGTATTCACGCCGGAGCAGCGGCTGAGGATTCTCAACAAGCTGAAGCAGGCCGCGATCTTCGAGCGGACGATCCACAAAAGATATCCCGGCCAGACCCGCTTCTCCCTGGAAGGGGGGGACGTCCTCATACCGATGCTGGACCACCTGGTCTACTCCTGCACCACGCTGGGGATCACCGACATGGTCGTGGGGATGGCGCACCGCGGGCGTCTGAACGTCCTTGCCAACGTCTTCAACATGCACTACGAGACGATTTTCGCCCAGTTCGTGGACAACCGCGAGTTTGGGATCGTCGGCGAGGGGGACGTGAAGTACCACATAGGGTACGCCACCGAACTCACCCTGCCGGGGGAGAAGAAGATTCACCTCACCCTCGCCTCAAACCCGAGCCACCTTGAGGCGATAAACCCCGTCGTGGAGGGGAAGTGCCGCGCGAGGCAGGAGCGCCTCGGCGAGAGCGGGGGAAAGAGAGTGCTCCCTCTCCTTATCCACGGCGATGCAGCGTTCGCGGGGCAGGGGGTGGTGGCGGAGACGCTGAACCTTTCTGAGCTTGCGGGATACACCACGGGCGGGACGCTCCACATCGTCCTCAACAACCAGATCGGTTTCACCACCCTCCCCGCCGACGCGAGGTCGAGCATCTATGCAACGGACGTGGCACGGATGGTGCGGGCGCCGGTCTTCCACGTCTACGGAGACGACCCGGAGGCGGTCCTGCACGCAGCGGAACTCGCCCTCGCCTACCGCGACCGCTACGGGAAGGATGTGGTGGTGGAGGTGATCTGCTACCGCAGGCACGGGCACAACGAGGGGGACGAGCCGTATTTCACCCAGCCGGTCATGTACGAGCAGATAAAGGCGCGCCCGCCGCTGCACGCCATCTACGAGGCGGAGCTGCTGGAGGAGGGGTACGACGAGGAAGACCTGAAGGGGATGGAATCGGAGATCAACGAGTGCATCTCCCTTTCGGTGGAGAAGGCTTCGGGGGCGGCCGACGAGCGGCCAAGCTGGAAGCGGGACCGGCTGGTCTATCCGAAGACGCCGGCCGCAAGCTCGGTGCCGAGGGAGACTCTGAGCCGGATCGCGCAGAGCCTCAGCACGATCCCGGAACGGTTTTCCCCTCATCCGAAGGTCGCGGCGCTCCTGCAGAAACGCTTGGAGGTCGTGGAGCGAGGGGAGGGGCTGGACTGGGGGACGGCGGAATCTTTAGCCTTTGGCACCCTCCTTGGCGAGGGGATCTCCATCCGCCTCTCCGGGCAGGACGTGCGGCGCGGCACCTTCAGCCACAGGCACGCCACCATCTTCGACCAGAAGAGCGGGGTGGCATTCAACAGGTTCGAAAGGGTGGCAGCGCAGGGGGCCGCCTTCCGCGCCTACGACAGCGCGCTCGCCGAGTTCGCGGTCTTGGGGTTCGAGTACGGTTACTCGCTGGAATCTCCCGAGGGACTCACGATCTGGGAAGCGCAGTATGGAGACTTCGCCAACGGCGCGCAGGTGGTCATCGACCAGTTCATCGCCAGCGGAGAGGCAAAGTGGGAGCAGCCGAGCAACCTGGTCCTGATGCTGCCGCACGGCTACGAAGGGCAGGGGGCGGAGCATTCCAGCGCCCGCATCGAGCGTTTCCTCTCCCTCTCCGCAAGCGACAACGTCCAGCTCGTGACTCCGACGACACCTGCGCAGCTCTTCCACGTACTGCGCAAGCAGATGAAGCAGTCCTTCCTGAAGCCGCTCGTGCTCTTCACCCCGAAGAGCCTCCTGCGAAACCCCCTGTGCGTATCCTCCCTCGACGAGCTCGCCTCGGGCTCCTTCCAGTCGATCCTCGCCGATCCCGCGGACCCGTCCACCATCGACAGCGTCCTTGTCTGTAGCGGGAAGATCTACTACGACCTTCTGGAGCAGAAGGTACAGGGGAAGGGGGAGGGGACGGCCCTGGTGCGCATCGAGCAGCTCTACCCGTATCCGGACGAGGCGCTGCGGGAGGTGCTCGGCAGGTACCACAGAGGGACCGCCTTCACCTGGGTCCAGGAGGAGCCGCGCAACATGGGCGCATGGAACTTCCTGCGTAACATCCTTGCCGACATCCTCGGCAGCACGCCGCGGTACGTGGGGCGGCCTGAAACAGCAGCCCCCGCCTCCGGGTCGCACCGCATGGACCGCCTCGAGCAGGGGCGGATCGTCGCAGAGGCACTGCAAAAGCCGTAAACATCCATAACGAGTAAGACCAGTGCAGGAAGGGATCCCGCGGCCACAGGGGCGCGGGAGATGTGAGGCCGTTCTGACTCACAGCAAAGGGGGGGAAGATGGAGCTAAAGGTGCCGCCAGTCGGCGAATCGGTAACAGAGGCGCTGATTGCCAGGTGGCTCAAGAGCGATGGCAGCAGCGTCGCGAAGGACGAGGCGGTCTGCGAGATCGAGACCGACAAGGTGACGCTGGAAATCACCTCCGAGATCGCGGGAACCCTCTCCATCGTCGTGCAGGAAGGGGAGACGGTGAAAATTGGCACCGTCATCGCTCGTATCGAGGAAGGTGCTGCCAAAGAGGCGAAGCCGGCTGAAGAACCACGGACGGTCGTGGAGCAAAAGATAGAGCAGCCGCCCATACCCCCTGCGCCGCGTGCCGAAGCGCCACAGCCGCAGCAGCCACCGCAGCCGCCGGCACAGCCGCAGGAGCACCGTGCACCGAAGGATTTTGCGCCGCCGGAATCGACAGCATACCCTTCCTCCCCTTCCGGTCGAAAACAGGCTCGCGAGAGAGGGGAAGAGGGGGTACCGATCTTTGCACCGTCGGCGGCGCAGCAAAAGGGCGCTGAGCCGACTGTGAAACCGGCTGCAGAAGGTGCTCAGCGTGAGGTCGCGACGCCACCCCCTTCCGTCGTGCGGGAGGAGGCGCTGGGACGAATTACTCGGAAGCCGATGACACCGATACGCAAGCGCATCGCGGAGCGGCTGGTCGTCTCGAAGCAGTCGACGGCGATGCTTACCACCTTCAACGAGGCGGACATGAGCGAGATCATGGCGCTGCGCAAGAAGCACGGGGAGAAATTCCTGCAGCGCCACAAGATAAAGCTCGGCCTCATGTCCTTTTTCGTGCGGGCCTGCTGCGATGCGCTGAGGGACTATCCCGAGATCAATGCGAGCATCGAAGGGGATGATGTCGTCTACCACCACTACTGCGATCTCGGGATCGCGGTCGGGAGCGAAAAAGGGCTGGTGGTCCCGGTGCTGCGCTCGGCGGAGACCCTCACCCTCGCCCAGATCGAGCAGCGCATCGCCGATCTGGCGGAGAAGGTGCGCGGCAATCGCATCACCATCGGAGATCTGGAAGGGGGGACCTTCACCATCTCCAACGGCGGGATCTACGGCTCGCTCCTTTCCACACCGATCCTCAACCCGCCGCAGAGCGGGGTGCTGGGGATGCATGCCATACAGGATCGCGCGGTGGTGCGCGACGGCGCCATCGTGATCCGGCCGATGATGTACCTCGCGCTCTCCTACGACCACCGGATCGTGGACGGCACCGGCGCGGTCGGGTTCCTGAAGAGGATAAAGGAATGTATCGAGGACCCGGAGGAGATGCTCCTGGAAGGGTGAACGCGGCGCCGGAGGAAGGGAGGGAGGTTTAGCACATGGCAGAAGAAACGTATGATCTGATCGTTATCGGCGCCGGACCTGGCGGGTACGTGGCAGCTATACGCTGCGCACAGCTCGGCATGAAAGTGGCCGTCGTGGAGAAGAGGGATGCGCTCGGAGGGGTTTGCCTCAACGAAGGGTGCATCCCCAGCAAGGCGCTTCTCGATTCGAGCGAACTCTTCTCCCTCGCGAAAGAGCGCTTCGCGGGGCACGGTATAGAGATACCGGCCCCTTCCCTCAACCTCGCGAAGATGATGCAGCGGAAAGAGGAGGTGGTGCGAAAGCTCACCGACGGGATCCAGTATCTCTTCAAGAAGCACTCCATAGACCGCTTCAGCGGCGAGGGGCGCCCGACCGGAGCGGCCGGAGGGGGGCAGGGGGTGGAGGTAAAAGGAGCGCAGGGGGTGCAGCAGCTGACGGGGAAGCGGGTCCTCCTTGCCACCGGGAGCGACGCGGTGGAGCTGCCGGGGCTCCCGTTCGACGGGGTCGACGTGGTGAGCGCGCGGGAGGCGCTCTCCTTCGATGCGGTCCCGGAGCACCTCCTGGTGGTCGGTGGCGGGTACATAGGCCTCGAACTCGGGAGCGTATGGCTGAGGCTGGGGGCGAAGGTCACGGTCGTGGAGCTCCTTCCCCGCCTCGTGGCAGGAAGCGACGGACAGGTGGCGGAGTCGCTCATGAGATCCCTAAAGAAGCAGGGGATGGCCTTCCTTATGGGCGCGAAGGTGACAGCGGTGCAGAAGCGGGATGGGAAAGTCGTGGCGAAGCTCGAGGGTGGCGGCGCGCCCCCCGAGACCTCCTGCGACAAGGTGCTGGTGGCGGTGGGCCGCCGACCCCTCTCCGCGGCACTGGGGCTCGACCGCCTCGGCATCAGGCAGGAGCGCGGCCGCGTGGTGGTGGACGAGAACTACCAAACGAGCGTCCCCGGGATCTACGCCATCGGCGACCTCATCCCCGGACCGATGCTCGCGCACAAGGCGATGGAGGAAGGGGTGGTTTTCGCCGAGCGGCTCGCGGGGCAAAAGAGCATCGTGGAGTACAACTACATCCCGGGCGTTTGCTACACCTGGCCCGAGGCGGCCTCCGTCGGGAAGACGGAGGAGTCCCTCAAGGAAGAGGGGGTAGATTATCGTGTCGGGCGCTTCAACTTCGCCGGAAACGGCAGGGCGCGCTGCATGGACGAGACGGAAGGTTTCGTGAAGGTGCTGGCGGCCGGAGGGAACGGGAGGATCCTCGGTGTCCACATCCTCGGGCCGCGTGCCTCCGACATGATAGCCGAGGCGGTGACGGCGATGAGTTTCGGCGGGAGCGCCGAGGACATAGCGCTCACCATACACTCCCATCCGACCCTTTCGGAAGCGCTCAAAGAGGCGGCACTCGATGTGAACAAGCAGGCGATCCACGCGTAAAGGTTGGAGAGGTAGCATGATAGTCCATGATCTCGGCACCATAAGCTATTCGGAAGCGTACATCATGCAGGAGCAGCTGGTGCACGCGGTTCGGGACGGGGGGGAGGAGACCCTCCTCCTCCTCGAGCACCAGCCTGTGTACACCATAGGCTCCGGCGGGAGCCTCGCCAACATTCTCGATCCCACCATTCAGGCGGTGCGGGTCAATCGGGGGGGGGACGTCACGTTCCACGGCCCGGGCCAGCTCGTCGGCTACCCCATCATCGACCTCTCCCGGCGCGGGCGCGACCTGCACCGCTACCTGCGCTTTCTGGAGGCGCTCCTGAAGGGGGTGGTGGAGTCCCTCGGGGTAGGCGGCTTCACCATCCCCGGCTACACCGGTCTTTGGACCGAACGCGGCAAGCTCGCCTCCATCGGGGTGGGAGTGCGCAACTGGATCACCATGCACGGCTTCGCCCTCAATGTCTCCCGCGACGTCGCCCCCTTTACCCGCATAAACCCCTGCGGCATGTCTGGATGCCGCGTCACCTCCCTCGATCTGGAGCGCGGCGGCCACCTCCCCCTTGACGCCGTCAAAGAGCTCTTCACCCCCCGTTTCGAGCAACTCCTTGAGGAGCGGCTCCCCCACCGGGAGCGCTGACAGGCGCCTCCACAGCGTAGCCAGCTAAAATGAGATAAAATTAACCTGTCTCATGAGTGTCGGGGTGTTCCCGAACCTCCACGCCCCAAGGAGGCACCTATGTCTGAAAAAAGCTGCAGACTCCCTGCGGAAAAGCTGAAATGGGCTTGCGACCCGAGCATCTTCAACTTCCGGAGCACCGACGAGATAGGAAACCTGGAAGGGAGTATCGGACAGGAGCGCGCCCTGAGCGCCATCCACTTCGGGCTCGGCATTCAGGACAACGGCTTCAACATCTTTCTCGCCGGGGAGCCCGGCACCGGGCGGAACACCACCATCGCGAACCACCTGAAGTCCCGGGCGAGGACCGAGCCCACCCCCAACGACTGGTGCTACGTCTACAACTTCGCCGCTCCCGACAATCCGCTGGCGCTCTCCCTGCCGGCAGGGATGGGGCCTGAGCTTGCCGCGGACATGAAGGAATTCATCGACGGCGTGCGCACCAACATACCGAAGGCGCTGGAGAGCAGGGAGTACGAAACGCACCGCGTCGCCACCATCGAGGAGTACCAGGAGAAAAACGGCGAGCTCTTCAAGATCCTGGAGAAAGAGGTGGAGGGGGAAGGGTTCGCCATGCAGCGGACCGTTTCGGGCCTCGTGGTGGTCCCCCAGAAGGAAGGGCGCAACTTCACGCAAGAGGAGTACGACGCCCTGGAGCAGGAAGAGCGGGAGCAGATGGATGCCCACGGCAAGGCGCTGACGGAGAGGCTGAACGATGTCATGCGGCAGGTGCGTGACAACGAGAAGTCGCTGCGCGAGGCGCTGGCGCAGCTCGACCGCGAGCTCGGGCTCTCCGCCATCGGGCACCACGTCGGTCCCCTGCAGGAGAAGTACGCCTACTCCGAAAGGGTGGTGAAATACCTGGAGAGCGTGCAGGAGGACCTTCTGCTGAACCTGGACGACTTCAAGCCGCAGGCCGCCGCCCCCCAGATCCCGGGGTTGCGCGTCCCGAAGCAGGAGCCGAACCTGGAGCGCTACCAGGTGAACGTCTTCGTCACCAACGACGACCACTCCGGGGCTCCGGTCGTCTTCGAAACGAATGCGACCTACAACAACCTCTTCGGGCGCATGGAGAGCGTCATGCAGATGGGGGGAGTGGCGAGCACGAACTTCACCCTCATAAAACCGGGTGCACTGCACCGCGCCAACGGCGGCTACCTCATCGTCGACGCCCGCGAGGTGCTGATGAACCCCTTTGCCTGGGACGCGCTGAAGCGCTGCATCAGGAACGCGGAGATCAGGATCGAGGACGTCCTCGAGCAGTACCGCTTCATGACCTTCGTGACGCTGAAGCCGGAGCCTATTCCGCTGAAGGCGAAGATCATCATGATCGGCTCGCTGTGGATCTATTACCTCCTCTTCCACCTCGAACCGGAGTACCGTAAGTTCTTCAAGGTAAAGGCGGACTTCGACAGCAGGCTGAACAGGACCCCGGAGGTCATGCAGGACTATGCCCTCTTCGTCGCCACGCACTGCCGAAACGAGGGGCTGCTCCATTTCGACCCCGGCGCAGTCGCCGCCCTCCTCGAGTACTCCGCGCGCCTTGTGGAGGATCAGGAGAGGCTCTCCTCGCAGCTCATGGAGCTTACCGACCTTTTGCGGGAGGCGAGCTACTGGGCGAAAGAGGGGGGGGACTCCCTGGTGACGCGGGAGTGGGTGATAAAGGCGATCCACCACAAGATCTACCGGAGCAACCGCATCGAGGAACGGATGCAGGAGTATTTCGAGGACGGGACGATCCTGTGCGACACCGACGGGAGCGTCACCGGGCAGATCAACGGCCTCTCCGTCATCACCCTCGGCGACCACACCTTTGGCCGCCCCTCGCGGGTGACCGCACGCACCTACATGGGGCGCGCCGGAATGGTCAATATCGAGCGGGAGGTGAAGCTCTCGGGCCCCATCCACGACAAGGGGGTGCTGATACTGACCGGATACCTCGGAGGAAAGTTCGCCCTCGACCGTCCCCTCTCCCTTACCGCCTCCATCTGCTTTGAGCAGTCGTACGAGGGGATCGAAGGGGACAGCGCCTCCTCGACCGAGCTGTACGCCCTTCTTTCCGCCCTCTCCGGCATTCCGCTCCGGCAGGGGATAGCCGTTACCGGGAGCGTGAACCAGCACGGCCACGTGCAGCCGATCGGCGGGGTGAACTACAAGATCGAGGGGTTCTACGCCGTGTGCAAGGCGAAGGGGCTGACCGGGAGCCAGGGGGTGATGATCCCGAAGCTCAACGAGCGGAACCTGATGCTCAGCGAGGAGGTTGTGCAGGCGGTGCGCGACGGCATGTTCCACATCTGGAGCGTCACTACGATCGACGAGGGGATCGAGGTGCTGACCGGAGTCCCCGCCGGAACCCTCGGCCCGAGCGGGAAGTACCCCGATGGAACGGTCAATCACCGGGTGCAGGAGCGGCTCCTGGAGATCTCGGAGAAGATGAAGCGCCTCCTCGAATCGGAGAAGGGTGAGAAGAAGGAGGAGAAGGAAGAGAGGTAAAGGCTACGTTTTCGCCTCGCTACACCCTCCCCCCTTGCGGGGGAGGGCCAGGGTGGGGGGGAAGGTGCCACCCGTTCAGCAGACGGCAGCTCCACCCACCCCCTGTCCCCCTCCCGTCGAGGGAGGGGGGACGTCGTGCGGAAGCTCGTCGCATTTTCCAGATGATCTTATCGCGACCTCCTCCAGGAAGCAGATCCCCGAGGAAATCTCGACGAACCCACCCCTCTTTTGATATAACCCGGTCACCCGCGCAACATCACATCCATCCGGAGCCTCCCTTGCCAAAGCGATCTTTCCTTATCGTCAATCCTGTTTCCGGCACTTCTTCTCCCGAGAAGGTGAAGGCCCTCATGGAGCGACTCGTTACCGCGGGGGTGAATCCCGAGCTCCTCGCTACCACCTGCGCCGAAGACGCCGGACGCTTCGCCAGCCGCATCTGCGCCGAGGAAGCGGACCCCCTCATCCTGGTGGCGGGGGGGGATGGCACTGTGAACGGCGTGGTGAACGGACTTCTTCCCGGCCGGGCCACGCTCGCCGTCATACCTCTTGGCACCTCCAATGTTCTTGCGCGCGAGCTAAAAATAGCTTCGGTCGAAGACGCAGTTGCCAGGGTGACGCGCGGGGTGCGGAAGGCGGTCTCGGTTGGAGAAATGAGCTGGGACGGGGGGGCGCTCCGCTTCATCCTCATGGCCGGCATCGGTGTCGACGGCGCTGTCGTCGAGGGGGTGCGACTCCCGGAGAAGAAAGCTTTCGGCAAGGGTGCCTACGTCCTGTCGGCGCTGCGGACGCTGCGCACCTGGGACAGGGAGGAGATCGCGGTGCGCGGTGCGGGAAGGAGCCTCTCCTGCCACAGCGTCATCGTCTGCAACGCCGGGAGGTATGCCGGGGACTTCGTGCTGGCACCGGAGGCAGACCTCTTTTCTCCCGGCTTCCAGGTGCTCTGTGTCAAGGGGGGACGCTTGGACTACTTCCGCCTGGCGCTGAGACTCTTCAGCGGTACGGCGTCCCGCAGCAGGTCCCTCACATCCTTCCACGCGGACGAGGTGGAGGTGGGGGGAGAGAAGTGCATCCAGCTGGACGGTGACTATTGCAGGCGGGCACCGGTGAAGATCCGGTCACTACCAGACTTCATGCAGCTGGTCGTTTGACGGCAGAGAAAGGGGTAAATTCTGTCACAGAGAGTTCCCTTTTACTGTCAGCGACAGTGCAATGAGAGACCCTGCCTTTTCTGTCTTGACAAAAGATGAATAGTATTCGATTAATGTGGCCATCTTGCGAGGCTGACACAGAAATGTGGGCCGGTGCCGGTGACGTGAAATAACTTCTTGAGGAGTAGCCGTGGCCAAACCGAAGATATTGCTGGTGGACGACACAAAGCTCGTCCTGGAGCTGGAAAAAGGCTATCTCAAGTTCTCCAACGTTGACGTCATCACCGCAGCAAACGGCCAGGAGGCGCTCGACCTGGTCCGCACGGAGGTCCCCGACCTCATCTTCATGGACATGCACATGCCGGTGCTGAACGGCATCGGCTGTTGCAGGAAGATCAAGGCAGATCCCTTTTTCTGCGAAATCCCGGTAGTAATGCTCACCACCGCCGGGAGGGAGGAGGACCGGGAGCTTGCCGCTCAGGCCGGCTGTGACGACTACCTCACCAAACCGATCGATCGATGTGCGTTCCTGGAGATGGCCCGTCGCTTCACGGCAGGGGTCGACAGGAGGGTGCCGCGAGTGCCGTGCCGGATACCGGTACTCGTCGTGCAGGAGGGGCTGCCTGTTGCGGCGGAGAGTGCCGATCTCGCCGAGGGTGGAGCCTTTATCACATGGTCCGGGAGTGTGGAGAAGGACACGGAAGTAAAGGTCGCATTCTTCCTGCCGGTGGAGGGGGACTCCCTGGTGGAGGCCACAGCGAGGGTGGCCTGGGTGAATAGCGGGGAGGAGCGGGTAAAGCCGGCACTCCCCCCCGGCTTCGGCGTGGAGTTCTCTCTTCTTGAGGAGAAGTCCCTGGCGGCGCTCAAGCGCTTCGTTCAGGGGAGCATGGAGTAGATTTAAGCCTCAGCCTCAGCGTCACCATCCTGAACCACCCCCACACGAGGACGGTTGCCGCGACCCGTCCCGCCACATTATCTGTCAGCCGCTCCAGGTAGCGGTCGTAGCGCTGCAGGAATTTCCCCTCTGTCGCACCCTCTTTTTCCTTTCCCCCCACCATTACGTCCATAAAGAACGGCACCTGCCACGCGTTGCGGCGCACGTAGCTCCCGCTTTCGTACCAGAAGGTCATCCGCTCACGCAGCGGTAGACGCGCGATGGTGCGCCTGAGCGGGATGAGGAATCCCTCCAGCGCCAGTCTCCCGGCGGAGTCGTGGCTTTTGTAGGTGCTCCTTACGTCCGTGAGAAGCCCGAGCCGCTGCAGCGCCGCGAGGTTCATGAGGACTGCGTTGAGCGTCTGCCTGGGGAGGAGCCCCTCCCGCTGGAAGCGCCGGGGAGAGGTGGTGATCGGAGAGGGAAAGAGGAGCCATGCGCCGCGCTGGCGGATCTTCTCCGCCAGGAAGGTGTCCTCCATGAGGGGGAGGGACTCGTCGAAGGGGCCGATCTCCTGGAAGAAGCGCCGGCTCATCAGGAACCCCTGGTCGCCGTGGGTGCACCCCGGGCGGTGCAGGCGGGCCTTTCTCTGGTAGTAGCGGTAGGGAAGGGGGGGATCCCCGGAGAAGTCGAAGCGGAGGGGGAAGTGCCCGGCGACGCGGTCGTCACCGCGTGCCGCAGCGGCTGCCGCGATGGAGTCGAGCGCCTTTCTGAAGGCGAGGGGATCGTCAAACGAGCTGTCGACGTGGAGAAAAAGAAGAAGGGTGGCGCAAGCATGCGCCACCCCCCTGTTTTGCTGCGCTGCCCGCCCCCTGGTGCCGGTGATGATGCGGCAGGGAAAGGGGGCACGGCGCTCCAGCTCCCGTCCTCTGGCGACGGTGCCGTCACTCGACCCGCCATCGGAAAGGACAAGCTCCAGCCGTACCGAGCGCTGTGCCGAAAGGCACTGGAAAAGCGCCTGCAGATTCTCTTCTTCATTCAGTACCGGTACGATGACCGAGAGTTCGGTCGCTTCCTCATATGACAAGTTCATCCGCCTTTTCCACCAGGTTGGGGAGGTCCGGCTTCGTGAGGATCTCGCTGGCTCCCAGGGTCTTCCACTTTGTCTTGTTATCGTCGCTGGCAAGGGACGAGAAGATCACCACCGGCAACTCCGCGAGCCCGCTCTCGCGCCGCACCAGCGAGGTGAGGCGCAGGCCGTCCATGCGCGGCATCTCCACGTCCGTTATCACCAGGTTGAGCTCGGCGCTCAGGGGAACCCCCGCCGACTGGGCCCTTGCCAGCTTCGACTGGATCAGATCCCACGCCTCTTCGCCGTTTTGCGCCTCCTCTATGCGGTATCCCGCCTCCCGCAGCGAAGAGGTTATGGTGTTCCGGATAAAGTGGGAGTCGTCGGCGACGATTATCGTCTTTTCGCTGCGGTTCAGCACCGGATGCGGGCTGAGCTGCCGCTCATCGGGCGCCGAGAGCGCGTCGGAGCAGGAGAGCTCCGCCACGATCTTCTCGAAGTCGAGGATGAGGATAATGCGATCCTCCATCTTCACCACGCCGGTTATGTTTGCATCGTGGATCGCCTTTACCGGCGGCTCCACGTTTTCCCACGAGATGCGGTAGATCCGCGAAACGGAGTGAACCAGGATGCCGACAACGATCCTGTTGAACTCGAGGACGATGACGCGGTCGGCGTTCAGTTCCCCCGTATCCTTGTTGAGCGTGCGGGAGAGGTCGATGAGCGTGATGACCTGGTCGCGCAGCTTTATCATCCCGGAGATGGCGGGGTGGGCGTTCACCACCTTGCGCAGCTTCGGGAGGCGAATGATCTCGCGCACCTTCGCCACGTTGACGCCGAAGTAGCACGGGACAACTTGCCCGTTTTTATCGCACTCGTCAATCCTGAACTCGACGATCTCGAGCTCGTTGGTATCACATTCCAGAAGAATCTTGTTGCTCGCTTCCATTTTTCCCCCATCTCTTCGACGTTGACGGTTCCGCCCTCTGCCTCTCTACATCGGCACCCCCCGCGAAAGCATGAGGGCAATTTTCCCGATCATCTCTTCTCATCCTGCATGAGCTCGATTGTACCCCTGTTGCTATGAGTCAACGCTCACTGTGCCGGCGAGAGACGCAGCTCATGAAATGGCGCAGCGGTGCCGAATAGAAAGAAGAGCGGTAGCATCCACGCCCTTGCATTTCAAAGGGCATGGAGTTTACTGTGATAGGTAAAGAAATCATAGGGTTTCAGGAAAGGGCGCGCATGAGAGACGATTATGCCGAGTATGCGTCGTACCTCCACACGGGGTTGCGGGTGGAGATCGGCATTCCTCTGGCGGGGGGCGGGGTCTTCAGGGACTGGGCGATCATCAACGATTACCACGAGGACGAGGTGGTAGCCCAGATTTCCCGCGACGTCCTCCCCGCGAACGTGCGTGTGGAGGTGGGGAGCATCCTCGATCTCAGCGTGTGGGTGGAGAAGGACGCCTATACCTGCAGTTGCATCGTCACCGAGAAGGAGAGCGCCCGGACTTTCAGGATCAGGCTCTTTGGCACCTTCAACCTGCAGGAGCGCCGGCAGTTTTTCCGTCTCCAGATGGACCTGCGGGCGCGCTTTGCCGCGGTGGAGGAGCAGGACCGCGACCTTGTGAAGACAGACTGGGAGCGGCGCAAGGAGCTGGAGCACATGAAGCTCCAGGGGTACGACCGCTTCGTCATCGCCGCCCATCAGGCACAGTTTCCGCCAGCACTGGAGCTGGATTGGCGGGAGATTCCGTCCCCCAGCAGCAACGTCGGAGGGGGTGGCATCAGGCTCCGGCTCCCCCGGCGGGTGCGCCCCGAGGAGTTGCTGAACCTGGAGATTCATCTGCCGGTTCATCCTCCGCGGCTCATCTATGCGGTCGCCGAAGTCATGCACATCATGGAACCGAGAGTGGTGAAGGGGAAGACGGAGTATCCAGCCGGTCTCAAATTCCTCCATCTCGACGAACGGGACAGGGATCTCATATTCCAGCAGATCTCCGTGCGACAGATCGAGCACCTGCGGAAGCTGGCCGATGCGCGCAGCATGCAGGAGCCGGTGACCTCCGCCGAGCCGGAGCGGAGGGGTCAGCGGATGCTGCGCAGCACGCTGCTCGCGCTGGTCGTGCTCATTCTCTCCTTTTGCCTCGTGAGGTTCTTGATCCGCTACAACGAGACCGGCCCCCAGAATCCGATCGGAACGACGTACGAGAAGTCGATCAAGCAGTATCGGGGAGTGCGTGATTCATCGGCGGTGCGGTAACGAATTGCTCTGAAACTTTTTACACACTGAAGAAGCCGGAGGTTAGCGGCTTCTTTTGTTGTTTGCGCTCGTGGAGAAAGTGGTCTATGATTGCCATCCTGATAAATCGGCTTGCAAAGAGGGGGGCTCCATGCGGTTAAGAGTCGTGTTCGCCATGCTCTGTGTCGTCTGCTTCAGCAATCTAGCTCATGCGGCAGATGAAAGATGGTACAACTTCGCCGAGGACAGCGACCTCAGGTACTACATCGACCAGAAATCGGTAGTTAACCGCAGCGGAGACATCCATATCTTCTGGGTGAAGTCCGTCGCAAAAAGCAAAGAATACTATCGCCAGGAGTACAACCTGAACCATCTCGCGTACATTCTCACAAACTACGAGATGGATTGCTCCGATGCCACCTTCAGGGTACGGCAGACGCTGATGATGGACAGGAATCGCAGGGAGCTGAATAAAAGCGTCCCCTCCGGCGCCGAGACCGACTTTGAGCCGATCCCCCCCGAATCTGCGCTCGAGTTGGCGCAGGAGATAGTGTGCACCGGGACCGGGAACGATGAAAGTGACGAGAAGGAGGCGCCGACCCCGGGAGTGAGCCCTGCCAAGCCCGCATCTCCTGCCGGCGGCTCTGATGCCGACGAGTCCGAGGAGTCCGCTGGCGGTGACGAGGGGGTCTCGATCCAGTAATTGTGGCGGAATTAGAGATGGCGGAAGAGCCTGTGGATGGATCAAGCTTCTCGAAGGAGTGCAGGGAAGCCTTGAATAGATAATGGAGTAGCAACGATGAGCAGCAACATGATCAGCGCCGAAGGTAAGAAAAGGCTTCAGGCGCGCTACGACGAGCTGTGGGAGATCGAGCGCCCGCGCATGGTAAAAAACATGGCAGACGCTGCCGCAGAAGGTGATCGCAGCGAAAATGCCGAGTACATATATTCAAAAAAGAGGCTGCGGGAGATCGACCGCGAGCTGAAGCATCTGGGCGACCGGCTGAAGGTCGTAAAGGTCGTCTACCCGCCCCTCAACCCCACCACCGTAACCTTTGGCTGCTGGGTCACCTACGAGGACGAAGAAGGTGAAGAGCGCTGCTATCAACTCGTCGGGCCGGACGAGTTCGACGTGAACCAGGGGAAAATCAGCGTAGACTCCCCGGTGGGAAAGGCGCTTCTCGGAAAGAAGGTAGACGACGAAGTGGTGATCCGGCGCCCCGCAGGGGATCTCTTCGTCACCATTCTCGATATCAGTTCGACCCGGCCTCGGAAGTAGGGTATACCTCCTCAAGCAGAGAGTTCCCCCACCCATCATGCGGCAGCCGCCCTGCGTCCCGCACCCGCGCCTTTCCTCCGGTCTCCTGTAGCTGTACCCTTTATGTGTGGTACGAGTTTGGGGCTACGACCGCTACGGGGTTATTTCCGCGGGAAGTGAAGTCGGCGCAAAGGGGAACGACATGCAAACGTGCGAACAGGAGCCGTCGAAAGAGGTGCTCGAGGCTGTTGAGCTTTTCAACCGGGGGGAGTGGTTTGAGGCGCATCACGTCCTCGACAGGCTGTATATGCAGGAAGAAAAGGGGGAAGTCCGCTACTTCCACCAGGCGGTCATCCAGGTGGGGGCAGCCCTGATTCATTGGCAAAAAGGGAATTTTGACGGCGCAATGGCTGTGCTCGAGCGTGGCCTGCAGCATCTGAGCGAATTGCGGGGATCGTGTCAGGGGATTGATGTCGCAGACTTCATTCTCGGTGCGAAACGGCTGCGGGAAGCGCTGCAGGCTCTTGGGCCCGCCCGCATGTCAGAGCTCGACCCTGCCCGGATTCCGAAGCTGAAGCTGGTGGGAAGGGAGCGGCCGTCGTAAAGCTGCAAGAACAAGAAGTGGAAGAACATCAAAACGCAGAAAGGAATTTATGAGTACCTTACCGAAGTGCCCGAAATGCAGCTCCGAATACACCTATGAAGATGGAGACCTCTACATCTGCCCCGAATGCGCCCACGAATGGGGCAAGGAAGCGGCCGCGGCCGCCGACGAGAAGCTTGTGGTGCGTGACGCCTTCGGCAACCTCTTGAGCGACGGCGATACTGTCACCGTCATCAAGGACCTGAAGCTGAAGGGTTCGTCACTGGTCGTGAAGGTGGGGACGAAAGTGAGGAACATCCGGCTCGTCGAGGGGGACCACGACATCGACTGCAAGATCGACGGGATCGGCGCCATGCAGCTTAAATCGGAGTTCGTAAAGAAGGCGTAGGTGTGAAGAGGCCGATACTGTCGGCCTCTTCCTAATCCAGTTCCGCCATCTCCTCATCCACATAGCAGTACCACCACCGCTCTCCCGGCTGGAACGATCGTATGACCGGGTGACCGGTGGCGTGGAAGTGTCCGGTGGCATGCTTGTTCTTCGAGCTGTCGCAGCACCCCACGTGCCCGCAGGTATCGCAAAGCCGCAGGTGCACCCACGTATCCCCCGTCTTCAGGCATTCCTCGCATCCGTCCGTTTTGGGCGATGCTTCCTTCAGTTCATCAAGGTGCGAACAGAGTCTCGCCATTTCCGTCCTCCGTGCCGCCGGGAGAAGCCCCATCTCCCGGAAGAACTTCCTGATCCTGTAAGCGACGTAGCGCAGAAAGAACCACAACTGTCGTCGCGTCTGCTTCATTTGATGTCTCGCCTGCCCGGCTGACCATACAGACTGCTTTCCATGTCGGATCCTTTTTCCATGGTAGCATCTTCCAGTACACCGGCGACAGCCCCGCGACGCATCTTCCAAATTGAATCAACGGTAACGGATATGTTACTATATGCCTGTGACATACGAGTCGAGGAATACCTTCGCCCAGACGGCACAAGTCCATACGGGGAGTGGTTCCTGACGGTTGATTCGGTGGCCGCGGCCGAAAATTAGAGTGGCGATCCTCAGGATGGAGCAGGGGAACCTCTCCAGCCTGAAGTGGTTTCGCGGCATCGGAGAGTGCAGGATTAACTGGGGGCCAGGGTACCGTATCTACTTGGGCCGGGACGGCGAGAGATTGATAATCCTCCTAGGAGGAGGTACGAAGAAAGGGCAGCAAAAGGATATCGAGCGGGCAGTAGCGCTTTGGGGAGAGTACAAGGCTCGCAAGAAGATGGGTGACCGGCAGGAGACCGCAGGAGACTAGAAATGGCTCTGACAAGGGAGTTCAAAGAGACAGTAAGGCAGCGGATTACTGATGATCCGGAATTTGCCAAAGCCCTCCTTCAAGAAGCTATAGACCTTATAGTAGACGGTGACAGTACGACAGCAAAGCTGGTTCTACGGGACCTGATCAACGGAACGGTTGGTTTCGAGCGTCTGGCGGAAGAGCTTCAAAAACCGAGCAAGAGTCTGCACAGGATGCTGTCCGCTACCGGCAATCCCACCATGGACAATCTTTCGGCCATTCTCTCGGTAGTAAAGAAAAACCTGCATGGCGGGATCGAGACGACGGGAACGTCAATTTAGGTGGTGTATGGCGTAGCAGGCGGACAGGTCGGACAGGTCGGACAGGTCGGACAGGTCGGACAGGTGCCCGCCCTCAGCACCACTCTTTTCATTAATCATCCCCTTCACCCTCGATAATCTCTGCTATACTTCATGGCGCTTGGCGACATCCCCCCGCTTCGAGGCCGTGCCATGATCAAGATTCTGCTCGACAACCCTCTTTTACTCCTCTTCCTTGTAGCCGGCATCGGGTTCCCCCTCGGACGGATCAAGATCTTCGGCAGCAGCTTTGGGGTCGCCGCCGTCCTCTTCGTCGGGCTCGCCTTCGGCTCGCTTCACCCGCAGATGAAACTCCCCGACATCGTGTACATGCTCGGCCTCAGCATCTTCATCTACTCCATCGGGCTGAGCGGGGGGCGCATCTTCGTTGCTTCGTTCAAAAAGCAGGGGCTCAAGTACAACCTGATGGTCCTCCTCATCCTCACCATCTGCGCCGCCCTCACCGCGCTCGCCGGGAAGATCTTCAACCTCAAGGGGACCATCACCGCCGGGCTCTACTCCGGCAGCCTCACCAGCACGCCGTCCCTTGCGGCGATCCTCGACACGCTGAAACACAACTACTCCGGCCCCTGGCTGGAACAACTCCTGGCGGAGCCGGTCGTCGGCTATTCCATTACCTATCCGATGGGGGTCATCGGCACCGTCCTCGCCATCACCGTGGCGCAACGGATCTGGCGCATCGACTTTCACGCCGAGGCGAGGGGGCTCTCCGGGCTCGGTGCGGCGACGGAGCCGCTGAAAAACTGCACCATCCGCGTCCTGAAGCCGGAGGTGTCAGCAAAGACGCTTTACGAGGCGCGCCACGAAGAGGAGTGGGACGTCATTTTCGGTCGCCTGAAACGCGGGGACCACTACGCGCTGGCGGCGCCGGAGGCGAGGCTGCAGCTTGGTGACCTGATAACGGTGGTGGGATCCGCGGCGGAGATAGAGCGGGTGGCGGATTACCTCGGGGAGCGCAGCGACGAGGAGATCGACCTGGACCGCAGCGAGTTCGACTATCGCAGGATCTTCGTTTCCAACCACGACATCGCGGGGCGCCGGCTGCGCGACCTCAAGCTGCGCCAGAGATTCGGCGCCGTCGTCACGAGGGTCAGGCGCGGCGACGACGAATTCCTCCCCAATGCGGACCTCGTGCTCGAGCTCGGGGACCGGGTGCGCGTCCTCACCCACCACGACAACATAAAGGAAGTGACGAAACTCTTCGGCGATTCTTACCGCGCCGTCAGCGAAGTCGACGTCCTCACCTTCGGACTCGGACTGGCGCTCGGGCTCCTCCTGGGGATCGTGCCGATACCGCTTCCGGGCGAGATTACCTTCAAGTTCGGCTTCGCCGGAGGCCCCCTTGTCGCGGGACTTGTGCTCGGGACGCTGGGGCACACAGGGAAGATGTTCTGGAACCTTCCGTACAGCGCCAACATGACGCTGCGCCAGATCGGCATGGTCCTCTTCCTCGCCGGGGTCGGCACCCGTGCCGGGTACAGCTTCCTCTCCACTTTCACCAAAGGGGGGGGCTTCCTGATCTTCGGCATCGGGATCGCCATCACCTGCACCGCGTCCCTCCTCGCCCTCTGGATAGGTTACCGTCTCCTGAAGATCCCGATGAGCCTCCTCATGGGGATCATCGCGGGAATGCAGACACAGACCGCCGTCCTCGGCTATGCACTGGAGCAGACCCGTAACGATCTCCCCAACATCGGTTTCGCTTCCGTCTATCCGGCGGCGACGATCCTCAAGATCATCTGCGTCCAGATCCTCCTGGTTATGCTCCAGTAACCTCCAAAGCCCCCCGCGCCCGCGTCTCCCGCGCATCATCTGCCGGTCCCCACCCGGGATCGGCATCTTCACTTTCCCCCCTTTCCCCCTCCTGTTTTCCCTATGTCATTCACCCATTCAATGCTGTCTTACCAATTGTCCAGCTGATTATTTTTCGCTAATTCTGTCTCTGCAGATCCCCTATTACACTGGAGGCGAGCGGCGTATACCGCAACTTTTGAGAAACACTGTTTTTTGTCCCTCAAGAAAAAGAAACGCCGTGCCGATTACTGTACCCACCGCAGGAAGGTACGGGTTATGAGTATGCCCGCGTCGGCAAATCCCGATTCACTCAGTGTGAATTTCTTAAAAGCAGTTTAAGCAGTGGCAGAGTCTTTTCCTTGAAGGGGGTAACATGAGAGTCAGTCGCAGTTTGTGGGGGATGTTTGCAGTTATGCTCGGTGTCGTTTTTGTTATGGCTGCCAACGCCATGGCGTACGACATATCGGGCACGGTGACCAACGGCACCGGAAAAAGCGGCAGGATCTACCTGCGCGTGAAGTATCCGGACGGAGGTGCAACCGGACTCGGCGTCAGTATCGCCGCCCCCGGCCCCTACACGATCCGCGGGGTGCCGAGCGGCACCTACAACGTGGAGGCCTTCATGGACACCCAGCTGCCCGAGGGGGGGATTCGCCACGTCTCCGACCCCGGCGGCTACTCCGCGCAGGTCAGCGTCTCCGGCGCCAACGCCAGCGGGGCCGATATCACCCTGAAGGACGCGTCACCGCCACCCCTCGTTGCGCCCCTGTCGGCACAGGCTGTCGCCGGCGACGGGCTCGCGTTCGTCATGTGGGAGGGGGCGCGCAGCAACGACTCCGAGATCGGGCGCTTCTACACGGTCTACTGGAGCGACACGCCGAACCCGGGACCCTCCAACTTCAAGGGGAAGAGCCCCGATCTCCCGAGCTCCCGCAACACCGGATACCTGGTAAGAGGGCTCAGTAACGGGACGAGCTACTACTTCGGGATTTCATCGCGGCTGACCAGCGGCGGGACCGAGAGCCCGGTCGCCTTCGCCAACGGCGGGGGGGCGGTTATCACCGGTACCAACCCCAACGGCTACCAGATCTCCGGCACCGTGGACAGCACCGGTATCGCCAAGAGCAGCACGACCCCTCTGTGGGTGGCAGCCGCTCCCCGCGACCGCGGCCCCGTCGCCTTCAGCTACATCGCCACACCTGCAAATCTCCAAAGCTACTCCATCGCCGGCGTTCCTCCCGGCACCTATAACCTCTACGCCATACTCGACATGAACGGCAACGGCGTCATCGATGCAGGCGACTACATGACCTCGGACCGCAAGGCGAAGGTCGTCACCGTCACCGGCACCGACCTCACCGGCGCCGACTTCTCGCTGGCACCTGAAGAGACCGAAGTCGCGGTCTCGACGGGGCACTGGAGCGACGCGAAGGGTGAGGTGTACTCCCTGCAGTTCACCGCGCGCGGGACCCGGAAGCTCCCGGTGAACGTGGCGGTGAACGGGCCGCAGCTTGGCGGCGCAGTAGACATGGCGCCGGACTACGACGGCGGCGGCACTTTCAGGAGCTGGGTCGGCGTGCCGAACCGCCCGCAGGTGGCGCCTACGCCGGACAGCTACAGCTTCATGGTCGCCTACGCCGACTCCAGCACTTCGTCCCTTTCGGCGAACGTTACCGGCGTGCTCGACGGCTACGCGACCCCCGCCTCGCCGGTCGGAACGGTGCAGACGGCGACTCCTGCCTTCACCTGGAGCGCGCCAGGCACCCCGCCGTCCTCCCCCTACTCCTACCGCCTTGAGCTCCATGGCAACGCGATGCACTGGAGCAGCGATCCGATCCCCTCCACCCAGCTGTCGCTCAAGTACAATGCCGACGGAACGGCGCCCGCGCTGATGCCGGGGGGGCAGTACAACTGGAGAGTCAACCTCGCCGACTCCTACGAAAACAGCGCCAGCGGCACCGAGGCGACCTTTACCGTCGGGAGCGCGACCGGCACCGCTAGCGGGACGTACACCTTCAATCCCGCGAACAATGTCCTGACGCTCAACTGGAAGTCCTCCGATTTCCCGTGCGAGGGGCCGAGACTTGGCACCGAGAGCGACAACGTCACCACCCTGAGCGCCACCACCCTCACCTGGGTGGATCCGATGGACAGCTCCAACACCATGACCTGGAACAGGAGTGCAGGGACGACAGGTGACATCGTCGGCACCTGGAGCGCCACCGATCCCGGGAGCAACAACTCCTACGTCCTGACCTTCAACAGCGACGGCACCGTGTCCGCCTCCGGGACGATCAGCCAGTGCGGCGGCACCTCTACCGGCGAGCCTTCCATGGCGATTTTCGGGTTCACTCCGTACAGCGGCAGCGCGGGGACCGTAGTCACCATCAACGGAAAAGGCTTTGGCACGCAGTCCCCGGGCAACAGCGTCACCTTCAGCGGGCAGCCTGCTGCGGCAATCCAGAGCTGGAGCGATACCGTTATCGTGGCCACCGTTCCGGCGACCGCCATCACCAGCGGCCCTGTCTCCGTCTACACCCCCAACGGGAGCGCCACCAGCAGCAACTTCTTCAACATCTTCGGTCCGGCCGGCGCGCAGGTGACCGGCTTCAATCCGCAGAGCGGCCCCGTCGGCACCTCCGTCACCATCTACGGCTCCGGCTTCGACTCCGATCCCGCGAAAAACTTCGTCACCTTCAACGGCACACCGGCCACGGTGACGAGCGCCTCCCCGACCCAGCTGGTGACGGCTGTACCTGCCGGCGCCACCAACGGCCCGATCTCAGTCTCCGCCAATGGCAGCACCATGTCGACCCCCGGGCAGTTCATGGTTGTCACCGGCCCGATCTCTATCAGCGGCGTCGTCAAGAGCTCCGACGGGAACGGCATCTCCGGGGTAGCGGTGGAGGTGCTGGAGAATCCGATCCTCTCCGCAGTGAGCGGCCCTGACGGCAGCTTCACCATCGGGAACATTGCGCCTGCCCAGCCGTTCACACTGAAGGCGAGCGCCGCCGGCAGCAGAAACACCTACATCGGCCCCTTCAACAACACGATCAACATCATCGGGAAGACGATTGTACTGTACAGCACCCTCGATGCGAACAGCTGGGGGCTTCTCCCCGGCAACGGCGCCATCGCGGGCCGCGTCGTGGACGCCGCCAACACCAGCAGCAATCTCGCCGGTGCCGTCGTTACCGCCTCCAGTGCACTCCACCCCGATCAACCGTATCCGGTGAGCTACTATGACGGATACGGGTGGGGCGGGATCTCCACCTTCGACAACGGGAAGTTCGTGATCCTGAACGTGGAGCCGGGGGACACTGTCACCCTCAACGCATCGAAGTCGCAGTACAAGTTCCTGACCAGAACCGTGCAGGCGTACGCCGACGGCGTCACCGAGACCACCTTCCTCGGGACCGGCACCGCCACTTCGGGCGGCTACCTCTCCGCCTCCCCCATGTCCGTCGGCTTTGAAGACCTCAACGGCACCGGCATCTACCAGCCGCAGACCATCACCTTCACCAACAACGGCACCACCAACGTGACGGCGCAGTCGTGGCTTCTTACCGGGGACGCCGGGAGCTTCTCGGTACAGCCGGGTGGCGCCATTCCCTGCCCGCAGTTCCCCCACACCTTCGCGCCAAGGGAGAGCTGCACCTTCGTGGCGAACTTCACTCCGGCAGGCCCCGGACCGAAATCGGCGTCGCTGCAGGTAAGCTCCGACCTTTCCGGCGCAGCCATCCTCTCTGTTTCGCTCAACGGCTACGCGCAGCCTCAGCAGGGGAGCATCTCCGGCGCCGTAACCGATCCCAGCGGGGCCGGATTGCGCAACGTGAACGTGCAGGCGATCGATGCCTCCTCGGGCATGGCCTTCTACGGCTCCACCGACGAAAAGGGTAACTACTTCATACCGGGGATCCCCAGCGGGACGTACAAGGTGCAGTTCAGCTACTACGCCGGGATGTCCTCCACCACTCTCTGGTACAAAAACGCCACCACGGAGGAAGGTGCAACCGCCGTCGCGGTTAACGCTCCGAACACCTCGACCGGGATCAGCGCCGTCATCGACACCGCCGCCCTCGGAGTGTACAGGGTAAGCGGCCGCGTCGTAGACGCGAAGGGACAGGGGATCTGCGGGGTAAGCGTTTCCGCCAACGGCTTCGCAGGCTCCGGTTATGAGAGGACCGCCTCTGACGGCAGCTACAGCATGTACCTTGCCGCCGGGGAATACACCGTCTCTATCAGCTATTACGGGGCATCTCCGAGCTGCGGCACGGTCCAGGGCTACCCGCAGTACTTCGGCCCCGGCGCCGCGCTCACGGTTGCAGCCACCACCGTCCGCGACTTCTCGTTCCCGCAGGTCTACACCGTCTCTGGAAAGGTAATCGACGCCGCCGGCGCCCCAGTTGCCGGTGCATCGCTAAACTTCTCGACCGCCCCATCCGGCAACACCGTCCCGGGCACCACGCCGACCGGCCCCAGTCTCTTTGCCAACGCCACCGCCGGTGCGGACGGGGTCTACAGCGTCAGCCTGTACGGCGGCACCTATGCCGTCAATATCTACAACGGCTCCACCAGCGTCATGGCGGCAAACGCCTTCGTGGTGGACGGCAACAAGATCCGCGACTTCAGCTTCGTCCAGATGCCGGTGTACGATCCAGTCATCACCGGGTTCTCCCCCGCCAGCGGCAAGGGGGGCGACCAGGTCACCATCAGCGGCAGCGGCTTTGGCGGGCCGAACTATTCAAACTCCGTCAACTTCGGCGGGATGTATGCCCCCATCATGACCTGGAGCGACACCCAGATCGTGGTGAGCGTCCCCTACGGCGCCCAGAGCGGGCCCATTGACGTCTATGTTCAGGGGAGCCGCGCGACGAGCCCGGAGCCGTTCACCGTGCTGGTGGACGCTCCGAAGGTCGTGCGCACGGTCCCTGTGGCGGGATCGAACTCCATGCCGCTCAACGGCGGGATCTTCGTCTCCTTCGACAAGGAGATGGACAGGGGGTCCATCAACCCGCAAAGCTTCACCATCAGACAGACAACCGGCGAGCCGGTCGCCGGAACGGTGCAGGCGCACGATGGCACCTTCGTCTTCATCCCCGCGTCCCCCCTTCGTTTCGGCTCGCACTACAGCGCGACCCTCAGTACCGAGGTCCGGAGTATTGACGGCGCGCAACTGGCCGCCCCCTACTCCTGGGACTTCACGACTGCGGAGGCTCTCGGCAGCAGCTTTTCCCTGCGGGGTGGGGTCTACAATCTGGAGTCGATGCACGACAACGGCACCGACAGCTACTTCTATGACGTGGTCCGCCTCTCCACCGACGGCAGCCACCTCACCGACAGCTGGTACAGCTGGACGAACGGCGTGTGGAACAGCGCCAACCCGCTGAACGGTGACAGATCGTACTCCCTGACCGACAACGGCTGGCAGCTCGTTTCCGACTCCCCGGAAAACGGCACCGTTACCGAGAACGGCGACGGCTCCTTCACCTGGAGCAACACGGCAGACGGGAGCGCTCAGCGGATGGAGCCGGTGGAGTACAACCTCGCCGGTCACCCCCTTTCCGCCTATGCGGATCCGGCAGACCTCCCCGCGCCCCCGTTCGGTACCTATCCTGACGGGTCATTCGCGTACGTCTTCAGGACCACCGCGCTCAACGACAGCTACCACATCGGGACCTGGCAGAAGGAACCGGGTACCGCGGACCAGAACTACGTGCGCTACTACGATTCCACCGGCGAGCACGCGGTGGCGACCCTTCCGGAACTCCAGGAACGTTTCGCTCCGGGACAGAACAACTGGCTCCACCTGGACGGCAACCTCGGGATGCAGCTTGACGTCTACGGCAAGGTGCAGCTCTTCCAGTTCGTGCAGAACCAGCAGGCGCCGACTCACCTCTCCAGCACCGGCACCTGGGAGTATCAGACGGTGAAGGGAGAAGAGCTTCTCCTTGTACACCTCCCGGAGGGGGTGCAGACCGACCGTTCCGAGCTCTTCTTTGCGGCAGTGAACGGCGTCGTGAAGCAGGGTGAGGTGACCCGTGCCGGCGCGCAGAAGATGGACGTAAATCCCAACTACAACCAGACCGCCTTCAGCTGGATGGTAGGCCCCTTGGCGGTCCCTGCCAAAGAGGCGCAGGGGATCACCGCAATGGCCTTCACCGCGGAGGCGCTGAAGGTCGGCGCCACCACGACCGTCAGCGCTACCGGGGGCGCCTCCGGTAACCCGGTGGTATTCACCTCCCTCACCCCGAACGTCTGCTCCGTGAACGGCAGCACCGTCACCGCGCTCTCCGTGGGGACCTGCACCGTCGCCGCCGACCAGGACGGGAACGAGAGCTACAACCCTGCTCCGCAGGTAACCATGCAGGTGGCGGTCGCCCCTGCGGTCCCGGGCGCACCGGTGAAGGTGACCGCAAGCGCCGGCAACGGGCAGGCAACCGTCAGCTTCGGCGCGCCGACCTTCAACGGCGGGAGCCCCATCACCGGATACACGGTAACCTCCACCCCGGGGGGCTTCAGCGCCACCGGGCCCCAGAGCCCCATCACCGTGGCGGGACTGGCAAACGGCACCTCCTACACCTTCACCGTTACCGCCTCCAACGCCGCCGGCACCGGTCTCCCCTCGGCACCCTCCGCGGGGGTGATTCCGGTCGCAGTGCCGGGCGCCCCGACCGCGGTGAGCGCGACGGGAGAAAATGGCAGCGCAACTGTATCCTTCACCGCCCCGGCAACCGACGGCGGGAGCGCCATAACCGGCTACACCGTCACCTCCACCCCCGGCGGGATCATCGCCAGCGGGACCGGGAGCCCCATAGCTGTGCAGGGGCTCTCCAACGGCACCTCGTACACCTTTACCGTCACCGCGACAAACGCCAAGGGGAGCGGCGCGCCTTCGGCACCGTCGGCAAGCGTCCTCGTGGCCACCGTTCCGGGCGTCCCCACTGCCGTCAGCGCCAGCGTCGGCAGCACCCACGCCACGGTCAGCTTCGCCGCGCCGCAGGCAAACGGCGGGAGCGCCATCACCGGGTACACCGTCACCTCCACACCGGGTAACATCACCGCAACGGGGATCGCAAGCCCGATCGTGGTGAACGGCCTTGCCACCGGGACCACCTACACCTTCACGGTGTCGGCGGCAAACATCAAGGGGAGCGGCGCCGCTTCCGCCCCCTCCAACAGCGTCACTCCTGATATCGTTCCGGGAGCGCCGGCGGCGGTCAGCGCCAGTGCCGGGAACGGTGAGGCGACCGTTTCCTTTACCCCCCCTGCCGACAACGGCGGGAGCGCCATCACCGGCTACACCGTGACCTCCAACCCCGGCAATCTCACAGCCACCGGGAGCGCGAGCCCGATCACGATGGGAGGGCTCGTTAACGGTACGGCGTACACCTTCACCGTCACCGCGAAAAACAGCAAGGGAGCGGGCGCTTCTTCCGTCCCCTCGGCAAGCGTCACCCCCGACGTCGTCCCGGGCGCCCCGACCGGCGTCTCCGCGACGCACGGAAACGCGAGCGCGATGGTGCGCTTCACGGCGCCGCAGCCAAACGGCGGCACCGCGGTGAAGTACTACACCGTCACCTCCAACCCCGGTAACCTGAGCGCCTCCGCAGCGGCGGGGCCGATAACGGTCACCGGCCTCACCAACGGCACCGCCTACACCTTCACGGTCGTTGCCTACAACGGGAAGGGTGCGGGGGCGGCGTCCATCGCCTCCGAGGCCGTCACCCCGGCTGCAGATCTCCCGGGTGCACCTTTGATCGGTAAAGCGGTCGCCGGCAACGGCACCGCGACGGTAACCTTCAGCGCCCCGGCCTCCAACGGCGGCAGCGCCATCACCGGCTACACCGTCACCTCCATCCCCGCCGGTGGCGTGGACAGCAATGCGGGCTCCCTCGACACGGTCCACACCGTCACCGGGCTGGCAAACGGCACGACCTACACCTTCACCGTCACCGCCGCGAACAGCACCGGCAGCGGCGCGGCATCGGTCCCCACGGAACCGGTGACCCCGATGACGAAACCGGGGGCGCCGACCGGCGTCTCTGCCAGCGCCGAGCACGCCCAGGCGAAGGTCAGCTTCACCGCTCCGGTTTCAGACGGCGGCAGCCCCATTACCTGGTACACCGTTACCGCCAACCCCGGCAGCATCCGCGCCGTGGGGACCTCCAGTCCGGTAACGGTAAACGGCCTCACCGACGGGATCGGCTATACCTTCTCCGTCACCGCTACCAATGCGGTGGGGACCGGACCGAGCTCCGACTTCTCCAACACGGTCGTCCCGGCCGACCGGGTCCCCCCCGTTGTGCGCGGCTTCGCACTGCCGGGATCGGCGAGTGCCTATGACGGCGCCACGAGCGTGAACCTCCCGGTTGCCTCCTTCTCCGCTACCGATGCGGTGGGAGTCGCCGGATACCTCATCACCGAAACCTCCAGCACGCCGGCAGCTGCTGCCGCCGGATGGAGCAGCTCCGCGCCGACCTCCTACGCGATCGGTACCGCGGCCGGCGCCCACACGCTATACGCCTGGGCCAAGGACGCGGCGGGGAACGTATCCACGCCGTACACCGCCACCGTGGTGGTGACACCTAAGGACACCATCGCCCCGGTCATCCTCTCCGGACCGACGGTGACCTCCATCAGCAACACCACCGCGGTCATCGAGTGGCAGACGAACGAGCCTGCCATCGGCGGGGTGAAGTACGGGCAGTCACCGTCCCCGGCGAATGCCGCTCCAGAGAGCGAGTACAAAACGAGCCACACCCTCACCCTCAGCGGGCTCGCCAGCGACACCGTCTACTACGTCTCCGTCTTCGGGACGGACCAGTCCGGCAACGGCGCGACAATAAGCCGCGAGATTTCCCTGCGCACGAAGCCCGCTCCGGACACCGTAGCGCCATACATCACCGAAGGGCCTTCCGTCACCAGCATCGGTCCCGACGGCGCCACCGTCCAGTGGCGCACCAACGAGCCGGCGCAGGGGCAGGTACTGTACGGCACCGTCAACACCTTGGGGCTCTCCGCCAGCGAGGCGGGGTTCAGCACCGCGCACAGCGTCAGGCTGACGGGGCTCGCCCCTGAGACCCTGTACTACCTGAAGGTGAACGGCACCGACCTGGCAGGGAACGGCCCGAGGGAGAGCGGCATGACCTCCTTCAAGACCGTCGCCCTTCCCGACACCACCGCGCCGGTAATCGTGGAGCGGCCGATGGCGGTGAACATCTCCGACAGCAGCGCTACCATCCTGTGGAAGACGGACGAGCCGGCGACCGCCGTAGTGATGAGCTTTGACGGTGCGAGCTACGGCTTCTTCTCCGACAACACCCTCTCCAACGGCCACTCCGTGACCGTTACCGGGCTCACGGCATCGAAACTGTACCGTTACCAGGTCATCTCCACCGACGCCTCGGGGAATTCGAAGATGACCGAAAACTTCAGCACCTTTACCACCACCGCGGCTCCGGACCGGACCGCACCGGTGATCATCGAGGGGCCGCTGGTGGTGGATGTCTCCTTCCAGTCCGCCGCCATCCGCTGGAGCACCGACGAACCGTCCGACAGCGTCATCGAGTACGGCACCTCCGAGGACTTCGGCAGTGTCGACAGCAGCAGCGCGCTGACGCGGGTGCACAACCTCACCCTCACCGGGCTGGAAGCAGGCACCACCTATTACTTCCGGGTACGCTCCACCGACCCCTTCGGGAATGGGCCGACCTCCAGCCGGATCTTCACCGTAACCACCGATCTCGACTCCAGATACAAGGTGCCGGTGATCACCGTTTCCCCGAGCGTGGTGTACAAGACCGACACCTCCATGACGATCTACTGGGAGACCGACGACCCGAGCGACTCCGTGGTGGAGTACGGCGAGGGGAATACCCTGACGCATCGCGTGTCGAACGGGGAGAAGGTACTGAAGCATCAGATCACCATCACCAACCTTAAGAAGGACACCTCCTACAAGGTGGTGGTCTCCTCCACCAATATGAGCGGCAACACTGTGTACGCCAAGGGTGGGAGCGAGAAGCGCTTCCTCGCCATGAACATGGTGTTCAGCGGGTCCGGTGCCGGCGGCGTGCTGCCGCTGGGGGACGTCACCACCGGCTCCGATCCCGATGCGACCGCGCCGCAGATAAGCGCGGTGGCAGTCAGCGGCGTCACCGACACCCAGGCGGTGGTGACGTGGACAACGGACGAGATCTCCGACTCCGAGGTGACGTACGGCAAGACCGGGAGCGCCACCATGACGGCGGGGGATACGGCGCAGGTGACGAAGCACGTGGTGGTGCTCACCAACCTCCTCCCCAATACGGCCTACACCTTCACCGTTGCCTCCGGGGACCCGAGCGGCAACAGCAGTAGCAGCAGCACTCCGGTGGAGTTCACCACAGCCCTCGAAGCGGACACCACGGCGCCGGTTTTCGTGGTCTCCACCTCCACCGACCCTGCCGTGGGGATCTCCTTCCAGGACGGCACAGGTAGAACGACGCTCGACTGGGTCACCGACGAGCCCGCGACGACACAGATCAGGTACGGCCTCTCCGCCGACGCCATGAACTCCCAGGCGGCCATGCCGGGGCTCTCGCAGTCCCACACCCTGACCCTGTCGCTGCAGCCGGGCACCACCTACTACGCAGCGGCGGTGGCGATCGACGGCTCCGGAAACGTCGCCCAGAGCCAGGCCATCACCTTTACCACCGAGGGGGCCGTCGACGCGACGGAGCCGACCACCACCGCCACCCCGGGGGAGGGGGTCTATCTTGGGCCGAAGACGGTGACCCTTGCCGCCGACAAGCCTGCCAACATCTACTACACGACCGACGGCAGCACCCCGACGACATCGTCGGCGCAGTACAACGGCCCGATCGTGGTGGCGGCGTCCAGGACGCTGAAGTACTTCGCCATCGACGGCTCCGGCAACCGCGAGATCCCGAAGACGGCGCAGCTGGTGATCCAGTACGGCATCAGCGCGAGTTCCCTCGACGGGAACGGGACGATCTCCTGCCCGTCCGCGGTGAACTACGGGGAGAGCGCCGTCTGCACCGTAGCCCCGGCCACCGGCTACCGCGCCGCCACGGTCACCGGGTGCGGCGGGAGCCTGACCGGCTCCGGCTACACTACGGGAGCGATCACCGCAGATTGCTCGGTGAGTGCTGCCTTCGCCCCGATAACCTACACCGTCACCCCGTCCGTCAGCGGCCACGGCACCATTTCTCCGGCCACAGCGCAGACGGTAAACTACGGCGCCACCACGAGCTTCACGGTGGCTCCGGGGGCCGGATACCGCATCGCGTCGGTGGAGGGTTGCGGCGGGACCCTTTCCGGCACCACCTACACCATCGCAGCCGCCTCGGGGAGCTGCACCGTCAACGCCACCTTTGCCGCGGCTGAACCGACCGGCGACCTGAACCTCGACGGGAAGGTCGACATTGCCGACGCAGTCCGCGCCATGCGGATGTCGATAGGACTCACCGTACCGACCGCCGACGACCTCGCCCTCGACGTCGGGCCGCTGGTGAACGGGAAGCCCGCCCCGGACGGGAAGATCGACCTCGGCGACGCCCTGATCATCCTGAAGAAGGCGGTGGGAATGATTTCCTGGTAGGAGGGAGTATTAGGAGGGATTCGAAGGAGGGATTTGCAATGCTGACGGCGGCCATTTTGGCCGCCGTTTTTTTTACCCGTCTGGGAGCCTTGAGATCGCGTCATTCAAAGCTGAGCCGCCGGCAGCACGTCCCTCCCCTTTCAAGGGGGAGGCAAGGAGGGGGATGGGGTTCGTCGCGCGCCACCGCATTCTACCCCATCCCCACCCTGTCCCTCCCCTTGAAAGGGAGGGGACTCGTTAGTTCCTGCTCTCCTAAAGGGACTGACACCCTCGGAATTTGGGCTTGGCCCGGAGACCACAGTTGCATTCCGCCGCAAATGCCTTACTCTTTCCCACAACTTTTACTTCAATGGAGGCGACCATGCCAAATGTGACATTCAAAGGGAATCCGGTAACGCTGGTGGGGCCGGAACTGAAGGTAGGGGATGCCGCCCCTGATTTCTCCCTGGTGGACAATGCCCTGAGTCCTGTGAACCTTGCTACCTACGCCGGGAAGGTGAAGATCATCAGCGTCGTTCCGTCGCTGGACACGCCGGTGTGCGACACCGAGACGCGGCGCTTCAACCAGGAGGCCGCGGGGCTTCCGCAGGAAGCGGTTCTCCTAACCGTCAGCGTCGATCTTCCCTTTGCCCAGAAGAGGTGGTGCGGTGCCGCCGGCATCGACCGCGTCATCACCCTTTCCGACTACCGCGACCGCTCCTTCGGCCAGGCGTACGGGGTGGTCATCGACGAGCTGAAGCTCCTTTCCCGCTCCATCTTCGTCATCGACCGGGACAACACCATCCGTTATATCCAGCACGTGCCGGAGATAACACAGGAGCCGGACTACGCGGCGGTGCTCGCTGCGGCGCGGCAGCTTCTGTAGAAGACGGAAGGTGTGAAAACGAGCGCCCGGTCGGCATGGAAGCCGCCCGGGCGTTTTTAATTGGTGGTGCTTGCCATTTCTGCTTGACCGGACCGAAATAGTGAGGCACTTTTACTGCATTTTGAGGGATTCCGCGGCGTTGGCCCGTGGGAGTGCAATAGGCCGGTGTGAGTAGAGGCAGGGACTGTCTACTTGAAGATGGTGTTCTCGAGAAGGATCTTCACCCCGATCGCGCAGAGAATCAGCCCTCCGCAGACCTCGACCCGCTTCCCCCACATTTCACCGAGGCGGCGCCCCAGCTTCATCCCTATGACGGTTAGTACGCCGGCAACGAGGCCGATGACGACGGCGGGACGCCAGATGGCGACCTTCAGCATGGCGAGGGAGAGGCCGACCGCCAGCGCGTCGATGCTCGTCGCCACCGCCAGCATGACCATGGTGAGCCCGCGGGTGGGGTCGGTTGGGGCCTTCTCCTCTTCCTCCTCCTCGGTAAGGGCGGCCCAGATCATCCTTCCACCGACCGTGGCGAGGAGGGCAAAGGCGATCCAGTGGTTGTAGGTGGAGATCCACTGCTGGATGCTGAGTCCGGCGAGCCAGCCGATGACCGGCATCAGCAGCTGGAAGAGGCCGAAGTGGAAGCCGAAGCGAAAGAGGTGTCTGCCGGTAAGGGGGTCGAGGACGGTGCCTGCCGCCAGAGCCACGGCAAAGGCGTCCATGGCCAGGGCGACCGCTATACCGAAGATCGAGATCCAATCCATTGAAACTGCTCCTTAATGTGAAGATCCGGCCACTATAACGGGTGGGATGGGGGGAAGTCCACCTTTTTGAAGTTCGGGCGAAGGTGGAGGGCCTTCGCGCTCCCGCTCCGCCCGAAGGGTCCCGAAGGGGCAATCACTGGTGCGCGCAGGTGCGCGGGCCACGTATGGAGAGAGTATGCCTATCACTGTGTTTGAGGCGATAAGCGGGAACATCCGCTCCTTTCTCGGTGGAGCGGAGATCGACCTTGTCCGGCTTGAAGGGGAAGAGCGTGACGGCGCGGGGCGCGACGGGATCAGGCAGGTCGTGCATGTCGAGGAGACGGGATACCTCTTCACGGCGCAGCGGCCGGAACTCCCCTTCACGCGAACCGAGGAGGTCTTCTGCCGCGAGCTCCTGACTGCGTTTGCGGCGATGTTCGCCGGTTTCCAGAAGGAAGACTACTCCGCCCACTTCAGGACCGCGCTTCTTGCCTCCATGATGGACATAACGGTGGCTCGCTTCCTGCGGGGGGACAACCGGAAGGGGTTCTGGCCGATCCAGCAGCTGATTCAGCTCCTGAAGAACCTTTCCTACCAGCGCTACGAAGGAACACCCGCCACAACCGGGTTTATCGTGCACCGCACGACGCAGCCCGAGCTGCAGGAGCTGATCGGGGAGCGCGGCCACAACCTGGTTGCGCTGAAGCCGCATCAGCCGATCTCCGACGACTTCTTCGACAACCCCCTCAACTTCCGCTTTGTGGACGGCAACACACTTTTCTTTGTGGCGAACATCCTCATGCAGGTCTCCGGGGTTCTCATGGCCGGCGACTTCGAGAAGCAAAACGACGTCGAGCGGCTGACCCACCGCGGCGTGTACTCGCTGGTGCGCAGTGCCGGCACCGGCGCCTTTGCCATCATCGTGAATGCGGTCTCCGAGATCGAAGTGCTCATCAATCCGGACAAGCTCATGGTGCGGCGCAAGGGGAGCTGGGCGATCTTCGACCCGGACATTATCCGCTCCTTCCTCGCCGGAGGGCTCGAGTCCGAGTACATAGACGACATCCTCTGGACCGTCTACGCGCTCTCGAAGCTGCGGCACGGGACCGTCGTCCTGATCTACGACGGGACGCCGGAGCAGCTCCACGAGCTCAAGAAGGGGTCGGTGGGGGGGAACGACCCGATCGGGATGCTCTTGATAAGCCAGGTAAAGGGGAAGTCCGTAGGGTCGTTGAAGAAGGCCGGGGTATTGCTGAGGATCCTGTCCTCCGATGGCATGGCGGTATTCAGCAGCGAGGGAAATCTGCTGGAGACCGGTTTCATCATCGACACCTCCCACGCGCGCGAAGTCGTCATCGGCGGGGGACGCACCACCGCCGCGAGCGCGGCGTCATTCTTCGGGAAGGTCATCAAGGTCTCGCAGGACGGCCCGATAGAGCTGTACAGGGACGGGAAGCTGATCTACCGCTTCGGGTAAAGGACGGCGCGTCCATGTAGGCCGGGATAAGCCGCAGGCGTTCCCGGCAATCCGGTGCCACGAGGGACGACGTTGCCGGAAACGCTGCGCTTATTCCGGCCTACATTCCCGGCCCCGATTCAGCGTTGGGTTGGCTGCACCCTCTGTTGACAAGCTCTTCGTAGCTGTAGCACTCTGGAGGAAAAGGGTGCGACGGCGGCGTGCCGTCGGGTAAAAGGAGAGCCTTCAGATGAGCGATATCGAAGTCAGCGAGGAGATCCGCAGGAATTTCCACCTTTTCTGGGACAATTTCCCCTTTCCGGTAATGCTCCTGTACAAGGACCGCACAATCGTCGACACCAATGCGGCGGGGCAGACGGTGGGGCTCCCCCAGGGGCGGCGCTGCGTCGACATGGGGGAAAAGAAGCATCATGCAGGGTGCCTGGCAAACCTCGCCATGAAGGAGCAGACCGGCAAGCGCGTCGTCGGCTACATCGAGCACATGGGTGTCGTGCTCGACTCCTACTGGGTACCCCTTGCAGGCGCGGAAGACTTCTACGTCCACTTCGGGATCGACATCACCGAGTACGCAGCCGAGCGCCTCATGCCGACGGCGGAAGGTGAGGGGAGCGAGTAACTCCGGGGTCAGGCTTTGCATTTGGGGATTTGCTGAAATCCCAATATGCAAAGCCTGACCCCACTCCGGTGCCTGGGGGTGAGCCGGCGCCGCCCACCCCTAGATGATCCTGTAATGCTCCGCCAGCATCGTATAGCTTCTGTGCGCGGTGAGATAGCGCGCATCTTCGGCGTAGGTGGTGGGATAAACCTGCGGCACCGGGAGATGCTCCAGGTTGTCCCCCACATTCACAAAGGTGAAGAGGCAGGAGTTGGACAGCGCCCTGCTGGTGCGGTCGCGGCTTATCCGCTCTATATTCGCTTCCACGCAGACGAAACTCCCCTTGGTGTACACGACCTTCGCAGTGTAGTGCAGCTTGTCCCCCATCCTTACCGGCTCATAGAAGTTGATCCTGTTCACCGCTGCCACAACCGGGCGGTCCGGCGCCACGATCTCCGAGCATATGGCGGCCAGTTCATAGGCGCGCCTGATCAGGTACCCCCCGAAGATCTTCTGCGGCACATTCTCGAATTCCGGCACCATCCTCTCCCACGAGTCAGTCGCCACCCTTCCCGCCAGCAGCCCCTGGAAGGCCGGCTCATCCTGCGCCTTGTGCAGCGCCGTGAACATCTCGTACTCCTCGCGCGTCGGGGGCTCCAGCAGCGCCGCGGTGTGCTTGCGGTACTCGTCGCGTCGCGCCAGCGCCTTTGCCGAGCGGTTCTTCTCCAACTCGTCCTGGTACTCCAGCGGAGGGAGAGGGACGCTGACGGCGCCCTCCCCGGTCCCTGAGCGCGCCACCATCGTGAAGTAGCAGGAGGCGACGTGATTCTTCGGCTCTCCCGGCTGCTCCACACGGATCCCCACCTCCAGCGAACTCCTGCCGATGTGATTGATGCGGGCGGCAAAGATGAGGTCTTTCGTCACATCCGCGGCGTGGCGCACGAGGATGTTGTCTATCGCGGCCGTCACCACGCGGGCCTCCGGATGGAAACGGTTCACGTACTTGAGCGCGGTCTCCTCCGCCACCTTGTCCAGTATTTCCAGCAAAAGCCCGAACCTCAGGTTTCCCTGCAGATCCGGATCGTCTATCACCATGAAGCGGCGGCGCAGCTTCAGGTCGGTGCTCAGAGGAAGGATCTGGTAAAAAGAGGTTTCAATCGGTGTTGTCATCCGCTGCTCCCTGGTCGTGTTTGATATCGTGCCATAGTACTCGCGACAGTATAAGGGGTCAAGCTCGCGCTGTCCGCTCTGGAACAGGGGATGGTATACGTGCATCTTCGGCTTTTTTGGATGGACACGGATCACTCCTTTCCGTAGACTTGCACCGCTTTGAGAGCAAAAGTAAAGGAGCTGTCCGATGCTATTACTGGCACAGAGAGAAGAACTGATCCGTTTTGGCAAAAAGATGCTGACCGCCCGCCTCACCTCCGGTACCGGCGGCAATCTGAGCGTATACGACCGCGCCGAGGGGCTGATCGCCATCACGCCGAGCGGTATCGAATATGAGGACATGGAGCCTGCGGACATCCCGCTGGTGGACATCTCCGGGCGCGTGGTGGAAGGGAGCCGCAACCCCTCCAGCGAGCTCGGATTTCATCTCGCGCTGTACCGTAAGCGCGCGGACATCACCGCCGTCGTCCACACCCACTCGGTCTACGCCACTACTATGGCCTGCCTCAACTGGGAGATACCCGCCGTGCACTACCTCGTCGCTTTTTCCGGCCAAAAGGTGCCTCTCGCGCCGTACGCGACATTCGGGACCGATGAGCTGGCGGAAAACGTGGTGCAGGGGATCGAAGGCTACAACGCGGTCCTTCTCGCCAACCACGGGCTGGTGACGGTCGGTCGGAACCTCCCCACCGCCTTTGCGGTCGCGGAGGAGATCGAGCTGGTCTCCCAGATCTATTACCAGACAAAGTGCATCGGCCAACCGGTGATCCTCCCTGAGGACGAGATGTCCCGGGTTATCGAGAAGTTTGCGGTGTACGGACAGAAGGGGAAGAAGATCCCGCTGGAGGGGGAAAACTGAGGTCCTTCCGGGAGTTCCGGGACTCTGGACGCCGACTAAGAGCAAATCCCCCCTGTCCCCCCTTCGCAAAGGGGGAACGTAATGGCCTCGGCTGGTCCTTCGATGGGAAGAACGTTGGCTCCCCCCGGTTTCCCGGATGAACAAAAATGAGTCGTGTCCTTTTCTGAGAAAATGTAAACATTGATATACTGCTTGAAAGGGAGTATGTAGAACCTATTAATTCTGAGAAGTCGGGGCTTGGACGGCCTGCCTTCGAGGAATCCCCCGTAGCAAGACATACCGTATCTGACGCAAGGGCAAGGCCTGAGCGGAAGGATCGCCAGAAGTGCCAAGCGGTATATAATACCAAAGGTCTCTAGCCTTCTTTTGCTCCGCGCAGAAGAAGGCTTTTTCATTTTCCGGAGGGTAGCGCCATGAGTAAACGGGTAGGTGTCATCGGCATCGTCATCGACGATCCGAAAGAGGTGAGGGACAAGGTGAACGCCATCATCAGCAGCTACGGCCACGTCGTCGTCGGGCGGATGGGAATCCCGCGGCTGGAGGCAAACGTGGGGGTCATCGCTCTTATCATCGAGGGGACGACCGACGAGATCGGCGCCATGACGGGCAAGCTCGGCAACATCAAGGGGGTGACGGTGAAATCCGCGCTGACCTCGCAGACGATCAAGGAGGCAAGGAATGATTGACGAAAAAGAGCGCAGCTCCGACCGGTTCATCGACGACGACCTCATCCTCAGGCTCATAGACGAGGGGGCGTCCACCGCGGCAGAGCCGGCGGCGGTGCGGGCAATCATCGAAAAGGGGAGGGGACATCACGGGCTTTCCGCCGCAGAGGTCGCCGTTCTCCTGCAGGTGCAGGACCCGCAACTTCTCGGCGAAATGTACGCCGCCGCGGCCGCTGTGAAGGAGGCGATCTACGGCAAGAGGATCGTCATCTTCGCGCCGCTCTATCTCTCCAGCCACTGCGTGAACAGCTGCGTCTACTGCGGCTACCAGATGCAGAACAAGGAGCAGCTGCGCCACCGCCTCACCATGGAGGAGGTGCGCAGGGAGGTGGAGATCATCGAGTCCCTGGGGCACAAGCGTCTTGCCCTCGAGGCGGGTGAGCATCCGGTGCAATGTCCCATCGAGTACGTGACCGATGCTATCCGCGAGATCTACAGCATAAAGGACGGCAACGGTGCGATCAGGCGGGTGAACGTGAACATCGCCGCCACCACGGTGGAGGAGTACCGCAAACTGAAGGAAGCGAAGATCGGGACCTACATCCTCTTCCAGGAGACGTACCACCGCCCGACCTACGCCGCCCTCCACCCCGCCGGCCCGAAACGGGATTACAACTGGCACACCACCGCCATGGACCGGGCGATGCAGGGTGGGATCGACGACGTGGGGATCGGCGTCCTCTACGGACTGTACGAGTTCAAATATGAGACGGTGGCGATGTTCCTGCACGCGGAGCACCTGGAGAAGACCTTTGGCGTGGGGCCCCACACCATCTCCGTCCCGCGCATGCGCCCGGCGGGGACGGTGAACCTGGAGAGCTTCCCTCATCTGGTGAGCGACGACGACTTCAGGAAGGTCATCGCCATCATCCGGCTTGCGGTGCCGTACACCGGGATGATCCTTTCCACCCGCGAGGAGCCGGAGTTGCGCGACGAGCTCATCACCTACGGCATCTCCCAGGTCAGCGCCGGGTCGTGCACCGGCGTCGGCGGCTACCAGAAGGTGTACGAGGAGCACCAGGCCACCAGCAACATCAACAACGGCCAGCAGTTCGAGCCGAGCGACCAGCGCTCCCCGAACGAGATCATCCGCATGCTGTGCCGCAAAGGGTTCATTCCGAGCTACTGCACCGCCTGTTACCGCCAGGGGCGGACCGGAGACCGCTTCATGGAGCTCGCAAAGAGCGGGGAAATCCAGAACGTCTGCCTGCCGAACGCCCTCCTCACCTTCAAGGAGTACCTACTCGACTACGCAGACGAGGCGACCCGGGCGGACGGGGAGGTCCTGATAAAGGAGGCGCTGGCGACGATCCCGGACGAGACGATCCGGAAGACCGCTGTCGAGCGCCTTCAGGAGATAGAGAAGGGGAAGCGGGATCTGTACTTCTGATACTGCTGCAACTGGCGGAGATTCCGGAGCGGCCTCATCGTTGCGGCGCCACATCTGCAAATCCCCCCTGTCCCCCCTTTTTGTTTGGACCGGAGTCAAGGGTTACAAGTGTGCGGGGACATAGGTAACACTTTTGGACTACTCTGCCGCCTCGGACATGTGAACTTCTCTGAGCTTCTGGTTGCAAAAATGTATCGAAAATTTGCCGTCTTGGGCGGTCTCCCTGAATGCTACAGGCTGCCCCCTTAGAGCCTTAGAGAGTCGAAAGATTCTGCCTTTAAAGTGGACGTCGCCATTTTCTTGAACCTTTCTGACTGCGTCCCCCGGCCAGTATTCTATCTGAGGGAGGACCTCGGGATACGGACGCTGGCTCGGCTCGTACCGGGTGATAGGAGTGTCTAAACCTAGCGCTTCGTGAGGTCGTTCGAGATTATAGATGTCACGAAACCTATCGAACGCGCGCTGGCACTCGTCCAGGTCGGCAAATACAGCCTTAGAGATGCAATCCTCACCCAGAGTGCGATGAAACCGCTCGTCCTTTCCTTGGGTCTGGGGATGATATGGCCGAGAATGGCTCACTGCCACACCGACACGGACAATCCAGACAGTCAGCTGTGTGAGACCGGTGAACGCGTCGTTGCCCCAAGGGCTTCCATTATCCATCGTGATGCGATTAGGAAGGCCGTAGCGTCGAAACGTCTCGATCAACGCTTGCTGAACCGTCGCAGTTGTCTCATCAGCACATGCTTTCAGCAGCACATCAAAGCGCGAATGGTCGTCAAGGATCGTCAGAGGATGGCAGCGCCTGCGGCGCGTCATGAAGTGTCCCTTGAAGTCCATCTGCCACAGATCGTTAGGGTGAGGGTGCTCGAAACTACCAAGCGGTTGGTGCTTCAGCGACTCAAGCGGATCGATAAGCCCTCGGCGCCGCAGGATGTCGGTTATAGTCGATGCAGCCGGCACCTCTTCGTGCCCAAGGTCGGTCATTCTCCTGCGGAGCTTACGTCCCCCCCATGTCTCATGTTGGCCCCGCAGGGCAACGACAGCGTCTTCAACAGATGCCTCTGTCTTCGATGGGCTGTTATGGGGGCGACGCGATTGATCTACCAGGCCTGCTGCGCCTGACTCTTTAAAGCGGTCGAGCCACTTGTAGCCCGTCTTCCTACTGATGTTGAAACGCGCGCACAACTCGGAGAAGTTGCAGGACTCCTGTTGCGCGAACAACACGAACTCAGACTTAAGGGCCAAGATACTCACCTCTTGCCAAGACATGACCGCCCTCCTTTCAAAGAGAGATGCATGTCTAGATCATAAAGTGTTACCTATGTCCCCGCACAGTTGTTACCTATGTCTACAGTCTATACACCCTTCGCAAAGGGGGGGACGCAAGGTCTTCTTCAGCGCCTTGTGGGGCACAGGCACTCGGTTCCCCGGCACTGCGGAAGGACGCAACAAAAAGCCCCGCCTTTTCAGACGGGGCTTTTTGTTGCCGTTTCAGGGCCTGAAGCGGTCGCGCCTCGGTCAGAAGCTTCCTTTGGGGCGCGGCTTGTCCGATACGTCCTCATCGGAGTCACTTTCCCCCTTGGAGCCGATGTCTTCAGCACCGGTGCGCTTCAGGATGTCCATTGCCTGCTTTTTCCAGTCCCTGTTGTCGCAATGCACCGAGAGGAGGATGCCGCCATCCTTCACCCGCCCCTCATACCGTTGCGCCTCGTACTCGGGGATACCCATTCCCACGAGGGCTCCGGCGATGCCGCCGACGACGCCACCGGCACCGATACCTGCCAGCAGCGAGACGATCGGGCCGGCTGCAATCAGAGGGCCGACACCCGGGATGGCGAGGCTGCCGATGCCGGCAAGCCACCCGAGCGTGCCGCCGATCACCGCACCGGTCCCTGCTCCCGCGGTTGAACCTTCAGGCATCTTCGTCTCTTTTTCCACCGCGAAGTCTTTGGTGCCGGTATTCTCGGAGAAGAGAACCGAAATGTCGGCATTGCGGAAGTCGGCATACTTCAGTGCCTCGACCGCCTGTTCTACTTGGCTGCGGTTACGATAGATCCCAAAGACTGCTATGTTTTTTGCCATGGTCATATCTCCTGTGCTCAAAGCCTGCTATGTCCGTCTCTACAACCCGGGATCGGGAGATCCCCTTTCTCCGGTCCTTGCCAGGCTTCTACTTCCACTCCCTGGGGAGTCACACTGTCCCGCTATTCAAGTGTACCATTGCCGGCGAGCGATGAGTTGTAAAATTGACGGTAAAACGGGACCTTACTGTCTCTGCTTCGTCTGGTGCCACTCCTCCGCGATGCAAAGAAAAGCCCCGCCAGGTTGTGGCAGGGCTTGTTTTCTGCCCACTACTTCTTCTCGGGCGCTACCGTCAGTTCGTTGGTGACCTTCCCTTCTCCCGCGACCTGCGTCGCTGCCTGCTCAACGATCTGCTTCTCCTCTTCCGATTTTACCGGCCCCCGGAGGCTGACTTGCCCGCCACGGGTGATTATCTTAACGTTGTGGGCCTTGGTGGAAAGGGACTTGTTCTTCGTTATCGCTTTGCGGATCTGCTGTGTCATCTTCCGGTCTGCCGGATTTTCCTTTTGCTGATCCGCGGTCCCCTTCTGCCGCATCTCCTTGTTTACTCTCGTGTTGTCCGGCTCTGTCCCGGTGTCCGACTGTGCAAATCCCGTGATCGGCGCGCTCACGGCAACGACGGCTGACAATGCGAATGCAACGGCTAGCTTTCTGTTCATGTTATTCCATCGCCTCCTTGTTCAAGTTTCGGTCCATTCTGTCGTGGCTGCCTCTAACGGTGAAGCGGCTGGACGCGGGATGCCACCTTTTGACGGAAGTGACGCTTCACCGACATCGGCATTATAAAAGTGTAGCACTCCCGCAACGTCATTCCACGGCACCGGAAGCTTTAGACGTGCTCAGTGCAGCCGTCCGCCCTTCGCTATGACGTCGTTCACTTCCACGGGTGCCGAGTATGTTACAATTTTCTCAAAACCCAGAAAGGAGAAGGTCATGGCGAAACTCATCAATGAACATAGCAGTCATATAGCGGTACCGGAGAAGATGCCGCTGCTGCCATTACAGGACACCGTCATTTTCCCCATGATGCGGATTCAACTGACCGCTGAGCGTCCTTTCTCTGTCGCTGCAGTGCAACAGTCACTCCTGCAGGACCGGTTCATTTTCCTCGTCGCCCAGCAGAACGCGACGGATGACCCGTCGCTGGACGACCTGTACCCGGTGGGGACGATCTGCATTCTGCTCCACTCCGTGCCGCAGGAAAACGGCACGGTGATCCTGGTCCAGGGCGTTGCCAAGGCGCGCATAAACGATATCTGGTCGGAGGATAACTTTCGCATGGTCTCGGTGGAGCATCTTCCCGACTCCACGGTGAGGAATGTGGTGGAGGAGAGGGCGCTGATGCGGGAGGTGATGGAGCGGTTCCGCGCCATTGCCCTTTCGGGAGACAGCATTCCTGCGGAGCTGGTGAACTTTCTGCAGGGGATAAACGATCCTGGGGTGGTGGCATTCGCCATCGCAGCTAACATCCGCCTCTCCATGTCGGAGGCGCAGTTACTTCTGGAAACGACGGACCCGGTGCACCGGCTGCAGACCCTCCTCGACATCCTCTCCAAGGAGGCGGAAGTCCTCTCGATGCAAAACCAGATCAAGAGCACCGTGGACGAGGAGATAAAGAGACACCAGAAGGAGTATTACCTGCGCGAGCAGCTGAAGGCGATACAGAACGAGCTCGGCGGGAACAGTTCCCGTGCCGATGCAAGCGATCTGCGGGACAAGATCCTTGCCAAGCAGATGCCGGAGGTCGCCGAGAAGGAGGCGCTGCGGCAGCTGTCACGCCTGGAGCGGATGCCGCAGGAAGGGCCGGAGGCGGAGACGGTACGCAACTATTTGGACTGGATGGTGGATCTCCCGTGGAATACGGTCTCTGACGACTCCATCAACATCGTGGAGGCGAAGAAGGTACTGGACGAGGACCATGCCTTTCTGGAGAAGATAAAGGAGCGCATCCTGGAATTTCTGGCTGTGCACAAGCTGCAGAAGACGTCGAAGGGTTCGATCATCTGCTTTGTCGGTCCCCCGGGAGTCGGGAAGACTTCGCTCGGGAAATCGATATCGCGGGCCATGGGACGCAAGTTTGTGCGTATCTCGGTCGGCGGCATCCACGACGAGGCGGAGATCCGCGGGCACCGGCGCACCTACATCGGCGCCATGCCCGGAAGGATTATAAACGCACTGAAGCAGGCGGGTACGAGGAACCCGGTCTTCATGCTGGACGAGATCGACAAGATCGGGACCGACTTCAGGGGGGGAGACCCGTATTCCGCGCTCCTGGAGGTCCTCGATCCGGAGCAGAACAACACCTTCACCGACCACTATCTGAACGTGCCGTTCGATCTCTCCAAGGTCGTCTTCATCACCACGGCAAACTCCCTGGAGCGTATCCCGGCCCCCCTCCTGGACAGGATGGAGATCATCCAGCTGGCCGGGTACACCGAAGAGGAGAAGCTGGACATAGCGCTGCGCTACCTCGTCTCCAGGCAGATCGAGAAGAACGGGCTGACGCCGGCACAGGTCGAGTTTCTCCCCGAAGCTATCATCACCATCATCAGGAGCTACACCCGCGAGGCGGGGCTCAGGAACCTCGAACGCGCCATCGGAAAGGTCTGCCGAAAGCTCGCCAAGAAGGTAGCAGAAGGGAGCGCCGAGAACTTCCGGGTCACCGCGGCACAGGTGGAGGAACTGATGGGCGAGCCTCCGCGGGTGTTCGACACGGAACTCGAGGAGGACGAGGTGGGGACGGCGACGGGGCTCGCCTGGACGCCGGTCGGCGGGGAGATTCTCTTTGTGGAGGCGATGGCGATGGCAGGAAAGCCGACCCTGCACCTGACCGGTTCGCTGGGGGAAATCATGAAGGAATCGGCCGACGCCGCCCTCTCCTACATCCGCGCCAACGCCACGCGCTTCAACATACCTCCGGAGCGTTTCCGCGACACGGCCCTCCACATCCACGTGCCCGCAGGCGCCCTGCCGAAGGACGGCCCGTCCGCCGGAATCACCATGGCGACCGCGGTACTCTCCACCCTCACCAGGAAGCCGGTGCGCCATGAGGTGGCGATGACCGGCGAGATAACGCTGCGGGGGAAGGTCCTGCCGATCGGCGGACTGAAGGAGAAGATCCTCGGTGCGGTCCGTGCGGGGATCAAGGTCGTCATCGTGCCGGAAGGGAACATGCGGGACCTGGTCGACATTCCGGCTCAGATCCTCGAGAAGGTGAAGATCGTGCCGGTGAAGACGATCGACGACGTCTTCAATGAAGCCTTTGTGCCGGGTGGTGCGCCGGTTCCGTCACCGGCGGAACCGGTGATATCCGCGCCGTCCGGCGTGCCGGCACAAATGCTGGAAGAAGGGAGTGACACCATATACGAGGACGGCGAGTACTGACGAGAACTCCGTGATGGAGATGCATGCATAGAAAAAGGGGACGGCTGCTTCGCCGCCCCCTTTTTTTCACTCTTCCCCCTAGAACTTGCTCTTCAGGAAGTCCATGCCCTCTTCCAGCGCTCCCCCTTCCGGGACCCTTCCGTCCGGGGTCAGCTTGTCAACCACGTTGGGGAGGTGCTCCGAGAGCTGGGTTGCCGCCTCGTCGTTGGATATCCCGGCCTCTGCCGCCACCTGCTGAATCCGCTCGTTTCCCAGCCCTTCCTTAAGCTGAGTAGGGGATATCGGTGCGTTCTCTCCCTTGCCGATCCACGTTGTCATTATGTCGCCAAGTCCGTTCAGCCTGAAGGACTGGATGATCCCGCTCAGTCCGCCTCCGGAAAGGATGTGCGCGATCCCCTTCATGAGGCCGGGGGAGCCGTGCTGTCCCATCAATCCCTGTGCCTTCCCTGCCATGTCGTCGAACATTCCCATGGAAAACCTCCTCTACCTCCAAGGCTGCATGGAGTCCGTGCAGCCTCCTTGCGACGGTGGTATCTCCGGTCGATAAAACTGCTGCCAAATTAATAGTTTACACGTCTGGCGCGCGGATGCAACAGTCTCGGGGATCTGCCGTCATTCCGGCGGCCGAAGGCGCTGGCAGAGATGCCGGGAGTGCTGGCGGTGGCTGTGGAATCAGTAAAGGGGGACGGCGTGGTCGAGGTGAGTCAGGTAGAGGCGGGTGTCGAATTCGAACTGGTGGTAGGCGGGCTCCATGTATTCGCAGAGACTGTAAAAGGCCTTGTTGTGATCCTTCTCCTTCAGGTGGGCGAGTTCATGGACCACTATCATGCGCAGGAACTCCAGGGGCGCGTCCCTGAAGATCGAGGCGACCTTTATCTCGTGCTTTGCCTTGAGCTTGCTTCCCTGCACCCGCGAGGCGAAGGCGTGCAGGCCGAGGGCATGGTTGATGGTGCTGATCTTCGGGTCGTAGACAACCTTGGAAAGAGGCTGTGACTTCTTCAGGTACTCGTTCTTTATGGCTACCGCATAGTCATACAGCGCCCTGTCGGTCTTGATGCCGTGCGCCGACGGGTATTTCTTCAGGAGGAGGGGGCCGAGCTTCTCGCCCGCCACAAGGGCGCCGACCTTCGCCCTGATCTCATCCGGGTATCCGTCGAGGTACTTCAACGTGATGCTCTGCTCGCTGTTCATCTCTCTCTCGTGCCGGGAAAATTGGCGGCTGATGCGCCTTTGCGTGACTATACACCAGGGGAAGGGGGGGAAGCCAGAGGGTTTTTGCTGCTGCGGCGGCTGGACAACCCGGCAGGAGGCACCCCTTCACCGTTTCCGGCGGACGCGGCCAAAGGTTCGGGGTAACCTCTCCCCGCTGGAGGAAGGAAGTCGCGCGGCGTTTAGCGGGGAGAGGGAGTGAAAGCTACTCCGGTTTTGCCTGGGAAAGCCTTGCCTTCAGGTCGGCGACAGTTTCGCCGGCGACACCGAGGTTCTCGTCGGCCTGCTCCCGGACGAGCACGGAGTGGAAGTGGAGGGGGACCTTCGTGATCTCGGATGCTGCCTTGCTGAGGGTGGTAATAAGCTCCCGCTTCTGTTCAGTTGTGAGTTTTCCGCCTTCCCATGTGATTACGGGCATGTTCGTCTCCTTTGAGGGTTATGTTCAGGGTGAAGTGAAGTGTCGACTTCAGCGCAGCGGGCTATAGGAATCATTCGTCGCGGTCGAGAGGGCAGTAGATCCCCTTGTTCGCGATGAGAGGGGCGAAACAGCTGTTGCATGAAACACAGCGCGCGGGGGCGAGGTCGCCGCCGAGCCAGCGTTTCACCAGTCCCGGCTCTCGGATCAGCGGACGGCACAGGGAGATGAAGTCAGCCTCCCCCGCTGCGAGAAGCTTTTCCGCGATATCAAAGGAGCGTATGCCGCCGACGAGGATCAGCGGAATGGTGACCTCTTCCTTGTATGCTTTTGCCGCTGCGCGGTAGAACCCTTCCTCTTCCGGTGGGACCTTTCCGGTCCGGATCGCCCCGTACCGTCCCGGCTCGTAGATCGTTCCACCACTAAGCTCGATGGCGTCAACCCCGGCGGCTTGCAGCATACGGGAGACTGCCACCATCTCCTGTACGGAAAAGCCCCCCTCGAGAAAATCCTCGGAATTCAGTTTAACGAGGACGGGATACTCCGCCCCGACCGTGTCCCTCACTGCCTGGTACGTCTCGAGAAGGAGGCGCGCCCTGTTATCGATGCTGCCGCCGTACTGGTCGGTGCGCCTGTTGTAGTAGGGGGAGAGGAATTCGCTCAGCAGATAGCCGTGAGCGGCATGGATCTGGACGCCGTCAAAACCCGCCTTCTTCGCACGCAGCGCGGCGGCCGCGAATGATGCGGCGGCTTTCAACAGGTCCTCACCATCCATCGCCCGGCAGCTCTTCCCTGCAGCGGTGGTCAGCTCCGATGGGCCGATGGCGGTACTGCTGGCGAGCGCGTTCACGCCGCCGTGGGCGAGTTGCAGCACGATCGCGCCCCCCTCTTCGTGCACTCCTTTTGCCATCGACGACAGTGCAGGTATGAGGGCATCATCATAGGCACCGATCTGGCGTGGCCCCGCTTTCCCTTCCGCGCTTACGTAGCAGTGGCCGGTGATCACAAGACCAACGTCCTTGGCGGCGAGATTTGTCATAACGCGGTTCAGCGCAGCTGTGGGCGCGCCGTTGTCGTCCGCCATTCCTTCCCAGGTTGCCGAACGCACCGTTCTGTTGCGAAGCTTCAGCTTTCCGATGGTGGCGGATTCCAGAAGCATGGTTATCATGGTCCTCCTTTTGCGAGATCCATCCCGCCGCGGCTGTGCTGGTGGCGCGATGCACCTAACTTCGAGGGGTAACGATAGGCGAGACGGTCCGTCTTGTCAAGGCAAAGTAGACAAAGCGTCTCGTCTCGTATAAGCTGCCGGCCATGGAAGAAGATAGCAAATATCCGCGTCGCCGCAGCAAGGAAGCTCATCAAGCTATCCTTGCGGCAACGCTCGACCTGGTGCAGGAAAACGGGTACTTCGGCCTCAGCCTGGAGGCGGTCGCTGCAAGGGCAGGGGTCGGGAAGCAGACGATCTATCGCTGGTGGAGTTCAAAGGCCATGGTGGTGCTGGAGGCTTACGCTCTAGCCGTAGCCGAGCAGATACCGATGCCCGATACCGGCGCCGTAGAGGAAGATCTTTTCCGGTTGCTGGACAGCATCTTCACCCGGATAGCCACCTCGGGATCCGGAAAAGCGCTCGCAGGTCTCATTGCAGAAGCCCAGGCCGATCCGAATTTTGCGGAAGCCTTTCGTTCCGGCTTCATCGAATCACGCAGGGAAGGGGTGCGGGGGATCCTGCGCAAGGGAATAGAGCGTGGCGAGCTGAACGCGGAGATCGACCTCGAAGTCGCGGTGGACGCACTCTTTGGTCCCATGTGGTACCGTCTCCTCATGCAGCACGCCCCTCTCGACGCGAGCTTCGCGCGCCAGTTGGTGCGTCAGCTCATTGCCGGGATAGCGACAGGGCAGGGAAGGAAATAGGTCAAGAGAAGGAGGCGCTCGCGCCAGCAGGCCCGTTGCCACGAATGGCTGCACGAGAAGTCGCGTGTCCCCCCTTTGCGGGCTCATCGGGGAAGTCGGGGGAAGCCGTAGTATGTTTCAACGAAGCGCCGCACGAGGCCTCGCGTCCCCCCCTTTGCGAAGGGGGGACGGGGGGGATTTGCCTTGCTCAGCCGATACGCCGGATCAGCATGTAGGCCGGAATAAGCGTAGCGTTTCCGGCAGCCCCGGTGCGGCATTGCGTTCGGCTGCGCCGATGCCGGGAACGCCTGCGGCTTATCCCGGCCTACAAGTGCCTTGAACGCCGGCGTTTCCCGTAGCCATCGCTAGCACACGACAGGGGCGGGGCCGCCCTAACGGAGTTCCATTCCGGAGAACGAAAAAGCCGCCAGGCACTTGCTGCCCCGGCGGCTTCATGAGGATCAAAGGAGGGCGAACCTCCTACCTGATCTTTTCTTTTCGTGGTCGTGGAACCTCGCGGAGCTTCCCGTGCCGCCAGCCGATCCTAAAGCCCCGGCTGGACCTGCAACAGCGCTGACTGCGCCACATCGATAAATCCCCCTAGAGCCGATGCTGTCTGCACCGCCACCAAGGATGAGACGGAGTGGTAGTCGATCTGGCTGTAGGAGGCGGGTGCGTACTGCGCCCCATCGGTATAGACGAAGCGGAGATACTTCACCTTGGAAAGATCGACCGTCCCCGCGGAAGCCGTCGTCAGTGCCGGCACAATGGCAAGCTCCCCCTGCGGTGTCACCAGTCCGGTAGGTGAGTGGTTCACCTGCGAGTACTGAAGTGCGGAGTGCCCGAGGTAGCTGTTGTTGGCGTCGTAAAGCCAGCAGTACATGTTGTAGGCGCGTGGCTCAGCGGCGAGATATGCCGCTGTGACTTCCGCGAGCCCCCTGGTCGTGATCATCCCGTCATTGTCCGGAGAGTACTCCACGATGTACCCTTCCGAAGGGAACCTCGCGAGGGATGCAACATAGTCGGAGGCGTTCGTGGTAGGAGTCCAGTCGGCCGCGGTGTAGACGTAGGCATGCGTGGCATCGGCGGCGCTTCCCGGCTCGTGGAAGGTGCGCTGAATGGTAGCGGTCGTACCATCTTTCAGCGTGAGCGTGAAGGTCCAGATACCTGCCAGAGGAAAGGACTGCTTGTTGCTGCCGTACACGAGCCTCCTGCTTATAAACGGCTTCCCGTTGCTGCTGGTGCCGAACTGGCTCGCCGTCGCAGCCGAGGTCCAGCGGGTTCCGGCGGGCGCGGTTACAGTGAACCCGTCGATGTCAGACGTCGCAAGGGCTGAGTCGTAATAAAGGGTGACGATCATGCTGGACGTCGTCCCGCTGTTGTAGTCGGGAGCGTTGTTCTCGATATACCACCCGACGCTGGTGAGTGCAGCGGCAGGAGTTCCGATAGTGGTAGCCCCCCCTCCGCCACCGCCCCCCCCGCAGCCGGAGAGGAGCAGTAACAGCGTGCTGATCAATAGGATCGATACTGTGACGAGAATCTTTCTCATGTCGTCCTCCGGGTTTCGCTGCAGCGGGCATAATTTCGGCGCGGCTGCAGCGGGCACAAAATCACATTCCAGATGGCGAACCCTGTCCGCCAGCGCGTGAGGATTCTACTGTTCTTATGAGAAACATACAACAATTATTTTAATTGGAGAAAACTTGTCAGGGGGTCAGGTCTTGAATTTTAGTGTTTTCGACTGCAGTACCTTATATTTCAAGACCTGACCCCGGTTGCGTTGTGATGACGCGCCCGCCGCGGCACGCTTGCCTCTCAGGGGGCGGCAGAGCTCGCCTCTGCACCTCCTGACGGTGCGCAGGGGATCTCCACGATGAACTCCGCGCCGTCGGCGGTGTTGCGTGCAGTAAGGTGTCCGCTCATGTTGTGGTCGATGATGAGCTTGGACATGTACAGCCCGACTCCCGTCCCCTTGTCCGGCCCCTTGGTGGTGAAGTATGGCTCGAAGATCTTGTGGATGATCTCTTCAGGGACTCCGCCTGCATTGTCGGTGACGACGAGGCGATCGGTTTCTCCGTCTGATCCGGCAGCTATCGTGATGACGCGCCTCTTTATGTCGTCGCGCTCGGCGAAGGCGTCGCGCGCATTCATCAGTATGTTGAGGAGGACCTGGGCGTACTGGTTCGCATAGCCGTAGATCACCATACTGTCGCTTATCTCCACCTCCACCTCGACCCTCTGGTTCATCAGGCTGTCCCGTATGAGGGAGAGGGTTCGGGTGACAACTCCCTTCACCTGGAAGCGCTCCTTGTCCCTGTCAGGGCGAAAGAAATCACGGAAATCGTCGATCGTCTGCGACATGTGGAAAAGAAGCTCCTTCAGCTTTTCCACCCTCTTGTCCAGAAATTCCTGGCTGCACTCTCCCGCTTCGTGCATCATCTGGAGTTCCTGAACGATGAGGCCGACGACGTTGAGCGGCTGCCGCCACTGGTGCGCGATGTTGTTGATCATTTCCCCCATCGCCGCCAGGCGGCTCTGGTGGATCAGTTGCCGGTCCTTTTGGTAGAGTGACTCCATCACGCGCAGGCGCTCCAGCGTTTCCTCCTGCAGTGCCTTCTCTGCCTCGCGGCGGCGCGCCTCCACTTCCATGTTCTCCAGTGCGAAGGTGATCTCCGTCGCCATCTGCGACAGCAGGTTGGCCAGTTGCGAGTGAAAGAAGTCCCTTTCCGCAGCGTGCATGGTGAGCGCGCCGATGACCTTGCCGTGAACGGTGAGGGCGATGGCTGCTGATGAGCCGAACCCGCAGCGCTGCGCTTCCTTCCTCCACGGCTCGGGGGCGTCTTTGCTCATGCTGTCGCTGCAGATCCGGAGCCCCCCCTCCCTGATGGCGATGGCGGTCGGCCCTGCTCCATGCGTGGCGTCGCGCACTGGCGCCGCCCCCTCGACATGCCCCTCTTTCTCCCCGCTCCACGCCACGACTGTGACTTCCCCTGCATTCTCATCGACCACGCCAATCCACGCGGTGCGCAGACCTCCGTGTCGAACTGCGACTTCTGTGACGTCCCGAAAAAGTGCGTCCCGCTCGGTTGCCCTTACGATGCACTTGTTCGTTTCACTGAGGACCGTGTACAGCCGGTTCAGGCGCATCAGCTTCTCGTTTGCACGCGAAAGGTCTAGGTACGGCTTGCGCACTGCGGCAGCGAAGATTCCTTTGTAGATGAGGTAGAACGCGACGACCTTGTAGATGTGCCCGAGCACGTTGTAGGTGTCGAAGCCGGTCTTGTAGGAAGCAAAGACCCCCTCGCTGAAGATGCAGATGATGAGCGCGTTCAGGAAATACAGGATATTCCTGTCGCCGGTGTTGCACAGCCGCTTCCAGTACATTACCGAGGCCGCGCACAAAACGGCAATGATCATGAGCTCGAGGTAGCGCTTGAGCGGGGTGAGCCCCACACCCGGGATGGCTGTCGCGGGGAGGTACTCGGGATAGAAGATGACGGCTGTGAAGATGATCCCTGCCAGGGCCAGTGCAGCGGTTATGACTGTGGAGCACGATACGGAACGGATCGGCTTCTTCGGATTTACGAAGGCACTGAGAAGAAAAACGGACGCATCGACTCCCCTTGCGGCGATCCAGAACTGCGTCGACTTGTTCGTGGAGTTCGCGGTGATAAAGGGTGGCATGGCCGCATTGCTGAGGGTGTGCATGAAATCGAGCAGCCCCACCAGGAGGAATGCGCCTCCCAAAAGCAAAGAGCGCTGGTCCTTCGACTGGTCGTAGGTGTACCAGCCGACGCTGAAAACGCACAGCGAGACCATGATGCTGAAAAACTCTGCGATGTTGTGGAAGACCAGGTAGGAACTCTTCTCCATGACCCGGTCAAGCTGGGAGGGGAGCAGTTGCACCATCAGAAAGGGCAACAGGCATGCTACAAAGGTAGCAGTGACCTGTGCGCGGGGGGAAAGCTGCTGCAGGCGTTCCTGGGGTGCGGACATTGGGTCTCCGGGAAGGGGGGGTGAACGTAAGGGCGCGTACATTGTAGCTATTTTATAAAGAAATTCAATTGGCTACTGAAGCGTTGCCAGCGCTAGCGGCAGGGGGCGCCGGGGCAGCGGGGCGTGGATTCCGCTCGTTGCCCCGGCGCGCTTTCAGGTGATGCAGTACGGTCGCTGTGACATCCACTCCCTTAACAGCGGCGCGAGCCAGGGCTCAAGCCCCTTTGCAAGATAAAAGCGGGGGTGGAGCAGGTCGTCTCCCCTGGCGATAACCCCTTCCTTTCGCGCAATCTTCTCTAGCGCGGTTCCGGGGTAGATCCTTATTCCGGTCGTCACCTTCAGCATGTCCAGGCGGAGCGAATCCGCGAAGTCGAGACTCTCCTGCACGGTCTCCCTTGTTTCTCCCGGACCGCCGAGAAGGAGAAACCCCATCCTGCGGATGCCGTGCTTGCGCAGCAGTTCCGAGGAAAGCTGCACCTGGTCGGTAGTGTATTTCTTGTTCAGCTTTTTGAGGATGAGAGGGCTGCCGCTCTCGAAACCGAGGCTCACCTCAAAGCACCCGGCGTCGGCCATCTTTTTCACAAGCTTTTCGTCGATGAACCCGGGGTAGAGGATGCAGCGCCAGCGGATCTTCCACCCGGCTTTGATGATGTCCTCGCAGAGATACTTCGCGTAGTCCCGGGGGAGATTGAAGGTATTGTCCACGAAGTAGAAGTCGGTAAAACCTGCCGCCACGTGCTCGCCAAGCGCTTCCACGACTTTGTCTATGTCGTATTTCCTGATTCTCGTCCCTTCCAGGGCGCTCGTGGAGCAGTAGCTGCACCTCATGGCGCAGCCGCGCCTCGTTTGCAGCGGTACGCATGTCTCTCCCGCGAGCCCGGCTGGGACGTTCCACAAGGAAGGGTCGGGGAGGGGGAGGATGTCGAGATCCTCTCTGTACGCAACGCTCCCGGCCTTCTGGCCCGGGAGCCATACCCCACCGATCTTCGCCGGATCCCAGCCATCTTCCAGTGCCAGGAGAAGATTTGCGAAAGCGACTTCCCCCTCACCGCAGATTCCGATGTCCGCCCCGAGATAGCTGAGGATCGCCCCCGGAAAGAGGCTGAAGGCCGCGCCGCCGACGACGATTGTGGCGTCCGAGAGGGTGCGGCACAGCTCTACCGCCTCCCGAACCGGCTCCAGGAGAAATCTCGGCTCTGCCATGTTCTGGTTGTCGACGTTTCTCACCGAGATGCCGATTACCTGTGGCTGCATCTCCTCGATGGCATGGCGAATCACTGATTGATTGTCGCCACTTCCCATCAAGTCCACCAGCCGCACCTGATGACGGTCTTTCCGGATTTCCTTGGCAACACAGTTGAGGCCCAGCGGGAGGGGGGGCATGTACAGCTTTTCTGTATTTGCAGAGATAAGAAGCACTCTCATGGCACTTTCCTCCATGCGGATCGATATGTCGCGGGCGCATTCTACTTTCTTTGAAAAGAGATTACAAAAGCTAAATAATGGTGCGTGGGGAAGGGGCCTTCACCGCTGTGACTTGAATTGCAGGGAACTTTTGCTATTAAGTCAAAGATCACACTGACAGAGGGGGATCAGGAAATGAGACTTAAAGCTGCGTTGACAGGTTTCGTTCTTCTTGCCGCAACGACGTCATTTGCCGCCCAGGTGAAGACGTACCAGGTAACCGGCCCGGTGCTCGAGGTGAAGGACGACATGATCGTGGTGCAAAAGGGAAATGAAAAGTGGCAGATAGCGAAGGACCAGGGGACGAAGGTCACCGGCGACCTCAAGGTCGGAAGCAAGGTAACAGTCATGTACACGATGAAGGCGGTCTCGGTGGAGGTAAAGGCCGATACACCGGCCCAGAAGAAGAAAAAGTAGTTCCGGCATTGCATATGGCGATTCCAGCAAATCCCCAAATGCAAAGCCTGACCCCGGGTCATGGCGGCGTGAGATGCTTCACGCCGCTTTTTCGCGTCCGGCGCCGCAGAGTCCGGGTTTCCCTCACATTCTCTGTTGGAGCTATAATGTCCTTATGCAGGGGACGGCAGGGTGGAGGAACGGTTTGCCGTAGGCAAAGGTGAGCGGGGAGAGGTTCGCCCTCTCGATGCCGCAGCCGCCAGCCATTTGAGCGGAAGGAATCGGGACCTTTTCCCGCGGCGACACGGAGTCCAAAACCGCTTTTTGCGTTACCTCCCGCAATCGGGCAACGGCGCCAAGGAGGGTGGAGTTATCGATGGGAACGTCGGTGGGAGTCGGCTACAGCATCCTTAAAAACCCGGAAGCGGCGGGGAAAGAGGCGGCGCGAAAGGCGCTCGAGCAGAAGGGGCCAGGGAAGGCGGACTTCGTCTTTGCCTTTGCAACTGTCGGATACAACCAGCAGATCCTGGTGCGCTCCATAAGGGAGGCGACATCCGAAGCACCGCTGTGCGGTTGCTCAGGCGAAGGGGTGCTAACGCAGGGGATGGTTTCCGAAACGAACTTCAGCGTCTGCGTCATGGCAATCACCTCGGACGAAGTGAAATTCGACCGCGCCTGCATCGAGGACATCACCAGCGAGCCAGACTACGGGGGCTCTCGTCTTGCCGCCGAGATGAAGCCGTTTCTGCGCTCCGACAGTCGCGCCTTCTTTCTCTTTGTCGACGGCGTCACCTTTGACTTCGACCCTTTCCGCGCTGCCTTCGAAAAGGCCCTTTCCCCTGAGCAGGTACTCCCCCTCTTCGGCGGGCTCGCCGGGGACAACTGGGCCGTGCGCAAGACCTACCAGTATGACGACGACAAGGTCCTCACCCAGGGGATGTGCTGCGTGGTGATCTCGGGTGATGTGCAGGTCGCCTGGGGGATCAACCACGGCTGCGTCCCGATCGGCTCCAGACGCACCATCACCCGCAGCAAGGGAAACGTCATCTACGAGATCGACGGCATTCCCGCGCTCCAGGCGTTGAGGGAGTACGTCGAGGAGGATTGGGCGACCCAGTGGAACAAGATGTCGCTAAACCTCTGCCTCGGATTCAAGACTCCACAGCAGCTGAAGGAAGAGTACGGCGAGTACATCGTCCGCTACATGATCGGCAAGAACGACGACGATGGCTCGGTCACCATCCAGTCCGACGTTTCGAGCGGCACGTCGTTGTGGATCGTGCGCCGCGACAAGGACCTGATCCGGAACGGGCTGAAGTCCATATCGCGCCAGATAAGGGAGAAGACGGGAGCCCGGAAACCTAAGTTGGTGATGCATTTCGAATGCATGGGGCGGGGGAAGGTTGTTTTCAGGGAGCAGGAGAAGATCGAGCTTCTGCGCTCCCTCCAGGAAGATATCGGAACCGACATCCCCTGGATCGGTTTTTATACGTACGGCGAGATCGGCCCGATTGCCACCTCCAACTGCATCCACAACTTCACGGCCGTCGTCACCGCCGTCTACTGAGCCGGTCTCGGGGATGCTATGAGAAAAGACCCTGACAAGGTTACCCAGGAGCAGGACCGGATGATGGAGCTTCAGCGGGAAAACGAAACCCTTTCCCAGCAGGTGAAGCGCCTTATCATGGCCGAGACGAAGCTCTATGAGTACCAGGAGGAACTGGACGTCCAGCTGAAGGAGTACAAGGATCTTTACGAGCTGAACAAGAAACTGAACGTGACGCTGGACCTCGGCAAGATCTTTCAGTATGCAGTGGAGCATGTGGTGCAGAACCTGGATTTCGAGAGGGCCATATTACTCCAGCTGAACGAGGAAGCGGGAAGCTACCGGGTCTACGCCCTGGACGGATATTATGCTCCCGAGGAGAAAGACCGGGTGGAGCAATTAACGCTCGATCCCGACGCCCAGGTCCTGCGCCCTTTGTTCGACGGGGCGGAGTGTCTGATCTGCACGGATGATGCTGAAGGGGAGTTGACGGAGCTTCGCGCAAAGCTCCTCATGGATGAGTTCTTCATCTACCCCGTCGGTGCCGGCTCCTATCCGACCGCACTCCTCGTCGTCGGAAACTGCGCCGAGAGCGCCGAGTACTACCGGAAGGTCAACGAGGACGCAGCGCTCATCAGTATGGGTAACCTCGTCGGTCTCATCTCCACTTCGGTCGACAACTGCATCTTTTGCCGCGCGATGGAGCGGGCGCTGGAACATGAACGGGTCGCCGAGGCGAAGTACCGCAGCATTTTTGACAACGCCGTCGAGGGGATCTTCCAGAGAACCCCTGCAGGGAAGTACCTCGATGCGAATCCCTCTCTCGCACGCATGCTCGGATACGCCTCTCCGCATGACTTCGTCTCCTCTGTCACCGATGCCGGCACACAGCTCTACGTGAGGCCGGAGGTCTTTGCGGAAATCACGCGGCACCTCGAGGAGAAGGGAGCGGTGGAGAGGTTCGAGGCGGAGATGTACTGCAAGGACAGGAGCGTGATCTGGGTCTCCGTAAGCGCGCGCACCGTCAGGAACAGCGCCGGGGAGGTGCTCTACTACGAGGGGACGACGGAGGAGATCACGGAGCGCAAGAGGGCGGAGGAGGCGCTGCGGGAGAGCGAGCGGAAGTACCGCCAGCTCAGCGAGGCGCTGGAGCAGCGGGTTCAGGAGGCGGTGCACGAGTTGCGGCAGAAGGACGAGATGCTCGTCATCCAGGGGCGGCAGGCGGTCATGGGGGAGATGCTCAGCAACATCGCCCACCAGTGGCGCCAGCCGCTCAACATCCTGGGGCTTCTCGTCCAGGATCTCAAGATGACGAAGGGGATGGGAGATCTGACGGAGGAGTATATCGACAGCAACGTGAACAAGACGCTGGAGATCATCGACGGCATGTCGAAGACCATCGACGACTTCCGCTACTTTTTCAGGACTGACAAGGAGAAGATGGAGTTCAGCATCTACGACATCCTGCAAAAGTCGCTCTCGCTCCTTGAGGGTGGGCTGGCGGCCCACGGGATCGTCGTCGATGTGGAACGCAGCGGCAACCCCACCGCCGTCGGCTTCCCGGGGCAGTTTACCCAGGTTCTGCTGAACATCCTCATCAATGCGCGCGACGCCCTGATCAAGCGGAAGACGGCAGCGCCGAGCATCAAGACGAGGATATTTACCGAAGAGGGGAAAACGGTCGTGACCATAACCGACAACGCGGGGGGGATACCGGAGGAGATCATCCATAAGGTCTTCGACCCGTATTTCAGCACGAAGGGGCCAGAGCAGGGAACCGGCATAGGGCTGTACATGTGCAAGAACATCATCGAGAAGAATATGGGGGGCACCCTCAGCGCGCGCAACGCCGACGGGGGCGCGGAGTTCAGGATCGAGGTGTGACTCTCCCCCCGCTTGCCACTACCCGCCTTTTTGAGGCTCATCCGAGAATTCCGGGGAAGCCGTAGTATTTTCCAATGAACGCCGCACGAGGCCTCGCGTCCCCCCCTTTGCGAAGGGGGGAACGCTAGGGCTTCTGCAGTGCTTCGTGGCAATGTACCCACGCTCCCCCGGAATTCCCGGAAGAACCGCTTTTTCGCCATCGATCCCGCTTCCACTCGTTACTTCATTCTCCCGTCACTCAATCGCTCCCGCTTTTTTCAGCAATGCCGTCATCTCCGGGAAGGGGCCGGACGTGGCGTCTCGCTGCGCCGTGCTGATCTTGAGCGGCGTCACCCCCTGGGCGTCTTTTGCTGAAACGTCTGCGCCCTTTTCGATCAAAAGTTTCACGGCGTCGAGATTGAGGGCGGCGACGGCGCAGTGCAGCGGCGTATAGTTGATCGCGGTCTTCACATTGATCTCTGCTCCTGCGTCGATGAGCATCTTGACGATCTCCGTCTTCTTGATCCCCAACATGAGCGGCGTGTACCCCGACTTGTCGCGGGCGTTGACATCTGCTCCGTTGCCGATGAGGAGCTTCACCATGTCGGCCCGCCCGGTCCGGGCGGCCTCCATCAGAGGGGTATTGCCGTAGCGATCGCGGATGTTGGCGGATTTGCCGTGCTCCATCAGCATGCGCACCATCACCAGGTCGCCGTTCTGGACAGCCTGGACCAGTGGCGCATGCCCCTTCGGCGTCAGCTCCTGCAGGGGGGCATTGAGGTTTAGCAGGCACGACACGGAGGCGGGGAGGTCCTTTGCAATGCACTCCTGGATCAGTGAGGGATCGTCCGCCGCGCGGTTGAAGGAGAGGCTCGCGCCCCCCTGCACAAGGAGCGTGGCGATCTCCGTGTATTCCTTCCCGAGCGCGGCCTCCAGCGGCGTTTTCCCGTTCTCCACAAAGTTGGGATCCGTCTTCGCAGAGAGGAGGCGCCTAACCGTCGCCACGTCGTTTTGCTGGACGGCATGGAAAAGCTTCGAGGCGTTCTCCGCCGGCGAAAGAGACCCCGACGTCACTCTCTTCAGCTCTTCCTTTCCGCCGAAGAAAACGATCGGGATCGCTCCTGCCGCTAGAAGAAGGAGGGCCCAGAGCAAGGTTTTCATGCCGCCTCTTGCCGGAGCTCCCTCACCTGCTCCCTTGAGAGCGGCGGACGCGATCCGGGCCTGGCGGTGCAGGTACTTCTCCACCACGATCCCGCAGCGGGGACAGATCGTGAGCGTTCCGCTACTCAGGTAACCGCAGGACGGGCACTTCTCGGCATCTTCATCAACAGGGTTCGTGGTAGGAGCTCTATCCATGGGCCGCCTCCCTGCACTTTGTCTGCCTGCTCCCTAGTGGTGTCGCAACAGTGGCATGATGAAGTTGAAGAGAAAGAAGACGAACATTGCCAGCGTGACGATTATGGCGATCGGCCCCCCCTGGGTGGAAGACGCCGACGCCTTCCTGCTCTCTCCCAGATCCATGGAGCGCCCCCTCTGCGGCACGCCCTCAAAAAAGGTATCACGATCCCGGATAATTGCCTGCGGTATCAGTACCGGTGAGCGCGTAGTGACCCCTTCCATCTTCTTCACCGCCGTCCCGATGGCGAGGAACTCGATAAGCCCTCCCCCCAGCTGGTAGACGTGGATCTTCACCCCGACGACGTGATCGGCGCCGCAGCGGTCGGCGTCGCGCTGCACGCGGTCCAGCGCTTTCTCGCGCGCCTCGTACAGCAGGGAGGTGAGCGGGGTGACTTCGCCGCGCACCATCGACTGCAGTATCGACTTCAACCCCCCCACAATGCCGAGCGAGTACACTGAGACCCCCATGACCAGCCGCAGCGGCAGGTAGCCGATGTTGATCATGTTCCACATCTCCTCGTTCGTCATGTCGCTGGTGACGGGGTTCTGGGCGTAGGCGGCAAGGGCAGGGTGGTTTGAGGCGGTGCCGAGAAGGAGCATCTCCTGCGCCCCCATGAAGGGGGTGATGGTGGTGTTGATGCCGACGACCGCATTCGCCTTGCACTGGCGGGCTTCGCGGGTGATCCTCTCCAGGGCGAGGTGGCGGGTCTGGTCGAATATTTCCGAGTACTCGCGCACCTCCCCGCGGGCGAGGCTGCGGAAGAAGCCGCCGATATTGCCTCCGACGCCGATGGAGTAGGCGACGTTTCCGAGAACGTAGTGGACCGGGCGAAACCCGGCGTCGACCTGGCAGTACAATTCCTGTGCGTCCGCCGAGGTGGAAAAGGCGACCTTCTCGCTTTCCCCCGAGGAGCGGTGGATGAGGGACCCGATGGAGAGGAATTCGATGTTGCTGGCGTGGTTGATGAGCTCGGTGGTCACCCCGGTGACGCCGTACCCGCCGCACGCTTCAGCCTCCTTCAGCATGCGGCTTATGGCATTGACCCGGCCGTCGTGAATCAGTCCCGTCACCTCGGGGATCTCGCCGCCCACGAGGATGTTCAGTCCGGCGGTGAGGCTCCCCTTGATGCCGAGGGCGTAGACGCTGTTGCCGACACAGAGGTTCCCGGGGGAGAGCCCCATCTTCTGGAGGCAGAATATCTCGTTTCCCGAAAGGCCGCTTACCCGGCTGTGGGATCTGGGGTCATATCCGGAGACGTTGGGGGTAGCTCGGTTCAAGAAAGACCTCCTCGAAAGAGTGGGGTAGGGGCCCCGCCGGCACCGGTGCCGGAGAGACGCGAGGTGATCCTAATGTCTTTATGAAAGGAATGCAACTTCATAGGTGGCTGCTGTTCAGTAGCGTCCAAATACCCAAATGCAAAGCCTGACCCCTGGGGTCAGGCTTTGCATTTACGTATTCTTGGCGTGGCATTCGTCTTTCCTGTGATCTAAAACCTTAACTTTTCAGGGCTTTTTCTGTACTGTCTCTGGTGGCGTGCATGGGGTGCGCCGGTGGCGGCGATCGGACGGGAGGTGGAATATGTCAGTGTCGGTGGCGGAAGACAGGTCGATGTGCATTCAGCCGGATCAGGTGGTGAAGTCGGACTGGATCGAGATCGACTGCTGCAAGCTCGGTAATCATGCGATGATGACGCCGGAAGCGGTGGAGAAAAAGTGGAGGCGCTTGCTGCAACAGGGGGATGCCGCCTGCTGGCCGCCGATCGTCGGGCACTGGGAGGGGGAGAGGTTCATCGTCTGCGACGGCCGTCATGAATACATCGCCTCCCTCATGCTGGGACGCACCAGGATTTATGTGGCGTGGCTGGAGAAGAAAATGGAATCGACCATCCATGTCTTCAGGGAAGTAAGCTGAATGACACCGGGCGCATAGATGCGAGGTGCGCCCCCTCCTTTACCAACGATATCCTCAGTCCTTGCACTTCTTTTGAGGCAAAAGCGGCAGCACCCGAAACAGGGATGCTGCCGTTTTCATTTCTGCATCTCTTACTCTCTTGAGTCGACCACAACTCTTACTTCCTGCCTGCCGCCGGCTGCCTTGACAGAAGATGGCACCCCTCTACAATCGTCTTGACTTAAATCTCGCAAATGAGGGGCGATCATGTACAGATTCATTACGACGGCAGGTGTGGCGGCGCTTTGCCTGGTTCTCTCCGGGTGCTTGGGGATGCGCCCCACGTCAGGGGGAGGGAAGATCACGAAGCTCCCGGCGGGGGGTGAGCGGTTGCTGAATCCGGACGACGTTGCCGTGCCGGAGGGTTACCAGGTCGAGGTCGTCGCCACGGGACTAACCTTCCCGACCGGTGTCGCTTTTGATGAAAAGGGGACACCGTATGTGGTGGAGGCCGGCTACTCCTACGGTGAGGTGTGGGAGGTGCCGCGCCTTTTGCGGGTAGAGGACGGGAAGCTCACGGTGGTCGCCAAGGGGGAGAAGAACGGACCGTGGACCGGGGTGGCGAGGTACGGCGAGTCCTTCTACATCGCGGAGGGGGGGGAGCTCGAAGGGGGAAGAATTCTGCGCGTCGCCCACGACGGCACGGTTTCCGTCCTTGCCGACAACCTCCCGACCCGCGGCGATCATCACACAAACGGCCCGGCAGTCGGACCTGACGGCTGGATCTACTTCGGCCTCGGCACCGTCACCAACTCCGGCGTCGTCGGCGAGGACAACCTCAAGTTCGGGTGGCTGAAGCGCTATCCCCAGTTCCACGACATCGCCTGCCAGGACGTCACCCTCACCGGTGAAAACTACCGCACCCCCGATTTTTTGAAGGGAAGCGGCGAGGTATCGACCGGAGCCTATGTCCCTTTCGGCACGTCGACCTCCAAGGGAGAGGTCATCAAGGGGCGGGTGCCTTGTAACGGCGCGGTACTCAAGGTCTCTCCGGCAGGGGGCGCCCCCCAGCTCGTCGCCTGGGGCTTTCGCAATCCATTCGGCATCGCCTTTTCTGCCGAGGGGAAGCTTTTTGTGACGGACAACGGGTACGACGAGCGAGGCGCCCGTCCGGTGTACGGTGCGGGAGACCCCCTGTGGGAGGTGCAGCGCGGTGGGTGGTACGGGTGGCCCGACTTCAGCGGCGGCTTGCGTCTCGACGAAGGGAGCCAGTTCAAGCCGTTGCTTCAGGAAAGACCGAAGCTCCTGCTGGAGAAGTATCCCGCGCGACCTCCTCGTCCGGCTGCCTTGCTTCCGGTTCATGCCTCGGCAAACGGCTTTGACTTTTCCCGCAGCGAAGAGTTTGGCCACCGCGGCGAGGCCTTCATCGCCCTCTTCGGCGATCAGTCGCCGACGACCGGAAAACTTGCCGCTCCCGCGGGTTTCAAGGTCGTGCGCGTCGATGTGAAGACTGGGGTGATCCGTCAGTTTGCGGTCAACAAGGGAAAGAAGAGCGGCCCGGCTTCCGCCCTTTATAGCGGCGGCCTGGAACGCCCCGTGGCTGCGCGCTTCGACCCGACCGGAAAGGCGCTGTACGTGGTCGACTTCGGGGTGCTGAAGGAGACGGAAATGGGCGCTCTGCCGGTGCAGAAGACAGGAGTTCTCTGGAAGATTACGCGGACCGCGACCGGACGATGAGCCGGAAGATATGCAGAGACAGGAGGGGAAGATGCGCGTGAGGCTTTATGTTGCCGCCTTGGTTATGGTCCTGCTAGCGGGGTGCGGAACTGCGCGCCGGGGTGAGCCGATTGCAGAGCCCATACAGATCGATTCCCAGAAAGTGGCGCGCGGGGAGCGGGCCTACATGTACCACTGCAACAAGTGCCATCCCGGCGGCGAGGCGGGACTCGGATTTGCGCTCAACAACAAGCCGCTGCCGGCGGCGATGATCAAGACACAGGTCCGGGTCGGGGCAGGGGCCATGCCTGCCTTTTCGAAAGAACTTCTCCCCGACAACGAACTGGACGACATCGTGGCCTACCTCCAGACGCTCAGGAAGAGCGACGGGAAGTAGAGCATCTTGCCTTCCCCCCATGTATGCTCGGGGCTCACCTTTCCGCACAGGGAGAGCCCCCGGCGGAACTCAAATGACCGCAGCGTCACGGTTTAGCCTCGTCTGCACTGACCATTGGCATTGAAGCCGTTCTCGTCCGGCACCGCGACCGGCTGCCCCAATAGACCCCCATTATCACCATCGCACCCCCCAGAAGTTGAGCAGGGATCAGCTTTTCCTTCAGAAAGACCGACGCGAGCAGTGCGCCGAAGACAGGCACGAGGTTAACGAAGGCTGCGGCCCTGGCCGTCCCGATCCTCTGCACTCCCTGATACCACCACACAAATCCCACCACCGTCCCCAGAAGGGCCAGTTGCACTATTGCCAGCCAGCCGAGGAAGGAGAAGCCCGGGACAGGCGCCCCGGCTGCCGCATGCTCAAGAAGCGCAGCAGGTATCAGGAGGAGCGTGCCGAAGGCGGATGCATAGGCTGTTGCCGCGAGAGGGGTGAAGCTCGCGAGGATCTTCTTTCCGAGGATCGAGTACAGCGCCCAGCAAAGCGGCGCCCCCAGCATGATAACGTCTCCCTTGTTGAACGAGAGGCTGGAGATCACCTGCAGGGACCCTTTGGCAACGACGACAAAGACTCCCGCAAGGGAGAGGGTGATGCCGGCGACCTGGACGGAGTTCACCTTCTCCCGCAGCCACAGCGCGGAGAGGACCGCGGTGAGAAGAGGGTTTATCGCCACGATCAGCGCGCCGCTGGTGGCGGTAGTGAGCTTGAGCCCGGTGAAGAAGATGGCGTTGTAGAGAAAGACGCCGGTGAGGCCAAGGCTGAAGAGACCTGCTGCCTGCCGCAGGCTCGCCGGGACAGGAAAGGAGTGCCCCTGGCGATGTGACTGCAGCGCGGTGAGGAGGGCAAGGACCACCGAGGCGATGAGGAAGCGGCAGCTGGCCGCAAAAAATGGTGGAGCCTCGCTGACTGCATAGCGGGCGGAGACGAAAGTTCCGCCCCAGAAGAAGGTGGTTACCACGAGTTTCCAATATACGCTGTTGATGGTTTTCTCCTTTCCAGCGCCGCTACGGGGTGAGCCTCCGCCAGCCGTTAATGTGGTCACTGTAGGCCGGGATAAGCCGCCGGGCGTTCCCGGCAGTCCACCCATGGACGCAGTCGGCACCAGCGCATGCCGGAAACGCTACGCTTATTCCGGCCTACATATCAGCGCGCCTAACGCGACGCTCTCGCCAGCCGTTGATGTGGTCACTGTAGGCCGGGATAAGCCGCCAGGCGTTCCCGGCAGTCCACCCATGGACGCGGTCGGCACCAGCGCATGCCGGAAACGCTACGCTTATTCCCGCCAACAGTCTGGACGCACTGCCGGGCGCTTTAGCTTTCGAGAACTATGGAAACTATGGAAAAGATAGGGGACGCGCCCGTACAGACACGTCCCCTTCATGTTCCGGCTATAAAGGAAGCTCCCTAGGCCGGCGCCGCTGCAGCGTTTGCCAATATCTCCTGCACGACCGCGTCGTCCGGGGCCTGCGACTGCGCTTTCTTCAGGTGCTCCAGCGCTTCCTCTCTCCGTCCCAGCCGGAGACAGGCGCTGCCGAAGTCCTTGTGAAGGTTCGGGAGCTCATCGTCTATCTGTGCTGCCGCGGAGAAGTGCGACAGCGCTTCCGCGTTGTCGCTGGCGGCGAGGAGGTTCCCCATTGCGTGATGCGCCTCCGCAAATGCAGGGGCAATGGCGATCGCCTTGCGGTACAGCTCGAGTACCTTTTCGATATTGCTGCCGACTGACTGCTCGGCAGAGGCAAGACCGAAGTACGCCATGGGGAGATTGCTGTTCAGCGCGATCGCCTCGGTGAAGCACTCGCGGGCGCTGGCAAAATCCTCCATCAGGAGGTGGATGTTCCCAAGGTTGATTTTTACAAAGGGAGAAGAGGGATCGAGCTTTGCGGCCGCGGTGCAGCGGGAAAGGGCTTCCTCCAGGCGGTTCACCCTCAGAAGCGCCGCGCCGAGGTTGTTCTGGCAGTTCACGTGGTCGGGATTGAGCCACGCTGCTTTTTCGTAATGCGGTATCGCCTCTTCGTTGCGCCCGATATCCTGGAGCAGAACCGCGTAGGTGTACATGGCGCCCCAGTGGTTGGGGGCGACTTTCAGCGCCTGCTGGAGGACGGACTCTGCATACTCGTACATGCGCAGATCGTGCAGCGTGTCGCCGAGCTTGTAGAGCACATTTGCCCGATCCGGGACGAGTGCGGCGGCGACCTCGAAGCAGACCCCGCACTCCTGGACGAATCCCTGCTGTTTGAGGTTGTCCCCCAGCGCCTCGATTATGTTGGCAACTGCAGGGATGCTGATCAGCGGCTCGTGACCAACCTGTGCGACCAGGTCGAGGGAAAGGGCGTGGGACATGCTCTCGCCGGATGCCGCGATGCGCCGGCTGATGGTGCGAAGGGCTTCGGCCGCTTCAGCGGTCTTTCCGGCTGCCGCGTTTATGGCTGCCGCAAAAAACGGTGCAAGATTGTCGTCGGGGACGGCTTCCGCAATTGCCTGATACGCAGTCAGTGCCGGGGCGGTGTCGCCGCGCAGGTGCAGATCGAGAGCAGAAACGAAACCGGCTACCCCAGGTTTGGCTGCGGAATTTTCCTCTTTGTTTCCGAAGATGTTGCTGAAAAAGCCCATGTGTCCTTCCTTTAGTGATTTGCGGCTTACGACGTGGCATCGGTAATTTGCAGAGATGAAGCGGGAGCTAGGTTGGACATGTTGACTATCTTACTTTCATTCGCAAGTCAACTAGATCCTGACCTTTCGAAGATGCGAATTGTCGTCATCGGCCCCCTCCAGTTGGCGCCAAGGCAAATCCCCCCTGCCCCCCCTTCGCGAAGGTTCATCCGGGAATTCCGGGGAAGGCCGCTCTAATCTTTAGAAAGAAGTAGTCATGGTCCCGGAAGCCATAGGCCATTCTCTTGATCACTTTGATCTTGTTGTTGATGCCTTCGAGGATGCCGGTGTGCAGTTGATAAAGGCAGTGATTCAGGATGCCCTGGAGGTAGGGCTGCAACCGCTTTGCAAACGTCGTGAGCTGTTCAATATTGCTTTCCATCGCTCGTCGGTGCCACTGCTCCCAGAACAGCTTCGCTTCCTCGGTACACCTGAAACGCCATAACTGTTTGAGGTCCTCTTTCAGCAGATAAACCGTCAGGAGGTTCTGGTTTGCTTCCAATAGTTCCTGCAAACGAAGCATGTCGTCACCTTTGACATTCCGGCTATTCCGCAGCAACAACCACCGCGAGGTTCTGATTACCTTGCGGGCTTTCTTGTCATCTTTGAGGCGGTCCGCTTCAGCGTTGCGGACCTTGTCCAGGACCTCTCTGCTGTACTTTGCTACGACATGGAAAAGGTCATAGACGATTGCGGCCTGAGGGCAGTTAGCTTTCACCTCCGTCTCAAAGGCACCATTCATATCCATAGCAACGGCTTTGAGTCGTTTGCACCCCTCTTCCCCAAGTTGCTGAAAGAACGGACGAATGCTCTCGCGGCCCCTCCCCGTTGCCACGAACAGCACTTTCCTGCGGTGCGGCTCCACGATGACAGTTGCATAATCGTGCCCCTTTCGAAGGGCAAATTCGTCCATGCCGATTACCTCGACGTCCGAGAGATCAACGCTGCCGAATCCGTTTTGCAGAGACCGTTTGTCGATCTCCTTAACCTGATCCCAGGATAGCCCGTAGAACTCTGCCACCTGCTTTATTGGGAGAACGCAGCACAACTTCGCTACGCTCTCAGCAAGTCTGGCTGTGACGCGAGCGTACTTCTCCAACCATGGCAACGCCTCAAGGACAGGTCCGCATCGGGGACACCAGAGTCTGCGACGCCGAACCCTCAGATACGTTTGGGCATCCAGTATCGGCAGGTCGCGTATGAGTCGGACACTGGTGTCGTGAACCCCTGTGCAGCGCTTACCACAACTGGGGCACAGCAACTTCTCCTGAAACCTTGGAACCAGCACTATCTCGAACCGTTTCTGCTTGTCTGTGCCTGAAGTGGTGACCTTGGCAATACGATATCCTTCCCACCCTCCGAGATATGATATAAGATCGGTTTGCGACAACGGCAGCCTCCTGAGTATTTGATGTTGGGGAACCTCAAAATAACCCAGTGCTGTCGTTGTCGCTTTATTTTTTTTAACTTTCCCCAGAATTCCCAGAAGAACCTTCGCAAAGGGGGGAACGTTGGGCCTTCTGCAGTGCTTCGTGGCAATGGGCCCACGCTCCCCCGGAATTCCCGGATGAACCTTCGCAAAGGGGGGGACGCGAGGTCTCGTCTGGCGCTTCGCCAACCCTTCGCAAAGGAGGGGACACGAGTTCTCGTGTAGCGGTCAGGAGAAGACGCGGCAATGGCGGGAGCTATAATTAGGTACTGGTGCCATAGGCAAGGGCGAGAAGCATGACAGGAGGTTCCAATGGGTGCTACACGGTACCGCGTGAGGCTGGCGCGTCCGGTTTTTCAGACGGTCGTTGTCGAGGTGGAGGCGGAAAACCGGGACGAAGCTTTGGCAAAGGCTGTGAGTCACGCGGGGATGATCCCTGATGAAGAGTGGAGCGGTGCTTTTGACGGCGAGAACTATATCTATGAGACCCAGCAGATAACGGAAGTGGAAGACGCCCCGGATGATGCTGCTGTATTTGCCTACACAGTCGATCGTTACACCCGCTACCTTTTGCTGAAGGCAGACACTTTCCTCGGGGAAGGGAGTGTCATTGCTCAGCCGTGGGTAAAAACCGTTTCCGGCAGTGTCATTTCGGACCTGTGCTCCAACTGGGCTGCAGAACTCGCAAAAGCAAGAGACGGAGGTCCTCTCACCGTTGTTGAGCCGGAGAAAAAACGACCGGAGACCACCGGCCTCGCCAAGGTCATCCCGATCAAACGCTCCGGTCCGAAACGTTGACCTCTTCCAGAGTGTGAATCGCCTCGGCTGGACTGCTGCGCGGTTGCCATTTATCCTCACTTCTATACATCGGAGAGGGCGGACGCGATGGTTTACGAGGAATACCGGCAAAAGCTGGTCTCGGCGGAAAAAGCCGCAAGGGTCGTGAAGTCCGGCGAGTGGGTCGACTACGGCTTCGGGCTCGGGCATCCGGTTGCGACAGATGTGGCGCTGGCTGCGCGCGCGGAGGAGCTGACTGGGGTAAGGGTGAGGGGTGGCATCACGATGTGGATGCCCGCCATCTGCAGCATCCCTGAAGCCTCGAAGCACTTTTCCTGGAATACCTGGCACTGCAGTGCGATCGATCGCAGGATCATCGAAGCCGGGTGCGGCTGCTACAGCCCCATGCGCTATTCGGAATTGCCGCGCTACTACCGGCAGAACCTGCACGTTGATACGGCGATCTTTCAGGTCGCTCCCATGGATGAAGAAGGGTACTTCAACTTCGGGACCCAGTGCTCTCATCTCATGGCGGTATGCGACCGTGCGCGAAACATCATCGTCGAGGTCAATGAGCTGATGCCCTGTTGCATCGGCGGCCCGGAACAGCGCATTCATCTCTCGCGGGTGCGCTATGTCGTGGAGGGGGACAACCCGCCGCTGACGGAGCTGCCACGATCTGCAGTGACCGATGCCGACCGCAAAGTCGCGGAATTGATCATGGGGGAGATAGGGGACGGCGCCTCCCTGCAACTGGGGATCGGCGGGATGCCTGCTGCGGTGGGAATGTTGATCGGGGAGTCGGGGCTGGCCGATCTCGGCGTGCACACAGAGCTGTACACCGATGCTTTCATGGATCTGGCCCTGAGCGGGAAGATCAACGGATCGAGAAAGAATATCGACCGCGGCCGCCAGGTTCTGACCTTCGCGCTCGGCACCCGAAACCTGTACGAATACATGCACAACAACCCGGAGTTGCTGAGCCGCTCCGTGGAGTACACAAACGACGCCCGGACGCTCGCGATGCTCGACAATGTGGTTTCCATAAACGGAGCCCTTGAGATCGATCTATTTGGGCAGGCATCCTCGGAGTCATGCGGCACGAGGCAGATCAGCGGCTCCGGCGGCCAGCTCGATTTCGTTGCCGGAGCGTACCTGTCGAAAGGGGGGAAAAGCTTCATCTGCCTCTCCTCCACCTACCAGAAGTCAGGTAAAACCACATCGCGCATCGTCCCCACACTCGCCTGCGGCAGCAACGTCACCGCCCCGCGCAGCACGGTGCACTGGGTGGTGACCGAGTTCGGCAAGGTGAACCTCAAAGGGCTAAGCACGTGGGAGCGGGCAGAAGCGCTGATCTCCATAGCTCACCCCGATTTTCGTGAAGATCTGGTGCAAGCCGCTGCAGAGATGAAAATCTGGAGAAGCAGTATCCGGATCTAGCGTGTGCGCAGGTGGCCGCGAAGCTCCGACTTCCACTGAAGGAGGCAAAAAAATGGCATCACGAATAGCATTCAACAAGGTAGCGCCGGGAGCGATCGAGGCGATGCTTGGGCTCGAGAGATACCTGCGCGACTGCGGGCTGGAGTCTTCTCTCCTTCACCTCATAAAGATGAGGGCCTCCCAGATCAACGGCTGCGCGTACTGCCTCGACATGCACGCCAAAGACGCCCGTGCCGCCGGCGAGACGGAGCAGCGTCTGTACCTGCTGGGCGCCTGGCGCGACGCGCCGATTTTCACCGAGCGCGAACGGGCGGCGTTGGCGTGGACGGAGGCGGTAACCAGAGTGGCAGAGGGACATGTGCCGGACGAGGTCTACAAAGTGGCGCGTGAGTACTTCAGTGAAAAGGAGCTGGTGGATCTCAGCCTGGCGATCGTGGCCATCAACGGGTGGAACCGCCTCGCCGTCGCCTTTCGCTCCGAACCGGGCGGGTATCGTTCAGGGGGGAGATAGGCGGGGGGGGGGGGCGAAGCCGACCCCCTCATTGCTTCGATTTTCGTTTCTGAGGCGCTCCCGCTATAATGGAATTGTCTCACCCCGCCCGGAGGCGGAAGTGATCGGTTCTTGCAGGAAGCGTAGGGCCGGCGCTGTGGCCGGGGTACCAAGCAGTTGTGACACAAAGGAGGCAACGTATGCCCAACATCGATCTATCCGAAAAAGAGGCTGCCATCCTGACAGATGAACTGGAGTCTTGCCTTGAAGACCTGAAGACGGAAAGAGTGCGGACGGACAAAAGGGATCTGCACGCACAGTTCCTTGAACGCGAAAACGTCCTGTCCGGTGTCATCACTCGTCTCAAAGCCCAGAGATGACAGAGAAGCGGATTGCGCCGTCGCCACTCACGGAGGCGGCGCATCATTGCCTCGACCGCTGCGCCGGAGAAGCCGCGCGATCAGTGATGCCCTCCGCCGGAGAGGGCACCGAATAACGCCACCACCCCTACAGCCAGCAGCGCACCCGCCCACAGCAGGTCAAAGTTCAGCCACCCTTTTCTGAGCACAGCAAGACCGAGCTTCTTGTAGACCACCCACGCCACCAGCCCCATGACCCCGAGCATCGCCGCGGTGTGCACCGATATGGCGAGGAGCATGACGACTGCGGAGGTTATTTCTTCCTCTGCCGCTGTGTGGAGACCGTGCGGCCTTGTCAGCGAGAGGAGAACGGGGGCCACCATGACCCCTGCGCCATGAGCGGAGGCCATCAGAAAGGACCAGAAGAAGAGGTCGCGCATCCCCACCTGCATCCCCACCCAGAGTGGATGGCGATAGTAGCGAAAGAGCTTGTACACGCCAAAGGCCAGCAGCGTCGCTGCCGTTACCACCCGAAGCACCGCCGGGTCCATCAGGTGCCCGGCCGCCAGAACGAGCGCTGCCACCACCGTGACAGCAGCTCCGTGTCCGAGAGCGATGGGGATAAGGGAGGACCACACCGCCCTCTCGCTTTGCAACTGCAGTCCCCTGGAAAGGGAAAAGAGCCATCCCATTCCGGGATTGAGCCCGTGGTAGGCCCCGAACCCGATCATGGCGAGCCAGCTGATCAGCGCGTCATGATGGATAGCAGAATGTATCAGTGGATGCATCGCCACCCTCGAGCCTCACCTGGTGCGCACGAGTCTCTCCAAAATCGACGAAGAAGTTGCCGTCCAGCGCGATCCCGCCGTTCGGGTCGACGTCCACCTTCGCCATCCATCCCGACATCTTGTCCGGATAGAACTGGTCGTCCACTATGCCGTACAGCGAGTTGGTGAAATAGACCCGTCTGCCGTCGCGGCTGATTTCCACCATCTGAGGTCCCCCCAGGAGCGGGCCGCTCTTCGGGTGCGCCATCCGGCGGACGATCCCCCCGAGCTTTATCGACCCGGTCTGCCGGGGGTGGAACGGGTCGGAAACGTCGTACTGCAGTAGCTCCCCTGTTCCCCAGCAGGAAACGTAGAGAAAACGGTCATCCAGCGAGAGATCGATGTCCGTCACCAGGGGGGGGACGGCGCCGAACCCCTGCAGGGGTGGCGGCAGAAGCTTCGCGTCGGCAGGCTCTGCCGGGATGTCGATGACCTTCGTGATCCCCCAGCTGCCGCTACTCTCCCGGTGCCACATCCAGATCGAGCTGGAGAGATCCTTGAGCCCGAGCACCACACAGACGAATCCGTACGTCTTGTTCGGCTCATGCGCGGGGCGCACCTCGAACACCAGCTGGTAGTCGTTGCCAAAGGAGACGGTCTGGACGTTCTTGCGCCTCCTCAGGTCCCAGAAGTGCAGGTTCTTTCCGTAGCGGGAATTGATCAGGTCGTCCAGGATGAGGCCGTTTTCGAACTGCGCAGGCTTTCCCCATTCGCTGGTGATCATAACGTCGTGGGTGAAGTGCCACCAGAAATCGTAGGAGAGGTCCTGGGCGCCGCGGTCCTCTTCCCAGGGGCCGAGCACGTTGAAGTTGAAGTGATCCATCATGAATATGCCGCCCGACCCTTTGCCGTTGGCCGACGCCAGAGCGCTCACGTATATGGCGTCGGGGCCGCAGTGCACCGTATGGGGGCGGCTATAGCCGGACATCTCCATCAACTCTTCCGGCTCGATGATCTTGCTGATGGTGGGGCGCGCGGGATCGGGCTTTGTATCGATGATATAGATCCGCGAGCTCCTGAGGCCCGGAACGATCAGGTAGCGTCGTTCCTGGTGCGGATGGGGAGCGGCGGGGCAGAGGGCTGAGCTGCAGCAGTTCCACCCGTAGTGATGCAACTCGTCTCCGATGTAGGGCATTTCGAGGCGGTGGATTATCTCGCCGTACCCCTTCGACGCCGGGTCGAGGTCGACCACGGCCAAGGCGTCCGGTTTGGGGGCGCCGCCATAGTTGAGTGTTGCCACATAGCCAACCTTCTCCGGCGGAGCGTCCATCGCCATACGCGGAGAAGGATAAAAGGTCGGATCTGGTCTGAATAAAGTCATAGAGCATCTCCTCGATTCGGCACGAAAATCTTTGGTGCCGCGCTGCTTTACGTCTCCTTTTTAAGGAAATCTTATGACCGTGTGGAGGGCAATGCAAGGCTAATGGAGTGGAGTTCACGTTGACGCGGATATCCGGCTAACTGATCTGGATCAGACATGGGATGCATCCCTGAGGGACATGCCCCCATGATGGCAGGATGCTGATACACTCTCATGGCAGGATGGTTTTACTGTGGCGAGAAGAGGTGCGATATGGCGCGAAAAGGGGTTGTGGTCCTCGATTTCGATGCGGCGCTCGATGCCGACGGCAAGAAACTGCGGGACGGGTTGTCGGGCGTGGTGCAGGTCGGCAGCACGCTGTGGGTGGCCAACGATGAGACGGTGACCCTTGAGCGTCTCACCTATAAAGGGAGCGATGCCGGGGGCGTCCACCACTACGGCGACCACGCGCGTTTTTCTCTCGGCGACTATCTCCGGCTTCCCGTACCGGCTCCGCCCGACTCGAAAGACGTGGAGGAGGCGGACCTGGAGGGTCTCGACTACCGTGACGGCTACCTGTGGCTGATCGGTTCCCACAGCCTGAAGCGCAAGAAGCCGGAGGAGGGGGACTCGGCGGAGAAGAACATAAAGCGTCTCGCCAAGGTCTCGCGCGACGGCAACCGCTGCCTCCTCGCGCGCATTCCGCTCGTTGAGGAGAACGGTACCTATGTGCTGAAAGACGCAGCAGTGATCGGCGGCAAGAAACTCGCTGCAGCAAAGTTGCGCGGAGACGACAAGGAGAGCGCCCTCACGGCGGCGCTGGAGTCGGACAAGCACCTGCAGCCGTTCCTCACGGTGCCGGGGAAGGATAACGGCCTCGATTTCGAGGGACTCGCCGTGGCAGGTGCGCGCGTTTTCATCGGGATGCGCGGTCCGGTTCTTCGTGGCTGGGCGGTGATCCTCGAGATTGAACCGGAAGAAGATGCCGACGACACCGCCACCCTCAGGCTGCGAAACCTCGGCAGCGGGCACTCCACCTATCAGAAGCACTTTCTGCAACTGAACGGCCTCGGCATCCGCGACCTGTGCGTGCGGGGCGACGACCTGCTGATACTTGCCGGGCCGACGATGGATCTGGACGGACCGGTGACCCTGTTCCGTTGGCCGGGGGGAGCACAGGCCAAAAGCGAAGACAGCGTGGTGTTTGCCGGTAGTCTGGAGGTTGTCGTCGATGTTCCGTACGGTGAAGGGAGCGACAAAGGAACCGATCATGCAGAGGGAATCACCTGCTTCGCCGCGCAGGGTGTTGCCGACAACTCTCTCCTGGTCGTCTACGACTCCAGCGCCACCGGGAGGAAAGAGGGGGAGAACGGCGTGGCGGCGGATCTATTTTCAACCTGACCGGGAGTCGCCCGCTTCACATCTGTTCATCGGGCGGGGAAGATTGCTACGAGGATGCGGGTGCCCCCGCGCTGGAGCGTACGCATCTTCCCTGCGATGGCGGCGCAGCCGGGCCGCCACAGACCGCGCGGCTGGCGCCGCGGCTACAGGCTGGGGAAGCCTGTGCTCCAGCGCGGCGCCGCTGGCGTCCCCTCCCTCAATGAAGCGTACGCCACGCAGAGCTCCCCTTCACATGACACCGCCTGTGACGTAAACGTTTCCCATCGCCAAAGTTGTTGACTCGGACCTTCCTGCCGCATAGATTGAACCCGATGTCCTCCCCGCAACTCCGAGTATTTCTCCTCATCCGCAGGCATCAATCAAAACTCCGCTTTGCCACCCGCTTTAAGAGGAACAGATGACCCTTCAGAATTGGAACCGCCTGGCAGATCTCTGCAACGGCAGAATACCGTCCAGCGCCCCGGTAGCGACAGCACCCCTTCCCCCCGCAGATGCAGAAGGGAAGGCATTCCGCCCGCACCCGAGCAAGCTCTTTGTCGAGACCACCACCTACTGCAACCTCCAGTGCAGCATGTGCGTGAAATACACCCCGGGAAGCGACATCTCCGAGGGGCACCTCTCGCTGGAAACCTTCAAGGCTCTGGAGCCCCTTTTTCCCACCGCAGAGTCCCTAGTGCTGAACGGCATCGGCGAGCCGCTCCTGCACCCGCGGCTGGAGGAATTCGTGACGATCGCGCGGGCTTCCATGCCTGCAGAGTCGTGGATCGGCTTTCAGTCAAACGGCCTTCTCCTGACCGAGCGCAGGGCTGTTGCCCTCATGGAGGCGGGGCTGGATCGGATCTGCATTTCCGTCGACTCCGTCTCCCCCGAGACCTTTCGTGCCGTGCGCGAGGGGGGAGAGTTGCACGATGTGGAAAAAGCGTTCGCCGTTCTCACGAGCGCGAGGGAGAAGTGCGGCAGACGAGACTTCCGCATCGGAATGGAGTTTGTCCTCATGCGGGAGAATATGCGCGAGCTTCCCGCCGTCCTGCGCTGGGCGGCGTCCCGCGGGGTTGATTTCGCCATTGTCTCGCACCTGCTACCGTATGACCCTGCCGCCGTGGACCTTGTTGCGTACGACCGCAACACCCCCGAAGCGGTCGCGATCTTCGAGAGCTGGATGAGCCGGGCCGAAGCGGAAGGGATCGACATCAGCGATTACTTCAGGATCGCCTTCCAGAGCGGCAGGAGCACCGAAGAGGAAAAGAGGATCATCGCTCACGTGCAGGCCATGATGGCCGACGCCCGCGCCCGCGGGATCTTCCTCAACGTGGAGATGCTCCTCAAGCGTGACGGTGCCTGGTTTGCGGAGGTTGAAAAGACTTTTGCAGCGGCGCGGGAGGTAGCCGAGGAACTCGGCCTGGAGATCACGCTGCCGGCCGCCGCGCCGCAAGACCACCGAAACTGCGACTTCATAGAAAACGGCAGCCTCTTTCTCGCCTGGGACGGCAAGGTGCACCCCTGCTACTTCCTGTGGCACAAGTATGCCTGCTACCTCACGAACCATAAGAAATACGTCTCTGCCAGGTCTTTTGGAGAAGTGGGGGAAGGGGCGGCGCTGGAGATCTGGAATGGCCTGGAGTACCGCTCCTTCAGAGCAGAAGTCATGCGCCACGAATACCCCTTCTGCGCAAACTGCGGCCTCAACCCCTGCGAATACCTCTACTGCGAGGAATTCGAACAGGACTGCTATACCAACACCGTTCCCTGCGGCGACTGCTTCTGGGCGATGGGTCTCTTCAACTGCATGCGTTGAGGCATCAAAGAAAAGGGGACAGGCTACTTTTTGCTGTCCCCTCTCCCCTTTCGTCCTCCTAAAAAAGCCTCTCCCCTTTTCCACCCTCCCCGCGCTGGCGCCGTCATCCGCAAAACTCTCCCGGCCTTGCCGCTACAACCTTGCGCGAAAATACCAAACTCCGTGGCTTTGCACGCCCGTTAGCGGTAGCCTTGAAGGTGAGTGTTTTTTAACCGTAGAGATTGTGGAGGTGCCAATGTCCAGAAAGTTCAGCATCTTGTGCGTGTTGTCGCTGCTCTTCCTTTTCGCGGCAGATTCGTGGGGGCATGCAATCATCACCCGCATGAGCGACAAGCAAGTTATCAGTCTCACAGAGTTTACGGCGGCAGCCTCCGGCTCCGACGTCATACTCATGGGGGAGTCGCATGACAACAAGGATCATCACGACCTACAACTCGAGGTGATGCGCTCCCTCTTTGCGAAGAACGTGCGGTTGTCCATCGGGCTGGAAATGATAGAAGCAGGCTATCAGCGGCAGCTAGACGAGTGGATCGCCGGGAGGATGACTGAGGCGGCCATGGAGAGGATCTTTGAAATGAACTGGTCCGGCTGGGAGCTATACCGGGACATCTTCCTTTTCGCGCGGGACAACCACATCCCGATGGTCGCCCTCAACGTGCCAGCACAAATCGTGAAGAAGGTCGCGCACAGTGGTTTTGCTTCGCTCACCGCAGAAGAGAAGAAAGGGCTCCCGGAGGGAACGAAGTGCGACCTGCGCAATCCGCAGATGGCGATGCTGAAAAGGATGTTCCAGTCATCGAGCAATCACGTGGGAGACGGCAAAATCTTCAACAACTTCTGTGAGGCCCAGACCGTACGGAATACGGGGATGGCGATAAGGGCCTCAAGCTATCTGTCGAAGCACCCGGGGGAGAAGATGCTCATACTGACGGGGATATGGCACGCCGAGAAGCATGCCATCCCGGAATTGATTGAGCGCAACGGGAGGACGCTGTCGTCCACGGTGATCCTGCCGGAGAGCCCTGAGCTGAACCGTGATAACTCGGATGTCAGCGAAACAGACTACCTCGTCGATCTCTGACACTGGATCACCCCGGCCCCTTTCACCCGCCCCCAAAGCCCAGCTCAGTTGCAATAGCCCGCCCCGAACCTTGCCGCATTTCCGGATGCGGCTTTTCTTTTGCCCGTCCCTGCGGGTAAACGTTGGGTGTTTGTCAGGAGATTTTTAGCCAAAGGTTTCAGAGTGCGAGATGTGGTGGTATATATCTTTTGTTATAAGTTGCTAATTAGACCCAGCGGCAACTCCCCAAGAGGCTACTTGCGATCGTTTCCTTCCATAAGGAGAGCAGGCGATGCCCGACCCGACAAAAAGTGTGCAGTCCCCCTTTCTGGACGTGAAAAGCTTCTTCACCACTTCTCCCTCCGAACCCCACCCCGCGACATCGAAGCCGACTTCAGCCCCTCCCTCAAATACCCCCTTCGTTTCAGTGTACGAGATGGAGGAGGGGACGAGTTCCAACCCTCGGGGTGAGGAGTACGTCGCCTTCTTGAACGAGCTGTACAACGAGGAGTTCGATGAGGCGCTCTTCGAACTCATGGCGGATGCGGCGGCGCTCCACGAGGAGCGGGTTTCGCGATTCTCGGGAGAGATGCCTGCCCAGGATCCGGCCGCGGAGCGCTTTCTGGAGGCGCATTTCGAGCCGCTCACCAGAGAGCTCGAGGGGGTGCTGGACGCCCTGGTACAGAAGTACGGCCAGACCAGGGGAAACAGCGTCGACCCGGCGGAGCTGGAGGCCTTCATCGACAATTACGCCTCCGGTGTGGAGGTCCCCCCCGCCTTCGAAAACTTCCTCGGCGGGGCCTTCTGGAAGTTGCGGCAGGTCGCGGCCAAGGCGGCGAGTTTTGCAGGGGACCTCGCCCTCGGGCCGATCTTCAGCAACATAAAGTCGCTGATTCAGCCGTTCCTGAAGGAATTCTTGAGGCGCGGCATCAGCCGGCTCTCTCCCCAGCTCCAGCCTCTGGCGCAAAAGGTGGCCGAGCGGCTCGGCATTCTGAAGGAGCTGGAGGATCCGGAAAGCGAAAGCGAGGCGGAGGTCTCCGGCCTGCAGCACGAGTTCGACCGGCAGCTTGCCGAGCTCCTCTTCGCCCCCGGTGAGGTGGAGCAGGAGCTGGAAGTGTCGCGCGCCCTCAGTGCGAGCCGCTCTCCCGCTGACGATCGGCTGGCCCAGCTGGACCATGCGCGGGAGCGCTTTGTGAACGGGCTCGCGTCGCTGAAGGAAGGGGAAGAACCGGCGCCGCTCCTGGAAAATTTTCTTCCGGCGATCCTCCCGGTGCTGAAGGTGGGGATAAAGCTTGCCGGACGGCAGAGGATCATCGGCTTTCTCGCCGGCTTTTTAGCGAAGCTGATCGGGAAGCTCGTCGGCCCGGAAAACGCGCCGGCTCTGTCGCGCGCCATTGTGGACGCCGGATTCAAGCTCATAAATTTCGAAGCCTCGCCGCAGGCGGAAGCGCTCGCCGCACCCGCCGCGGTAGCGGCGACAGTCGAGGATACCGTGCGGCGCGTGGCCGCTCTTCCGGAATACGTGCTGGAGGACCAGGAGCTCCTGGAGGCAGCGGCGCTGGAGGCGTTCGAGCAGGCCGCGAGCGCAAACCTCCCCCCCATCCTCAGCGAGGAGGCGTACCAGAGGCGACCGGACCTTCGGGAGGCGAAGATAAGGGGAACATGGGTCTCCCTCCCGCTGCACGGGAGGAAGCGCTACAAGAAGTTCGTGACTCCCGGAACGCTGCGGGCGCGGATCACACCGCAGGCAGCGCGACAGATCGAGACCTTCGGCGGCGTTTCCCTTGCCGAATTCCTGGAGGAGCAGCTCGCTGTGCCGGGGGGGATCGACGTGGAAGCGGAGGTGCACCTCTACGAGACCCTTCCCGGGGGCACCGTGCCGGATGTGACCCGTCTGGAAAAAGGGACACCGGGGCTCGGCGACGGGACGCAGCGTGCCTACGGGCAGCTGCACCCCCTCACCCCGCAGGCGGCGGGGGTACTTCTCGGCGAGCCGGGGCTGGGACGCGCCGTAGGGGGAGCGGCCGTCGCGACTCCCCACGCGACGCAGCCGGGAGAGCGCCTCTACTACCTCAACGTGAAGGGGGGGACGCCAATCTCTCCGGCGGGAGGGACGGCGCGGCCGAGGCTGCGGCGCCCCAGCGGGCTCAAACTGGTTCTCGATTTCCCGGGCCGGCAGATCCGCGCCTACCTTTACCTGAGCGAAGTGAAATCGCAGAACGTGGCGGTAAAGCTGAGACAACAGGCGCATCTGGGGAGCGCACTCGCCCCGCTGCGCGCGGTGCTGGACCGCGACCTCTTCCGCATCGGCAGCGGCGCCTGGGGGCGCATCAAGCTCATTCACGAGGCGGTGGCGCCGCATCAGGCAACGGGGGGGGCGCTCGGACGCGTTCCTTCCGTGGTGGTGGGTACCCTCGTCAGGCGGCTGCGGGAGTACATGCTGAAGGGGATCGCCGCCTTCCTGAAAACACCGCAGGAACTTGTCGCGGCAACGGAGGCTCCGGCCGATGGCTGCACGCTGCTGGTGAAGATCGACAATCCCCCCGGCCTTGAGCTGCTGCGGCAGGCGCTGAAGGGGCGCATCCCCTCCCTTGCTTCGCTGCACCATCCCGCACCGGAGCCGAACGTGAGCATAACGGTCACACCCGGGTACCAGCATGGCTGATCTCGCCGCCGCCCTGAGGGCCCAGCTCGGGCGCCAGGTCGCCCACTGGGGTGTCGCCACCGCGCGACTGCAGAAGCCGGGGGACCTCGCCTCGGAGGGTGCCTGGCAAAACCTGGAGAAGTATCTGGGGATCACTCTCAGAAAGCACCTCGCGCTCTCGGTGGAGAGGCTGGAGCGCCACTGCACCGCGCTGAGAGGTGCTTTCCAGGCGGCGCGCAGCGTGGCGGAACTGCAGGAGGTGGCGAACAAGCTCCTCGATTTTCGCCAGAGATATCTCAAGACCGAGACCACCCTCGAATTCTACGCCGACGCCATCAGGTCCCGCACCAGCCCCGAGGTGGGTGCCGTCTTGAGGGGGTGCGACAGCCTCGCGCACCGTTCCATGTCTCTCGTCCTCGACCAGCTCGGGAAGCCGGTCCCGGCGACCCTCACCTTCATAGACAAGGGGATGGGAGCGCTCATCCTGAAGGCGCGGCTGAGGCTGTGGGACGGCTCGGAGAGCCCGGTCGCCTCCATCAAGATCACCCGGCACAACCTGCACCGCCCCACTTCTCTCATCCACGAGACGGGGCACCAGGTCGCACACATCGCCGGGTGGAACGAGGAGCTCGCGGGTGTGCTCAGGGAAGGGCTGCACGGGAGCACTCCGCGGGGAGCGCAGGCGTGGAGCGGGTGGGCGAGCGAGATCGCGGCCGACGCCCACGCCTTCGTCCATACCGGGTATGCCGCGGTTGCGGCCCTGCACGACGTGCTCGCCGGGGAGGAGTCTCAGGTCTTTCGCCACACCCCGGGGGACCCGCACCCCGTCGGGTATCTGAGGGTGCTCCTGGGGGCGGAGATGTGCCGGGCCTTCTACGGGGAGGGTCCGTGGGACGATCTCGCGCTCGCGTGGGGGTACCGGCACCCGCTGGAGGGGGCGCCCGCGGGGGTGGCGCGGCTGATCGAGGAATCGCTCCCCCACCTGCGGCAGATTGCGGAGCTCACCCTTTCAAGGCCGATGAGGGCCTTCGGCGGACGCCCGTTGAGCGCTCTCGTGCGGCCGGAGCGGGTCGCCCCGCACGCGCTTCGGGAGATGGAGAGGGAGATCGGCGGCGCGCTGTACACCTCGACCCACTGGGCCTGGACGGAATCGCTGCGCATCCTCGCCCTGAACGGGCTAAGGCTCGCCACCGAGCCGGAGCGGGCCGCGGAGATAGTGAAGGAGCAGGAGTCATGGATGTTCACACTGGGCGGCACATTACAGGCAGCGTGAGGAGCCAAAGTCATGACAGACAAGAAAGCAATAGCGAGTGAGCTCGAGACAAAGCCGGTGGTGGACCTGCTCGCCTCCATACTGGGCGAGGTCCAGAAGCAGGTTCTTTGCAAGACGCCGCTGCCGCTGACCGGTGAAGCGGCCCGGGCGGTGGAGGCATTCAGGGAGATCACTGGAGCCCTCACACTGCAGTCTCTGCCGGCGGTCACCCTGCAGGCGCAGCCTACAGAGCACGGCGTCAACGGAGGGATCTCGAGGATCACCTGGTCCGCCGCCGCGGCGGATGCCGTCTCCATCACCCCGGGTATCGGGGAGGTAACCCCCGCGGCCGGGGGGACCGTTTCGGTGAACGTGGCCACCACCACGACCTTCACGGCAACCGCCACAAACGCTTGCGGCAGCGCGACGGCTTCGGTCACGGTGACCGTGGCCACCTTGGGATAGGGGGTGACAAATGTTCAGGACCTTCGCGAAATTCATGACCAACGGCGCCAGAGACCTGGTGCGGCTCCACCCGTCCGATCTGACGGCGGTTCTTGAGCTGGCGTGGGACCGCAGGAAGAACCGCCTGGACCTCGAGGTGGGGCACCCCTTTCACAGGAGCGATGTCCCGGGCTTTTCCACGACCTGGCTCGGGAGCCGCGCCCTCACCCCTCCTGCCCCCACGCCGCCGGCGGGACAGCCGGACCTGAACCAGATCATCGATGGTATCAACAGGGCAGGATGCGGCGTGCTGTGGGATCACCTGATCTACGCCTACATGATCGAAAACACCCGCATCTACGAGATCTTCCGCCGCGTGGTCTCGGAGTTCTTGCACGGCGAGAAGCTGGGAGTCCCCGGCTCGGCAGAAAGCCACCTGTGGCTGCGCGCGACGGAGGAGCTCTTCTATCGCGATCCGCCGCCATTTTTCATGACCGCCGTGACGAGCTACCTGCGCAAAGATATCGACGCCGAGCGGAGCGGCATCTACCAGCGTGTATTCGGGATGAACCTGAACCACGGACCGGAGGAGGGGAAGGCCTACCCCTACCTGAGGGCGGAAGCGGCGAACAACGAGTTCGTGGCCACCTTCGAGGAGTTTCTCCGGGAGATCTGGGTGGGGATGGAAAACGTGAACAACACCAGCGGCGCGAACCCGAAAGACGACGCAAAGATCGCGGACCTCGCCGAGAAGCTGCACGACATGCTGAGAACGCGCCGGGAAACCGGGAACCTGTCGCGGGAAGAGTTCGTCTTCGTCTCCTGGATGAGCTGGTTCCACCTCACGGTGGAGAGCGATCTCCCGATCATCCAGGACCTGCGCGCGCAGGCGGCGAGCTCGGAGGAGCGGCTCTTCAAGATCGCCCAGCGGGTCGGCCTCCCCGCCCACGGCCTCTCCAAAAGCTACTTCGACATCGCAGACAGCATCTCGCGGATCCTCATCCTCATCGAGACCGGCGTGTTCAATACCCCCGGCGCGGCTCCCGCCCTGTACACCCCTGCCGCTGGTGGGCCTGAGGAGGCGATGCGCACCATCATCCGGCACTGGTCGATCATCACCGGGCGGGAGATGAAGGCGCGCAGGGTCACGCCGAGCTAGCCGGCGCACCGTACGGCCAGAAGAGAAGGAGGTTCCGTGTCCAGCAATGGTCGTTGGTCCAGTGACGAAAAGGGGAAGCCCCGCTCCCCCTTCCTCGACGGCGAACTTTTCAACCGGGAGAGTAAGGAGGAGTGGCAGGAGCGCGCCTCGGCGCTGGCGGAAATGAGCCCGTTTCAGTCCCCCCTGACGGAAGTGTGGAGGCCGTCCCAGACGCTCGGGCGTGAGGAGGAATCGTTCCAGTTCGACCTCGAGTTTCCTCCCCCTCCATTTTCTCCGGAATCTGCGCTTTCCGCGCCGCTCGGGGGGGGGATATCTTGCCCCTCCGGAGTACGAAGGGGAGGAGGGTGAAGGGCCCGTGGAGGAACGGTTCGACCGCGCCAATGTGCCGAAGGATGTGGCCGATGCCCTTGCCAAGGGGGATGAGCCCCTCGCCCTCAAGCTCGCCATACAGGGGGGCTCGAGGGACGTGAACGATCTCACCAACATGATCTTCTTCACGCGCCACACCGAGCTCGCCGTGGCGCCGCTCGACCCGAAGGGTAAGGATTTCAGGAAGCTGAGCCAGGAGTGGTCGACGATCCAGGACCAGGTGGTGTGGCCGGCGGTGGAGGCGTCCGCGGCAAATACGGACCTGGTGGTCTCCGGGAGTGAGGTTGTCGACCACCACAGGCGCTTTTTCATGGGGAAGAGCGGAAAAAGGCTGAAAAAGCTGGTGGAGGACGCGGCACGGGAGGTGGATCTCAACCCGGGTCTTCTGGGGACCGTCATGATGGCCGAGACCCGCCGCCCCTTGAGTTACCTCTCCAGCGACAAGGTGAGCTCCTACCACATCGGCGCCGACGACTTTTACGAAGGGCGCGCCGCAATCCAGGCGAGGGTCCCGGCCTACAAGAAGGTGAAGTGGGACAAAAACCAGAAGCCTGCCGAGCACCTGAACGACGCCCAAACAAACCGGCGTACCGTAAAGACGATCCTCTTCAACTCCGGCGCCGATGCAGTCCTTGCCACCGCCGTGTATCTGAAATTCCGCGAGGTGCGCCTGCGCGAACTGGCGAAGGAGGCGGGGGGGGACTTCGACACGCTGCCCCTTGCCACGCGCATCGCCCTCACGAGGATAGCGATGGCCGCGGGAACCGGCGGCGCCACCCCGTATCTCAAGGACGCGCTAAAGGGGGTGGACATCTTCGACCGCCGGGCTATTCCGGTCCGGGCGTACCAGACGAAGCGAAACGCCACCGTGCGCACCGCCCAGGCTATGCACCTCTCCGACTGGGTCTTCGGCATCACCGTCCCCCCCGCCGTGCAACCGGAGCTGGAGGAGTATGTCGGTGAGGAGCCGGAAACGGGCGTCTGGAGCTCCTTTGAGGAAGAGGAGTACGTCTATCCGCAGGAAGAGAGCGCTTCCGAGGAAGGGGAGGAATGGGAGGCGGAAGAGAGCTATCGCGGCGGGGAGCCGGTTCGCGGCGCTGGCGGCAAGGGGCGCTGCGCGGACGTCGCCGGCGAAGAGGAAGCCCCCGACTTTGAAGAGACGGAGGAGTACGTCGAGTTCGAGGGGGTGAAGCCCCCGGTGGGAGTGAAACTCACCGAGCACTACCACATTCCAAAGAGTGCGACGGGGACGGCCGGCAGCGTCACGGTCATGGATCAGCAGGGGATGAACCCCGGCTTTGTCAGCACCCTTACCGACGATATACTGGTGGACCGGCGCACCAACGGACTGCAGACCAATCTGGACAACCTGATCCGGACGAAGTACGCGCGCTTTCTCGCCACCAGAAGCAGCGCGCAGGAGAGCGCCAGGGCGGGGGACCGGCTGAGGGTCACCCTTATAGATCTCACCGGCGGGAAGCTCTTCAAGCCGGACCCGGCAGGGTGGGGCTCCACCTTTGCCACCGACGGCGCGAGCACCCCGAAGATCTGCGCCCTCTACGCGGCCCACCAGTTGCGCCGCGACCTGAACCGGCTGGCGGAGCTGAACTCGTACACCAAAAAGGATGACTTGGTGAAGGGTGCCAATGCGGTGTGGAAGAAAGCGGGATTCACCACCCTGCCGCGGGTGGCGGAACTTTTCAAGTTCGACGAAGCCGCCGACCGCTCCCGCCCGGTCTCAGTCGCCTTCAGCACGGCGCTGGAGCGCAATATTACCGCTGCGTATAAGGACAACAGCAATTGCGCCGTCGACCAGATCATCTCCCAGGTCGGCTTCTCCTACATCGCCTCGGTCATGTGGCAGTCGGGATTGCGTCATCAGACACGGGGCGGCCTGTGGCTGTGGGGCGGGTACTGCTGCACAAACAAGGACTTTGTACGCCGGCTGCTGACCCCGGATCTGAGCTCGCTGGAGTGTGTGACAGGGGGGCGGGCAGGGCTGAGTTTCAGGTGGAAGGGGAATGCCATGAAAGAGCCGAAGCCGGTCTTCCCGCACAACGCCACCGCCCTCTCGGTCGCGACCTACTTTGCCCTGTTGAGGCAGGGGCGCCTGGTGGACGACGCCTCCTCCGCGAGCATCGTCAAAACGTTGCAAGATGCCTGCTCCTTCTTCTGGGACGGCCAGTTCGGCGGCCTGGTAATCAACCCTCCACCGACGAAATGCGGCCTTACCTCGAGCCTCACGCACGACGGAATCCTGGTAAAGAGGACGGTGGGGGGAAAGACGATCACCTACGCAGCCGCCGCCCTGACCGTCGGCGCCTCCGATTTCCCCTTCCGCGAGCTCCTCGTCGACCTGGACAAACTGGTGCGGGACAAGAACTAGAGGCCGGTCCCACGCCGGCTACATCAGTAAAAAGGGGACAGGCTACTTTTTCTGTCCCTTTTTTTCGGCTCATCTTCCGGGGAGCGACAGGGACAGCATGGTCCATGTAGGCCGGGATAAGCTGGCAGGCGTTCCCGGCAGTCCACCACAGACGCAGCCGCGCACCAGAGAGTGCCGGAAACGCTACCGCTTATTCCGGCCTACAACTGCTCTTATCCTCAACTCGGTCTGAAATATTCCATCGCCTCCGGCACCAGTCGTTTCAGATTAGCGATTCGTGTAGCATCCGATGGATGGGTGCTCAGGAACTCCGGAGGTGCCTGCCCCTGTTTTTGTGCGGCCATTCGCTGCCAGAATGGAACGGCCAGATTCGGATCGTACCCGGCCATGGCCATGAAGACCAATCCGAGCCGATCAGCTTCGCTCTCCTGGAGCCGACTGTACGGCAGGAGCGCACCGTACTGCGTCCCGAGACCGTAAACCGACATCCACAGCTGCTTGGTGGCGGCGGGCTTGGAGGATAGCGCTTCACCCAGGGCTGACCCCCCAAATTGGGCCAATAGCCCCTGACTCATGCGCTCATTGCCGTGCTCCGCTATGGCGTGGGCTATCTCGTGCCCCATGACTACCGCCAGACCGGCCTCTCCTTGCGCTACCGGCAAGAGGCCTGTGTAGACAACGACCTTCCCCCCCGGCATGCACCACGCGTTGACCTGTTTGTCCTCCACGAGGTTGAATTCCCACTTGTAATCGGCCAGCCGGCTCTGCAGACCCTTAGCGGCAAAGTAGCGCTCCACCGCACTCTGCACTTTCCCCCCAACCCTTTTGACCATTGCAGTCTGCTCTTTGTTGGTGCTCAAGGTATGTTCTTTAAGGAACGAGTCGTATTGCTGCAGACTCATGGAAAGCATCGTGTCTCCGGGGATCAGGTTCAGCTGAGACCGCCCTGTTATGGGGACGGTGCTGCATGAAACGATAAAAGCCAGTGACACCGCGGTAATAACACAACGTAAGATCATTGCAGAAAACCTCCCAGGGTAATGATAGATGGCAGTCGTACTAGCAGCGGTAAGCAATGCATCTGCCGTTTCGATATCGTCACGGCGCCGGATTTTACTGCCTTTATAGCCTTGTGACAACCTTTATGCGACCATCAACCGTCAGAGCTCCCCTGCCAGGAGGGAACCGTGCGCGACAGACCGTTCACTCGCACCCCTCTCGCCCCGGGATAGGTGTAGTCGGTTGGGACCTGCATGTTTCTCCGGTGAACCTGAAAGCGTGAATGGTTTTTGGAATGCAGATCTTCGACTTAAGCATCGTCCCCCTTTGTCGATAAGAGGGTTGCGATCGGTGCCGTCGCCGAGGTATCGATTGCGAAGGGACCAGCCGGTCCCGCCGTGGTCGGAAGACAGAATGCGGCGGGGGAGTGAGTCCTCACCGCGCATTCCAGGCGCTTGAAAGTGGCGATGTCCTCTGCCTCCGAAAGGAAGAATGGGAAAAGAAGACCGAAAAGAGGGGAAGAATCTTCGCGGAGTAACGCTGATAGACGCGCGCTTGTACCGTTTCAATCTCCATAAAGCGAGACAGGTACAAAACGTCCGCGACCGGTTGCGCCAGCAGTATCTGATTCGGAGACGATCGCTGGAGATGCAGGAGGACTACGAAGCGCTGAAGGTTCTGACCTCCATGGTCGGCGACCCGCATCTCAAGTTTGCCCTCATGGGTGATTTTGTGTACCAGAGGCTCCTGCGCCAAACGGAGATCAAGAACGACTCCATCAGTTTCCACAAGATAGTTCACGACGACGACCTGCAAACCCACTTCGGTCTCGGTCCCATCGTTTTCCTCGACTTTCTCCAGCGCAACGGCGCGAAAGATGCGGAAGGAAAGAGAACCCTCCTGCCGGAGTATCCTCGGTGGGAGCCGCCAAAGTCGGACGATCTGCCGCGGGTGGGGCAGTGGTATCAGAATCCGCACAGTTCATTCTGGGAGCAATATACCGAGGAGGACATAGACAGAATGGTAGAGGAGCGCAGGCAGCGGCTACGACATGATTTTGTGGAGATAATCGCTCCTGCTGTCCCTTCGAAATGATCCACCGATTGCAATAACCAGCGCCACCAACTTTTACGGCGTTCCCTTCAAACCTCCCACCTCTCGTCCTGTGACTTGAATCAATATAATTCGGACTGCGGTGCGATAACATATAGGCAGACTGCGGATCACTCTGAGGAGGCCATATGAGATCGAAGAGAGTCAACGCCACAGTAGCTGCCATTTCACTCATAATTACACTCATGGCCTATTCTCTTGCAGCAGCGCATTGTGATACTCTCGACGGGCCTGTTGTGCAGGATGCCCGAAGAGCGCTTGCTGCGGGGGATGTGACTCCGGTGCTGAAATGGGTCCCGGCAACGGAGGAGAAGTCCGTGCAGGGCGCCTTTAAAAGAGCACTCGCGGCACGGGGGACAAAGGGAGCTCAGGCGGAAGAGAGGAGATTCTTCGAGGCGGTGGTGGGGATCCACCGTGCCGCGGAGGGGGCCGCATTCACCGGGCTGAAGCCGGCGGGGGAGGTAGAGCCGGTAATCGCGCTGGCGGACAAGGCTCTTGCCGAAGGGAAGCCGGACGAAGTGATAAGCGCGGTCAACGCGGCGGTCAAGGCAGGAATCGTTCGGCGATACCAGAGGGTTGCCGAGGCGCAGAAACACAAGGATGAGAGCGTCCAGAAGGGGCGGGAATATGTGGCGGCTTATGTCGACTACACCCACTATATCGAGCACCTGCAGCATACGGCGGAGCGGTTAGGCGGGCACGAGGAAGGGGGGGCAGAGCACGACGGAGACGCCGCGAGCCACAAACGGAGCCCGAAGCACCAGCACGAGAATTGAGGTAAAAGTACGGCCGGTAGGCTCAATAAAAATGCCGGAAGCACCTGAAGGATAGATGTAGAAGATCTTTAGTTATGGAATGAGAGGAGATGATGTCCGTGATGAAGAATCCTGACCGGAAGCCTTTTTCAATGATCCGGGAATTTCACTTGGCCGACTGGGTCACGCTGGCGAACGCCACCTGCGGTATGTCTGCCCTCTTTGCCATCATGACGTACCTGCAGACTCTGGACGTCGAGCATGTCTACTTCGCATCCGCCCTGGTTGTGGCGTCTTTTGTGTTTGATGTGCTTGACGGGCGGATAGCCCGCTGGCGGCAGAAGAGCTCCCCGCTCGGCCGGGACCTCGACTCTCTCGCCGACATTGTCTCCTTTGGCGTTGCGCCTGCTGCCATTGCTTACGGCTGCGGGATGCAGGGATTGTACGACCGCATCGTCCTTGCCATCTTCGTTGCCTGCGGCGTTTCCCGCCTTGCCCGCTTCAATGTCACGGCAGACGAGCTCTGCGAGGGTGGTGACAAGGTGAAGTACTTTGAGGGGACTCCCATTCCGACGTCGCTGCTGCTGGTCATCATGATGTGGGTTGCTGCAGCACAGGGGGCGCTGCACGATTCTCTGTGGTTTGGGAAGGTGGTGCTGGCAGGCTTCACGCTGCACCCGATCGTGCTCCTTTTCGCGCTGTCGGGCTCACTCATGGTGACCCGCCTCAGGTTCCCGAAGTTTTGAACTGCAGAAGGGATGGAATACGCATCTTCTACGGCCTTATTTCCACGACCGTTCCGTTTGGTACCAGCCTGTCTATTTCCTCTATTTCTTCATCGGTTACCGCGATGCACCCTTTCGTCCAGTCGATCTCGGTGTGGAGATTTCCGACCCAGGAGAAGCCGCTCTTAATCCCGTGAATCATGATGTCCCCGCCCGGCGAAACACCGAGCTGTTTCGCCCGCTTCTTGTCCTCCTCGTTTGGGTAGGAGATGTGAAGGGAGAGGTGATACTGGCTGCTCTTCTTCCGTGAATCGATGGTGTAGGTACCTTCAGGCGTTTTATTGTCTCCTTGCATTTCCTTCGCACCGACCGGATTTCCCCCCAACGCGATCTTGTAACTTTTCAGGACGGCGCCGTTGGAGAACAGGGTCATCCTTCGCGCGCTCTTTTCCACCACGATCTTGTCCGCCGGGCCCTTGGGCGCTGAAATGACTGTAATCTTTTCCTCAAGCTCCTTGATTTTCTTCTGCAGGGTGCCGATCTCTTCCCCCCGGCTTCTGACGTCTTCGCGGAGCCTCTCGATCAGTGCCTGCTGCGACGCTATCAGACCATCCTTGAAGATGACATTGTTGATGTAGAAGATCATCATCTCGCTGTCTTGCCGGTACGCGCTCCCGGGATAATCCGCCACGATCCTGCTGTAGCACTCCAACGCCTTCTGATAATCCTTCTGCTCATTCCTCGGATGGGAATAGACGACCCCCATCTCGAAGAGTGCCCGGTCGCCTTCCTTCGGGTATTTCAGCAAGACCTGCTCATATTTCTGCACAGAATTTGAGAACTTTCCCTGGCCGAAATCGCGGTCCGCTTCCTCGAAGGCAGCTTTCGACTGGTAGCCGCTCTTGAGGTGGGTGCATCCCGGCAACACCCCGCCTGCGAGCCCCACGCAAAACAGCAGAAGTTGTAGCCGCCTTGAGGCAGCTCTTGCAACATGTGGGAAAGACTGTCTATACGCCACAGACAGTCGGTGTAGCAGCATGCTCAGGACTTTCATTTCCTCACCGCTGGGCCGGCGCTCGCATCGGGCGCAGTTAAAAGGATGATGAGGAGCCAGGGGGGCGTCCCTGGCTCCTCATCATCATAAGCTCTTCATCATCCCAAGCAAAGCACCAGCGATGAATTACCTATTTCCTCATCGATTTCTGGAACGCGGCGGTAGCCTTTTCCGCCTTTTCATCTGCCATCATTTCCTTTTCAACCACTGCCTTTTCCCTTTCGACGAGCGCCTGCTCTCTTTCCTCGGCCATCTTCACTGCGTTGTCGGCACGGGCTGCGGCGGCGTCCGCCTGCTGTTTAGCCGCATCGGCTGCCGCTTTGGCGGCTTGTGCATCCTGCAGCGCCTGATCGGCTTTGGCACCGATCATTTTTTCCTGAGCCTGTACTCTCTCCAGTTCACGGGACGTTGCGCACCCAGTCACGGCACCTGCACACACCAGCATCAATGCGATCGCTAAAGTTTTCCTCATCTCGTTTTACCTCCTCCTCTGGATTCCCGAATCTCTGCGTGTGGGATTCGGCCCGGCTTCACAGCCGAAGGGTTGATATGTCCCGCATGACTGAAAGCAGCGGGGTTGGCTTTACATCTTTTTTCCGAGATCCGCCTGTTGGACCGGCTCGATCAGTATTCCCTCTATTTCCAGGTCTATCTTCAGCCGCTTCACCGCTTCCCTCGCCTCCCCCGCATCGCGGAAAGGCCCTGCGATGACCCGGTAGCTGCTTTCGCTTTTCGGGAGTACCCGCGCCGGAATCGGGGGGCCCTGGTGATTTATGATGGCGGCAAGCGTCGCAGCATCTTTCTCTTCACGCACACTGGCAGCCAGCACGTACCACCCGTCCAGTCTGAGTTCCGGTATCTGTGGTACGCCGTACAGCTTCTCGGGATGCACGGCTTCCACCAGCTCCGGGACCTCTTGCGCACTTCCCGGCACCAGCTCGGCGATGGGAACAGGAATGCCAAGCGCCTGGGTCTGCACCTGTTCAATCTTTTTCCAGTCCAGGGTGCGCCCCGACTTCTTCTCGAGTCTTCTCAGCTTTTCCCTGATCCTTTCCAGCTCGGCGGCGCCGGACCCCTCCAGCGGTACATGGGCCTCGAGATAAAGGACCCCCTTGCGCTGCCCGACGAGGTACGGCTGGTCCACGATAGCCACGGAAGTGTTCACCGGAGTCTCTTCAAAGAGCGTTTTCACGTTTTCCGGGTAGAGCCTCATGCAGCCATTGGTTGCCTTAAGCCCGATGCTCGCGGGCTTGTTGGTGCCGTGGATTAAGTAGCCGGCCTTGCTCAGGTAGAGCGCACACTCCCCGAGCGGGTTCTGGGGGCCCGGTGGCACCTGTGCGGGCAGAGGATCTCCCTTTTTCCGGTGATCTTCTGCAATGGAAGCGGGCACATGCCATGTCGGCAGCATCGCTTTCCGCTCCACACGCATCTGCCCGGTGGGCGTTGGCCGCTCCCTCGTTCCCACGCCGACCGGGTAGGTGGAGACGGTCGGGTTCTGGCCGTTTCCCTTGAACTGGAAGAGCCTCATCGTCGCCACGTTGATCACGATCCCCTTACGGGGAGCATCAGGGAGGATAAAAGCCAGCGGCAGCACGACGCGCCTTCCGGCCTCTGGCACCCACATGTCTACCCCCGGGTTGGCGGCACTGATCGCGTTGATGCCAAGGCTGAAGTGCCTTGCCACATCCGGCAGCGTGTCCCCCGTAGCGAGTCTCATGACCACCAGGCTGCCGATGACATCCTCTCCCCTGGGAGCCGGGAAGTTGCTCCGCTCGACATCCTTCACCATACGGGTCTGATACTGCTCCGGATTTTGCTGGACGGGCTTCAGGGCGGCGCAGCCGTCGAGAAAAAGGACGAGTGCGGCGAGAGCCACGAGTCGAAGGACATTGAATATGAGCGGCTGGGCTACTGACATACTGATTCATCCTGAAGTGGGTCTTTGGGTACAAAAAAGCCGGGTCCGAAAGAAATGGTGACATTCGGCAACCCGGCTGTCTCAGAGAGACCCTGTAGGCTTTCCGCCCCATCCTCGCGGATGGTTGAGTATTATCGTGTACCACCGACCATTGTGATGCCGGTTGCGCCTGTACGTGATACGGCATTTACGTTGCCGTTCACACGCACATCTCCTGCTGCTTGCACCCCTTCTTGTGTGTTTGAAACAAAAGAAAAGCCGGGGCCAATATATCGTATGATATTTCGGCAACCCGGCTGTCTCGGTGAGACCCTATAGGCTTTCCGCCCCATCCTTGCGGATGGTTGAGTATTATCGTATATCTCTCAAAATTTTAACTGAATAATACAGTCGAAAAATCCTTTGTCAATACCTTTCATTGCTCAGTCAGTGAATACAAATGCTTCAGAAGATCTTCATCGAAAAAAGCTGCATCAGGAGCTTCAACCCCGAGATAGAAAGAGGGAGCGATAGCAGGCGCCAGGGACAAGACGCCACCCCCTGCCACCCCTTCATGAAGGCTCTTCCGAGAATTCCGGGGAAGCCGTAGTATGTTCCAATGAAGGGCCGCACGAGGCCTCGCGTCCCCCCCTTCGCAAAGGTTCATCCGGGAATTCCGGGAATTCAGCCCGGTCGCTTCCGTTGACGTGAGGGGACACTAGTGGCGCCGCGCTGGAGCACAGGCTTCCCAGCCTGTACCGCGGCGCCAGCCGCGCGGTCTGTGGCGGCTGCGCCGCCATCGCAGGCAAGATGCCTACGCTCCAGCGTGGGGGCACCCGGATTCTTTGTAGCGCGTTCTCCAGAATTCCCGGAAGACCCTTTGCGAAGGGGGGATAGAGGGGATTTGACTTGGCCAGGACCCTCCTGCAACTGCGCAACTGCTGTGATTTCAAGGGATTTTTTTGATTTCCACTTTGCAAAAAACTGGTGGGGCGTATGTCGTTGATCCGCGGCACTGCGGTTCGATGTCCGAGATGTACTGTTAAACGGGCTGCGGTTCTGGAGGAGACTTGAAGATCAAATCCCCCCTGCCCCCAGCGTTGTCCGGTTAGGTTCTTGCTCTCTGAAATCTTTGATATTGCTGTACTTTTTGCTTGACATCTGTTGAAGGGTGGCGCGCGCCGCGTTCGTAACTACGTAATTCGGGAGTGGTTACGACATGCGTCCCTTCAGCAGACAAAAGCCGCAGAATCCTTATGAATTTAATAGACTTCTCGACCCAGTAAAGAGATCATGCACCCCTGTTTCTCCACTTACATCGAGAGGTTACCGACCGTTGCAACTGTCATTCGACGATCAGCTAAAGGCCCTTGTCTACTACCATCTCCAGGAATTCTCTTCTGGAAGAGAACTGATCCAGGCCCTGGAACAGGACAATTTCGCCAAGGAATGTGTTGCGCCACCTAAAGGCGTTAAAAAATCCGCCTTTTTTGAGGCTATCAACACACGTGGACTCGAACAACTCACTGAAATCTTTGGAGCACTGGCGAAAGAGGCTCGCAAAGTCATTCCCGCCCAACACGCAGAACTTGGCAACCTTGTTGGCATCGATGGATCTGTCATCGACGCTTTGATGTCCATGGATTGGGCGCAGTACTCAAGCACTCACAATAAAGCCAAAGCCCACGTAGGCCTTGATCTGAACCGTGGTGTGCCGACGAGTGTGGTCGTGACTGACGCTAACCAGGTGGAGCGGCAGTATGTAGACCGTATCCTCCAGCCTGGCGAAACTGCTGTCCTTGATCGAGGGTACCAATGCAACGCCGACTTCGATCAGTGGCAAGAAGACGGCAAACTCTTTATCTGCCGCATCCAGCAGAGAGCCAGAAAGAAGGTCGTCCGTCAAAATCCTCTTCCGCACAGTGACATCGTCTTTTATGACGCCATCGTTATTCTGGGCAAGAAGGGGCTCACTGAAGGGCAGAAAGAGCTCCGAGTAGTTGGCTATCGCGTTGACCGAAAGGAATACTGGGTTGCGACAAACCGCTATGACCTTACCGCTGAACAGGTGGCCGAAGCCTACAAACTACGTTGGAACATAGAGACCTTCTTTGGCTGGTGGAAACGATACCTCAACGTCTACCACTTAATCGCCAGAAGCCAGTATGGCGTGATGGTGCAGGTCCTTAGTGGACTTATCACTTACCTTCTCCTGGCCATTTACTGCCAAGAACAGCATAACGAGCGGGTGAGCATCAATCGTGTCAGAGAGCTAAGAAACAAAATCGCTAGTGAAGCTGCTGGAATGGCAGCTGAAGCCTCTAGACTGCGAAAAAATGAGGCCAAAAAAAACCGAAAAAAGCAGAAACGACGCAAAGCAAAAACCTAACCGGACAACGCTGCCCTGCCCCCCCTTCGCAAAGGGGGGAACGTTAGGCCTTCTGCAGTGCTTCGTGGCAATGTACCCACGCTTCCCCGCATTTCCCGGATGATCCTTCATGAAGGAGTCATGGAACCGGTCGAGTTGCCGTGAGGAACAGGGGAGGGGCGTGCGGTGATGCCACGGGAGCCTGGCTGACCCCACGACCTCGGTTGTTCCTTTGCTGTGGCCGAATTATTTTTATTTTGTAAACGCGACGCCGCCGAAGCTGCCTTTTGCGCACTCCCGTTAGCAATAGAACGGCATTCACAAAATAGATGACTCAAAAATCTCAATCTCCTACGCACCTGGAGGTATGGTGGTCATACCAATTCTGTATGCATAAACCTTGTTATACCGACGGCGGCCTCGAACGTCTCTCCAGCGGGTCTCAAGGAGCGGACACAATGCCCGATGAGTGTTGTGGCTACAGCCTATTGACAAAGGAGACATGACACGTGAACAAATGGACGCTAAGCCAGAGACTGATTGCAGTCTTCGCACTCACAATTGCACTTTTTGTCGCAAGCATCTTCTACACCTCTTTTGAATTCCGGAAGATCCAGAAAAGCAGCAATCACATCATGTCCAGCAACCTGCCAAAGATAGCCATGATCACCACGGCGGCGAACTCCATTCAGTCCATAACCAGGACGGTCGCCCTCTTTGCTGCTATTCAGGACGAGGCGTTCAGGAGGGACGCTCACCGCGCCATTGAGGCCGAGCGAAATGTTTACCGCGAGGTGATGCGGAAACTGGACGAGACGCCGGTAGCAGACACGCCGGCAGGAAAGGCCTACAAGGAGCGGCTTGCCGTCTTCAAGGACGCCATAAAGGAGTGCTCGGCCCTGAACACCAACGTCCTCGAGATAGCCGCTTCCGGGAACCAGGCCGAGACGGTGCGCGCCCTGAAGCTCGCTGTGCCGTCGCTGGCGAAGGTGAACGACGCGTCTGCAGCACTGCTGAAGTCCCAGCAGGACGCCGTCACGGGGCGCCTGAAGAACGACGTCGCTGGCGCACTCGAGCAGGCGCAAGGAGCACTGACGGTGATTAGCATCCTGGTCATCGCCCTTTCCATCCTGAGCGTCTTCCTTCTTATCAGGAGCATCATGAAGCCGGTAAACGTTCTTGTCGAGGTCGCCGGCCGCCTCGGTTCGGGGAGCCATGAGCTTTCCTCCAATGCCGGGCAGATGTCGCAGGGGGCGAGCGAGCAGGCGGCTGCGGCGGAGGAGGCCTCTTCCAGCATGGAGCAGATGAGCTCCAACATCAGGCAGAATGCAGACAACGCCGCGCAGACTGAAAAGATCGCCGTCAAGTCCGCCGAGGACGCCAAAGAGGGGGGACAAGCAGTCGAGGCAACGGTACTCGCCATGAAGGAGATAGCCTCCAAAATCAACATAATCGAGGAGATCGCCCGGCAAACGAACCTTCTCGCGCTGAACGCGGCGATTGAGGCAGCCCGGGCAGGCGAGCACGGCAAGGGTTTCGCCGTGGTGGCGAGCGAGGTAAGAAAGCTTGCCGAAAGAAGCCAGCGAGCGGCGGCGGAGATTTCGCAGCTCTCTGCGAACAGTGTGGGGATTGCGGTGAAGGCAGGGGATCTGCTGGCGAAGATAGTGCCTGACATCCAGAAGACCGCCGAACTGGTCCAGGAGATCAGCGCATCGAGCAGGGAGCAGGACTCCGGCGCCGAGCAGATCAACAAGGCCATCCAGCAGCTTGACCAGATCATCCAGCAAAACGCCAGCGCCGCAGAGGAGATGTCCTCCACGGCGGAAGAACTCTCTGTTCAGGCGGTGCAACTGCAGAGGGCGATAGCCTTCTTCAAGGCAAAGGGCGACAGCAGCCAGGAGATCTCCGGGAGGCCGCGTACAACCGCCAGGGTGGCCGCTGCCGGGCCCGGCGCCGCCGCCAAAAGGGTGGCGACGCTAAGGCCGAAGGCTCGCGGCACCGAGCTGGCCATGGATGAAGAATTCGAGAGGTTTTAGGGGAACACCGCCTGGGGTCAGGCTTTGCATTTACGTATTTCGCCAATAGCAAAGCAGCATATCCAAAGCCTGACTCCCACCGCTCACCACCGCGCGTGGGGGCAGCACCGCGCGTGGGGTCAGGCTTCGCATTTGCGTATTTCGCCAGGAGCAAACCAGCATATCCAAAGCCTGACTCCCACCGCTTGACCCCCGCCGCTTGATCCCACCGCGCTGACAACAGCAAATCACCAAATGCAAAGCCTGACCCCATCGCTTCCGCAAAAGCAAATCACCAAATGCAAAGCCTGACCCCACCGCTTCCCTTAAAGAGAAGCCCTCTCCTGAAGTGGCACACCCTGTTTTCGCCGCACAATTCCACTGTTGCGCCCGCCTGCACGCAATTTGCAGCTTTCATTAATGCTCAGCTTGTAGTAGTATCCGGTCCCTGCATTTGCCATGGTCTTCGTCTCACGCCTTTCCCGTCTTTTCCTCCGGCCCGGCCTGCCACGCTGCGGAAGGAACCTGTGACGCAGCCTGCCGATTTCCCGGAGGACCCCCCCATGCTGAAGAACCTCACCATCAAGAAGAGGGTGTTCTTGACGCTTGCCTGCATCTGCGTCATGAGCGTCGCCCTCATCAGTCTCATCACGTACCAGAACCAGATGCGCCAGTTGCGCGAGAGCGTGAAGGATCTGGCCCTGAACGAGCACCGCCTTTTTCAGTCGATCGTCAGCGCCGACGCCGAGGGCCTTGCCAGGGCGCATGCAGGACTGGACCGCCTCGAGCCTCTCCTGCGCCCCTTCGCGGCGAAGAACAAGGATGAGCTCCTGCGCGTCGCCGCCCCTCTCTTCGCCGACATCAAGGCGCAGAACAACATCACCCACATGTACTTCATCGAGCCGGACGGGAAGGTGCTCCTCAGGGTGCACAAGCCGGAGCAGTCCGGAGACCTCGTCGCGCGGGCCACTTTCAAGCAGGCGGTCTCCTCCGGGAAGACCGCGAGCGGGGTGGAGATGGGGAAAAACTTCTTCTCCCTGCGCTCCGTGAGGCCTGTGTCGTACAACGGCAGGGCGGTCGGCTATATGGAAGTGGCCGAGGAGATCGACCACGTCTTCACCCAGATGAAGAGCATCACCGGCAACGACGAAAGCCTCCTCCTCACAGAGGAGTTCCTGGCCGGGAAGAAGACGGAGGTGCAGGGTGGGAAGGTCGGCACCTTCAGGGTACTCTACCCCACCAACGAGAAGATCACGCTGAAGCTTGCCTCGCGCATCCTGCCGGAGATGCGGGAGTCGCTGCAGACGCCGAAGGTGCAGATCGTCTCCATCAGCGAAGGGAGGTTCGCGGTCGGCATGGCGCCGGTGCGCGACGCCGAGGGGAAGGTGGTGGGGATTCTCTTTTCCCAGAAGGAAGTAAGCTCCCTCTTCGCCTCCTTCTGGAAGGGGGTGCTTCTCAACGTCCTCACCATCTGCGTGATCTTCGCCGCGGCCCTCGGGATCTTCTACCTCTCGGTGCGAAAGAGCCTGCGCCTCTTCGAGACGCTGCAAAGACACATCGTCGCCGTCACAACGACCTGGGACCTGTCGCGCACCATCCCCGTCGAGACCCGCGACGAGATCGGCCAGCTCGCCGAGGACTTCAATACCATGAGCCGCCGCCTGTCGGAGCTGGTGTCCCAGGTGGGGCGCTCCAGCGGCGAGCTCGGCCGTGTTTCCACAGACATCTTTCAGGCCGCCGGAACCGTAATGGCTTCCGCGGAGCAGCAGGCGTCCTCGGTGAACGAGGCATCGTCTGCCATGACCCAGATCAACACCTCCATCAAGGGTGTGGCCGAAGGGGTGGAGGGACTCTCGCGGTCGGCGCACGAAACTTCCTCCTCCATCCTGGAGATGGCGGCGAGCGTGGAGGAGGTCGCCCTGAACGCCGGGGAGCTGGCGCAGTCGGTCGAGGAGGTCAGCTCAGCCATCGGCGAGATGGCCGCCTCCATAAAGGAGGTCGGCTCCAATGCCCGGACCCTCATGGAGGCCGCCTACGCCAACGCCTCTTCTGTGCTGGAGATGAACAGCTCCATCAAGGAGGTCGAGCTGCACGCGGTCGAAACGGCGGCGATCTCGGAAGGTGTGCGCAGGGATGCCGAACTTGGGAAAGAGGCGGTGGAGGCGACGATCGTGGGGATGGCACGCATCCGCGAGGCCTCCCGCGTCACCTCCGAGTCGGTCCAGGCCCTCTCCCGCAGGGCGGGGGACATCGGGGCGATGCTTTCGGTCATCGACGACGTGGCAGGACAGACGAGCCTCCTGGCGCTGAATGCAGCGATAATCGCAGCACAGTCCGGGGAGCACGGCAAAGGATTCGCCGTTGTGGCGGACGAGATCAAGCACCTGGCGGACAGACCAGCAGGTCGACCCGGGAGATCGCCGAAGTTATAAAAGGGGTGCAGGACGAAACGAAGAGAGCCGTCGCCGCCATCGCCGTCACCGAGCGGAGCATCGAGGAGGGGGAAGCGCTCTCGGGGCAGTCCGGCGAGGCTCTGGAAAAGATCGTGGCGGGAGCCGAGCAGGCGACAGCGCAAGTGAGCAGCATTGCAAGGTCGACGGCGGAGCAGGCGAACGGGAGCAGGATGATCAGCCAGGCGATAGAGCAGGTCTCCACCATGGTGAATCACATCGCCCGTTCCACCGCGGAGCAGGGGGAAGGGAGCGTCCAGATCATGGGCGCTGTAGAGCGGATGAAGACGCTCACCGAGCAGGTGAAGAACTCGACCCGCGAGCAGAGCACCATGGGGAACTTCATCGCCAGGTCGACGGAGCACATCACCACCATGATCCAGCAGATCCAGCGGGCCTGCGACGAGCAGAGCCGCGGCAGCGACCAGATTGTCCCCGCCGTCGCCAACATCATGGAGGCCACCGATTGCAACCTCGGCGCGGTCCGTATGCTGAACGACTCCGTCGCATCCCAGAAGGCCCAGATCGACTTGCTGCAGCTGGAGATAGCGAAGCTGAACGTCTCCGGCAGCGCCCCCCGCACCTGAGCCAGCGACCCGGGGTCAGGCTTTGCATTTACGCATTTGGCCACAAAGCAAATCACCAAATGCAGAGCCTGACCCTGCCCCGTTTCAAAGCAAATCACCAAATGCAAAGCCTGACCCTGCCCCGTTTGCAAAGCCTGACCCGGCCCCGGCCCGGACGTTGTCGCGGACCGGCCATTCCATTCCAGGGGCTCTCCCTCCCCCCCCGACATCCCCCCACCTCATCCTCACTCGCGCAAAGCACCTACAAGGCAGTACTCCTTTTCGGAAGGTGCGGCCTATCGCCTTGACATCACTCCGCCGGTAATGAAGTCTTTTTCTCCGTAGCACAGAAGGCGGAGGGGGCACCGGGTGATGCCGGCGCTCCTCCCTCCCCGGATTCAGGAGCCGGATGCAGCCGGGGCTCCGGTTCCTCGATCGACACCACGAGGCCCGGCCTTGCCTGCCGCAGAGTCAGCTGCTCTGTGGCGAGAAGGAGAAACGGTATGCCAGTTCTCGACATCCGGACACTGACAGCGAACCTTTCACAATCCAGGGCGCGTTGGACGGCTCGACAGACGGTGCAGGCCACCTTGAGCGATGCTCAGAAGAAAGCGATGCTCGGCGTCATCGTCAATCCGCAGGCGCTTGCTGCTGCGATGGCACACCCGCCAGCCGCGGCGGCTCCTAATTTTGCGCCGGCCGTTGACTGGCGCAACCACAACGGGAACCACGTTACACCGGTAAAGGACCAGGGTGGGTGCGGCTCGTGCGTCTCTTTCGGCACTTCGGCGGTGGTGGAGTCGATGGCTTCCGTGGAGAAGGGGCAACGGCTCGACCTCTCCGAGGCTGACCTGCATTTCTGTTCCAGCCACGGCGCAAACTGCAACGGCTGGTGGCCGGACGACGCCTTCACGCAGATCAGGGAGCGCGGTCTGCCGGACGAGGCGGCGTTCCCCTATGCCAGCGCTTTCGAGCCCCCTCCGCCAAATCCGAAGTGTGTGGTAGTGCCGGACCGCAACACGCGGTCGGTGAAGATCTCGAGCGCGGGGACCGTGGCGGGCATCGTGGACCGGAAAAACTATCTCAGCAACACAGGGCCATGTTGCGGCGTCTTCCACGTCTTCAACGACTTTTTCTCCTACGGAGGCGGCGTTTACCACCATGTCACCGGAGGGGACGTCGGCCTGCACTGCGTGCAGATCATCGGCTACTCCGAAGCAGAGCAATGCTGGATATGCAAGAACTCCTGGGGGGCCGGCTGGGGGGACGGCGGCTTCTTCAAGATTGCCTACGGAGAGGCGGGGCTCGATTCGGAATTCCCGTTCTGGACCGCGCAAGGGGTCGTTCTTCCCTCAAAGGGGGGCTGGTCCGGATGGGAGGCACTGGGGGGTCAGATATCATCGCGGCCGAGCGCCGTCTCCTGGGGGGCAAACCGCGTAGACGTCGTCGCCCGCGGCCTCGACTCAAGGGTGTGGCACCGCTGGTGGGACGGCAGCAGCTGGCAAGGATGGGAGTCACTCGGGGGGCAGGTGCAGGGTGCCCCCGCCATCTGCTCCTGGGCCAGCGGGCGGCTGGACATCTTCGTTGTCGGGTTGAACCACCATCTGCATCACAAGTGGTTTCAAGGAGGGTGGAGCGGTTGGGAAGACCTCGGTGGAACACTCACCTCCGAGCCCGCGGCAGTATCGTGGGGGCAGGACAGGATCGACGTCTTCGCCCGAGGCGTGGACCAGGCGATGTGGCATCTCTGGTGGGACGGCGCGGGGTGGCACGGATGGGAAAGCCTCGGGGGCGGCCTGACCTCCGGCCCGGCCGTTGCGTCGTGGTCCGCCAACAGGCTCGACACTTTCGTGCGCGGCTACGACAGCCACCTGTGGCACAAGTGGTGGGACGGGCATACCTGGAGCGGGTGGGAGGACCTCGGCGGAACGCTCCTGGGGGAACCGGCCGCCGAGTCGTGGGGGGCGAACCGGATTGACGTCTTCTATCCTGGACGCAGCTCGCACATGTGGCACAAATGGTGGGATGGCTCGAAGTGGAGCGGAGAAGAAGACCTTGGCGGGATCCTCTGCTCCAGCGTAGGCGTCAGCTCATGGGGGAGCGGCCGCCTCGACTGCTTTGTGCAGGGAACGGACTCGGCACTGCATCACAAGTGGTTTTCCTGAGAGGCTCCTGTATCAGGGGAGTTGGAATGCCGTCGGCAGTTGCAGATGCCGGCGGCATCTCATTTTTATGGTTGCCGCAACCCAGTGGTGGGGAAGGAGAAAAGTTCCCCGGCCACGCGCTGGGAATGTCGAGGACGGCACTGAGTAGACTGGACTTAAAGCAGGACGAGGATATCCGGTCCCTTCTGAAGTCGGACAGTGTCAGCTTTCTCTGTGCATTAGCTCAAGCGAATCACCAAATGCGAAGCATGACCCCGCTGCTCTGACCTACCCGCCCGTGTTGTTTGACAAGGAACCCCTCAGCCGTAAGATGGATGTGCCACGGAAAGGAGGGAATGACGGTGACAAAACATAGGACAGGGACAAGAGAAGAGTGGCTTGCAGCCCGGCTCGAGTTACTCAAGGCGGAAAAGGAGCTAACGCATCGCAGCGACGAGTTGGCTCGGCGACGGCAGGAGTTGCCGTGGGTTCCAATCGGCAAGGAATACCGGTTCGAGACCGACGAGGGAACCTCCTCCCTGGCGGACCTCTTCCGAGGGCGCTCGCAACTCATCGTCTACCATTTCATGTTTGGCCCCGACTACACGGCGGGGTGTCCGTCCTGTTCAGCCATTGCCGATGGCTTCAACGGTTTCGTCGTACATCTAGCCAATCATGACGTGATGCTATGGGCGGTTTCCCGGGCGCCGCTTGTGAAGTTGCAGACGTACAAGCGCCGGATGGGATGGACGTTTCCCTGGGCGTCGTCACAAGACGGCGACTTCAATTTCGACTTCTGCGCCTCCTACACGGAGGAGCAGCAGCGCGAGGGGATGGAATACAATTTCACTCGCGAACCGGTGCAGCAGTGGCGCCAAGGCGAAGACGGTGGAGGCGAGGATGCCGAGGCCAAATTTGCAGCCATGTGCGGGATCGACGCACCCGCCTACCTGCGAGAGAGGCCGGGGATGAGTGCGTTCGCGCTTGAAGACGGCGTCGTCTACCACACCTATTCTGCCTATGCCCGCGGCGTGGACATTCTGTGGGGGATGTATCAATGGCTTGATCGCGCCCCCAAAGGGCGTAACGAGGATGCGGGGGTCTGGTGGCGCCGCCATGACGAGTACGACAAGCGGTGAAGGTGGTCGGCAACTCCGTCGCCTCCAGATCGACTTGCTGCAACCGGAGATGGCGAAGCTGAACGTCTCCGGCAGCGCCCCCGCACCTGAGCCAGCGGCCCGGGGTCAGGCTTTGCATTTACGCATTTCGCCATCCGGCAAATCACCAATTGCAAAGCCTGCCCCCACCCTCTTTTCCTGGCACCGAGAGTGCGTGATTTCTTTTTTATTGACATCGTTTCACTTTGTTGATACTTCAGCTGCTAATTCATCCTACAACTGATATACGAAAATACTAAACAGTCCGCGAGGACGGGACGGAAAGCCTACAGGGTCTCACGCAGACAGCCGGGTCGCCGAAATATCACCAGATATACGGCCCCGGCTTTTTTTATTGCCAAAAATCCTGACCGGGAAGAGGGCGAGGGGGGCGTATCCTTCCGGAGAGGTTTTCATGGTCAGAAGCGTGACCCCCACAATCAAGCTGAGGCAGATCGTCTCCACCGGTCTGGCCCTCTCTCTTATATCCTGCCTTCTCTGCATCGTCGCAGGCCCCGCTCTGGGTCCCGGAAGACGAGCCCTGCTCTTCACCATCGCCGGCATCCTCATTTTCGTCAGCATCTACATAGTGGCACTTCTGCTCAGGGGTAGGCACCTTGAGACAGTGCTCAACAAATACCAGGCGGGTATGGACGCCGCCATCGACGCCATTTGCCTGCTGAATGAGAAGTACGAATGCATCTACGTCAATACTTCCTTCGTAAAGCTTTACGGCTATGACTCTCACGTCGAACTGATAGGAAAGCGGTGGTGTGATTACTTTGACGGTCCTGACTCGAGACGGTTCGAGGAGGAGATATTTCCTGTCCTTGCCAGGGAGGGGGAATGGCGGGGCGAGGCAATCAGCATGAAGCGGGACGGAACCCCCTTCACTCAGGAGGCGTCCCTGACGCAGATGACAGACAGAGGCATAGTCTGCATCGTAAGAGACGTCACAAGGCGCAAGGCGTACGAGGACGAACTGCAGCGCAAGGCCCGGGAACTTTCCTTGGAAAACGTCGAGCTGGAGGCGTTCGGTTACTCCCTTAGCCACGATATCCGTTCTTATCTGACCCGCAGCTCCTCAGCCCTTCAGATTCTTCAGGAACACAGCACACGGTCGCTGGACGAATTCGACCGCTATCTATTCGGCATGGTTTGCGAGGCGAACGCTGCCATGGAAGAACTGGTCAACGCGATGCTCACACTGTCCCAAATCAGCCGCAGGGGATTGAACCGCGAATTGGTAAATGTCACCGAAATGGCGCTTGGTATCGCCGCGGAACTGGCGCTGAGCGAACCGGTGAGGCCAGTTGCTTTTTTGGTCGATCCCAGGCTGGAGGCGCGTTGCGATCCGCACCTGGTGAAGATCGCGCTGGAGAATCTCCTTGGAAATGCCTGGAAGTTCACGCGCCACCGTCCTTACGCGCGGGTGAGGTTGGGCGTGGTGGATCTGAACGGCAGGGAGACCTTCTTTTTGCGAGACAATGGCATCGGCTTTGAGCTCGAGGATACCCCGCAGTTGTTCGAGCCATTTCAACGACTGCAGAATGCCAAATCCTTTCCCGGTTGCGGGATCGGTCTGGCGACAGTGCGCCGTGTCTTCCAGCGTCATGGCGGGGAGATATGGGCGGAAGGGAAAGCAGGAAAAGGAGCCACATTTTATTTCACCATACCGCAGTAGCGTGATTCCAGAGTACGCATCAAGGAGGGCAATGGCATGCTAAACAGCAATCACAGGGACGGCCTGAGCAAGGCAGCGTTCCTGTCCTTGGCCGGTCGTGCGCTTGAGTCGGCACAGGATCAAATTATTTGGGCCGATGCGCAAGGGAAGATCGCCTACGCAAACCGGAGTGCCTGCACGGCGCTGCACTATCCGGGCGAGGCCCTGTCGTGGATGAGGCTGGGCGAGATCTTCCCGGAGATTACTGACGAGGAGTGGCCTCATTACTGGCAGGAGCTTGAGACAGCCGGGCACATGGCGCTTGAGGTTATACAGCGGTCATTTACCGGCAAAGGCACCATGCTGGAGCTGTCCATGACCTTCCTGCAGCACAACCACAGCCGGTACGCTGCCATAATCGGGCGTGACATATCCGATCGCATGGCTGCCGAGTTTGATCTTACCGAGGAGAAGCACAATCTGGAGAGCCTTTTTGACAACATGCAGGCAGGTGTCCTGGTACTGAACCCGGAAGGGATCATCACCTTTGCCAATCATCGCATGGCGCGCATGCTCCATGCCTTTCACGAGGATCTCATCGGCTCACCGTACAGTCAGTATGTGCATCCCGACGAGCGCCCGGTAAGTGCAGAGTGGATGCGCCGGCTCGTTGAGGGCGAGATTGACCATTTTCATCACGACCGGCAGTACGCAGGGATCAATGGCTGCAATTTCAGGGGACATTTCTGCTGCCGGCGCATGGAGGACGTCAGGGGAAATCTGATCTCACTCGTGGGCGTGATCGCCTACCTGCCTGCCGCTTGAGGGCGTTCAGGTGCCAACAACAGATATGAGGGTTGAGATATGAATGGTGCACGGCCTGCAGGAGCCTCCTCGCCAAGAAAGAGGCTCGGGGAAATCTTCGTGGAAAACGGGATCCTTTCTCCGCTGAGTGTGGAACGAGTGGTGGCTCTTTCGAACAAAAAAGGAAAACGTTTTGGCAGCGTTCTGGAGGAACTGGGACTCGTTACACCGCACGAGCTGGCCGAGGCTCTGGCGCTGCAATACAACCTCAAGGTCGTGCGCGATTTCTGCCACTTCAAGTACTCTGAAGAGCTGCTGAGTACAGTGCCGGCGAAGATGGCAATGGAAAATTTCCTGTTTCCGCTGAAGATGAAAGAGAAAAAGCTGGCGATCGCCATAAGCGACCCCACAGCGATACAGGTTACAGCCGCCATAGCTGAAAAACATGGATTAACCATACTGCCATACGTAGCGGCGCGACAAGAGGTGATGATGGCTATAAAGCTGCACTACCTCAGGTCTGCTCCGACAACAACAACTGATAAAAAATGTGTTCTTGTTGTTGAAGATGACAAGGCTGTAAGGGAATCCGTAGCATCATCATTGAGACGCAAAGGATATTACGTGGTCTCGGCATGTGATGGAATGGAAGCTTTCCGTGAAATAGTATCAGCAAGACCTGATCTTGTCATAACTGACAAGGAAATGCCCAAACTGAACGGATATGCAGTGCTGGAGTCCGTACGCAGCTTTCCGGAGACAGCAAAGACACCGGTCATCCTCATAACGTCGACTGCCACAGTAGATGAAGAAGCTGCAGCCTTACGGCGCGGCTTTTTCGACTTTATTTCAAAGCCGATAAGGGAAGCGACTCTTGCTGTAAAGGTAGGGCGTGCCCTGGCTATGGCTGAGGAGTTCTGAATATGGGGACTCGGGTCCCGCGCAGGTCAGGCCTGGAAGGAATGTTCAAGATCATAAGGAAAATGCTATGTCGATACGCGTAGTCGTCGCAGACCACCACCCAGTTACCCTTGCCGGTTTGAAAACGATACTCGCACAGCAAAGCGGGATTGACGTTGTCGCGACGTGTGCAAACGGCAATGAGGCGATTGAGGAAGTGCGGAACCACAAGCCGGACGTGCTACTTCTTGAACTGGGAATGCCGGGGCTGACGGGACTGCAGGTTGCGAAGATGGTTCTTGGCCAGCATGAGCACCCCAAAACCGTAATCCTGACGGCTGCGATAGGCGAAAAAGAACTGATTGAAGCTATCGAAACAGGAATCAATGGCATTTTTCTCAAGGAACTGCCACCAGACATGCTTATAGAGTGCATCGAGAGAGTCCACAGCGGTGACATGTGGCTTGACCCGGGCACCGCTTACCAAGCCGTGCGTGCCTTCGCTAGGCGCGAAAAGAGTCGCGATATTGCGCTGCTTTTAAGTCCGCGAGAGATGCAGCTTGTGGAGATGGTAGTACAAAACAGGCAGAACAGAGAAATTGCAGAGTGCTTCTGCATCACTGAAGGCACTGTAAAGGTTCATCTGCATAACATCTACGAGAAGTTGAACGTCAATGGCCGGGAGGGACTCCTGAAATTCGCGAAGGAACATTTCCTGGTTTCTTAGGCAAACAGAGAGGCGGGAGTCGAGATCAGGCGGGGCCTGGGCAGGGGCAACGCCACCTCTTGCTACATGCTTTAAGCAGCTTGTTCAGAGTGTAGTACCTCCCATCCAACGCAAGCGAGCCTGATATAGATGGGAATGGGTTTATGTCCACCGTGATAGTAAATGACCGTGCGCCGAGTTATTCCCAGAGCCTTTGCTGCTGCACTTAAAGAAAGTCCATTCCGTTCCATCCAGGCATTGAATTCTGAGACTGGGAAGGCAAGGCCCGCCTGCTCTTTCCCAGCCGATACAACGAGTCTGCATCGATAGTAATTTCACCATCATTCCACTCGACACCATGCCCCCATTCCTTAGTAACAACCCTTTTAAAAGTGCTCTCATCTTTGAGTTGGGTATATCCAGGGGAATCGAGGTATTCGGAGATATCAATTCTGGACTGTTTCCGACTGCGCCAATTAACGATCAGTACATTTGGGGCTTCAGTTGTTACCGATGCAATAGTTTGCTACTTCATACGTGCTCCATTTCTTGGCTGGGACATGGCGAAGCGTCAGGTCTCGTGGGAAACGGAGGGGGCAGGGCTCGACTTTCATAAGGATACGTCGAGCACCACCCTTGACACCCAACTGCGGGCCGATATCTATAGAACGTCTGGTTCCTCTATGGCTACCGCGATAAGCCGAACCAATGGGCCGGTTCCACAGGCATCCGTCTCCGGGCCGTGAGCAGTCGCTGAAGCTACTTCGCCATCTTCACTGGTCTTGTTCATCCGCAGCTCACTCAACCACATGAGGGAACGATATGGCATTAGTAGAAATGAAAACAGTCGACGGAGTAGGGACGATTACTCTCAACAATGTCAAAAAGCATAATTCTCTCAGCAAGGAACTGATCGATCACATCTGCGGCGCACTCAACGAAATGAAGACCCAGGGTATCCGCGTGGTCATTCTCAGGGCGCCAGCCGGCGTCAAGGTATTCTCAGCCGGTCACGATGTTCGGGAGTTGCCGATGAACGGGCGTGACCCCCTAACCTACAATGATCCCCTCAGGCTGGTGGTAAGGACTATAGAGCTTTTCCCCGCCCCAGTGATCGCCATGGTAGAGGGAAGTGTGTGGGGAGGGGCCTGCGAGCTCGTCATGAGTTGCGACCTCATCATTTCAGCCGAAGACTCAACGTTTGCCATAACTCCAGCCAAGCTCGGGGTTCCCTACAATATTTCCGGAGTCCAGAACTTCCTGAACACAGCTGGAATCCCAGTGTGCAAAGAGATGCTGTTCACTGCGAACCCTATACCTGTAAAGCGGCTGGTTGACCATGGGCTCGTAAGTCACGCTGTGCCGAAAGATCAACTTGAAAGCTTCACTCTTAGCATTGCTCAAGATATCGCGAAGAACTCACCACTTGTTATAAGCCTACTCAAGGAAGAATTGAGAATACTGTCAGCAGCTCACAATCTTAGTCCCGAGACCTTCGAGAGAATTCAGGCCATGCGTCGCCAAATCTATGACAGCCATGATTATCAGGAAGGAATCAAATCATTTTTCGAAAAACGGCCAGCGAAATTCATTGGGAAATAGGGCGCCGCACTTCCACAGGAGTCTCCTCCCCCTGCTCACAGGAAGAGCTTACGGCGGCAGCGCCGGTCCGGTGCCGGGGCAGGGGTAAACGGAACTGCCGACCAGGACCACCGCAAAGAGATTGGAGCGGAGAGAAATTGCCGAGCCATATCAAGTTCAACGGGAACAGATATTTTTTTTCTTCCTGATCGTTGTAATCTATCTAGAACTACCTCGGCTGTCTCGGCCCAAGGTTCACTCTGTTCACGAAGTGCGCCGTAAGGAGCGAGTGGATGAGTCGCAACTTCAAGAACATACCTGAATTGCAATTTTCCAGGTCCGCTTTTCTCCTCCGGCTTATTGCGATCACTCTCCTGATCAATCTCTTCGTTATCGGCATTGCGGCATGGTCGCTGCGCCATAGCTGGCTGGATAACCATGAGCGGACCGTCGTCTCCACCGAAAATATCTCCCTGGTCCTTGAAAAGTACCTGAGCGGCACTATCGCGAAAGTGGACCTGATGCTAATGGACCTGAAGGAGAATGCGGAGGCCCAACTGGCCGGCGGGCGGATTGATGAGCAACGACTGAACAAGCACATGTCCCACCAACTCGGACTGCTTCCCGAACTTGACGGCGTAGGTTTACACGACCGAAGGGGCAATGTGTTGTACGGAACAGGATTACCAGCCGGTAGACAGGTTAACATTGCCGATCGCGACTACTTCCAGGTTCTGCGGAAAGCCCCAAAAACGGGGTTGGTGATCTCACCGCCTGTCATGGGAAAGATTAGTGGAAAATGGGTTGTCATCATCGCCAGAGCCCTCGAGGGACCCGACGGCTCATTTGGTGGAGTTGTATTTGGAGCTTTTGCTCTCGACCATTTCACTGCGCTATTTTCCAACATAGACGTGGGGCGCCAGGGGACGATCATGCTTCGCGATGAAAAGATGCGTGTCATCGCCCGCTCTATCGGAAAAGATGCCTCTTGGGCTCTCGTCGGGAGACACGATACTGCGCCGGAGTTGACGGAGCTGCTCAAGGAGGGGCGATCGTCAGGTACTTACTATGCGACATCTCCTCTAGATAACATCAATCGAATCACCTCCTTCCGGAAAGTCGACGGCTACCCTATTTTTGTGTTCGTGGCGAAGTCCAAGAACGAGGCGTTCGCTCAGTGGCGCGAAGACGCGGCCAAAGTGGTGGGAGTTGTCACAACCTTCACCTGTCTAAGCCTTTTTTACGCGTATCAATTTTTTGTAAGACGAATCCGCGAGAAGGAGGCTGAGGCCGAACTTCGCCTTCATCACCATTATCTGGAGGACCTCGTCAAGGAACGAACGTCTGAACTGGAGAGCAGAAACAGGGAGTTGGAAGCGTCGGAAGGCTTGCTGAGATCGGTGTTTGAGAACATCTGTGACGGCATAGTGATCCATGACAGCCAAGGCCGCATCGTTCATGCGAACGAACAGTGGCTGAAAATGCTTCAGATCACAAGAGAAGAAGCCACCAACCTGACGATCGCCGACGTCTCAGATGACCCACCCCCCCAGGAAGAGCTGACGAAACTCTGGGAATCGGTGATTGCGGGTGATACCCGTTTCTTTGAGTGGCGCACCCGCCGCCCGCACGACGGTTCGGTCTTCGACGCAGAGGTCTTCATTTGCCCCTTTACTTCCCGGGGGCGGCAGTTGGTCATGGGGTCAGTGCGGGACATAACCGAGCGCAAAAAGGTTGAACAGGAACTCAGTAAGCACAGGGATCATCTGGAACTCCTTGTAATGGAGCGGACCGAGGAATTGGCAAAGGCGGTTGAGGAGACGCGAAGGGAGACGGAACAGCGCATCGGCGTAGTGGAGGAGCTGCGCCGCAAGGACCAACTCCTCATTCAGCAGAGCCGGTTGGCAGCTATGGGGGAGATGATGGGCAACATAGCGCATCAATGGCGGCAGCCACTCAACGTCCTCGGCCTTGTCATCCAGGAGCTAAAGCTCTCCTACGAGGTGGGCATTTTTGACGAAGAGTTGCTAAGCGCTTCAGTCTCAAAGGCTATGAATGTCATTGAACACATGTCGCAGACCATTGACGACTTCCGGTATCTCCTCGACTCAGACAAGAGGAGGGTCAGGTTCAGTGTAAACGATGTCGTTCAGAGAGTTATTTCAATGGTGGAGCCTCGGTCAAAAATAGAAATCATTGCCGAAAAAGAATGTATGATAGATGGAATGCGCAATGAGTACTGGCAGGTGCTTATCAATATAATCAACAACTCAAATGACGCATTCTGTGAGCGAAACATTCAAGACCCCAGGATCACGATTCACATTGAAAGCGAAAACGATCGTTGTATCGTTACCATCTCCGATAATGCCGGCGGGATTCCGGATGGAATTATAGAGAAGGTTTTTGATCCCTATTTCACCACCAAGGGTCCTGACAAAGGAACTGGAATAGGACTATTCATGTCCAAGACTATTATCGAGCAGAGCATGAAGGGAACTCTTACCGTCAGAAACACCGCAGAAGGTGCTGAGTTCAAGATTGAGGTTTAAAGAGTCTGATCGTCCACACTCTTTACCCCAGTGGCACCTTTCATCATCTGCCCATAGTAACGTAGGCCAGCAACAGTCTCTCACCGCGATCGCCCAGGCCCGGGTCGCTGTTCTCGACTAAATCCTGGCTGATCAACAGGTCCTGGGGGAACAACTGAACCTGCCCCGGTTATTCCACGCAGCTCTCCGGCTCCCAATTGAGATCCGCTGCCGAGGTGACCGCCGCTGTGGAGCACTTCGAGCAGATGGGGGGGGCTGGATGACCACCTTGATCTTGATACGGGACATCCAGGACCTCCACTGCCCGTCCCCTCCCTAGTGTCGCCCGCGATGGGTGAATCTTGTGCAGTCCAGGTTCAGCATCGGGTACGGGCTCAGGGGTAGGGTTTCCTCCCGTCGCTGACCTTCCGCCTCGACCATCCTTCGCGTCGTTCCAACGGAGGGGCGAGGCCTGCCACTCCTAGACACACCGGCTCCTTCTTTAGTCGTCTCATCTTTTTTGGGGCAAACGGAAGGCTCAGTGCCCCACATTTTACGAGGATGGTTGTAGAGTCGTGCAATGTGGAGCCCCGACCCCAGTGATGTTCACTACTTGCTTAAGCAGCTTGCTCAGAGTGTAGTACCTCCCATCCAACACAAGCGAACCTGATATAGATGGGAATGGGTTTATGTCCGCCGTGATAGTAAATGACCGTGCGCCGAGTTATACCCAGAGCCTTTGCTGCCGCACTTAAAGAAAGTCCATTCCGTTCCATCCAGGCATTGAATTCTGAGACTGGGAAGGCAAGGCCCGCCTGCTCTTTTCCCAGCCGATACAACGAGTCTGCATCGATAGTAATTTCACCATCACTCCACTCGACACCATGTCCCCATTCCTCAGTAACGATGCTTTTAAAAGGTGCTTTCATATTTCTGTAACCAGTGTGCGGATGCCACGGTTTGGCGAGTGTTGAAGATTCGCTTTGCTATAGAGAGATTTACGGAAAGGCTCCATGTTTCAGACGGCCCCCAAAATGATGGCTCTACGGCGGCCGTAAATTGCTGTGCAGATTCAAATGGGATCTCCTAGCTACAGATCCAGGGCTAATTTTTACATTGTTTATCGTCCAAGGATCCTGTAAAATGAAATTCTCATTCTACAGTTAATAAAGTCTCCTCTATCTTTCTTGATCCCTGCCGTTTCCTTGCTGCACCCGTCCTTGATGATATTTCGTTGCCCGTAGGCACATCTGTACTTCCTGCGTGTGGGCAAGAGAACTAGCATCCTAAAAGGTACATGTATGTCTCTGCTGAACCATTATCGACTAAACCATCCTAATCTTAAGCCGTACCGAGGTTCGGGTAAAGATTTGTAACACACTTTCAAACCACTACCCTCACTTTAAAATTAAGACTGCGGCTGGCTGTAATGAAGCACTGGAAGCCCTCAAAACATGCAACCATGAAACCTTGCTGATATTACACGAACTGACCTGTTAATAAAGTCTCCTCTATCTTTCTTGATCCCCGCCCTTTCCTTGCTGCGCCCGTCCTCGATGATATTTCGTTGCGCGTAGGCACATCTGTACTTCCTGCGTGTGGGCAAGAGAACTAGCATCCTAAAAGGTACATGTATGTCTCTGCTGAACCATGTTGTCGACTACACCATCCTAGTCTTAAGCCGTACCGAGGTTGGGGTAAAGATTTGTAATACACTTTCAAAGCACTACCCTCAGTTTATAATTAAGACTGCGGCTGGCTGTAATGAAGCACTGGAAGCCCTCAAAACATGCAACAATGAAGCTTTGCTGATATTACACGATCTGACGCCGAACGGTGATCTCTGTCTTGTCGAAAGAATGAAAAACATCGCACCTGACGTACCACTGATCGTGCTCGTGGATGACCAGGACACGGCGTCAATGAGTCGCTGCATCCGTTTCGGGATTCGCAATATTGTGCTGAGTCCGATCGAAGACGATGTGCTTTTCAGTGCCGTTGACACGTGCCTCCAGCCGATCGCTGTTGAAAGCAGGATGAAAGATAAAATAGAGTCGCTCGAAGCAAACCTAGTGCTCTACGAGGCGTTATTTCAGAACAGTCTCGATGGATTGTTGATCACCTCAGAAGACGGCTTCATTCTCGAAGCAAATAGAGCGGCCTGCGCGATTCTGGGACGATCATTGAAAGAACTGCAGGGTGTGGCGTGGCGCAATCTCGTTGATCCTGCGTCGTGTCCGGTCGCTGGTGCATGCCAACACACCGGTTTACACCAACGGGACCACGAATGCAGAGCTATCCGCAACGGTGACCGCACCGTCTTCTTGGAAGTATCATCGGCGCCGTTCACTGGTGCAGCCTCCCATAGGCACTTCACCGTCGTGTTGCGCGACATGACCTCATGTAGAAAAACGCAGAAGACTCTACAGTTACGCGAGCAGCGGCTGCGCCACGCCCTCGATGCTGCGGCGCTTGGCTGCTGGGAGTACGTCTTTGGAAGCGGGGAGGTCTTCCTCGATGACCGATGCCGCGCCATCTTTGGCTTCGACCCTAAAGCTTCCGTAGACTACACCTCATTGCTGCACTGCCTGCACCCTGCGGATCGCTCCGCTGTGCACGGGTGGATCAAAAGCGCGATGGAGGAAAGTGTGGGCGACTACCGCAAGGAGTACCGCATCATCCTCCCCGATGGTCACATACGCTGGATCGAGTTGCATGGCCGGATCTATTCCATGGACGAGCCAAGCGGAGACGGCAGCCGTTTCGTGGGGGTCGCAGTCGACGTCACTGACAGGGCCAGGGCCCAGGAGGCACTAAGAGAGAGCGAGGCACAGTACAGAAGGCTCTTCACTGCGGTCCACGAGGGCTTCTCGCTGCACGAAGCGGTGGTCGGGACAGCGGCCCTAGATTATCCCCTCATCGAGGCAAACCCCGCTTTCGAGACGTTGGCCGGCATGCGCAGGGAGGAAGTGGTTGGCAGGTCCCTTTTCGATATTTGCCCTGAATTTAACGACTTACTGCTGCGTCGTCTGGACGAGGTGGCCAAGAGCAGGACCCCCCTCCGTCTGGAGTGCACGGCTTGGGGGCGTGACTTGAGCTTACAGCTCTACTCACCGGGCAAGGGGCAGATCGCGATCCTCTACAGCGATGTGACGGAACGGAAAAAGCTTCAGGAGGAGCGGGAAAAAACGGAGCGGCTGGAATCTCTCGGTCTCCTCGCAGGAGGGATTGCACACGATTTCAACAACATCCTCACCGCCATTGCCGGCAACATCACTCTGGCAAGGCTGAAGATAGAGAGCGGTAGTGACCCGACGGAAAGGCTGGTGGAGAGCGAGTCGGCGATATCAAAGGCCGCCGCCCTTACCCGGCAGCTACTTACTTTTGCGCAAGGGGGTGAGCCGATCAAGAAGCCGCTGGAAGTCGCCCCTTTGATCCGCGAGGCAGTCTCCCTCTTCCTCAGGGGCACCGCCTGCAATGCTCAATTGCGCCTTGGTCCCGACCTGTGGCTCCTCGACGCAGACGGAGGACAGATCCAGCAGGCGCTCAACAATCTTGCGATCAACGCCGTGCAGGCCATGCCCGAAGGCGGTACCATAACCGTCAGCGCCGAGAATGTGACAGTTGAGGGAGGGCGCGGCGATCTTCCAGCCGGGGCATATGTCGGCGTCTCGATCTCTGACGCGGGAGTCGGGATCGCACCGAGCGTCCTCCCGCGTATCTTCGACCCCTACTTCACTACCAAATCGACCGGGTCCGGGCTCGGGTTAGCGTCCGTATTCTCCATCGTCAGGAAGCATGGCGGCACGATTACCGTGGCGTCCGAGCAGGGCCTAGGGACCACCTTCCGTATGATTTTGCCTGCACTGACTATGGAGCGTGAAGTCCACACCGACGATCCTCGTTGCACCATCGCAGCCCGAGGAAAGGAAGTGCTTGTCATGGATGACGAGGCGCCTGTACGGGACGTTGCCTGCGCTCTATTGGAAGAACTCGGTTTTTCAGTCTCGCCGTGTGCCGACGGCAAGGAAGCCATCACCCTGTACCAGGAACGGTTTCGGAAAGGGATCCCGTTTGCCGCAGTCATTCTCGACATGACTGTCCCCGGAGGTCTGGGCGGGAAGGAGGCGGCATCGCAGATTCGGCGGATCGACCCGAACGCGGTCCTCATTATCAGCAGCGGGTATTTCTCCGAGGCCTTTTCAGAATGGGAGAGCGATGTAGCCATCAACGGGATCGTAGCAAAACCTTATACGATCAGCCAGTTATCGGAGGAGCTGTCACAGGCGATGACTAGAAGTTGAGAAAGGTACAAAAGCTTGTCACAACGCAGGACTTATTGAAGAGGTGGTATGCCCGCGTAAGTCACTCACTACTCAATGAAGAGAAAGCTGGCTCAATAACGAAAGGGATAGGAACGCGCCAACAAATCCCAGTGGCTCTGAAACGACAGACAGCGAGATAGAGCAGAGTCGACTGGAGAAGATAAAACAGGTTCGTGCGGTTTGCGAGGAGTGGTAAGTGCGGAGTCGAAGTCAGTGGCGGTAATGTGCTGTGACGGCTCCGCGGTAATCTCCCGCGATGGCTCCTTCCTCCCCCTGCCCCTAAGCTACAAGCTGTTTCTCATTAAATTGTATTTCGCCACCTCGCTGTATCTTCCATTCTCAGTCGCACCTACTTCTTTCCAGTCGCACCAACTTCTACCGTCTTCCAGGACTTGGAAGCACTTCCTGATTCCCTCCTTGACTTACGACAAACTTACGACTACCCTCCTGCGCTGACGGCAGCCATCCCTTTCATCCCACGGAGCCCGCTTTGACGCCTAAGCAGAAGAAGGTCCTTGATTTTATCAGCCGTTACCGCGAGAGGCAGGGGTATCAGCCTACGCAGCAGGAGATCGCTCGGGGGTGCGGGTTTGAGAGCCTTGGGACGGTACAGCATTACCTGCGGGTGCTGGAGCGGGACGGGCACCTTTCGCGGTAGGGGCAAACGGAAGGGTCAGGGCTCCACATTGTACAGAGATAGCAGCAAACGGAAGGCTCCGTGCCCCACATTTTACGAGGATGGTTGTAGAGTCGTGGAATGTGGAGCTCCGACCCCAGTGATGCTCACGACCCCAGTGATGCTCAGTTCATTTTGGCTTGGGTGTCCAGTTTAGACAGGATTTCGCACCGGACGGCAAAAATATCGATTTGATGTGTAAGAGGAGCCAAAATGTTCGAGGAGTTAGACTGGTGCCAGCAGTGAATTGTGCCAAGCGTGAGGGTACTTTTTCAAACATGAAGGTGCGACCCTGAGGCCGCCAGCCGTTGACGATGCGCTGGATGCGCCAACGCATCACTGCGGCATCAGCGCGAACACACCCCACCCCAGGTATTCACGCGTGTAAGCGGCGTAGCGCTCGGGTTCCGAGGTCAGTTTGGCTCGAACATCTTTGGCAAACTCGTCGTCGGGATTGGCTTCAAGCCATCGGCGCATGGTGAGCCATTTGGCGGCCTCGTATCTGTCCCAGCCGTCTTGGTCAGCCAGAACCATTTCAACGACGTCGTAGCCAAGGTGGCCGAAAGACGCGAGAAGTTCTGGAAGCATGAGAAAGTCGGAGATTGAGTTGGCAAGACACCTCTTGGCAACATCTTCCGTCGGCGGTAACTGCCGCCAGTAGGGCTCGCCGATGAGGATGATCCCTCCGGTGCGTAGGCTCCGCGCCAGAAGCTCGATAGTGCCGGCGACCCCCCCGGCGATCCAAGTGGCACCGACACAGGCTGCCACACCGGCCTTGTCGTCCGAGACGTAGCCTGCAGCATCGCCATGGATGAACTTGACTTGATCCGCGACGCCGAGTTCTTCAGCGCGAAGTTTCGCTTGCTCGGTGAACAACTGGCTCATGTCGATGCCGGTGCCGATGACTCCGTAATCGCGTGCCCAAGTGCACAGCATCTCCCCCGAACCGCTGCCGAGGTCGAGCACTCGGGTCCCCGTTTCCAGACGCAGCGCCGCGCCGAGAGTGGCGAGCTTTTCTGGTGTGAACGGGTTATGGATGCGGTGAGCGCTTTCGGTGATGTTGAAGATCCGTGGAATGTCCATTTCGGGAAATCTCCTAGATTTGGTCAAGCCTAACGCGTTATTGATGGGAAATTGTCACCAAGTCCCCTGCCGCCGTTTTGGTTCGAAAAAACCAAAGATGGCGGTTAACCCAAGCTGTTGATATGCCACAATATGGACGTCGGATAACGTTCCGATCGGAGGGATGGCCAGAATTCTCGCTACGCCCCGCGAGCAGCAGCTCGCCCTGATCCAGGAGCTGACGAGGCCTTATGCGCGGCGACTCTCAGGGGCGTGCCCTCCCATTCATTTCCAAAATGAGCGTCGATGACGAGGCGCTTTGAGATGTGAGCAATGTGTGAAATGTCAAATTGGATTGCAATATATAGATCCTTCTTATTTTTGTCAAAGGTGAACCTATGGACGGCATCCCGGCTCCGCTCATGTCAAGATACCTGGGCTATCTGGGAAACCTAAGGATTGATTCCAGCGTCCTGCCACGCAGAGTATCTGTAATGAATCAGGTACTATCTTGATTTTGTGCCAAATATCCCATGCCCGATTCCAACGCTTGGGCATGCAAGCCTCAAAACCACCATGATCTATACCCACTGCGTTCCGGTCAGGACGGTGAAAGAGCCAAGAAGCCCTCTCGACTTCGAAGCATAAGATGAACCTTGCCACCGGCGCCACCCCACCTCGCCATCACTCATTGGCTTCTCTTGTCTCCTCTGGGATCGTCTTCCCGTTGTTGCCCACTTGTGTAGTCACTTGTCTTATTCCCTCCTTGACTTACGACAAACTTGCGACTATCCTCCCTGCACTGACGCCAGCCATCCTTCGCCCAACGGAGCCCGCTATGACGCCTAAGCAGAAGAAGGTCCTTGATTTCATCAGCCGTTACCGCGAGCGGCAGGGGTATCAGCCTACGCAGCAGGAGATTGCGCACGGGTGCGGGTTCGAGAGCCTTGGGACCGTGCAGCATTACCTGCGGGTGCTGGAGCGGGACGGGCATCTTTCGCGACAGTGGAATGCAAAGCGCGGTCTTCAGCTTTCTCCGGCGCAGCCGATTTCTACCTCATCTGAACTCCCTCTGGTGGGGATCGTGGCGGCGGGGTTGCCGGTGGAGGCTCTGCAACTGCCGGATGCCATGGAGGTTCCGTCGGCTATGGCTGGTCCCGGCAATGTGGTCTACGAGGTCCGCGGCGATTCGATGGTGGAGATGGGGATTATGGACGGTGACTATGTCGCGGTTCACCCGCAGCCGGTGGCCGAGAACGGGCAGACCGTCATCGCGGAGGTGAACGGCTCCATCACCATCAAGAAGTATGTCAAAAAGAAGGATCGTATCGAGCTCCATCCGGCCAACGCGGCCATGTCCCCCATCATCGTCACTACTGAGGACGAGTTCCACATCCGCGGGGTGCTGGTCGGTTGCATGAGGTTTTATCGCAAGTGGACAGGGAAATCCTCCACATAACGGTTCCCGCTTTTCCTATCGCTCTTTCCCGCGTCGTTGACAGCGCGCTGCGCGGCAGGCCGGTGGCGGTGGCGCCGCTGAACTCCGAGCGGGCCCTCCTGCAATGTGTCTCCTCGGAGGCGGCTTCCGATGGCGTCTTTGCCGGCACGCCGATCTTCCGGGCTCGGAAGGTCTGTCCTTCCCTCATCGTCATCCCTCCCGACCCGGATCTCCTCGCTCGCGGCAGCCGCGCTCTTTCGGAGCTTTCGGGGGAGTTCACGCCGGTCGTCGAGCCGGGGCAGGGGCGGGTCTTTCTCGACCTCACCGCGTCGCGCCGGCTTTTCGGGCCTGCCCGTGACGTGGCGGCGCGGCTGGAGAAGAGGATTGCGGGGGAGATGGGTCTCCAGGCGATGGCGGGGGCAGGGATCAACAAACTCGTCTCCCGTGTCGCGGCCGACGCTCTTCCCGAGCCGGGGGTCTTCGATGTCTTTCCGGGGTCGGAGAAGGATTTTCTGGCGCCCTTTCCGGTTTCGGTCCTGCCCGGTGTCGGGGAGGCGCGGCAGCAGATCCTTTTTCGGGACCTGAATCTCCAGTTTGTGGAGCATGTGGCGCGGCTTACGGTGCCGCAGCTGCGGCTGGCGGTGGGACCCTTCGCGCCGCTTCTCCATGACCGAGCCTGCGGCATCGATCGCTCGCCGGTGCAGCCGCCGCGTCAGAGCGGGGAGATCGTGGAGGAGGGGTTGCTGTCGCGGGAGGAGAATGACGACGAGGTCATCCTTTCGGAGCTCCTGCGACTGGTCGAGGGGTGCGGTCTGAGGCTGCGGCGTCTCCGGAAGGGGGCGCGGGAGATTGCTCTTGCTGTGACGTATGCGGATGGCGTCACGGAGGAGGGGAAGAGGCTCCTGAAGCGGCCGGTGTCCCTTGATCTGATGCTGCTGGCGGAGGTGGAGGAGCTCTTTTACTCTACGTGCAAGAGACGGCAAAGGGTGCGGGCTTTGCGCCTTTCGTGCGGACGCATTGGTGAGGATGCGGGGCAGATGGAGCTCTTCGCGCCGGAGGTGGGGGAGGTGTCGCCGAGGCAGCTGGCGCTGCAGGAGACGCTCGATGCGCTGAGGGAAAAGCATGGCAAGGGCGTGGTGTGCTGGGGGAAGGGGATTGTGCCCGGCAGGGAAAGCGTTGCTGTCGCGGAGGATGCTCCGGAGTGGGATCCGGAGAGGACGCGGTATATGACGCTGACCAAGAGCGGGAAGTAACGTGCGTGTAGGCTTTCAACGATCAGAGGCGTAATGCGTTAACCGCAAAGACGCAAAGGACGCAAAGAGTGGCAAAACCCTAGATCAAGATGTTGGATCGTAAGCGCCGCTCGGAGTCCGCGCGTGAAGGACGCGCGGAGATACTCGTTCCCAAGGTCATCTTGGGATGGGAACGCGCTTGGGTCCAAAGCTCCGGCTTTGCATCCGCGTCAGCGGATAATCGCGCGAGTGGCGAGGCTGAGCCTCGCGGGCAATTGCATTCCCAAGCTGGAGCTTGGGAACGAGTCGGAGGCTTGAGCCGTTTCGTCTTTTGTTCATCCGCTTTGTCCCTTCCTCGGTAAAAGCTTCTGGCGGTAATGCCGGAAACGCTTCGCTTATTCCGGCCTACATGGCCACATGCCTACATGCCCCCACAGTTGACGTTCTCTTTGCGTCCTTTGCGTCTTTGCGGTTAACCGTGCTTTTCAGTTTTCGAGGTTTTGTGTTTTGTCTTTTACCCATCTCCATGTTCACTCATCGTTTTCCCCCAGTTGGGGGATCCATTCGCCGGAGGCGCTGTGCGCGGCGGCGCGGGGGATGGGGTGCTCGGCGCTCGCGCTCACGGACCGCAACGGCCTCTACGCTATCCCCCGCTTCGTCGATGCGGCGCGGGATGCCGGTATGGCTCCGATCATCGGGGCGGAGGCGGTGACGGCGCGAAACCGCGCCCTGCTCCTGGCGCGCAGCGAGGAGGGATATGCCAACATCTCCCGCCTCCTGTCCGATCTCCACTGCCGCGCCGACTTCGACCTCGTCCAGTCTCTCCTCCTTTTTCGCGCCGATGTCGTCGTCATCTCCGACGACGCCAAGATCGTTGGCGCACTGAAAAAGGAGAGCCACCCGGCGCTCTTTGTTGAACTCTCCCCCGGTCACGCGCTGCATCGCTCCCTTTCGCTCGCCAGAGAGCTGAAGCTCCCGCCTGTCGCCACTTCCCGCGCCCTCTTTCTCGCCAGGGAGGATTTCCACCTGCACCGTGTGCTGCGCGCCATTCACCTCAACACCAAGCTCTCCCGGCTGAGACCTGAAGATACCGCCTGCGACGCGGACATGCTCTATCCGCCGGAGAGGCTTGCGGAGTTCTTCCCCCATTGCCCGGAGGCGCTGGAAAATGTCTCCCGCGTCGCCAGCTTGTGTCGCAGCGACTGGGATTTTTCCCGCACCATTTTTCCCGCCTTCCGAAACCTCTGCGATATTGATGCATTCTCCGAGCTGGAACGGCGCGCCCGGGCGGGGGCGCTCTGGCGCTACGGCTCCATCACCGACGCCGTCGAGACGCGCCTAGTGAAGGAGCTCTCCATGATCCGCGACAAGGGGTTCTCCCACTACTTCCTCGTGGTGGAGGAGATTTCCAAGCAGTCGGAGCGGACCTGCGGTCGGGGGAGTGCCGCGGCCTCTCTGGTCGCCTATTGCCTCGGCATCACCCATGTGGACCCCATCCGCCACAACCTCTTCTTCGAGCGCTTCCTCAATGAAGGGCGCACCGACCCTCCGGACATCGACATCGACTTTCCGTGGGACGAGCGGGACGAGGTGCTCGATTTCGCCTTTGCCCGCTACGGCGCGCGCCGGGCTGCGATGGTGTCGAATCAGGTCGGGTTCAAGGGGCGCTCGGCGCTGCGCGAGGTGGCGAAGGTGTACGGGCTGCCGGACACGGAGATAAAGGAGATGACGGAGCGGATTTCCGGCTTCTGGAAGGCGGACCAGTCTGCCGCGGCGATGGCGGGACACCCGCTTTTCCGCGGCGAGACGCTGTCGCGCGACTGGCAGGAGATCCTCTGGACGGCGAAGCGCCTGAACGGCCACCTGCGCCACCTTTCGCTGCACTGCGGCGGCCTTGTGATCGTGCCGGACGAGATCCGCCGCTACGTGCCGGTGGAGATCTCGCGCAAGGAGCTCCCCCTCATCCAGTGGGAAAAGGACCAGGCGGAGGATGCGGGGCTGGTGAAAATCGACATCCTCGGCAACCGCTCCCTCGCCGTGATCCGCGACGCGATGGCGGCGGTGAAGAGCCGCTACGGCATAAGCATCGATTACGCTTCGTGGAGCCCGCTGGAGGACGAAAAAACCTGCACGCTCCTTCGCCGGGGGGGCACCATCGGCTGCTTCTATCTCGAATCCCCTTCGATTCGCCTCCTTTTGAGAAAGATCTGGGGGGAGGTGCCGGCACCGGGGACGGAGGAGCTCGATCTTTTCGAGGTGCTGGTGCAGTCCTCCTCCATCATTCGCCCTGCGGCCAATTCCTTCATTCAGGAGTACGTGGCAAGGCTGCAGGGGAAGCCGTGGCAGCATCTCCATCCGCTGCTGGAGAGCGTGCTGGACGAGACGTGCGGCATCGCCATCTATCAGGAGCAGATCACCCAGATCGCCATGGCGCTCGCGGGCTTCACGCCGCACGAGGGGGATCAGCTGCGCAAGATCATCACCAAGAAGCACCGGGAAAAGAAGCTCGCGGACTACCGCAGGCTCTTTTTCGAGGGGGGGATGAAAAACGGCGTGACGGAGGTGACACTGGCGGCGATCTGGGACCAGATCCTTTCCTTTTCCGGATACTCATTCTGCAAGCCGCATTCGGCAAGTTACGCCCATCTCAGCGCCAAAGCCTCGTACATGAAGGCAAACCACCCGGCGGAGTTCATGGCGGCGGTGATCTCCAACCAGGGGGGTTACTACTGCGCCTTTGCCTACATCTCGGAGTCGCGGCGGCTCGGCCTCGCGATCCTCCCCCCGGACATCAACGAGAGCGCCTACCCCTACACGAGCGAGGGGGAGGGGATACGTGTGGGACTGATGCAGATAGACGGGCTCACGAGAGACGGGGCCGGGAAGATCCTGAAGGAGCGGAGCGAGCGGGGGAGATTCAGCTCCTTCAGGAATTTTATGAACAGGACCGCCATGACGCGGGCGGATGCGGAGCGGCTGGTGCGGGCGGGGTGCTTCGATGCGCTCGAGGGGGTGGAGCGGCGCCCGGCGCTGGTGTGGGAGATCCTCCATTTTCAGCAGCAGTCGTCGGGTCTCCTTTTCGAGCAGCAGACGGAACTGCCGCAGGCGCCGCCGTACGATGAGAAGACCGTGCTGCGACAGGAGGTGGAGAGCCTCGGTTTCCTGGTGTCGCGCCACCCTCTTACCCTGTACCGGGAGGAGTGGTTGCGCCACAAGCCGCTGAAGGCGCGCGATATGCTGAAGGCGTCGGGGAAATGGGTGACGATGGTGGGGTGGTGGATCACCACAAAGACAGTGGAGGACAAGCACGGCCGCCCGATGGAGTTCATATCGTTCGAGGACACGACGGCGATTTTCGACACCACCTTCTTTCCCGATGTCTACGCCAGGTTTTGCCGGAAGCTGTCGCAAAAGCGGCCGTATCTTCTAAAGGGGGTGGTCGATGTGGAGTTCGGCGTGCCGACGTTGCGGGTGAAGTGGGTGGGATTTCTCGGGGGATAGACTCTGTCTGCCGCAGAAACCGGGAGTCGCTACTGAACAAAAGCGAAATCCCCCCTGTCCCCCCTTCGCAAAGGGGGGAACGTGTTATCGCCTTCCCCTCTGAGTTCACACAAGTGGTGATTCCTGCGTGGTGCATTCTACGAGCGAGATATTAGCTCACGATATGATGCCGCTTGAAGCCGCCCCCCTTACTTCTGTCAACCATTACAGCTCTTTCACTTTTTTCTTTGTATACTTCTCTTCGTCTGTATACTGATGCCTACGCCGGCAACCGGGGAGAGTATGATGGCTGAGACTGCTTCAGACAGTAGACTGACTCCATTCAAGATAACTCTCATCTATGTCGCCTTCGGCATCTTCTGGCTCCTGTCCGATTCCTACCTCAAAGTATTCTTCGCCGATCCAATAGCTTTTGAACGATTTTCCACCACGAAAGGGTGGTCCCTTCTCGGGATCACTGCGTTTTTCCTCTACCGGATCGTGCAGCGCCACGAGGAAGAGCTGGATGCCTCCCAGCACTCCCTTGGGCGGATGAACCGCGCCCACAGGGCGCTGAGCGCCTGCAGCCAGGCGCTGGTGCGCAACACCGAGGAAGAGGAGCTGATGAAGGAGGTTTGCCGCATCATCGTGGAGTGCGGCGGCTACCGGCTGGCGTGGGTGGCGGCCGCCCAGCACGATGAAGAGAAAAGGGTGCTCCCGGTGGCGCAGTGGGGGTTCGAGGAGGGATTCCTCAACACCCTCAACCTCACCTGGGCGGACACCGAGAGGGGGCAGGGGCCAACCGGCCACGCGCTGCGCTCGGGGCAGCCGTACGTCGTGCAGCAGATCCAGACGAGCCCCAACTACGAGCTGTGGCGCGACGAGACGCTGAAGCGCGGCTATGCCGCCTCCATCGCACTCCCCCTTCTCGAGGACGGGCACCCCTTCGGGGTACTGAACATTTATGCTGCGGAGCCTGACGCCTTCGATCCGGACGAGGTCGAGCTCCTGGAGGAGCTGTCGCGCGATCTGGCCTATGGTGTGGTGACGCTTAGGCTGCAAAGCGCCAAGAGGCAGACGGACAAGGCGCACAAGGTCCACGCGGCTGTGCTGGAGCAGTCGCCGCTAGGGATCATCCTGTACGGGACCGACGGCTCCATCAACTACGTCAACGCCTCCTTCGAGCGGCTGAGCGGCTATGACCGCATGGAACTTGTCGGGAGAGACGGCCGCATCCTCGCCAACAACGACCGCAACGAGGCCTTTTTCCGCTCGGTGACCGATGTCTTCTCCTATGCGGAGGACCGGCGCGCCAAGCTCACCTTTCTCGCCCGCAACGACGCGCGCCAGGAGCTCGATGCCGTATTCTCGCCGGTACGGAACGAGCTCGGCTCGATCATAAGCTACGCGGCGGTGCTGCGGGACATGACGCACGAGGTCGAGCTGGAGAGGCAGCTCCTGCAGGCGCAGAAGATGGAGGCTATCGGCACCCTCGCAGGGGGGATCGCCCACGACTTCAAGAACATCCTCGGCGCGATCATCACAGCCACCGAGATGACCCTGACGAAGCTCCCTCCGGGAAGCGGCCGAGAGATGCTGGAGGTCGTCCTGAAGGCGGCGATGCGGGGAAAGAGCCTTGTGCAGCAGATTATGGCCTTCAGCCGCCAAAAGGAGCAGGAGCGGCAGCCGGTGAGGCTGGAGCAGGTGCTGAGGGAATGCATCGTCTTCCTGCGAGCCTCGCTCCCCTCGACGATCGAGATCCGCCACGACCTGCCGGACGGGCTGGGCGCGGTGCTGGCGGACCCGACCCAGATCCACCAGGTCATCTTCAACCTGTGCACCAACTCGTCCCATGCGATGCAGGAAAAGGGGGGAGTGCTGGAGATCGCCCTCTCCAGGGTGGAGGTCACGCCGGAAAACCTGCCCTTTCCCTCCATGCACTCCGGCGAGTATCTGAGGATCACGGTGAGCGACACCGGGCACGGCATGAGCCCCGAGGTGCAGCAGCACATCTTCGATCCTTTCTTCACCACCAAAAAGCCGGGGGAGGGGACCGGTCTCGGGCTCTCGGTGGTGCACGGCATCGTCAAGAGCCACGGCGGCACCATCACCGTGTCGAGCAAGCTCGGGGAGGGGACGGTATTCCAGCTCTTCTTCCCCCTTCTACTAACGGTCGCCGAGGGGGTGGAGCCGACGGCGATCGGGAAGATCCCGGGGGGGACGGAGCGGATCCTTCTCGTGGACGACGACGAGGATCTGGTGGTGGTCGTGGAAAAGATGCTGCAGAGCCTGGGGTACGAGGTGCTGGCAGCTACCAGCAGCGTCGCTGCGCTGAAAAAGTTCATCGCGGAGCCGGGACGATTCGATATCATCATTACCGACCAGACGATGCCGCAACTGACCGGGTGCGAGCTCGCGACTGCGATCAGGAACGTGCGTCCGGAGATGCCGATCATCCTCTGTTCCGGGTACAACGACGAGTCGCAGGGGAGCATTTCCCCTGAGGAGGTGGCAGCGGTCGGTTTTCGGGAGATGCTGCCGAAGCCTGTCGACTGCGCGCAGATGGCCGGGGCAATACGGCGGGCGCTGGAGACGCACAAATAGCGGGACGGAGGGACGCGGGTGGCAAACATCCTTATCATAGATGACGATGACCTGATGAGCGCGGTGCTGCAGCAGATGGTGCGGGACATGGGGCACGATGCGCTGTGCGCCCGCACCCTGCGGGAGGGGCTGGCGAGCGTGTCGGCGCAGCCTTTCGACGTCGTCTTTCTCGACGTGCACATGCCGGACGGCAACGGCCTCGATCACCTGCCGCGCATCCACGATCTGACGAATGCACCGGAAGTCATCATCATCACCGGATCGGGAGATCCGCAGGCAGCGGAGCTCGCCATCAAGAGCGGCGCCTGGGACTATATCGAGAAGGGAGCGACGCTGAAGGAAATCACCCTGCCGTTGGTGCGGGCAATCCAGTACCGGCAGGAGAAGGTGGAGGCGCGGGCCAAAGGGGTGACCTCCCTGAAGAGGGAAGGGATCGTAGGGAACTCGTCCAGAATTGCCGAGTGCCTCGACCTCGTCGCGCAGGCCGCGGCAAACGACTCCAACGTGCTGATCACGGGGGAGACCGGGACGGGGAAGGAGCTTTTCGCGAGAGCCATACACGCCAACAGCGGCAGGGCGTCCGGGACATTTGTGGTGGTAGACTGCGCGGCCCTTCCGGAGACGCTGGTGGAGGGACTTCTCTTCGGCTACGAAAAGGGGACCTTTACCGGCGCGGAGAAGGCGAGGGAAGGTCTGGTAGGACAGGCAAACGGCGGCACCCTTTTTCTCGACGAGGTGGGGGAGCTGCCGATGGCAAACCAGAAGGCGTTCCTGAGGGTGCTGCAGGAGAGGAGGTTTCGCCCGCTGGGGGGGAGCAAGGAGGTGGAGAGCGACTTTCGACTCGTCGCCGCGACAAACCGCGATCTCGATGCCATGGTGCAGGAGGGACGCTTCCGCGGGGATCTCCTTTTCCGGCTGCGGGCCTTCACCATAGAGCTGCCGCCGCTGCGGGAGCGCCACGACGACATCAAGGAGCTGGCGCGCTTCCAGACCGACCGGCTCTGCGAGCGATACGGGCTCGGGCCAAAGGGGTTTTCCCCCGACTTCCTCTCGGCGCTGTGCGAGTACCCGTGGCCCGGGAACGTGCGTGAGCTCGTCAACGCCATGGAGCGTTCTCTCGCCAGCGCGCGCTTCGAGCCGACCCTCTTTTCCAAGCACCTCCCCATCGAGATCCGTGTTCGCGCAGCGCGGGCGTCACTCGATCATGAAACCTCTGTCGGGGTCTCAGTTCCCCAGCCAGAGCTGCCGACCTTCCGGCAGTGCTGCGAGGACGCCTGTGACAGGGCCGCGCAGGAGTACCTGCACAATCTTCTCGCCGCCACGAGCGGAAATTTCGCCGAGTCGTGCCGCATCTCCGGGCTCTCCCGCTCCCGCCTCTACGCGCTTCTCAACAAGCACAAGATAAAGCTTTAGCACCTTCCCCTGCCGACGTCGGCCCCTACCCACAGCGACCCCCACCTTTTCGCCGCAGCGATATTTCCACCTGCGGCGCGTGTTGTCCTGTTGCACAGGACAGCGTCCTGTCTCGCGAGACGCAATCTCACCCCATAGGACGTATACGAGGGGGCCGAAGTCGCGGCTTCAGCGATCTCTCAGTCATTGCTGGGACTTGTCGTTTTTCGGCGGAGTTGGTATGCCCTGTGCTATGTAAGGTGCTGAAAAGTCGAGGGATCTGGTATACACGTAGACGGGTATACAGGGGTGATAAGAGAGTCGAGGTTGTGATAAACACACAGGGGTCAAATACAGTAAAGGAGCTAAAAAATGACACAGACTAAGACGAAGTTCAAAATGCCTGCCTGGTTGGGGATCCTTCTGGCGCCGATTATGATAGTTTTCTCCGGCGTAGCATTGGTAGCCTACGTTTCCACGATGTCCTTCACGGTCCTTGCCATCCAGGTCGCCGGCGTGTGCATGGCCGCCCATTCCTTCGTTCACCGGCTCGTTCACCCCAGAGCATCCCAGAAACTCTCCCCTCAGTGATGGACACTCATTATGATGCGGAGGTGCATGTAGTAGAAGAGCATGCACCTCAGACACATCGCTCAGTGCAATCCCTTCTCCGGGATTCCTGGATTCCGTGCACAATCAACGAGCTGTCTGTTTTCGTTTCCCGCCACGGGTGCCTCATATCGGCTGACCTCTATTATGCGGACGAAACCATACCCTCGCGGATCCGGAAAAGGGTCGTGCTGAAACAGTAATTCCTCCTGCGCCAGTACCTCCGCCTCCTTTCCTGTTGCATTGCAGATGCTCGCTATGTCTCAGCTGTTTCGACCTTTAACCCTTCTCCTGGAGCCGAGCGGTAGATGAAGGTCAGCTCGGTCGCCTCTTCGCGCCACGGCGTCTCCCGGTAATCCCTTTCGAAAGTCCACTGGAAGTAGCGCACCCGCTCGCCGCTTCGTGCGGGCTCGGCCGCTGCCACCTTCTTTTTCTGTGCCGGTCGCGATGGGAAGAAGGAGGGGAGGTTGCCGCCGGGATAGCCGGTAAGGCAGTAGTCGAAGCATAATGCATCCTGCAGCCGCTCTCTTTGCCTGTCGTCCAGCACCTCTTTGCCGAAGCGCCAGAGCGTATCGAAAAGACCGGAAAGGGAGATCAGGCCGCCGTTTCCCTCTTCTTCGAAAAAGTCCGCTGCCGCGGCAAAAAACTGTGCAAGCGGCATCGCCTCGCCAAACACCTTCAGTGAGGCGGCAAACCTTTCGCTGTTGTACAACTGGTCGACGAGCCGGGAGATCCCTTCGATGCGGCGAATCTCCTGGAAGGTTAGCCACGGGGTCTGCAGCACCTTGTACGGCGCCGCTTCCGAGTAGCGGTACTTCTCTTCCCGCGATATCCCCCGCATCGGAGTCCCCTTCAGCACCTTGAGCACCTCGACCTGGATGTGGTGCGGATGGAGATCGATCAGCTTCTGCAGCGAGCCGAGAAAGGCGGGGAAGGTTTCCCCCGGCAGGCCGGCGACGAGATCGAGATGCACCGTCACCGCGGTCTCCTGCAAAAGTCTTTGCACATTGGCAAAGAGCTTCTCCAGATCCGAGCGTCTCCCGACCCGGCTCAAGGTGTCCTCCCCGGTCGACTGCACCCCTATCTCGAAACGGAAGGTATCGGGCGGCACCTGACGCAGAAGCGCCAGAAGGGGCTCGTTCAGAAGTTGTGCCGCGATCTCGAAGTGAAAGGAGCTCTTCCTGTTTTCCTTCAGGATGAAATTCCAGATCTCCTCGCTTCTCACCGCATCGTAGTTGAAGGTGCGGTCGACAAACTTCACCGTCGGTACCCCTGCCTCCAGCAAAAGGCGCAGATCGCTCTTTATCCGGTCCATACCGAAGGTGCGGACGCCCTCCTGCATGGCGGACATGCAGAACGCGCAGGAAAAGGGGCAGCCGCGCGAGGTCTCCAGGTACACGAGGGGCTTTTGCAGGTCAACGAGTCCGGCCGCGAAAGGGGAGGGGATGGTATCGAGCCGTGCTATCAGTTCCCGCTCCGGATTGGCTACAATGTCGCCGTCTTCCCGGTAGGTGATCCCCTCTACCCCCTCCAGCGGCGTGCCGTCGCGCAATGCCTGCAACAGCTCCCGGCAGGTGACCTCGCCCTCGCCACGCACGATGCAGTCGATCCCGGCGTTTCGCTCCATGATCTCGAAGGCGCCATACGATGCCTCGGGGCCCCCCAGTACGACGAAAGTTTCCGGCGCGACCTGCTTCAGGTCCGAGGCGATCTTCAGCGTCAGCTCCATGTTCCAGATGTAGCAGGAAAAGAGAATGACATCGGTTTCGGCGGCGACAAGTCGCGTCAGAAGGCGGTCCTGCTGCTCGTTGACTGTGAGCTCCATGATGCGGCAGTCGACCTTTTCGAGGTCGCGGCAGGCGGCGGCAAGGCAGGGGAGGGCAAGGGATGCGTGGACATATTTTGCGTGCAGCGTTACCAGAACGATTTTCATGGCGGCGATTGTAGCCGATAGCGGCTGCTATTAGCAAGGTACACGGCTTCACCAATTTCAGAGCCATTTCGCGGCGTCTTCCTGCCATGACACGCGGCCTTGTTTGCGCTCGCCTTTTTTGCTACTGTAGCAGCGGCCCTCTCCATCACGACTGTGCTGGCGGGGGACTTTTGCTTCAGGACTACATCACATGAAAAAGAGAGCCCTCCCCAAACTCCTCTACGCCGACTCCCGAGGCAATATTTTCGATCACCCGTATCTCACCATGGCAGGGATGAGCGGCAATGAAGCGGTGCTGCCGGAGTCGGTTGAACTGATTCCGCTCCCTGACGACAGCCGGCTGTTCACCATTCCGAATACCCCTCCGATCGCCTGGGATGCCAGGAAACGCTCGTTTGAGACGGTGGAGCGGGTAAAGGACGGCCGGCGCAGCATTCCGGTGCAGGCGGTTTCCGCCTTTATGGCTCCGGGGTACATGCGTACGCTCCTTCCGGCGTGCGACTACAGCAAGAAGAAGGTTCACCTCCCGCTTTGGTCGTACACCGCTGTTGGCTGGGATGAGGAGACCGAGCGCTTTGTGGTGGCTGCGTCGCGCGTCGATGCGAATGAAAACTGGCTGCCGAAGAATTACGACGACCGCAAGCTCGATCCGCTGGTGCGCAAGATGGCGGCGCTCTTCCCCAAGAACAGGCTTCTGGAGCAACTGGCCCGCTGCGCTGTCGACTACCACTGCTTTGCGGCGAAGAACCTGTTCTTCCGCCGCTGGGAAGCGCCCATTCCCACCTCGCCGGTGTGCAACTCCCGCTGCCTTGGCTGCATCAGCCTGCAGCCGTCGGACTGCTGCCCGTCCAACCACGAGAGAATACCGTTTGTCCCCACACCTGAGGAGATCGTGGAGCTCATGCTCCCCCACCTCAATGAGGCGCCGGAACCGATCGTCTCCTACGGGCAGGGGTGCGAGGGGGATCCGATAATGCAGGCCGAGACGGTGGCGGAGGCAACGAGGCGGCTGAAGAGAGAGGCTTCCCGCGGGACGGTCAACTTCAACTCCAACGGGTCGATGCCGGAGAGGATCCGCATGCTCTGCGATGCGGGGATGGACTCCATGCGCTTCTCCATGAACTCCGTGCAGGAGAATCTGTACAACCGCTACTACCGTCCCAACGGTTACCGCTTCGCCGACGTCGTGCAATCGGTTAAGACCGCCAAGGAGCGCGGGCTCTTCACCATGATCAACTACCTCGTCTCACCCGGTGTCACGGACAGCCCGGCAGAAGTGGAAGCGCTTCTTCGCTTCATCGGGGAGACAGGAGTGGACATGCTGCAGATGCGTAACCTCTCCATCGACCCCGCCTTCTACAACGACAGGATGGGAATAGAGGCGCGCGGCATAGGAATGTACCGCCTGCTGGAGACGATCAAGAAGGAGTTTCCGAAGATCCAGTATGGCTACTTCAACAGGACCCGGGAGAAGTTCTATCCGGAAGGGTATGAGAAGGGGTGGCCGATCGAGTGAGTGCCTAGCCAAACCTCTGTCCGCAGATTACGCAGACTTACGCAGATTGCGAGTCGTTAAAAATAAAGGGGAAGACAAAGTGGCTGTCGTAATGCCTCTTTGCTTCCCCTGTTTTTTATCTGCGAAATCTGCGTAATCTGCGGACAACGCCTTTTTGTTTCACCTGTGGCGACAACTATTCGCCGCCGTGCCGTATGCTGAAACCGGAAAATTCTCCGGTGTACTCCCTTTCCTCTACCTTCAACTCTTCCACCCAGGCTCCCCGAGGTCCCTTCCTGCACCACTGGACCAGGTCGAGGACATCTTCCTCTTCCCCCTCGAAGCACCCCCGCACCGAATCGTCCGGCAGGTTTTTCACCCACCCGCTGACATTGTGCAGTGCTGCCTCCTCGGCGCACTGGTAGCGGAATCCGACTCCCTGGACCCGCCCGCGTATGGTAACCATTACCCTCAGTTTCACTTTTGCCCCAGTTCGATCGATTTCGCCACGCACACGTCTACGGCATTCATAACCGCTGCGCGGAAACCGTCCTTGTCGAGAGAATGCATCGCCGCGATGGTTGTTCCACCGGGCGACGCGACATGCCCCTTCAGGACCGCGGGGTGCTCCCGGGTCTCCATGAGGAGCTTTGCGGAGCCGTACACCGTCTGCACCGCCAGCGCGGTGGCGACTTCACGGGTGAGGCCGTTCTTTACGCCGGCGTCGGAAAGGGCCTCGATGAAGGTGAAGACGTAGGCGGGGCCGCTGCCGGAGACGCCGGTCACCGCATCAAGAAGTTTTTCCTCCACGACACAGGCGGATCCGACGAGCTCAAAGATGTGCCTGGTCAGCGCCAGGTCGTGGTCGGTTGCCTGGGAGCCGCGTGCGATGGCGGCTGCCCCCTGCAGCACGAGGGCCGGGGTGTTCGGCATGACCCGGACGACGCGTGCGCCTATGGGAAGAGCCGACTCGATGGCCGCGCACTTTACCCCTGCCATGATGGTGATGAGGAGCTTCTCGGTGGAAAAGGATTCGGAGATCCCCTTCAGGACGGTGCCGGCAACCTGGGGCTTCACCGCCATGATAATGGTATCGCACTTCTCGCACAGCCCGATGTTGTCGTTGACGGTGCGCACCGAGTAGCGCTCGGCGAGGTAGTTGCGGCGCTCCGCAGACGGCTCGGAAACGGTCAGATCCCCCGCCGGCACCCCTCCGGACAGGAGCCCCTTGATGATGGCCTCAGCCATGTTGCCGCCGCCGATGAACCCTGTCTGCTTTTCCTTTAGCATCCCGTATCCCCCAAATTTTATTCAATAAATCATTCATTATTTCAGTAATAAATTCAGGGTGGAAAGTCAATATAATTGCGCCGGTGCAGGTGGACGGGGAGGTGGAGGTGGGGCACGTGCGAAGCTCGGCAGCTACCAGGCTTACCCTGAAATTATATGAGGATTCCGGGGGAGCCCTATGTATAGAGTGGAAATCATGCATATGCCTTTCCTTTAGCAGAGCAAGAACTCGAATGTCCCCTCCCTTTCAAGGGGAGGGACAGGGTGGGGATGGGGTAGAGGTCGGTTGCCTGCCAACCCCATCCCCCTCCTGTCCTCCCCCTTGAAAGGGGAGGGACGCGCTGCCGACGGATCAGCTTTGACTATCTTCTCCCCGGCGCCCGCCGGTGGAGGGGGCGCAAAGCCGCGTCCAGAGGGCTCTCGCGAGCGCGAAAAAAGGGGGCGTGCCATTGCGGGGGCCCTTTTGTCCGATAGACTCTTGCCAGAAGGAGGAGTCACATGTTCAGCGGGATTACCGGCAATGTCCTCATCTTCGGGCTGGTGAGCTTTTTCACGGACGTCTCGAGCGAGATGATCTACCCCTTGCTCCCCGTCTTTCTCACCACGGTACTCAGCGCCGGTCCGGCATTCCTCGGGGTGATCGAGGGGGTGGCGGAGTCCACTGCGTCCTTTCTCAAGCTCTACTCCGGCGTCCTCTCGGACAAGGTCCCGCAGCGCAAGGGTCTGGTACTTTTCGGCTATTCGCTGTCGGCGATCATGCGCCCCCTCATCGGCCTTGCCACTTCTCCTTTTGCAGTTCTCCTGATTCGCTCCGCAGATCGCATCGGCAAGGGGGTGCGCACCTCCCCGAGGGACGCACTCATCGCGGATTCCGTGGAGGCGTCCTTCAGGGGGAAGGCGTACGGCTTTCACCGCTCCATGGACCACGCGGGCGCGCTTCTCGGTCCTCTTGTCGCCACCGTCATCCTAACCTGGTTCGCTCCCAACAACCTGCGCCTGGTCTTCTGGCTCGCCGGCATCCCTGGCATCCTCGCCGTCCTTCTCATCATCTTCAAGGTCACCGAGGTGCCGCGCGCGGAGAAGAAGTCGAGCGTCTTCCGCCTCGGCGTCCTCCCCGCCGGGCCGGTGAGGACCTATCTCCTCATCCTCCTCCTTTTCACCCTCGGGAACTCTTCCGACGCCTTCCTTCTCCTGCGGGCGGGGACGCTCGGGGTGCCCGCCTCGCGGATCCCCCTCCTGTGGGCGTACTTTCACCTGGTGAAGATGCTGTGCACCATGCCTTTCGGCATGCTCTCCGACCGGGTCGGCCGCCGGGGCGTCATCGTGGCCGGGTGGTGCGTCTATGCCCTTTCCTATCTCGGATTCGCTTTCGCCACCAACGAATTGCAGGTGTGGTTGCTCTTCGCGTTCTATGGCGTCTTCTACGGCCTAACCGAGGGTGTGGAGAAGGCATTCATGGCCGACATGGCCGATCCCGCACTCCGCGGGGCGACCTTCGGCTGGTACAACTTCGCCATCGGAGTAGGGGCACTGCCTGCGAGCATGATCTTTGGATTTATCTGGCAGCGCGCCGGCGGCGTGGCTGCATTCCTCTTCGGCGCGGGGCTCGCGGCTGTCGCTGCTGTGCTCCTGCTGGCGCTGGTACGCCCTCCGGAAAGGGTCTCCTGATCCCGGCGCGGGGGAAAAGCCCCTTCAGAATCTCCCCCCGCTGCTCCCGCGAACCTGCATCATGTCAAAATGGTGACCTCTTCATCCTTCCCTCGAGCTCGCAGCTGCGGTAGCTTCATTGCCTGCCGCCCACTTTCCATCGCCTGACAATAACCACCCTCTTCTTAATTTCCTCCAGCTCATTTCAAGAAGTTGCTCCAGCACATCCCACTCTTTCAACTAGCCGAAATGATGTCTCAGAGGCTCATGCTCGTCCTCACGGCTCTGTGGTCTCACTATGTAACAAATTAAGGTAACCGTAATATTAAAATGATTATCTTTCTTCGGAGCCGGCCGATGACTTCCTCAGGTCCTCTTCCTCTCAATGATTATATTTCTCTCAAATTGGCGAAAAACTTGTCCTAAGTCATTTTTTTTCTAAAGTATCCGCCCCGCTCTCCGAGGAGTGTGTAAACACCACGTGCAGACCTATTTCTGCGCGTGAGCAATTGGAATGAATTAATGCAATGCACCTCCCTTCCTTTAAGTATTCTCCCATACCTCAGATGAGGAACAGATAAATAGTAGTAGCAGTTGTTGGATAAAAACAGGCCGAGCAGACAAATCGAGCCACCTGGACCCGGAGAAGCTGATGCACCTGATAGGTTGCCAGCTCGACTTGCGCAGTACCACGCTTTCCGGCCCAGCGGGCACAGCAAGGAGCTACGAAACGATGTCTATCAAAAGAAATGTGGCGGCAGTCGTGCTGCTGATACTCTCCCTCCTCGTTGCCGGGTGCGGCGGCGGTGGCGGCGGCGGTACGGCAACGCCTGCGGCCCCCTCCACCTTTACCATTTCCGGCAGGACGATTCTCAACGGCTCCGGCCTTTCCGGCGTAACCGTCACCATAGCGCAGGGAAGCGCCGTCTCCACGGCGACTACCGATGCTTCCGGCATCTTCCAGGGGGGTGTCGCCGACGGCACCTATACCATTACCCCCGCTCTTGCCGGCTACACCTTCGCCCCCGCCAGCCAGACGATCACCGTGTCGGGTGGGAACCTCTCCGTACCGCAGAACTTCAGCGCAACGGCGGCTGCAACCTCCTTTACCGTATCGGGCAAGGTCACCGTCGGCGGTACCGCGCTTCCCGGAGTTGCCGTAACCATCGCCGGCGCGAAAAGCGCGAGCACGGTCACGGACGGCAGCGGCAACTATTCCTTCAGCGGCGTGCCCAACGGCCTGTGCACCGTCACCCCGGTCCTTTCCGGTTACACCTTCTCCCCGCTCAGCCGGACCGTTACCGTGAGCAATGCCGACCTCACCGTCTCCGATTTCGCGGCGACTGCCACCCCGCCGGCGACGACCTTCACCGTCTCCGGAAAGGTCACCTTAAACGGCAGCGGGCTTGGCTGGGTCAGCGTGCAGATCTCCAGCATGTCCGGGCTCTCCGGAAACCTCATCACCAACGCCACCGGGAACTTCAGCTTCACCGACGTCCCGAACGGCGACTACACCATAACCCCGGCGATCAACGGATACATCTTTACCCCCGCAAGCCGGACCGTGACCGTTACGAACGGCAATGCCACGGTGGCAGATTTCACGGCAGCATCGACCGCCGGTTCGACCGGCAGCGTCACCTTCACCTGGTGATCCGCTCCCCCTTCCGGGGGCGCCCCGTCCGCTTCGCGGACCGTAACGTGACCGTCGCATTTCACACAAGAAGCAGCAAGGAGGGAGTCCTGTATGTGGATTAGCTGGAAAAGGTACTGTGTTGGAGCTCTGATGCTCGCCTCTTTGTCACTCATTCTCTCCGGGTGCGGTGACTACGGCGGGTCGGCTTCGACGACCGCACAACCGACTCCCGCCACGAAAGTAATTTCCGGTTTCGTCTCGGATGTCACCACCGGTCTGCCGGTTATCGGCGCCTCGGTGACCGCCTATGCGGTTAACTCCGCCGGCGTGCAGGAAACCACCCCCCTGAGCCTTGCCCCCGAGAGCGTTCTCAGCGGGACCAACGGAAGCTACACCATAAAGATTCCGGAGGCGTATGCCGGGTCCGTCATCGTCGAGGCGACGATCACCCCCGCAACCCTCGTCTCCAAGCTCGCCAGAGCCCTTGCCCTCACCACCGGCACGAAGATCAGGTCGGCGGTCCCGGGGACGGTGGTGTCCCAGCCGACTCTCCCGCCGGTCATGGTGAGCTTCGCCACCGAGGCGGTCGTGAAATTCCTCGAGGCGAACGTGCAGGGGGCGACCGTGGCCACCGGCTTTACCGCCACCGGCCTCAGCGCCGACAACATCGAGAAGGCGACTCTCGTGATGGAGACCTTCTTCGGGCAGAACTTCACCCAGACTCCGCCCCCGAAAAACGAGCTGGAGATCGCCAGCAGCACGAAGGCGCAGCAGGATCTCCTCGTCATGACGCAGGCGCTCAACTCCGTCGCCACGACCTCCAACGTCACCATGACGGACCTTGTGACCTCCATCGCCACGACCGGTATCGGCTCCGCGGCAACGGCGATCCAGACCGCCATCTCCACCACGGTAAACGTCTCCCTCGCCGGCGTCGTCCCCCCCGAGTACACGACGAGCCAGGTCATCACCACCGCAATCACCAGTGCCGCGACGAAACCGGCGCTCCCCCCCGATCTCACCGACACGACGGCGCCGACCGCTCCGGCGAACCTCGCCGCGAACAGCACCATCGCCACGAAGGTGAACCTCACATGGAGCGCCTCTACCGACACGGCACTCGCAGGGTACACGGTCTACCGCTCCGTCGCGGGGGCCCCCTTCGAGGCGATCGACACCGTGGCGAAGGAGACCACAGCATACTCGGACCTTACCGTCGCCGCCCAGACGAGCTACCTCTACCGCGTCGTCGCCTTCGACGCCTCCCGCAACCTCTCGGCTCCGAGCAATGACGCGAGCGTGGTCACCCCGGCGGCAACTCCGGTCGACCCGAACCCCATTCCGGTGGTGTACAGCGTGACCGGCAAGATCACCGCAAACGGCGTCGGACTCGCCAACGTCCTCCTTACCATCAGCGGCTCCGGCACCGGGACTGTGGTCACCGGCACGGACGGCACCTACAACATCCCGGTCCTGAACGGCACCTGCATCATCACCCCGTCCCTCTCCGGCTACCTCTTCACCCCGGCGAGCAAGACGGTGGACGTGAACGGCGCGAACGTCTCCGGCCAGGACTTCACCGCGACCGGCAGCGGATCCGGAAGCGTGGGGACCGGCTACCCGAGCGGCACCGTCACCGGCGGGGTCACTTACCCGAACGGGATCGTCACCGGCTCGGTGAGCTACCCGGTGAGCACCGTCATCGGCGGGGTCACCTACCCGGCGGGGACGATCATCGGCGGCATCAGCTACCCGAGCGGCGTGGTCATCGGCGGCGTGACCTATCCGACCGCCACCGTGATCGGCGGGGTCACCTACCCGACCGGGACCGTCATCGGCGGCATCACCTACCCGAACGGCGTGGTCATCGGCGGCGTGACCTATCCGGCAGGGACGATCGTCGGCGGCGTCGCCTTCCCGGTGGGGGCGGTCACCACCGGTCTCACCTACCCGAGCGGCACCGTCATCGGCGGCGTGATCTACCCCACGGGGACGGTAACCGGCGGGGTCATCTACCCCGGCGGGACGCTGATCGGCAGCGTGACCTACCCGACCGGCACCATCATCGGCGGGCTCACCTACCCGAGCGGCACCGTCGTCGGCACCCTGCGCTACCCCACCGGAACCGCCATCGCCTCGGTAACCTACCCGAGCGGGAGCGTGGTAGGGAGCGTGACCTACCCGACCGGTACCATAGCCGGGGCGGTTGCCTACCCGAGCGGCTCCGTGACCGGGGCGCTCTTCTTCCCCTTGGGCGAAACGCTCCTCTTCTAGGGGCAGGGTGAAACTGTCAGCGCAACAAAACGAGTGACTGGAGTGAAAAAAATAAGCAAAGGAGGGCTTAGCTCAAGGAAGGTCATCGATTGCAATAGAAGCGGAAGTTATGAAATTTCAGTCGGCAAACAAAGAGTAAAGGAGAGTAGCAAGATGAAAAAAGCTGGCATCTGTAAGCTGAAAAACCTGCTGATCGTCATGTTCCTGCTCGCAGTCACTGGCTGCGGCGCAAACAGCAGCAGCGTCACCGGTTCCCCCTCCGGAGTCGGCAACGCCTCCCTCGCAGCTAACCTGCAGTGGGGGACTACTACGAGCGGTTCCGGGGCAAGGGCTCTTGCCGCACCCGCCGGCGTGGCAAAACTCCGCCTCGCTGTCACCGGTTCCACCATTCCTGCCGTGAAGAAAGACTTCGACGTCTCCGGCGGGGCAACCTCCGGCCAGGTTGACGGCATCTATGCCGGCAAGAACCTCACCCTGACCGCCCTCGCACTCGATTCCACCGGCGCCGTCCTCTATGAAGGTTCCGCTTTCGGGATCGACCTCGCTTCCGGCGAGAACAAGAACGTCGGCACGATCTCCATGGTGCAGCCGCACACGAGGACCGCTGACGCTCCGTGCCTCTCCTGCCACGAGACCGTCTCCGACAAGTTCTCCGGCAGGAACCTGATCGCAGATTTCAAAGCGTCCGCACACTACACCAACGACAGCTCCACCGGCTGCGTCGGCTGCCACGGCGCAAACCACAACGACACCAACCCGGTTGCCAGCGGCAAGTGCTTCAGCTGCCACACAACCCTCGGTGCCAAGCACCAGAACGCTGCCTCCATCGGCAACGATACCCCGGCACGCTGGCTGAACGGCACCAACACCAACTGCAACGCCTGCCACCAGTCCCACAATCCGATCAAGGGTATCGGCTTCCAGGAGCGCAAGGACTGGGCCGCTTCCGGCCACGGTGACGTGAACGGCGCCGCATGGGCTCACTACGACTTCACCACCAGGGACACCTGCAACGCCTGCCACACCACCACCGGCTTCCTGAAGGCGCTTGACAACAACTGGAACGACACCACCAAGCTGAGCTCCACCGGCTCCGGCAAGGAAGTTGCCGCCTGCAACGCCTGCCACGCCAGCAACGACTTCAAAAACGGCGGCATCCGCACCATCGCAGGCGGCTACAAGGCCGGCATGGGCGGCTACGGCGCAGGCGCCAAGGCAATCATGACCTTCGCTGACGTCGGCGAGTCCAACGTGTGCATTCCGTGCCACGCTTCCCGCGAGAACGGCGACTCCATCAGGGCAACCGTCACCACCACCGGCACCAGCAGCTTCAAGAACCCGCACTACCTCGCTGCAGCGGCAGTCTTCTACGGCAAGGGCGGCTTCCAGTTCTACACCTCCGGCGTCCGCTACAACACCTACGGCGCTGCCGGCAAGATCGGCCGCACCGCTAACTGGAGCCACGGCAAACTCGGCATCGACAACTACACCACCACCACCAGCGCCACCGTCAAGGCTTCCGGCGTGATCTACGACTCCGGCAACAAAGGTCAGTGCGTGTCTTGCCACCTCGGCCCGAAGAACACCCACACCTTCGGCGCTGTTGAGACCGCAAAAGCGACCTTCGGCACCTCCGTCAACACCAGGGGCTGCTACGGCTGCCACACCGGCACCGACATGTCCATGGAGGCCTTCGTCGAGGAAGAGAAGGAAGTCTGGGATCGTATGTTCGACTTCCTGACCTGGCAGCTCCAGCAGTACAACATCTACTACAACGACGCCAACAACCCGTACTTCTTCACCGCTCCGTACGTGACCGGCGGCACCAACACCGCCTTCACCGCCTGGAACACCCCGGTCGGCAACAACGTGGTCAACTCCCAGAAGACCATGGGTGCAGCCATGAACCTGAAGCTCCTGAAGGCGGAGAAGGGCTCCTTCGTGCACAACCGTAAATTCGGCCGCGCACTCATCGCCGACTCCCTCATCTACCTCCAGAACGGCACCGAGGGTGATCGCTCCGTCATCTCCCCGACCCAGAACGGCGTCATCAACTTCACCGCTTACTCCACCGCTCGCCCGGTCAGCTACCCGGGTCAGGTCGGTGCAAACGTGAGCATCACCGTTCTCAAGTCGTACCTCACCAGCGCAGTCACCGGCGGGTACGTCAGGAAGTAATCGCAACCCGGATACCCCCCGTCCCGCAAGGGGCGGGGGGACTTCCGGCAGATTTTCGGGAAGCGCCGCCACTCCGGGGCGCTCTCTCCTTGCCCCCTCCCGCAGGGGAGGGGGAATTTTTTCAAAGGTGCCGGTAAACGGCGCCGCCTCCCCCAAGGCATCACCCGGAAAGATCCTGCACTATCTGTCGCACCAATGATCGAAAAGCCGGACGCAGCACGTTTCACCGCCGTACCTCCAAATGTGCCTACAACACTCCCCTGCGAAAGCGGGGGCGGTTTCAGGATAGCAGCAAAAAGAGACATCGCCTGACAGCTCGAGGACTGGAGAGATCCCATGAAAAAAGTACTGACACGCCTCTTTACAACCGTATCGCTCCTGGCCTTCCCCGCCGCCGCGGTCGCGGAGACCACCGTCGACTCGACGACCGTCTTTCGCCTCTTCCAGGACAGCCGCGCCGGATATGACACGAAGGAGTTCGCCCCCGCACTGCAGTTTTTGGGGCTGGACGTAAACGGCCTGCACGGGGGGGACCTCTCCCTGCACTTCTACGGCTGGGGGCGGGTCGATCTCGCCGAGAAGAGCTACAACAACCAGCAGGCGGATGGAAACCTCACCTACGGCTACGCGCAGTACCGCTTCAAGGCGGCCAACGCCCAGGCGCGCGCCGGCCGCTTCTTCGTGCACGAGGGGATCGTCAACGAGCAGGTCGACGGCGTGAGCGCCCGCACCGACCTTCCGTACGGCTTCGGCCTCTCCACCTTCGGCGGCGCCACGGTGCACACCACCGACATCCCCGGGGAGAGCACCGACGGGAAGGGTGACGCGGTCTTCGGCGGGCGCGTCAACTACCGCTACGGCGGGCTCCTGGAACTCGGCCTCGCCGGCGTGTACGAGACGAAGGCCCCCACCCTCACCTCCACCGCCTATGCAGGGCGCTTCGGCGACCACCGCCTCGTGGGGGGGGACATCTGGCTCTCTCCGCACCGCATGGTGCAGCTCATGGGGCGCACGAGCTACAACACGGAGACCTCAGGCATCGCCGAGCAGAGCTACCTCCTGCAGCTGACGCCGCTGAAGGATCTCGTGGTGACGGGCGAGTTCAACGACTACCATGACCGCGACCTCTTCTACTCGTCGGCCTTTTTTGCGGGGCTTCTGAACGGGAACAACCTGAACCAGGACTCCCGCTCCTACGGCGGCACCGCGACCTACACGGTGAACAGCCAGGTCGAGGTGGGGGGCGACTTCAAGCACTACACCCGCGACATCGGCAAGGCGGACCGCTTCGGCGGAGAGGTGCGCTACGCCAACGCGAAGAATGCGGTGCGCGCCGGGGCCGGCTACCACTACCTGCGCACCAGCCCCGACTTCGCCATCATCCCCTCCTCGGACGCTTCCGGCTCCTTCCACGAGGTGCGCGGCTACGCCATGCGCGACACGAAGAGCTACTTCACCGCGCTCGATCTCATCGGCTACTTCTTCAAGAAGGACGTGAAGGGGCGTGACGCCGCCTGGGAGGCGACCGGATCGGTCGGGTACCACTTCACCCCTGCGCTCGCCATTTCCGGCGATGTAAGCTACGGCAGCAACCCGCAGTACACAGACGAGTTCAAGGGGCTGCTGCGCCTCACCTACACCATGAAAACAGCCGCAAAAGGAGACACGAAATGAGACGCTCCCAGACCGTAACCGCCCTGTTGCTGGCCGGGCTGGTCTTTGCCCTTGCTGCCTGCGCCCAGTTGAAGGCGCTCCCGAACCTGCCGGCCAGCCACCCCGAGGAGCTGGCCACCGGGCCGGTGAGCTGCACCGAGTGCCACGAGGACCAGCAGAAAGGGACGATGAAGCCGTTTTCCGCCTTCAACCATAGCCGTGCCTTCATCGCCAATCACCGCTTCTACGCCTCCAGCGGCAACGACGTGCTCTGTGCCAGCTGCCACAAGGTTTCCTTCTGCGCCGACTGCCACACGAACCAGACGGAGCTGAAGCCGTCCCTCAAGAACGCCTTCAGGCCGGACCGGATGATGCCGCACCGCGGCGACTACCTGACGATCCACAAGATCGAGGGGAAGGTCGATCCTGCGAGCTGCTTCCGTTGCCACGGCAGAGCCAACAACGAGCGGTGCGTAACCTGCCACCGATAGGAGAGGTACATGTCTAGCCTGACTTCCTGGTTAACAAAGATGACCGTGCTGTGTGCAACCGCGCTCCTCTTCGCCTGCAGCAGCGGGAACAACAGCAGCAGCGCACCGGTGGTGACCGACTACAACGGCAATCACCCTGCGGACTGGGTGACCAGCCACTATTCGGCATACAAGACGTCCATCGCGGGGGGAGCAACCTCTTCGTGCACCGAATGTCACGGCAGCGACCTCAAGGGGGGGATCTCCAAGGTGAGCTGCTTCACGGCACAGCTCGCCAACGGGATGCAGTGCCACGCCACCCGCCTCGGGCACCCGGAGAACTGGGCGAACCCGACGATGCACGGAAAAGCCGGCGCCATGGGCGCCCCCGGTCTTTCCACCGGCTTTGCCTACTGTGCCACCTGTCACGGCTCCGACCTGAAGGGTGGGGCAGGGAAGGCGGTATCGTGCTATTCCTGTCACACCAGCGCTCCGCACCCGGCGAAGCCGTGGATCGGCGGGGGGCTTACCCATGCCACCACCTCGCCGGCGAACGCGGCGCTCTGCTTCCAGTGCCACGCGGGGGGGAGTAACTACGGGGCGGTGCTTGCCTCGACTCCGCTCCCCTCCAGCCCGGCCGCTCCGACTCCGGACTGTTTCAACAACACCATGTGCCACGGCGGGAACGTCGCGCCGCCGCACGTGAAGGGGGTCGCCTACATGCAGGGGGGGCAGCACGGGGCCGATGCCGCCGGGAAAAACTCCCCCGAGCTCGGGATCGCCACCTGCAGGTCGTGCCACGCCGGCTCCGGCGCCCGCTTTAACCTCGGGACGAACAACATGTCCAACGGCTGTGAGACGTGCCATGCTGCGTACACCGCCCACCCGACCCCGTGGCTCCCGGCTCGCGCCGGAAGCTCCAGCGAGATCCCGAAACCGGGGGGGGTGCCGAACACCACGAGCCACGCCACGGTCCCGGTAGCGCAGCTCACCACCTCGTGCACCATGTGCCACGGCGCGGCTCTCGACGGGATAGGGGCGAAGGGGAACGCACCCTCCTGCCTCTCCGCTTCCGCGAAGTTCGGGATCAGCTGCCACGTCAGCAGCCCGGTAGCAACGCCGAGGGGATGCGCATCGTGCCATGTCGCGACGCCCACCTCCGGGGCTCACGCGAAGCACCTCGCCCTTCCGGGTGTGACCTGCGACGCGTGCCACACCGGCGGCGGCGTCGACGCCACCACGAGCCTCGGGCGGGCGCTGCACGCCAACGGCACGGTGAACGTCGCCTCCGCGGGGTACTGGGGCAAGACAGGAACCTTCGGGCTCAACTCCGACAAGACCTGCTCCAACGTGCGCTGCCACGGAGGGGGGGATCCGGTGACGCACAAGACCCCGGCCTGGACCGGCACCCTCAACGTGGCTGAGTGCGACAAGTGCCACGAGCAGGGGAACTCGGGTAACACTCCGCAGACCCCGCAGTTCAACAGTTACTACTCCGGTCTGTACAACCAGGTCACACCGGCGGTGAACCTGCACCAGTTCCATATCACTGCGGGGTACGCCTGCACCGAGTGCCACACCATGACGGAGACGAACCACTTCTCGGGTCTGGCCTCCCCCGGCTTCGAGGCCCCCGGCAACACGGTCGTATCCGCGAAGATCACCGGCGGCTACGACAAGAACCTGGCCCGCTGCAGCGGAGTCGTCTGCCATACCGTCGTCCCCCCGACCTCCCTCTGGCGCTAGGCAGGCCAGGTCATAGCTGAAAAAGGAATGCCCCTCCTGTTGCCGGGAGGGGCATTCCTTTTTCCTTTTGACACGCCTGCGCAGAGAGACGGTCGGACCGTCCCCTCACCCCTTGCGGGGGAGGGACAGCTTCATCCACCCCCTGACCCCCTCCCGTCAAGGGAGGGGGACCTTCCTGCCGCTGGCGCCCCGGTATTCCTTTCATCAATCCCTCTGCCGTCCATGATGTAGGCCGGGATAAGCCGGAGGCGTTCCCGGCGCTGCGGTGCATGAGTCGCCGGAAACGCCGGCGCTTATTCCGGGCTACACTTTTCTTTGCAGCACGCATTGCAGGCGTTTGAAAAGTTGTTAAGCTTGGCTGCGAAATATTAGCGTGGAGTTAATGATAGGGGGGCGTCATGCTAATTAGGGTCGTGTACTGTGATGGCGAAACCGGGCTGGTACGTGCTTCCGAGATAGAAAAACTGATCAAGACAGACGAGATCTCCGCCTTCTGTCGGTCCGACGGATGGGTCCGCATCGGCACCGACCCCATCAGGGAAGGGCAGGAGCCGTACGAGGGGCTCGGCAGGCGATGGTCGGACATCGCCAGCGAATCTACCAAGGCAGGGCCTCGCTACAGCTGAGGCTGTGCCTCCCTTTCTCCTTCTTCCCATAATCGACTTTCTGGTTCCCTCTGTTGAGACGTGCCCCCGGCACGTCTCGCTTTTTTTTCAGGGAGGGGCGTTCCGGCCGACTGGTCTGACTGGTCTGACTGGTCTGACTGGTCTGACTGGCGCGGCCCCGAAAGGAGAACCGTATGCCGCACCTTCTCGCTATCGACCAGGGGACCACCAGCAGCAGGACGACCCTCTTCGACTCCGCCGGAAAGGCGGTCCGCACGGCACAGCGGGAATTCCCCCAGCACTACCCCGTTCCGGGGCTCGTGGAACACGATCCGGAGGAGCTCTGGGAGAGCCAGCTCCTCACCCTCAGGGAGGTCCTCGCCTTCGCGGGGGCGGAGCAGAAAAAGATCGCCGCCATCGGCATCACCAACCAGCGGGAGACGGTCCTTCTCTGGGAGCGCGAAGGGGGGCGGCCGCTATACCGTGCGCTCGTCTGGCAGGACCGCCGCACCGCCGACTTCACCCAGCGCCTGCGCAGGGAGGGGACGGAGCCTCTGGTCCGTGACAAGACGGGGCTTCTGCTCGACCCCTATTTCTCCGCAAGCAAGCTCTCCTGGCTCCTGGACAACGTGGACGGGGCACGGGAGCGTGCTGCCCGCGGGGAGCTCTGCTTCGGAACCGTCGATTCCTTCCTCATTTACCGCCTCACCGGCGGACGCAGGCACGTCACCGACGTCTCCAACGCAAGCCGGACCCTTCTCTTCAACATCCACACCCTTTCCTGGGACGACGACCTCCTGCGCCTCTTCCGGATCCCGCGCGAGATCCTCCCCGAGGTCCTCCCGAGCGGCGCCCCCTTCGGGGAGACCGACCCCGCTCTCCTCGGAACCGCCATACCGATCACCGGCGTGGCGGGGGACCAGCAGGCCGCCCTCTTCGGGCAGGCGTGCCTCGCCCCCGGAATGGCGAAGGTAACGTACGGCACCGGCGCCTTTGTGGTCATGAACACCGGCCAGTGCGCCGCTCTCGCCGACGGGGTCCTCACCACCGTGGCGTGGCAACTCCCCCGCGAGGGGGTGTGCTATGCACTGGAGGGGTCGATCTTCATTGCGGGAGCCGCCGTGCAGTGGCTGCGGGACGGCCTGGGGCTTCTGGCCAGCGCCGCGGAGAGCGAGGCGCTCGCCAGAAGCGTCCCCGACACCGGCGGGGTCTACTTCGTCCCCGCCCTCACCGGAATGGGAGCCCCCTACTGGGACCCCTTCGCCAGGGGGGTCATCTGCGGACTCACCCGGGGCACCTCCAGGGGGCACCTGGCGCGCGCGGCGCTGGAGGCGATCGCGTACCAGACCCGCGACGCCATCGGCGCCATGGAGCGGGGGAGCGGCGTCCAGCTGCGGGAGCTCCGGGTCGACGGAGGGGCGGCGGCGAACGATCTCCTGCTGGAGCTGCAAAGCGACCTGCTCGATACCCCTGTTCTGCGCCCGGCATGCACGGAGACGACGGCTCTCGGCGCCGCACTTCTGGCGGGGATAGGGGGGGGCGTGCTCGACCTGGAGGGGGTGGCGCGGCAGTGGGCGCTCGACCGGCGCTTCATACCCGCCATGGATGCTCGTCGCAGGGAGAAGCTGTGCAGCGGCTGGCATCGAGCGGTCGATCTGGCACTGGGGTGGGATCGATTGGCTTAGAAAAACGTTCTGCTTCCTTGATATTTGTCAAAGCCATGTTAGAAAAGACAAGCATCACAAGTAGTAATGCACAGGATCATCGGCATCACCTGCATTGACTTGCACCAGGGAGGGGAATCCAGAGTCCCGCCGACTTCTTCAATTCCCCGCACGATCAAATAATCACCACAATCTTCTATAAGTACCCTTCTTTTAAAAGAAGTGCCGGCTTGTAATGTCTTTGTCTGCTCTGAATCTGTGTCGTGTCAGCCGGAATAGTAAACCCTTTCCCCTGGGCTTCCCGCCCCAGGGGAGGAATACCAATTCTAAGGAGGACATGCAGATGCACAGGGACATTCTTGAGAGCCTGCGACGTCGCTGCTGTTTGCGGTGTTAACCCGGCACGCGAGGCTGCACGGACTGTCAGCCACGGTTCCGTCACTACTTTGGAAAGGAGGGTCCGATTAATGGGGGTCAAAAAGGTTCTGGGCCTGCTTTTGATGTTTCCCTTGCTCTGTGCTTCCTGGGCACAAGCCGCGGAAATTCACGGCAGAAGCTCCACACAACTGATCTGGTACGAGAATGATCTGCTGAACAACGGGATTCACAACGGAAATGAGACCAGCGTCGAGTTGGCGGAGTACCTGAGGCTCGGTATCACCAACATCGACAAGGCCGGCAAGTTCTCCATCTACGGGTACGGACGGGGCTCCCAGGACTTCACGTCCGGCCAGGGGCTCAACGGCCGCCTCTACTACCTGTATGGCGACCTGCGCGACCTCTTCGACAACAGGCTCGATCTGCGGATCGGCCGCCAGTGGGTCAACTATGCCGCCGGGAGCGCGATCATCGACGGCTTTCTGGCGGACGTGAAGAATCTGGGCCCGGTTCCTCTCGTCTTCACCGTCATGGGAGGGCACGACGTCCGCTTCAGCCTGGACGGGGAGTTCGGCAACATAACGGACACGGCGATGGGGGCGGGGGTGGCCCTCGCCCTGAAGGACCCGCCCAAGTTCTTCCGCAATACCCAGGCCGAGTTCAGCTGGTTCAGGAGGATGCACCAGGACGAGATCATCCGCGACGTGCTGGGCGGTACCTTGACGCAGTACCTTCTGAACAACCTGAAGCTGTACGGCAACGCCCGCTACGACCTCGTGACGGAGAGCTTCAACGAGGTGCAGGGGGGAATCAAGTACTACCCGCTGTCGAACCTCGTCTTTACCGGCGAGTATTATGAGAGCTTTCCCGCCTTCGACACCACCTCCATCTACTCCGTCTTCGCGGTCGACCAGTACCAGGAAGCGGTGTTCCGCGTCGACTACACCTTCAACGACATCTTCACCGTGCACGGCGGATACACCAGGGAGTGGTTCGGCGAAGGGGCGACCGCCAACGTGTACCTCGCCGGCGTCGGAGTCCATCCGGTCGCGCCGCTGCAGCTCAACGTGGAGTTCGACCAGCGGACCGGCTATTACGGGAGCATCACCGGCGTCCTCGTCGACGCGCTCTTCGACATAAACAAGCAGTTCCAGCTCGCCGCGGGCTTCAACTGGGACGTGTACCAGCGTCAGGAGTCGACAGGGGAGGAGATCGCCCGCCAGTACTGGTTCGGCGGGAAGGCGAAGCTGGCGAAGAACATGGCGGTGTCAGCCCGACTGCAGGATGACGTCAACATTCGCTACGAGAGCAACTGGTCCGGGCGCGTCGTCCTTGACTATGACTTTTAGAAAGGGGGTGTCACTGTGAAGAGACTGCCGTTTGTCGTTTTGATCTTAGCCATGCTGGCCATGTACGCTGGGCAGGCGTTGGCGGTGAGACAGTCGCACAAGGAGTACGCGGAGATGAAGATCACCGAGTGCAACGACTGTCACAAGACGGAAGGGGTGGCGCCCAACCACACCGCCGACTGGGTTCGCAATCACCGCACCTTTGCGAGCAATGCCGGTCACACCTGCGCCGACTGCCACACCCAGGCGTACTGCCTCGATTGCCACCAGGGGGGTGGGATCAGCGCGGACCTGACCATTGAGAACTACAGGCGCGACTACGTGCCGAGGAGCCACCGCGCGGATTTCGTGAACGAGCACCCCATAAAGGCCCTGGACAACCCGCAGACCTGCTACCGCTGCCACGACCGCAACTACTGCGATGCCTGCCATGCGCGCTTCCCTCGCGGCTTCATGAGGATCAAGTCGCACATGCCGCGCGGCACGCAGGCGGGGGGGATCACCCAGAACTACGTATGGACGAACGACCACGCCACGGAGGCGAGACGTAACCTCCAGTCGTGCCAGAGCTGCCACCCCGAAGGGGACGTCTGCCTCCGGTGCCACAGCTCGAAGAACTCCACCGCGAGGATCAACCCTCATCCGAAGGAGTTCAAGGCTGGGAACTTCAAGGCCAGAAGCGACAAGACCTGCAGGATATGCCACTAGAGCAAAGCCAATCTAACAGGAGGAAAAAGGAATGAAAAAAGCCAGAGTACTTGCGTATTTTATGGGGTTGGCCGCTGTCCTTTCCCTGTGGGGGTGCGGCAGCGACAACCGTGAGACTTCCACGCAGCCGCCACAGGTCGTCGCTTCCCAGGCCTGCATCGGGTGCCACAACGGGAACACCTCCACGGTCACCGGCAACAACATTTTCCAGGAGTGGCAGCGCTCAGCCCACGCCTCTGCCGACGGCGGGGCCGGGTGCGACGACTGTCACCACGTCGACGGGCACCCGCAAAACGGGTCGATCCCGCCGCTGCCAAACAGCCTGACCTGTATCCAGTGCCACTCCAACACTGTCGCCTTCGCCACCCAGCGGGCCCACTTCTCCAACAGGACGGCGTCGTACATGGGCTTTGGCCTGAACCAGATCAACCGCTCCCTGGCGAACCCGGTCCAGGGGCAGCACTCCAACGGCTGCAACGGCTGCCACAACCCGCACGACGTCACCACCCTTTTGCCGGTGAACAGGCAGTTTGCACAGTCCGGGCACGGCCGCTTCACTGACGAGGCCTTCTCCGAAGAGGTCTTTATCGACCGCAACCCCTGTGGTCGCTGCCACACCGGCACCGGCAACAGGTACTACGTCCTGAACGGCCAGAGGGTCGCAACTGCAGCAGTCCTCGGAACCTACAGCTCCGCACTGGAAGTCGTCGGGTGCAACGGCTGCCACACCGATTACAGCTGGCAGAGGCTTTCTTCCGACACGAGGCCGGCGAACGCTGCGGCCGGTTTCACCCCGCCGACTTTCGTGACGTACTCCACCCCGTACGTCCGGTTCCCGGGTGTCAGCAAGCGCTTCCCCACCGGAATCGGCGACACCCAGCTCTGCATCCCCTGCCACGGCGGACGTGAAGGACGTGTCGGCGCGGCGGTGAACGGCCTGCCGCAGAACACCACCACCAACCGCACCATCACCACCGACCCGCACTACTATCCGGCAGCAGGTACGATGTACGCGAAGATAGGCTTCATCAACTTCACCACCCTCACCGCTCCGATAGGGACCTCTACCTATGGCAGGAGCCTCATCGCCTCTGACGATGGCGGCGGCCTCACCAGCTTCCACCGCCAGATCGGGACTCCGGCCATCACCGGCTTCGACAACCTGCCTCCGGGCAAGCTCGACAGCAGAGGCCCCTGCGTCACGTGCCACATGGCCCCCGGGACCACCGCCGGCCACACCTGGAACATCACCGGGGAAACCTTCAACGCGGTCTGCGTGAACTGCCATACTTCGGAGCTCGGAACGCCGCTCACCGCCTCCAACTTCATGAGCGTATTCGTCGATGCAAACCGCGAGCTTATGCAGAACACCCTCGGCGTCGCGGTGAAACTCCTGGAGACAAAGTACGACATCACCGTGCAGCTTGCCGACATCGAGGAGCCGCAGGAGGCAGCCTTCAGGGTGAAGAGCACCGGTCAGGCCATCAACTGGACGACATTCACGGTTCCTGGTGGCGAGACGGAGATGAGAAGGCTGAGGGGCGCGATGTTCAACATCATGGTGGGCTACCGCGAGCCGAACTCCTTCCTGCACGCGCGTACCTACATGAGGCGGCTCCTGTACGACAGCATCGACTGGCTGGATGACGGGATCATCAACCTCTCGGCAGGCGCGACGGCGCAGGCCGTAGACCCGGCGCACTTCACCAAGGGTGCCACCGCCTTCACCGACGCCACCCTCTCCGCCCTCGCCCCGGGCACCAGCGAGAGCATGACGTTCCTGATCAACTTCAGCCGCGCCACCGGCGCATGGGCGCCCGTGGAACGCCCGTAGCACTCCAGTCGGCCACACTCCGACCCCGCCTCGCAAGAGGCGGGGTTTTTTTCTTGCCATTGCACACCATCCATGACCGAGACCCTTCTGAAGAGACGGCCACTTGCCACTTTTCTCATTCTCTCCGTCGTTGCACATCTCGCGGCGCTCCACCTCCTGTCCCGATCAGGAATAATGGATCTTTCAGCTCCGGTCGGAGTGGCGAGGCAGCTCAGCGTGGAGCTCGGGGAAGAGGGAACTTCTTCATTCTCTGACGGTGGCTCGCAACGGGATGTCGATCCCGATGACGTGCACCCGGCACAGGAGGGGGCGCCGGAACCCGAGGGTGAGGGAGGAGGGGGAGGAGCGCCCGCGCCTCCGACTGACAAGGGCGAAGAACCGCGGGTGGCGGAAGAGGCGGAGCTTCCTCCGGCGCCGGACGATGGCGGCGAGGGGGGAGCGGCAGATCCTTCCGCACAAGGAGAGAGCACGCAGGTCGTAATGTCCCATCAGGCGCAGGGCAGCGCCGCGGGGACACAGCGGAAGACGCTCAATCTTCCTCCACCTCTGCGCCGGGGGAAAGAGTTCGTGCCCGCAGCGATGGAGAAGCTCACCTACCGCATTACCCTGCATGGAATCCTGATCGGTGAAGCGGTCCTTCTGGCGACAAACGAGAAGGGGGCGGTGCGCATCTCGGTGAAGGTGACCTCCTCCCCTCTCATCACGCCATTCTACCCGGTGGACGACCTCATCGAGACGCAGCTTGTCATGGGGAACTACCTCGTTACCTCCATCCGGCAACGCGAGGGGAGTTACCAGAGAAATACCGGCTTTACTCTGATGCTGCGGGAGAAGAAGGCATTCTCCACAGCGACCTTGCGCGAAGGGGTGTTCACGCCTCTGCCCCGCAGCGACGTCACCGACCTCGTCTCCGGTTTCTACTACATGCGGAACCAGCCCCTGGAGGTCGGCAAGTCCCTCTTGCTGCACATCTTCGACTCCGGAAAGTATTCCCTTGCCACCGTGGAAGTGCTCCGCCAGGAACGGGTTTCCGTACAGGGACTGGGGGATGTGGAGACACTCGTCGTCGTGCCGCGCCTGCAGACGGAGGGGATATTCCGCAGGACGGGAGAGATGCTCATCTGGCTTACCGCAGACGGCAGAAAGGTGCCGGTGAAGGTGGAAACGACGATACCGATAGGAAAGGTTCGGGCCGAACTTGTCTCATCCGAGGTCCAGAGGGAAGGGGACGAGACATTGAAAAAATAGGTTCTTCGCAAATTTCGGTAGGAGTCGCTGCAAACGTCCCCTCCCCTCCCACCTTGCGGGATGTCTTGATAATAGTGTTACCTATGTCCCCGAACGGTTGTTACCTATGTCCCCAGTCTTTACAGCGGGAAAGGCCATGGCGGGGGGCAGGTGCCGCCAGTTGAGCCCATCGCCATCCGTCGCCGAGGCTGTGTTACTGGATCCTGCTGATGAGGGTGATGTGGTAGCGGGCATGCTGGGTGATGAAGTACAGCCACTGGTACAGGTCGATCGTGCCGAGGCTGTTTACCGACATGTGAAGGATGCACAGACGTCCCTCGCCCGAGGGGATCTGTGCTAGGAGCTCGAGGATGGTGTGATACTGAGCGAGGAGTTTTTCCCTGACAGTGGAGATGCTCTCGCAGCCGGTCGGTATCATGTGGGTGGGGGGGAGCCAAAGGAAAGCATCGGGGTCCGCTATGTCCGCGAGGACAGCCAAGTCTGTCTCCCCCTCCGGCACCCGGCCTCCGGCGGCGCGCCTCAGCGCTTTCGCGGTCCCCTTGGTAGCGGTGAGGAGGAGAAAATGGTTGGCGAGGGAGACGTGCTCCAGGTGCTCCGCGACGCTCCAGGCATCCGTCCGGTCCTCCCGCGCCGCGAGCCGCTCCGCAGGGAGCTGGCAGAGCTCGTCCAGGGCGGCGAAGACCTCGGCAGCACGATCACGGACCTTCTCCATGCACGTCATAGTCACCTCCCGCATTGTATGTGGGGTCAGGCAAATCGCGGGGTCAGGCCTTGCATTTACGCATTAGGGCAAATCGCGGGGTCAGGCCTTGCATTTACGCATTAGCCTAAGTCAAATACCCAAATGCAAAGCCTGACCCCGCTCCGAAGCCTGACCCCGGTGAATTCAAGTTGTAAATGCACCACCGAATGATGCACGCAGAACTTCCGCAGGAGTCCGGTAGCCGAGGCACTTTCGTGGTCGATCGTTGACCTGTTTCACGACCTGCTGAATTTCTTCCTCTGATAGGGTCCTGAAGTCGAACCCCTTCGGAAAGTAGTGCCGCAAGATGCCGTTTGTGTTCTCATTGGTGCCACGCTGCCAAGACGCATAAGGATCCGCGAAATACACGGTAAGCCCTGTCTTAGTTTCCAGATCTTTGAATTCCGCAAACTCACTACCGTTATCAACGGTTACTGTCTGGCAGAGGATCTCGGGCAGAGGGCTGAAGCACCTCGCGCTATGATCCGTCATGGTTGCGGCCCTTCTGTCTGCGAGTCTTGCGGCAAGTAAAAAGCGGCTCTTGCGCTCAACGTACGTGGCAAGGTTTCCTGCGCCTTTCGCACCGTGCAGCGTGTCGCCTTCCCAGTCCCCAAATCGTTCTCTGGTACCAACTACTGCCGGCCTCTCCTTAATTGAGACTCGACCCGGAATGAACCGCCGTCCTGCGCAGTAGCGCGTTTGCCTACGGCGATTCCGCCTCCGACGGCGAAGATGCTTGTGAAGCTCGCCACCTTCTCTGGCGTCTAGGTAAATCCAGCGGTAGATGGTTTCATGACTGATGCGCATCGCCCGGTCCATTGGGAAATCCATTTTGAGCCTGGCGGCAATGGCTTCAGGTGGCCAATCCAGCATCAATTTCTCTTCAACGTAAGCGACCAGATCGGCGTTGTCCTGCCGCCGGAAAGACCTGGGCTGGTGACGACGTTTAAGCGCAGTGCCATGCGTGAAGGTGTACCAGTAAACTCCATCGGGGTATGTCGGGCCGTTGCGCGCAATCTCGCGCATGATGCTTGTGTGATGGCGTCCAAGCCTACGGCCGATTTCGCGAAGGCTAAATTTCGCCACCTTCAAATGGCTGATGACATATCGCTCATTTTCTGTAAGATGGGTGTGGGACATGGCGGGCTCCTCCTGGGGTATGTGTTGGTCGCGCTTCACACACTACCAGATTTGCCTGTCATGTCCTGCTTTTACATCAACTGGTGCAATTAAGAATAGAATCCACCCCCGCTGCTGTATTCGGATCCCAGTTTAGCACCTCAGTGCATTCCTTTCGCTAAATCTGCTTCAACCACAATCCTTTCCCTCCCCGATATCGCTGCGGATTTTCTGTCCGTACTGGATGTGTGAAGAGAAATATAGGAGATAAAGCCGATCTCTCACAATTTTCTTAACTTTACTCAGAGAAAACTGCCGAAATCTTTGTTACAACTTCCTCACTATACCACTGATACTGTATCAGCATCAAATGAGGGGGGTGTGAATGAGAGAAGCAGGTGTGCGCATTTCAACGGGAGTCGGTGGGCTGGATGAAATTCTGGAAGGGGGGCTGATAGCTGGCAAGACGTATGTGGTGCGAGGCGGTCCCGGGACGGGAAAGACTACTCTGGGGATGCAGTTTCTCGCGGAGGGGGCGCGGCTGGGTGAGAAGACCCTCTTCATCAGCCTGGACGAGGCCGAAGAGAGCATCCGGCAGAGCGCCCGGACGCTGGGGCTTCGATTTGACGACGTTGCCTTCCTCGACATGAGCCCTCCCTCCGACTACTTTACCGAAGTACAGACATACGACATCTTCTCCCCCGCTGAGGTTGAAAGAGAGCCGTTCGCCAACCGCGTCACCGAAGCTGTCCTCAAGCACAACCCCACCCGGGTCTTCCTGGACCCGCTCACCCAGTTCAGGTACCTCTCCACCGACATCTTCCAGTTCCGCAAGCAAGTCCTTTCCTTCCTTCGTTTCCTGACGGAGCAGGGCGCTACCGTCGTCTTTACCTCGGAGAGCAGCACTGCCCACCCCGACGAGGATCTGCAGTTCATGGCTGACGGCATCCTGGACCTCCTCTTCGACGAGGAGGGAGGACGCAGCGTCTGCGTCAAGAAGCTGCGCGGGTCCGATTTCATGGGCAACACGCACTCCATGCGGTTGAGCGTGCACGGCATGGAGGTGTATCCCCGGCTCGTTCCCAAGGCTCACAACGTGGTCTTCTCTCTCGACACCATTCCCTCCGGAGTGGCGGAGTTGGACGATCTCATTTCCGGGGGAGTCGAGAGAGGGACGGTCACTTTTCTGTCGGGCCCCACCGGTGTCGGAAAGACAACCGTCGGGCTGCAGTTCATGAAGGAGGCGGCCGAGCGCGGAGAGCGATCTGTCCTCTTTTCCTTTGAAGAAGAGGTAAGTCTCATGCTGTATCGCGCGCAGTCTATCGGAATGGACGCCCGGGAACTGGTGGACCAGGGGATGCTGCGCATAGAGCGGATCGAGCCGCTGCGCTACTCTCCCGACGAGTTCGCCAAAAAAGTGCGGAGTCAGGTCGAAGAAGACAACGTGCGCGTGGTGATGATCGACAGCGTGTCCGGCTACAGGCTCTGCATGCGCGGCAGCGAGCTTGTCGCCCATCTGCACGCCCTCTGCAAGTACCTGCAAAACATGGGCGTCGCTGTACTTCTGGCGATCGAGACGACTCAGCTGACGGGGGATTTCCGTGTCACCGACGTCGATATCAGCTATCTGTCGGACAACATCATTTTCCTCCGTTACCTCGAGATCGACGGGCATCTCCGGAAGGCGATCGGCGTGCTGAAGAAGCGGCTCAGCAATTTCGAGAAGACGCTGCGCGAATTTGAGATCACACCGCAGGGGATCCGGATCGGGGAGCCGCTGTTAGAGCTGCGGGGCATTCTCAGTGGCGTCCCTGCATGGAACAAGAGGGGTGAGGCATGAGCGGCAGCCGCGGAGCTGTACTCATCGTGGGGAGCAACAGGCGCAACCAGGACATTCTTTTCAACTTCATAACGAGCCTCGGCTATGCCGTGAGCCGCGCCGACTCCCTGGAGGATCTGGACGCCGCGCTTACCACAGGATGCCAGAGTGGATTTGCCCTCGTTGACATCACCGGCTTCGACCGGGCCATTTGGGAGCGGTGCACGAGGCTCAATGCCGACGACATCCCGCTGCTGGTGATCTCGCCTCGCCAGAGCTCGGAGGTTACCAAACTCGGCATTGCCCACGGCGCCCAGTCGGTTCTGGCGAAGCCTCTCGTGATGCGTGAACTGGCGGATACCATCCGCGGCTTCATGAAGGAGTCAGAGTAGTATGGAGAGCAAAAGGGCCACAATACTGCTGCTGCTGGACAACTGGCGTGACCGCACTCTCCTGACGGAGTGTATAGGGCAAGAGTACGACGTCTGTGCCGCCGAAGGCGATGGCGGGCCCCTTCCCGACGGGTGTGATCTTTGCGTCGTGGATGGGCCGACGCTGGCGCGGATGAAGGCGCATATCGCTGAATGGCAGCAGATGGAGGAGACCATCTACCTTCCCGTCCTGCTGCTGACGACGCGCCAGGAAGTCACTCTTATCACGGCCAGCCTGTGGCACGTGATAGACGACGTCATAACAACGCCTGTCCTGAAGGCTGAGTTTCACGCGAGGGTGGAGGTACTGCTGCGGTGCCGAAGGTTTTCAGAGGAGGTCCTCCGCCAGCGGGAAGTCCAGGCATGCCGGGAGCGGTTGCATTCCGCTGTCGAACGGGATCGCCTCATGTCAGCCATTGAGCAGGCCGGAGAGGTCATTGTCATCACTGACAGGGATGGCTCCATCCACTACGTCAATCCCGCGTTCGAAAAGCTTACCGGATACACGCGGGCCGAGGCACTCGGCTGCAATCCGCGGATTCTGAAAAGCGGAGAGCACCCCGCGGACTTTTACGCGGAGATGTGGCGGACTCTTCTGGACGGCTGCCAGTGGCATGGCCGGCTCGTCAACAAGGCAAAGGATGGAGCGATCTTCTGGAGGAGGCAACGATCAGTCCCGTCTACGACTTCGAGGGGGAGATCGTCAACTTTGTCGCCGTGAAGCGGGACATAACAGACTATCTCAGGATCCAGAACGAGAAGGAAAAACTTCAAGAGCAGTTCAACCAGGCGCAAAAGATGGAGTCGATCGGCAGGCTCGCCGGCGGTGTCGCCCACGATCTCAACAACATGCTGGTACCGATATTCGGATACAGCGACCTGCTGCTGCGGCACCTGGACAGCGGGGAGAAGCCCGCAGCCTACGTCCACAACATCATGGACGCCTGCAACCGCGCGCGCGACATCGTGAAGCAGCTTCTCGCCTTCAGCAGGAAGCAGCCGCTGGAATTCCGCAAGGTCAACCTCAACGATGTGGTGGCCAACTTCATAAAGCTTTTGCGGCGCACGATCCGTGAGGACATCACCATAGAGCTGAAGCCGGCGGCTACCCCGCTCGTGATAGAGGCGGACGTGGGCCAGATCGAGCAGGTCATCCTGAACCTTCTCGTCAACGCACAGGACGCGATGCCGAGGGGCGGGAGGCTGATCATCGAGTCGTGGAGAGCGGAACTCGACGAGATGGAGGCTGCCATCCATCAGGACGTCACCCCCGGCCTTTACTGCGTCCTTGCCCTCAGCGATACCGGCTGCGGCATGGATCAGGATACGCAGCGCCGGATCTTCGAGCCGTTCTTCACGACGAAGGAGGCGGGGAAGGGAACGGGCTTGGGGTTGGCGAGCGTCTACGGCATCGTGCGACAGCACTCCGGCTCCATTTTGGTGTACAGCGAGCCGAGGCGCGGCACGACCTTCAAGGTCTACCTCCCGTGTGCAGGTGAAACAGCCGTCGAGGCGGCAGAGTCCGGCAGTACCGAGATTGTCGGCGGCACGGAAGTCATACTTCTGGTTGAAGATGACGAGATAGTGAGATCTCTCACTGAGACCGTGCTTGGCAGTTTGGGTTACACAGTGCTTGTGGCTGAAGACGGAAAGAAGGCGTTAAAGCTTCTGGAAGAGCATGGGGGGGAGGTACAGCTTCTTCTGACGGATGTGGTCATGCCGCACATGAGTGCCAATGACCTGTATTGCTTCGTGCAGTCCAGATTCCCCGAAACTCGGATTTTGTACATGTCCGGCTATACAAGCGACGTCGTCGCCGAGACGGGACTCCTGGAGAAAGGGATCCACTTCATCCAGAAGCCCTTCTCGGTGAAGGCATTGGCCAACAAGGTGCGTGAGGTCATTGATGATACAGCACGATCGCGGTTGGGCTGGTCATGTGACGATGGCGGTGGAGAGCGAGGTGAAAGTAGGCCGGAATAAGGGAAGCGTTTCCGGCATCTGCCGGTTGAAGTAGGGCGCCGGGAACGCCATGTGCGGGGTCAGGCTTTGCATTTTCGCATTTGGCCATCAAATCACCAAATGCAAAGCCTGACCCCGCAAGTGGTGCAAATGTGACAATGTCAAGCCTGACGCCGCGCGCCGGGAACGCGTGGCGGCTTATCTCGGCCTACATCGTATGTGGCCAATGCACGTGGGACCGCAAAGTCCGCGGCTGCAACGAAAAAGCCTGTGCCCCTTCTCAGAGGCACAGGCTTTCGCTTCTTTTCACTTGTGGAAGTGAGATCTAGGTGAGGTTCCAGATCAACAACTCCTGTGGAATGTAACTCCTTTACATAGAAGGACTTAGCTCCGGGTAAATCTGTCATAGGTAGTTCATAGGTAGGATGCTACTTGTATCCGACGGGATCATGGGTGCACGTCTATTTCAGCCAGACTCTCTGCGTATTCCTTAAATTCCAGCAGTTTATCATCCGGTACCCTTTCGAGAATTGGGAGCAATTCCTTTAGGAAGGCAAACTTTTCGTGACTGAAGGCCTCGCTGTCGTAGGAGGCTCCCTCAAATCCGCGACAACTTGCTATTGCCAGCATGCACCTAAAACTCGGGACAGTTTTCTCGGGTTTAATCTGGTAAAGCAGGTCTTCGAACCTGAACCGAGGCATTTGCTCCTCCACCCCCAGCAGCCACCATATTGATACTCCGAAGAATGTCGACAATTTACTTAGAGTCGCAGTCGTTGGTTCTCCGATGCCCTTCAGATAACGCTGTACAGTAAGCAGCGTGAGACCTGCCTCGCGAGCTACGGCGCTTTGACTCTTCGCGGCCACAGCCTTCCGCAGGAGATCAACTACCCTAGGTGGTGTAACTCCGCCTCCTCTTCCCTTGCCCATCAAAACCTCTCCACACGTGCCCACTTAAAAATAAGTTGACCTCCACTTAATTATGATGTACTACACATATCCACTTATAAATAAGTAGTCAAGGAGATGTTGCAATGAAACTCACTATCAAGCAACTCGCTCACACCCGGCCGTATCTTACCGAGGCTTCGATCCGCTGGTTCCTGTTCAATCGCGCACGAAATGGCCTCTCCTGCGCTGTCATCAAACTTGGTAGGCGCCTCCTTGTTGACGAGGAAAAGTTCGACGAGTGGGTGAATTCCCACCGGGAGGCGTAAATGGCTTTGCTCACCGAGCAGGAGGTAGTCCAGATGATCAATATGAGTGTCCAGTGGTTGCGGCGGATGCGTTGGAGTGGCGGCAGCGCAATATTCGTGAAAAAGCCGGGCGGACAGGGTGGTGGCTTTGGGTCTTCGCAGCCGCCACAGTGTCCCGGAGGAGTTCAACTACCCGTAGGCGGCCTAACTCCGCTTCCTCTTTCCATTAAAACCCCTGTGCCACCTCAACTGGCAGAATATGGGGCCTGCCGCTGGGGGCAACATGGTAAGCGACTCCTTGTTGACGCTGAAAGCTTCGACGACTGGGTCAATTCCCACTTGGAGGCGTAAATGGCTTTGCTCACCGAACACGAGGTATCGCAGAGGGTCAAAATGAGTGTCCATTGGTTGCGGCGGAAGCGCTGGAGTGGCGGCGGCATTCCGTACGTGAAGATGTCGGATGGACGGGGAGGTGCTGTGCGTTATAGGGAAGAGGATGTCGAAGTATACATGCGCAGCAGAGGCCGGCGTTCCACGAGTGAGGAGGGCTAGCTTTGGCTCCCGCGTCTGTATCCGCTGAGCGAGAACTGTTAGGGGCGGTTATGTCCGATGGCAGCATTCTCTCCCAGATGATGTGGCTGGAGCCGCATCATTTCCAAGACGGTGAAATCCGGACCATCTTTTCCGCAATTCAGAGGCTCAAGCCCCTGGCAGGTCCAATCCCGCTATCTCTGCTTGACGAGCACCTCGCAGATAAATGCAGGCGGAGGGACCTATTGGCGCTGGCGGCAAAGCTTTCGGAAACGGATGTCCTTTCCATACATGCTCCACGCCTTGCCAAACTCGTTGTACAGCATGCTAACGAAAGCTCCGTACAGCAACTTGCCTCTCAACTGGTAGAAAATCCAGGTGATCTCGCGCTGCAGAAACAAATTGTGAAGGCTCTGACAACGCCTTTGCCGGGAAATAGCGAGAACGGGGTGTCACTGCTACGGACTGGAGAGGACCTTCGTGCACTCGACGTAAAAGTTGAATGGATCGTTGACAATCTTATTCCTCGCGATTGCGTGACTGTCCTATTTGGAAGAGGTGGGATCGGGAAGACTACTCTTTCTATGATGATGGCTGCGGCGATCGATAAAGGTGTTCCGATTTTTGGAATGTCTACGGTGAAAACAAAAGTCATTGTGATCGACTTCGAGAACAGCCTGCCGGTCCTAAGTGAGCGTGCCAAGAGGACCGCTGTTGACGGTGTCCTTTTTTGGGACTCCAGCTCTAATCCTCCTGGATTGGATGAGCCGGGGTGGGTGGTATACAAGGAGATCCTCAAGAAGTATCCAGGTGCCCTCTTCATCTTCGACACGCTCAGGAGCGCCCATAGCGGCGACGAGAATGATTCGAAGGTGATGTCCTTGGTCATGCGCAGGCTTCGAAACCTACGAGACGCCGGCGCTACGGTCATTGTTCTGCACCATACACCAAAGTCGAATGATCGGCAGTTCAAGGGCAGCGGAGCCATCCTTGATTTGTGCGATCACGTAGTAGCTCTCTTCCAGACACGAAGGGATGGCGATGAAGAGGAGGTCGATGACATTGATGCAATTGAAAAAATCTACCGGTTCGGCACAGGAAAGAAGTCCCGTTACCGACCACACAGAGTGTATCTTAGATTCGACAAAGAGGATGAGCTCTTTACTCTGGCAGAGGATCCGGAGGCGGTGGCAATTGACCATCTGCAGTCAATTATAGGCACCATGTACGATGGCATAGGCCCCAACCAGTCTGCAGTTGTCGCAGCGGCAGAGCGTCACGACTTTGATTTTGGGAGCGCGAGAAAGATTCGTGCGCTTTTAAAAAAGGGGGAGGGCGTCCACTGGGCGGTCACCACCCGGGGAATCAATAATGCCATCTCATACGCACCAATTTAGGTTTTCCGGTTTTGCATCCTCTATAGAGGTTGCAAAACCGGAAAACGCACAGGATGAGGCGCCGCGCACCAGCAAAGCCTCATCTTGATGCGCCTATAACTTGGAGACGTAGATCAACTAAAAGAGACGAAGGAGAGCATGAACATGAGCACGAACATCGATCAGCAGGATCAGGTGGTGGAAGGCCTGGTGCAGGCGGAGAAAACAGGCACCACTGAAGGGCAGAGCAACGTGGCGTTCGTCGACCGCCCGGTGAAACTGGATTTAGAGCTGTGCGAGCAGATTTGCAATAGGGTCTGCAAGGGGCAGTCGCTGCAGTCCATCTGTGAGGAGGACTGGCGCTGGCCCACGTTCCAGGTGACGCTTCGCTGGCTCTCTGAATCTGAAGATTTCGCTGCTTGGTATTCGCTAGCCCTTTCGGAGCAGAAAGACCGCCTCTCGGGGAAGAAATTCCAGTGGGCAGACGCGGACAACGGGAATGGAGGGAAGCCTGTGGACGAGAGTATGTGTACGGCGGACATGACGTATGAGGAAATTGTGGATGGCTTGAAAGCACTTGCCGCCACGAAGGTCGGTGATACAGATGCACTAGCGCTTCTGATCAAGGAAATACAGGCTGATCCGGAGCCGCTGATCCATTTCTCCACGTTGTACCGAAATGGGCTAGCGGAATCGCCCCCTGAGGGAGCCGATGGCGCCGCGCTAGACCTGTGGGGCGCCGCCACCGAGAGCAAGCACGGCAAGAACGAAGAGGATTGAGCCAATGTCCCCGGCACTTACCCCTCAGCAGCAGAAGTTCGTGGACTATCTGCTAGCGTTGCCGCCTGCGGACCGCGCCAAGGCGAAGACCGCTGCAGCACTCCAGGCTGGTTACTCCAAGGCAACCGCCCGAGTGCAGGGGGCACGCCTATGGACGAACAAGAAGGTGGTGGAGGCGCTGGGCGGCGTGGGCAAACCTGTTACAAAGCCTGTTACAAAACCGCCGCGCAAACCTGTTACGTCTCACCGCATGCAGACGGCAGCGGCGCCCGCACCTGCCCCAGAGGCAATGCCCTTAGAAGACCGTCACCAGCGCTTTTGCGTGGAGTACCTGATGGATGGGAACGCCACGCGCGCGTATCAGCGGGTGTACCCTCACAGCTCCTATGAGGCGGCGCGAAGAAGCGCTCACGAGCTCCTGACAAATCCTGACATTTCTGCGCGTATTGCCGAACTCCATGCCGCTCGCATGGCCAGGTTAACTCTCAGTGCCGACCAGGTGCTTGAGCACATCGCCCACATCGCCACCTACGACCCCCGCGAAATGTTCGACGCGGATGGGCGCCTCAAGCCTCTCGATGAGCTTTCGCCGGATGCGGCCCGTATGATAGCGGGTTTCACAACCAAGGCGACAGTGATAGGGGAAGAGAAAGACGGCATCTGCGTGATTTCGAACATCAAGCTTCCCGACCGGCTGCGCGCCCTAGAGATGCTCGGCAAGAATCACCGGCTCTTCGTGGAGAAGGCGGACACCAAAGCAGCTGGGGATGTTCTCGGGGACTTGGCCGAGGTGTTGGCGGAGATAACTGACAGCGCCCCGCCCCTTATGGCGCTCTCCAAACGGTACAAGGTTATCGAAATGAAACCGAACGACGAGGGGGAGTACGAATGACGCCGGAACAGATAGAACTAAAGGAGAAACTTGGGGATCAGCTTTGGCGCTTGAACAACCTCTACAGCGTGATTGATGAGGACGGGCAGAAGGTAACCTTCAGACTACGCCCGGTGCAGCAGATGCTCCTGGACAACCTGTGGTATCAGAACATCATCCTGAAGAGCCGCCAACACGGCGTCACAACCTTTATCTGTATCCTGTTCCTGGATCTGTGCCTCTTCTCCAAGGGGGGCAATATTCATTGCGGCATCGTCGCCCATCGGCAGGATGACGCGAAGAGCTTCTTCGAGCACAAGATAAAATTCGCCTACAACAATCTTCCCAAGTGGTTGCGCACGCTGATTCCGGCAGGCAAGGCGGCGGGGGGACGAGACTCCTCGGAAGAAATTATGTTTGCCAACGGCTCATGGATCACCTGCGGCGTGTCACTCAGGGGCGGTACCTACCAGTACATCCATATCTCGGAGTACGGCAAAATTTGCGCGCAATTCCCCAAAAAGGCGCTGGAGATCAAGGCGGGAGCCCTCAACACCGCGAAGGTAGGACAACATATCTTTATTGAGTCCACGGCAGAAGGTAGATCCGGCGACTTCTACAACTACTGTGAGGCAGCTAAGAACCGCGCGCTGGAGGGGAAAGTCCCCTCCATGCTGCAGATGCACCTGCACTTTTTTGGCTGGCAGCTTGACGCCAAGAACCGCATGGACCCCAAGGGTGTGACAATCACTCAGGAGCTGCACGAGTACTTTGCAGAGCTCAAAGAGAAACACGGGATTGATCTCGATGACCAGCAAAAAGCTTGGTACGTCCACAAGCGGGCGCAGCAGGGCTTGGACATGATGTTTCAGGAGTTCCCGTCCACGCCGGAAGAGGCATTCCAGAAGACAATCAAGGGGGCGTATTACAAGCAGCAGATGACCAGGCTGCGCCAGCAATTTCCGCCACGTTTCGCCGAGGTGCCATGGGAGCCGCGGCTCAAGGTCGATACCGCGTGGGATCTGGGAATGTCGGATACCACATGCATAGTGTTCCGGCAGAAGGCGGGGAGCGAGAATCGGATCATCGACTACTATGAGTGCTCCGGCGAAGGCTTGGCGCACTACACCAAGATGCTGCAGGACAAACCGTACACCTACGGGCGCCACTACCTGCCGCATGACGCCAGCGTGCGGAGCCTAAACGATGCGGTTTCTCGGGAGGACAAGCTATACGAGTTGGGCTTGAGGAGCATCATCACCGTCGAGCGCACGCAGTCAATCGAGGACGGTATCGAGGAGGTCCGCAACTTCCTGGCGTCGTGCTGGTTCGACTCCGCAGCTTGCGAGCGGCTGATCGCCGCGCTTGACGAGTACCGCAAGAAGTGGAATGTGACCACCGGGGATTTTACCTCGCAGCCGCTGCACAACTGGGCCAGCAACCCCGCCGACGCTTTCAGGTGCCTTGCCTGCGGGGTGGCCTCCAACGAGCCCACGATGTCGGACGACTTCCTGAGGCGTGAGCCCGGCTTGAATTGGCGCACTCTGTAAGACGGTGACCACCTAGAGGGGAACAGCAAGTGTGGTGTCGAAAGGATTTTGGGGGCTCTCTTAGGGGCCAACCCTGGGAGTTCCCGAGCTAAGCTCCTCCGCAAAGTCCGGGATCCCGTGGACCAAGAGTGCCTAACTCAAATACCCTTCCCCAGCCATAGCACTAGCCTCTCTTAAGGGGTGCCTGCAAGCCCCCGGGAAGAACCGTCTTCTTAAGGACTTTGGCAGTACAAAGCTATGGCTTCCGGCTATCGCTGAGGATGGAAACCTTCTCTTCTCGGGCTTCTTGCGATCTGCTTTCCTCCGTTCGCAATTGTTCATCACAAACGGCTCGAACGTCCAAATCATGCTGAAATAAAACAGTGGTCCCATTTCACTCCCTGCAGAAGTTCAACTTTAGCGCCATCGACGGGCTATGGCACCCTAGATCCATGTAGGGAACATCCCCAGACATAGCAGACCCCCTACCATAAAAATGGGCAGGGGGTCTGTACAAAAGGCTGAGAATCCTCGAGACGTAAAGTGAGCCCCTGGGTCATCCTTTCTCGTCTTGATGACCTGGAAAAGGTAGAATCAGGTTCATTGAGTCGGTCACAATGGTGGAGTGAACAATTGGGTGAAAAGTCATACGGTAAAGGCATAGCGTCACTCTTTTCTGTTTATCTCTTAGCTCACACGTCTTCTGTTCGGCCCTGCATCCGCCGGTGTCTGCAGATGGCTATGCCGAAGATACCAGCGCCCAGAAGAAGGACGGTGCCCGGCTCCGGTACTGGCGCCGAGTCGTTGGTGATATAGGCATGGACAGTTGCTGTATTGCCGAAACCGAATGCACATCCGTTTTCGAAGTCAACGGTAACCACGTTGCCGTCTGCAAGGTGGAAGGTATCGGGTAAGGTGGCTGGATTCCAGGTAAGGGTTCCCCCGGAGAGGACTCCGAAAAGGGTCGAGAAAACGCCACCGCCACTTCCAGTTGCAGTGATGAAGGGGTCAAGAAACGCGAGGGTTGCGGCAACAGTGTAGCTTCTGTTTATAGCCAGCCCCGATGCTGAGAGGGTGAAAAAGTCGAGCGACTTGATTGCACCGTCGCCGAGTGTGAAAGAAGCCGGACTCAGAACCAAATTTGCAGTAAGGGTACCGAAGGGTGCCGAGTCGGAAACGGTTACTGACGACCCCGCCAAGTCGGGGGTGAACGTTATCGGAGTCGCCCAGACACTCCCGACGAACGCCAAGCCAACTGCCAGTGTTGCTACTAATCCTCTAAACAATTTCCTCATTGTGGAACCTCCCGAATATGAAGTGACGACTATCGCCCTTGGCCGCAGTACTGCAACTTCTATTCCGGTAATGGCCATATTAGAATTGCTGAGCCTTTCGAGTCATGAAGGAGGATCAATGTGGTCCGTGTAAAGCATGAAAAGGGGCAGTATTTGTAAATACTCCTTTACATGGTTTACACCCACACACTGTGCCTAGACCTGCAATCCTTGTATTCAACAAAACATGTAGCTGGAACCATAGAGGCTATTCTCATCTTCGGGGCAGACGTTCTCATTATTGTAGAGGCTGTGAAAAAAACTGCCGACGGGGCCGATCGCGCAAAGCGTAAAGAAGGGGCATACACTTTCCGCAAGAGGCGAGGCCAGGGCTATGAGAGTTCGTGACCTCCCGCCTTTTACAGGACCACTTTAAGGACGCGCCAATCTTCGATCCTACGCATGGCATCGTGTAGCGCCCTGGAGACATTGTCGTTCAGGATCCCTCGCGGAACTTGCCGTTAAACCTTTCTATGAAGCAACTCTGCACGGGTTTTCCAGATCCGATGAAGCGCAAGCGGACGTTGTTTACAAAGCCCATTCATCCATAGCTTTGCTCATAAATTCCGGACCGTCATCGATAATGATCCTCTCGGGCAGTCCGCGAGTCAGTGCGAGACGGTCCAGGACACGGGTTACACGCTGCGCTGGCAGCGAGTGGTCCACCTCCAGTGCTGGGCACTCTTTCGTGAAGTCGTCGACAATAGTGAGGCGCGGCGAGGCTGACAGCGCAGGGCAAAATTAAGGATGCTTCCATGACGTTGTCGGGAATTTTGACGGCTCAGGGTGTCAGCCTGGGGGCGGCGATATCGAAAGGGTGGTTCTTGTGCCTCGGAGCTTTACAATACTTCCGGTCTTGGTATTCATAAACAGCCCAGATGATATGCGAGCTTTCCGCATTTTTGCCTTATCGCTGCATAGTCTGGCTATTGTATCGGTTCCTTCTACTGTCTAGCGGATGTACCGTGCCAAGTCGTGTCTTTGAAACGGTCGCTGGAGGCGGGACACGTCTTGGGCAACGCGCAAAAGGGGACATGTTCCCTTTTCCTGTAGAGGAACCTGTCCCCTTCTTATCGTTGTATGTCATTGGGAGGCGACTGTGAACGTCCAAGTAAACGGTTTGGTCATCTTGTTCGATGAAAGGTCCTTCGCCTGGATACTTGAGCTGTAACGACCTGGAGCGAGCTTCTGCGAAGGGATCATTGTGAAGCGGTAGGCTATGTAATCATAAACTATGAGGCCCGGGACGCCATTCACGTTGCCAAAGATGAATGGGTAGACGGGCTCATTGAAGGCAACCGAAATCGGTGAAACACCCGAAGCGGTAGTTGCCCCGTTGGCTGGTATTTCTGAACCGTTTATCACTTCGGGAGGGGTAACGTCTGGACCAGCACTGGAGGTGAAAGTCCACGTGGCATTGGCTAGTACGAGTGGGTTCCCTGCCTGGTCCGTTGCACTTGCGGCTATGCTCGCGGTATAGGTCGTGTTGGGCTTGAGGCTCTCTGATGGCTTAAAGGTGGCGGTTCCCGCAATGTACTCAATGGAGCCGCGAACAGGTTGAAGTGTCCCTTGTTCAACTAGAGAAAAGGCGTCTTTGACAGATTCTACGTCCATCGGTTCTGTGAAAACAGCCGTAACCGCAGAATTGACCGGTACCGTCGCCTGCGCCGCTGGCACCCACCCTTTCACTGACGGCGCCGTTGTGTCGGCGGACTGCCCCGTGGTGAACGTCCACGTGTACGGCTTAGCAAGTCCGTTGCCAGCCAGATCTTTTACTGTGCTGCTCACAGTTACCGTGTAGGTGGAATCGGTGATCAGTCCGTGATGTGCCAACGTCGCGGTCTTCGACGCTGCATCATAGGAGACAACCCCTTCTACCCCCACGATACTGAAGCTTTCCTTAGAGATCGTGGCAGGGTCCACGGGCTCTGAGAAGGTTACCGTCACGGCACTGTTGATAGTTACACCCATCGTTTCGGCGGCAGGTGTGGTGTAGATGACTGCTGGAGGTGTAGTATCTTTGTTAAGCTCAACAGGGGGATCGCTGGCGGTTCCGGCACCTCCGCCACCTCCGCAGCCTAAAATAAGCCCGGCTAGTATTACGGGAAGAACTCTCGAGATGCTTGTCCACATGACACCCCTCCTGAAATAAAATTAAAATGAACAACAGTGTATATACATTAATACCGCTCTAACACAAGTCAACATCAATGATGATTTTGGGTGCTTCACGCGTGACGCCGGCGCCTCAACCCCTTGTAGGCTTTTTAGTCATCGCTTCAGAGCCGGTGCTACACGTCCAAGCCATTGTTCTTTGCCCTAGGGGGCTGCTAGGGAGGTGCTCAGACAGGGGCAGGGAGGGGCAGATGACCTCAGACCCGATGACTGATACTCCTGACTGGCCCGTAGTGCATCCTTGAGATGAACTCCTTGAGGGTGGAGCAAAGTGTATGCGTCAACCTCCGGCATATCTCAGACCTTAATGTACCCAGTCTCGACCCCACGACTTACCTCTCTTTTTGAGCCGAATGAATCTACTCCGTCACCACATCATTGTGTGGTAATGAGCGACAGGAGAACACCAATACTGTAGGAGTCCGATGCGGCCATCTACCCGTAACTTTTTGTAGATATTGTGCAAGTGGACCTTTACTGTTCCCTCACTTATGCAGAGTATGTCTGCTATTTCTTTATTTCTGTGTCCTCTGGTTACCATCCTTACTAAGTCAATCTCGCGTCTGGTTAGGGACTTTTCGAACACTTGGGCCTTAAGCAGATGTTCCACCGCTCTTATGGCTGTGGAGCGCCCGAGCCAAGTTTGTCCCTCATGCACCGTTCTGATGCACTCCAGGATCTCTTCTGGCGCCATCTCCTTGGTTATGATTCCCTGAATGCCTGCAGCCATCGCTTCGACGGTCTCCCGTTCTTTCTGCTGGGCCACCAAGAGAATTAGCCGGGTCGGCAGGATTTCAGTATTGATGACCCGTGCTACCTCCATTCCACTACTGTCATTTTCCAGATGTAGGTTAACAATTGCGATATCCGGCATGCGTCGTCTAACCGCCTCGACCGCTTCATTGGCACCGGAACAGCTTTCCTCTACGAAATGCCCTTCGGATGCCAATATGCTATTAAGACCCATAAGGTACATCGGATGATGGTCTGCCGTCACGACCCTAAGGCCCATGTCGTCGCCCTCCATTAGATATAGATTAGCTTTCTTTTATGTATATCATTGGTAAATAGATGTCAATCCCGCTCCGCGGAGACGGGTATCGGCATCAGCCTCACAAGAGTCCTGCCGGCAAGGCATGTCCGTATTGCGTAAAGTCATGAGTAACGAGTAAAGGCGGAGGATAAAAGGCCGCTCTGGCGGCTGGTTACCGTTAGTACCGGCTTTCATCCCCCGATGGGTAAAGGCGGACCGCCTTGGCGTGTTTCACCCTCGATGGTTGATCCCTCTGTCACGTCCTTGTCGCAATGGTTCAGCAGGCGCTGAAGGACGGGTGTGCTTTTTCGCATCCCCCGGCAAACCCTATTCCCATCGGTGCGACCGCTTTTTTTAGTCTTCCCTTAATAGTCTCAGCACTTCGCACTCTTCGCCCTCGGTGTGGCCACGGTCCCCTGTTTTCCCCCTGACTTTAGCCTAAGCCGCCCCCCTCGTGCTGGCGCTCCAACTCATTTCACCTTCCAGTGTCGCGGTCGCACGTGGCATGGTGAAGATGAGCTGATCAGCGATGTCTGCTCGTACAGCTTTGAGGCGAAATGGCTGTCGGGATTATTTACACACCCTCTGACGTATTCAGTTATTACTGCCGGACTTTTTTACATTCCTGATTTTGCTATTCTGTTCTTCTTGATTAAGTGTACGATCTCTCATAGCAATTTTGATTGGTATGAGTTTTGCTCGTGGCACCGTGGCCATATGCTCGGTGTTACGGCTTTCTCCGGGGGGATGAGCACGGGTGTAAGGGTGTGGTGGAGAAGCAGGCTGGATTTGTGTAATGCCACTTTCAAATGGAGGGGGAATCAAGTGAGAACTAAAGGAATTCTACTGGGTATTGTCGCAGCGCTTGCGGTACTGCCAGCACTCCCGGCCCATGCGGGAGGTTCGTGCAAAAGCCCGACTGCGCAAATCAGTCCAACGATGCAAACAGTACCGGAACTTACCCGCGGAAGTGCGACTGTGGTCACGCTAAATGGGCAGCCTTCAAAGGATGCCGGAACCTACGAATGGACCCAGATAGGCGGACCTGCAGTTACGCTCTCCGAGAGTAACGCATCGCACGTATCGTTTACTGCTCCAAGCGTGGGCCCGGCTGGAGCTACCCTCAATTTCCAACTGAAAGTCACCGGAGTCGGCGAGTGCTCCTCGTTGGTGAATACGGTTACTACCGCGGTTAAGGTAGAGAACACAAACGGCAGTCCCGTCGCCTCCGCAGTCGTAGTGCCGAGCGAGGCGTTTGAGGGGACAACCGTCACACTTGACGGCAGCGGAACCTCCGACCCTGAGCGTGACTTCTTGACCTATTCCTGGACGCAGGTAGGGGGACCGCCCGCCGCCCTTACGGTAAGCCCATCGAACCCGGCGACTGCAACCTTCACAGCGCCCGCCGTCCCGTATCCAAACGGGGCCTCACTTACCTTCCAGCTCACTGTTTCCGACGGGTACCTTACCTCCTCGGTCACAAAAACAGTTACGGTGAGGTGGCTCAATGACCCGCCGGTCACGCAGCTAAGCTGTGCCTCGAGCGTAAACGAGGGCGCCTCGCTAACCCTTGACGGTGTCACCTCGAGCGACAGCGATGGGGATGGCATTGCCTCTTACGAGTGGAAGCAGCTCCATGGCCCCCCTAACGCCGACATTCCATCCTACGACCCAGCATCGGCTTCCTCCATCACTCTTGTTGCCCCTCTTCTTACGAATGAGTCCGACAGCATGAAGTTTGAGCTGAAGGTTACAGACAAGGGCGGGCTGTACAGCACTGCCGAGTGCGACGTCAAGGTTCTCGACGTCACCGCCCCCGTAATAGATGGCGCCGCTGATCTTAAGAATGAGGCGACGTCGCCCTCAGGAGCCAAGGTAGCCTTTACTTTGACTGCGACCGACAATGTGATCGGTAGGGTGGATGTCAGCTGCACGCCGGCTTCGGATGCGCAGTTCCCACTTGGAAGCACCGAGGTCAATTGCAGCGCCACCGACAGGGCAGGAAATTCCGCTGCGGCTGCCTTTAGAGTCACGGTGGAGGATACGACTCCGCCGGCTATAGCAGAGCACGGCGACTTGTCCGCCGACGCAACCGGCCCCTTCGGAGCCGTAATAACCTACAGCACCCCAACCACCTCGGATATGGTGGACGGAGACGGCACTGCCAACTGCATTCCCGCCTCCGGCAGCACCTTCGGTTTGGGGACCAGCGAAGTGATCTGCAACGCAACGGACAAAGCAGGTAACGCTGCCATGGCGACGAGGTTCAACGTGGTGGTAGAGGACAGGACGCCTCCGACCATTGCTGCACATGTCAGCGTGACTGTTGAAGCAACCGGTCCCGGCGGCGCTGCGGTGATCTACGATAGCCCCGAGAGTGTGGACCTCGTAGACGGAAGAAGCAGTGCTACCTGCATTCCCGCCTCCGGCAGCACGTTCGGCTTGGGGATCAGCGAAGTGATCTGCAACGCAACGGACAAAGCAGGTAACGCTGCCACGGCGACGAAGTTCAAGGTGATGGTAGAGGACACGACGCCTCCGACGATTGCTGCACATGGCAGCGTGACTGTTGAAGCAACCGGTCCCGGCGGCGCTGTGGTGACTTATGATAGCCCCGAGAGTGTTGATGTCGTCGACGGAAGAAGCCGTGCCACTTGCGTTCCCTCTTCTGGCACCACCTTTGCGCTGGGAACAACAATGGTTACCTGCAGTGCACTCGACAAAGCCAACAATGCCGCAACACCCACGATCTTCCTGGTAACTGTTTCCGACACCATCGCCCCTGTAATTGAAGGACGTGAGGATGTCATCTCTACGGCCACCGGTGTCTCGGGCGCGGCGGTCACTTACCTTAGCCCCGCCACCACCGACACCGTCGATGGCACTGGCAGCGCCACCTGCACGCCGACATCCGGGAGTCTCTTCCCGATAGGCGCTACCACCGTTACCTGTACTGGGAAAGACAGGGCGGGCAACGTAGCGAAAAATACCACTTTTGCGGTGAAGGTTACTTATGGAATCAATGGCCTGCTCGCTCCATACGATCCCAAGAAGGTATACAAAATCAAAAGTGCCGTCCCGCTCAAATGGCAGTACACGTCCAATGCCGGCGCCGTGTTGCCCACGTCGACTGCGAAACCAACGATGCTGATCTACAAGTCAGGAAGTAACGTTGACGATTCTGAGCCGATTGCGTTGGACGATACCGGCACTAGCGGGTACCAGTACGACAGCATCACCAATAACTGGCAGTTCAACTGGAAGACCACAGGGTGGAGTGCCGGAACCTACGACGTGTACATCCGAAGTGAGGTCACCGGGCAGCTGAACGGGCCGTACAAGGTTCAGCTGGGCAATTAACGGGAAGGAGAGTTGTTGTAGATGAGGCGGAGCCGGGTGGCTCCGCCTCCGATACGCTAGCGGCGAAGTCCAGCATGAGGATTGCGAATCGAGCAGTTTTCATGGGCGAATCAATGATAGTAGCAATGGGGCGATAGGCGGGGGATGGCAGGGCCGTTGACAACCCTGCTGCCGAAGGAAGTTATGGGAATACTTATCCCCTAGCGGCCTTTGCGATCCGATATACACTGGCAACCCCTATGCCTAAAGTGACAGCAATCGCGTTTTTCGTCTTCCCCTGCTCCAGTAGTTGCAGCACCTCGGCACTCTTGGCCCGCGCTGTAGGTACCCGGCCCTTGTACTTGCCCTGAGCCTTAGCCTTGGCAATCCCTTCTCGCTGCCGCTCCAGCATCATCTCGCGCTCAAATGTGGCGATTGCGCCCAACATGGTCAACATGAGCTTCCCGGTAGGCGTGCCGGTGTCCAGGTTGATGTTCAGGATCTTGAAACTGACTCCCTTGGCGGTGAGCACATCCACGATGTTCAATAGGTCCTGTGTGCTCCGGGCAATGCGGTCCAGCTTACAGCACACCACCTGGTCCCCTTCCCGCACATAATCCAGCATGCTCGCCAATTGGACTCTCTTCGCATCGACCCCGCTCTTCTTCTCGCTGAAAATCTTACTGCACCCTGCCGCCTTCAACTGCTCCAGTTGGACTTCCAGATGCTGCTCCGTGGTGCTCACCCGAGCGTAACCAATTATCTTGCCGTCCCTCATGGCAGCCTCTCTTTCTTCAATCATTTATCCTTAAGATGTTCTGATAGTACTATCTATCAAGCGTAAAAGCAATGTGTGTGATAGTTGTTTTCGATGCTAGTGCGTCTATCGCTTGGGCATGGCCTATTGATACGCGAGCTGCTTCCGCTCCGTCAGTTCTCCTTCGATCGTGCGGTAGACCAATATGCCCCAAAATTGCCTTGAGTGCAGATGAAGTTGGGGAAGTCGCTGCGGGCGAGGCGGGAGTTGGCGTCTATGCGTGTAAAATTGCCCCTTGCTCTTGCCGCTCTCGCTGGCAAGTGCCGCAGAGGTATTCGTAGGCGTCTCCGAGGATGTCGTCGTGTTCGGCGCAGTTCTTCGAGAAGTCCGAATAAGCTCGGCGAGGAGCGGTCGATGGTGGACCGCCACCAACGTGATCAGCATCTTTAAGAAGCCGGAGCTGTCCCTCCGAGGTCAGCCGCATCATCGCCAATGTCGTCGGCATCTCCCCTTCCAGCTCCGTGGCGTCCACCAGCGCCTACGACCCTCGGTTCGGGGTAGTTGCTGCTGGAGGTGTCGGATCAGGGCGGGGACAGCACATCACCCTGAAAGGGCAGGACGTGAGCACCGCCGGTCTCGCCCGGATGAACATGATCCTGCACAACTTCCCAGTCCTTTCGGGCAACACGCTGGCGGCACCGAAATTTAAATACATGACGAGCAGGTGAGAACCTGACGACAACGTCGTTGCCAATCCCCTCTTTTCCGACAAGACCTGGAGCACGGGCCTCATCCCGTCCACCGATCTATACCAGTGCTTCAAGTGGGGAGATCTACCCGCGAAGCAGGGGGGACTTCGCCTACCTGCTGCACATCATCGGCTCCATGAAGAGCAACGGCAAAGGTGGGTGCATCCTGCCGCATTGAGTGCTCTATCGCGGGAATGTGGATGGGGGGACTCGTCAGCAACTGGTGCGGACTGGTTACCCGCAAATGAAGTTAGGAATATGCAGCCTGGCCGGATGTGGCCGGACACGGTATGAATTGTGCTCACTGGTTACCTTCTTCTTCCCACAATGCTGCAGGTTTTGCACCACTCTGGATGCCCGAGATGATGTCTGGAAAGGAAAATATCATAATACTCGCTTTACAAGAAGAAACTAAGGATGGTAAAGTCCCGCTCCCGTAATGTGGTGTTTTGAAGTTTCATGCCCTTGGATAAAGTATGTGTCTATGGCAGGCATCAAAGCCGAAGGCTCCGTCTGTACCCACGCCTTGCATCCACAGGAGCCAACAAAGGAAAGGAGATCGAAAGTTGAAAAGAACAATCGTTTCTGTTGCGTGTCTGCTCAGCCTGCTGTCAATGAGTGCGCCGGTATTTGCTGAGTGCGGATGGAGTGAAGGCGACTACATCCAGGAAGAAGGAAAATACCTCATGGCCGATTCGTGCACTATCTACGGCACAATAGAATTCGTGAACAAGGCATGCAACAAGGTTAAGGTAAATGTCAGCAAGATAACTAACGCTTTCGGAATGCGGGTTGATGCTACCTGCCGTTATGACTTAGGAGAGGCATCTGTTCATGACGTGGTGTGGATGAACGTAAAGCCGAAATAGGCACTCAACTACCTTAAATCACGAAATGGATCATAGGCTTTTTCTTTATCAAAAAAGCCTATGATCCATTTCGCTCTCACCCGCAAGAGCGCTGCTAGATGGCCGACGAAGCATTGGCAGGAATGCACAAATTTTTTAAGCATCGCTGCAGGCTTCTGTCCAGAATCCTCCAACACGCAAAGCACAAGCACCTGTTATCGCAAGAGTACTTCACCGTTGACGGCATGCCTGATCGTCTGTAAATATGCAAAAAAGGTAAACTATAACACACGTTCGTTTCTCCTGGTGTACAGGCCTTCATTATGACTCCATCGTTCTTGGGTTTGGTAACGGCAGAGATCAGGAATAGTTGACTCGTATTACTCAGGCCGTGAGGTGCAGGAGTTAAGCTATAGCGAACCTTAGGATGTCAGGGCTTGGGATCGTTGCTGTTAGGACGGTTCATGGCTCTGTTCCACGGCTACGGATTCAACTGCTCTACTAGGGGCACTTCAAACCGTCCTGGGCGAATGGTTCTTTAGTCCTGGAGGCAATGGTCTTCTTGGGTTCGTTTGTAGCTGCGATAAGCTCAGCTGTGATTTATAATTTGGAACGATCAGTCGTCATCATAGTGGTAAAAGTCACAAAGCTTTGATGAAGCAGAAAGATAGAAATGAACACAATGGGTCCAGGATCTTCTGTCGGGAACTTGTCTATCTCAGCCAACGCTGATCGTGGCACCGGGAGAGGGATCCAATGCTGATAATCCTCTCTGCACTTAGCATCATCTCTACCTTCTGGCTGATGTGGCACCCGATTTATCCGTCAGAACTTGGCATCCTGGCGGCCGGCTCGCTTACGGCGCTTATGGCCGCCATGACAATGCACTGGGGGTGGCGCCGCGGCAGCAATGCCGTTACCATACCCCTTCTGTGTTCGCTCTTTTGTACCGGAATGGCAGTCGCATTTGGCGGGCTTTTTGATCATTTCGAAGTGGTGCTGGCAGATTCGCAGGGAAGCAGCTTTTACGGAGGAATGCTTCTGGGAGAGGCGGTGGCTCTCACCATGTGCCATCGGGCCATGGGCAGAAGCCGCGAAGTAAAACAGCCTGATTTCCCTTTTTGGGAGTGCATAGCGGGGGGGGTACTTTTTGGAACCTGTCTCGCCGCCGGTATGCCACGCCTAACATCCTCCCCCTCCGTGGAGACGTTAGGCGTGGCATCGATGCTCTTCCTTACTGTGCTCGTCTTCTGTCTTCTGTTGAGCGGAGATGGTCTGAAACAGATCGCCCCGCAGAGATACATGCTTTTTCGCTGGTCGATCATTTGCCTTGGAGCTGTTGTGCTCCGATGTTCCTCGATCTCCCCAGTAGATCTTTTGGTTTATCCGTTGTGGTCGACCTTTTCCATCATCATCGCTTGCCGCTTCCTTCGATCGCATGGATGGTTTTCTACGGGGTCTTCATTCGCCTCTATTATTCTCTCCATCGGCTTTCTGGAAGCGTATGCCTCCATCCCCCTGGCTATTGCAACTATTGCTTCCCTCTCCCCAGTGCTATCCGACGCGATCCAGCGAGACCTGAATGACCAACTCAGCCTCCTCACTGGGGTTGTACTGGCACTTTTTTTCATACAAGGACTTGTACGCTTGAAACGGGCGAAACGCCCGACTTTTAGGCTTGTATCGCTGCGGCCGTCATGGAATGTGGTTTCGCATCGACTGCTTGATTCGACACAAGTTGCCGCGGTGCTATTTGCCGGGCTACTACTCCTGGTCTTCAGGACCGCCCCTGCGAAGGATATTCAACTCACACAAACGCTGGCCCCTGCGGCATCACTTCTACCGTCTTCGGAGCGGTTATTAACGGCGCTGGCGTTCAAGGATTACTACCTCTGGAGTGAGAAGGTCCGGCTATCTCCGGGCATCATCTTGTCCGCTGCCAATTCCAATGCTGTCATCAACCGCCTGCGGGCACCTCTTGACCATTACAGTTACTCAGAATCAGCTGCAGAGGCCTACGACGACAAGTTCAAGGGAGAGTATCAGGGATTCGGTTTCCACTGGGTGAAACAGGGCGATAACTGGTGTGTCGGCGAGGTGCATCCCGGGTCGCCTGCAGAAAAGGCCGGAGTCCTCAGGGGGGACAAGGTAGTAACGGTAAATGGGCACTCGGTCGGAGTGAAAGAGCATCCCGGTGATTACTTTAAGCGGGGAAGGCAGGAGATGGTCTTCTCCCGCGGTCGTGGGACCTTCACGGCCGCCCTTGCTCGCGGGAAGGTGACTTCTCGCCGCCCGACATACTTCTTCTTTAAAGATCATGGCAAACGAATCGGGTACCTGCGTTTTGACAATTTTTATCCGTGCTTCGCACCAGAGGTTCTACGGTTTCAGCGTGAGGCTGAAAAGAGCGGTGCTCGTCAGCTGATAATTGATCTTCGCTACAATGGCGGCGGGAGTGTTTTCCAGGCGGCAGAACTGGCCTCCTGGTTGATAGGGAGCAGGCACAAGGGTGAGGTGGTGATGCGTATGGTCCCTCCCGTCAAGTATGCACGAATGGGAGAAACGTATAGAGTTCCCAAGAGCACTCTGTATCCGGGTGCGAAACGGGTGGCGTATATAACCAGTGAAGAGAGTTGTTCCGCTTCCGAATCCCTGATCTACGCAACTGCACCATACCTGCCTGTAACGGTGATTGGAGAGAAGACCTGTGGAAAGCCATGGTTCATGAGTGAGGTCCGCCTTGGTGATAAAACCCTCGACATCCTGTCAGGCGAGGTTGAGAACTCCAGGGGCATGCTGATCCCCATTACCGGCATCCGTCCCGATATATCCGTCAAAGAGGATTTGACTGTGCCCGCTGCGTCTCCCGGCGATCCCCTCTTCCATGCGGCCGTCAAGGCTGTAGCAGCTCCAATGTGATTTTTTGATATAGGAAGAGGAATCCCCATGAATGTACGACTTGCATCCCGGCGCACCCTTTTCCAGGTCCTCGCTATGATACTGTGCAGCGGATCTCCAGCTCTGTCCACTGACACCTCTGAACCACGCATCGTCACCTGGGACTTAGGCACCTACTACAACGGATGCGCAGGAACCGCAAAACTGGACAACGGTGCACGTTTCGTGACTGCCGGCGGCGACCGGGTGATTCGCATTCACAACAGCGCCACAGGCAAGGTCGAGCGGACGATAACCGCCTATGCTGACAATGGGGATGGTGGCGATTTCTGGTCCATAACCGCCTCTCCGGACGGGAAACAGATCATCGCTGGGGTCAACTTCGGTGGGGTGGGGGAGATCATTGTTGATCGTCTGTTGCACAAGGATAAGGCCACAGTCGGCGCCGCGGTGTTCGACCGTGAGAGCGGCAAATTGCTTCGCCAATTGGACGGCCACCGGATGCCGGCTTCCCGCGCCTTCTTCACGCGTGACAATCGCTACCTCATTACTGCTTCGCAAGAGGTACTGGCGTGGGATCAGGGCACAGTGGCGGGGAACGGTGAACCGAAGGTGGTGATTCCCTCTTTGAGCAAGGAGGTGCGGGAGAGCCGCCTCATCTGGGCCGCCCCCGCGGGAAATAACACTCAGTCCCGCATCCTGATGTCTCTTATCGACAACAGGCAGACCATCAATCTGCTGGAGATCCCCACAGGGCGATATCTTGCCTCAACGCGGCTACCGAGCAAAGCCGTAAATGTTGAGACCACCGAGGACCGTGTGGCGTTTGCTCTCGAGCAGGGCGGAATCTTTCTTGTCGATGCCGATTTGAGACAGGTAGCGACCCTCGCCCCTGATACCAAATTCTTTGATGTCTCCTTTTCCCCTGACGCGCAGCATATCTTGGCCTGTGTTGGCGAAAAGCCGTATGGGTGTTTCGCGGGCCGGCGATCTGCCGGATACGCTTTGGACCCGAGCAAGGTCACCATCGCGACGAAGGAACCGGTCCGAGCCTCCTTTCTGAGCGCGCAGCGTGTCCTTCTGGTATCGGCGGATGGTGAAATGCACATCCATGACCTTGCAAGCGGCAAGGACGAAGTGGACATCATTCCCCGAGCTCCAGTCTACATGGGCGCGGGGTTCTCGGGTTCATCCGTCGTACTCGGTTCCGACACGACAGAGTGCAGCCGCGCCGTCGACCTTGTCACAGGCGGCGTGTCAAAGTGCTCGAGCGGACAGATCATCGGCGCCGCGCTTCCCTCCACATGGAAGGAATACCGGCTCAAGCGCGTGAGCAATTCCAAGGGAGAGACGGTGTATGCCGTGGCCAAGGGGGACACCGTTTCGGCAGTCCTCGATACCGTCAACGAGGAGACTGATGCTGGATTCCTCGACTCAGGGCTTGTAGCCTCTAAGTATCTTGACGGGGTCATCCTGATCACTACATTGAGCGGGCGAAACGTAGCTTCCATGCAGGGGCATGTAGGAACAGTCGTCTCCATGCGCCAACGCGGCGACTTGCTGATCACCACAGGCAGCGACCACACCATCCGTTTCTGGGATATCTCACCTTTGCGCAATTCCCAACTGAAGCCGTTTCGCATCCGGATAGAAAACGTTCTCCTTGCCAGTGACGCCGCAAGGGCCGGTCTCCAGGCAGGCTGGGAAATCGCCTCGGTAAACGGTAAGGGCTTCGCCTCGATCGCCGATTTTCGAGACATGATCGCCATGCCGGGCACCTACACCTTCCAAGTCGCAAAGAAGAAAGGTGGGCACACCGACGACGTCGCTTTTTCCAAAAGCCGGGCGACCCTTGGGATTGAGCTCGCCGCGAGCGGGGAGCTTGACCCCACTTTCCACCTGATCAAGATTTACCCCCTTGCCAGTTTGATCGTCACCAACGACGCCGAGTGGGCCCTCTGGTCGGAAAAAAAGGACCAGCAGGTAAACGATACCCGTCCGCTTCGCACGGCTTGCTACGCTGCATCCTCCCAGGCGCACAACATACTCTCGTGGAGGATGAACCAGGGGAATGGCAAGGAGTCGATTCTGGTCCCGTTTGACCGGGTCAAGGAGTATGACGCTGCCCTGCCTAAGCAGGTAGCCCAATATCTGCGCGAGCTCGCTTCTCCGTCTACTGCGGATCTCAAACCGGCACGATTCGAGCGCGCGGGGCAAGAGCTCATCGACCGTAAGAGCGAGTTGGTGTGGCTCCGGGACGCGAGAGCTATCATCGGAACCCCGATTGGCGGAATGGCACGTTCTCTTCAAGCCGTGAATGCGGAGACGCCCGCCGGCCATGACGATTGGCGATATCCCACCGAAGCGGAGGCTCGGGATTTTTTCGCTGCGATTGATGGAGAGAAGCGGCGGGTCGGAAGTTTTCTGGAGGAAAGTCGTATCGACGTCTTGCGCCGTTTCGGCTTTTTGGGTAGCGACCTGTTCAAGGCGATTGCGCTTCAGTCCCCGGCAGGGAGCGCCTGGTCCCTGAAGACCAACTCTCCTTTCGTCCCGGGCGAGAAGGAATACCTGGACGTGCTGCTGGTCAGGAGAGGCGAATGATCAAACGAATTGTTTTTTTTCTCAGTCTCGTCATCCTCGTGCTCAATCTCGCAGGTTGCCTTGGAGTTGGTTACGACCAGTTTAATCGGAGAGAGGAAACTGAAACCAATGTTGAGTCGCTGAAGAAACAATATGGCATCGAGACTGAGGGGGCGGTTACTAAGGAAGTCTTTCTCCAGGGGCGCACACCTGACAAGGTGGAGCCGTCGGGTGAGTACGAGCGGCTGATTTTTTACGACGAGGGGGATTGGCGGGGAGGAGTATTCTGGCTCGATGTTGTGGTCGTTCCCATCCCGATCCCTTTTATGATGTACTTTGGCAAGGAGAGGGCGGAATGGGTTTTCCGAAACGGGGAACTGATACAGCGCCGCTACATCGGATCCCACATGAGCACCTCGTGCTTCTGCGGGTTCTTCTATGAGTTTGAGCGGACCGGTGACATCCAACCCGCCTGCGGGTGCGAGTAATTTAGGGCAGATGTAGTCTACCTTAACAACTTCAAGAGGTTCCTGATGCTGCGCATTATTGCTTTGTTTTTGATGCTATTTGTCATGCCAGGATGTCTTTACGCCGGCACCACGAGGTACGCGCCAATTGAACCCCATCATGACAACGTCTATGCAGCCCGCTTCACTTCGGACGGCAATCGCGTTGTCTCCGTTGATACCTCTGACGGCGTACTGATCGAATGGGACTTTCTTGCCAACCGCATCCTGCGCAGGGTAAAGGCTCCTTTTACCACCGCAGATATGGGTGTGGCTCTCACTCGCGATGCAGCCAAGGCCGCCTTTGTCGCCGCGGATGGCCGAGTTGTCACATACGACCTCGCCAGCGGCAAATTCCGCGATATCCCCCTGCACATCCCGCGCGATAAGGATCCAAAACGGGAGGCATGCTGTATTGCCATCTCTGATGACGGCAGCGCTCTCTTTGTCGGCGATAGCTATGGCGTGCTTTACCGCTCCGAGGGCGGGAAGCCGTTCGTTCCCTTTGCCAGCGAAGGGAAGATCAACATCAAGAACGAGCAGGTCACAGCTCTTTCCGTCTCCCCCGACAGCAGGAGGCTGGCCGTCGGGCGGATCGGGATGATCAGGGTGATCGATGCAGGTACCGGCGCCCCCGTCTGGATGATCCCACACGATGAGATCAGCTTCAGCGCCAGCATTTCTTTTTCCCCTGACGGCAGGTTCATCTCTGCCGGCATCCCCGGCCGCATCACTCTGGATCATGCCAATCAGGACTTGCTGGTGTGGGAAGTCGAAGGCGGGGGGATCCGCCACAATTTCAGGATGGTCGATGGCATGGCGTTCTTCGGAGGGTTCTCGCGGGACGGTAAAACGGTGCTGGCAGCCTCTAGTCGCAGTTCCTACCTCTTCGACTTCGACTCCGGGAAGCAGATAGGCTATGCCTTTCGCCCCAGCGAGGTCAACAACTCCCGATTCCAGATGGATATGTCACCAGACGGCCGTTACCTCCTCATCACCGGAGTCTCCGGTCTGTTGAAGGTCTACGAGGTAGCAAAAATCCTCGTAGAAAAGGAACCCGAAGCACTTGTTTCCCTAGAAAGCCGTGTATCCAAGGTGGAAGCTCTCGAGTTCTCCCCCGACGGGATGGCATTGCTCATTAGCCACGAAACGGCTATGCCCCAAGTGTTCGATCTTCAGAGTAAAAAGATGCTCGAGCGTCTGGATGATCGGCACAACATTTCGTCTTTTCGTTTTTCCAACGGAGGGCAAAAAGTCGTAGCTGTCGGTAAGTACCATCTGGGCCAATGGATGTGGCCATCACTGACCGCTCTTCCCGGAATCGAATTTGAAGATGGCAACGTGCAGTTGGGAGTTTCCGCCGATGGGACAACTGGGGTATCGCTCGCACGAGACGTCCTCAAATATGAGGACGGCATCAACTGGAGGATCCCTGAGTTGCAGATGCTTGACCTCACGACTGGCAAGACCACCAAGAAATTCCTGCTGCGGGACCTGCAGGACACCATTGCCCGTTTCTACGAGCTCCGCTGTATCGACTTTGTTGCCGAAACCGCCACAGTGCTCGATACGGACGGTCGCGGGCGTGACCCGGAAGGCCACAGGCCGAGCACCTGGAACTCTCCCGACCGCGCGCTGGTGTACTCGCTAGTCGACGGATCACGACTGCGAGAAATAGCCGCTGGATCGCACGCGGGATCATGTAGCTGTGAGAAAGGAGCCTTTGAAGGCGCCATAGAGGGGAAAGCGGAGAAGGAGGAGCCTCTGCACCATTACAAGTTGTTTGTCAGTGGACGCTACTCTATGCGATCGGACAACGGACTTATCATCGTCAAGGACAATCAAGGCCAAACGAGTTGGAGAGTAGAGACTTTCGCCACCCCCTTCGAGTCATGGGAGCATAGCAATCAGATAGAAGCAATGGCAATTTCTTCCGATGGCAAGATGCTCGCAATCGGCACGAACAAGGGTGACGTCGGATTGTACAACGTGCATGAAGGACGTTGGATCGGGACTTACCTCTACCTCGGGTACAAGGAATGGATCTGGTACACCAGGAAGGGGATCGCCAATTCCAGTGCACACGGCATGAATCTAGTCCAAAAAGAAGTCAACGCCTCGCTTCGCTGAGTTGGCAGTTTGCTTAACCAAAAAGCAAGAAAAAGTTGAGGTCTTTTACCTGCAGCACATGCCTTCCAACATTAGTGATGTATGTCATCTGTAACTGTCAATGTGATAAGTGTGAATTTTCGAGGGAAATACCTGCAGACAAACTACCGACGAAAGCAACGAATGTAACTTGTTCTCGCTAGAGGAATGTATTCGTTGCTCGATCCTGTGCGTGCACAGCAGGGTTCCGTATTCGCTGATACCTCTGAAGAGGGTATGCCGGGGTCAAGCGAAACCAGACACTTCACGGCTTTAGTGCCCCTTTGTGGCGGCTTATTTCTTCTCGTATTGACAGACTCGAATAATAATGCAACTGCAAAAGCAGCAATGACCGAGTGATTTTTTATATAGACTGCAAGGATTTGTAAATAAGCTATGCCTTAAGGTAAATTCTGTGGCATCTATGGACATTGACACCGAAAAAAAAGCTGGTGCATGTTTGCACCAGCTTTTGGATTCAACATCTTCTCTTAGCTTAGGGCTGAAGGCTTTAGTAGAGCGGACGGTTAGTCAATGAACTCCTTGACGAATGAGCGCAGCGTCGCCCGGTAGGTTATGAGCGCCTCTTCAAGCTGTGATGCCGCCTCAGATTTCATGATGTCGACGTCATATTCGACAACAACTGCATTACTGTCTGATATGTACACCTTAGCGTAACGAGTGATCGCGTTCCACTTGTTGATCCGCGCCAGGTCGATAGTTTTGCTAGTCTCGAAACCTGAATGAAACTGAACGCTGCTGCATGTGCCGGCCTGGCAGTCGTACGCGATCACGAATGCCTTATATCCATCGACCTTGAAGGAAGCGCGAGGAGACCCATCTGAATCCAGCTTCACCTCTGCTTCGGTACCGAAACGTCCGAAGGCCTTCTTCAGGCTCTCCTTTGAAACCGGGCGTTTCGACGTCGACGCCGCTGACGCAATACCGGATAAACTTACTGTCCCTATAAGGACTGCCGCAATAAGAACGCCCATCTTGAACCGCATGAAAACCCTCCATTTGAAATTTGAGATAACATCGTTAGCTACTGGGCGAAGATACTAATCATAAGCATCTGCTCACGTCAAGAAATTGTGTGTGACGGCAACTCTTTTGATGGCGGAGATCGCCTTATAAAAACATCGCCATCCTTCAAGAATTGAATTTGTGTGTCAATCGGCTTTGAAAATTGACCCACCATCGGCGTCCAAAATTTACCCACCCCAGGTAGCGTTTTTCAGTTCTTGATTCTGGTCTTGATTCTCCAGCTGTAGTTCCCCGTTTCGATGATCTCGCAGTGATGTGTGACCCTGTCGAGGAGTGCCGTGGTCATCTTGCCGTCGCCGAAAACCTGTGGCCATTCTCCAAACGTGAGGTTCGTGGTGATGATCAGCGACGTCCTCTCGTAGAGCTTAGAGATCAGGTGAAACAGGAGTTGCCCGCCGTTTTTCGAGAACGGCAGGTATCCCAGTTCATCGAGTACGACCAGATCGTGTCTGGCGAGCTGTTCAGCCAGCCTGCCGCCGTGGTTGTCGAGCTTCTCCTGCTCCAGCTGGTTCACCAGGTCCAGCACGTTGAAGAAACGGGCTTTCCTGCCGTCACGGATGCTCTGTTTGGCCACCGCAATGGCGAGATGCGTCTTGCCGGTGCCGGTGCCGCCGACCATGATGACGTTGGTATGATCGGCAAGGAAGCTCCCCTCAAACAACCGCCTCACCTGCATTTCATTGACGGGCGAGTCGGTGAAGTCGAACTTGTCCAAATCCTTATCGACCGGGAACTTAGCCAGACCCATTCGGTAGCGGATGCTTCTTGCTTTGCGCTCGGCCATCTCCGCTTGCAGAAGATCGTAGACGATCTTCTCCGGCGTAGCTCGGCTCTTGATCCCTGCGGCGACGATCTCGTCAAAGGTGACCTTCATTCCGTAAAGCCCGAGATCTCCCCCCCCATGATACGGCTACGCAGTGCCATGGGGGCCTCCTGAGAGAAGGAGATCGTAGCGGTGGCAGTCCACAATCGGCTGCAGGGTCAGGCGCGGCAGTTTGACCGTCTCATGGACCGGTTCCGGCTGCGGCTCGTCGTGCTGGCGCGAGAGGATGGCGAGGATCACGTCGGAACTCACCGTCTTGTCCAATAACGCCTGAGCGCATGCTTCTGCTACCGCATCGAGGCTGTAACGACGGACGACGCTCAAGATTGCTACGAACTGGCGGTCGCCGTCGGCATGCCCCTCCAGTCTGCCCCTCACCTCATGAAGAGGGACTGGCAGGTCCCACCGCTTGAACGGGGCGCCGTTTCGCAAAGCGCCCGGTTTTTGCTCCAGCACGGCCACGTAGTGCCAAGGATCATAGATCACTTTGTCCCGGCCAAGGTGACGCCGGTGCACGCCGACCACCCTGTTGTTGAGAACCCTGATGAGCCGGTCGGCGTAGGACCGTACCGCAACAGTCTTGCCTACAGCCATGGCGTTCACGCTATAGCGGTTGCGGTCGAAGCTGACCAGCAACTGGGTCCACACTCGGGCCACAGTCTCCTGGTAGCCGTCGAACGGAGAGGTCGGCGGCGATAGCAGATGCCCCTTCTCCTCGGCGAATACCTCATCTATGGTCCGGTCCTTACGCTCAGGATGGGAAGCGGTTGCCGCATGGTTGCGGCATTCGGCTTCGAGCCATTCGTTCAGATCCTCGAGGTTGGCAAAGCGTCTGCGCTTGACGAAGAAGCGGCTCCTTACCACGCTGACCTGGTTCTCCACCTGTCCCTTCTCCCAGTCGGCGGCCGGAGTGCACGCAACAGGCTCGAAGAGGTAATGAGAGGCAAGGTTCTGGAATCTACGGTTGAAGACGCGATCCTTACCCATCAGCACCTTGGTTACTACCGTTTTGAGGTTGTCATAGATACCACGGCGGCAGACGCCGCCGAAGACCTCGAAAGCAGGCGCATGGGCGTCAAGCACAATCTCCAGGCTTTCGCGGGTATAGGCGACACAGTAGGGCTTGCGGCTGTGGCAGAGACGAAACTGGGCGACCTTTACCTCGACCGGGACCCCACCCAACTCCACCTGCTCGTAACTCCAGTCGAACTGAAAAGCCTCGCCTGGGTCAAATTCCAGAGGGATGAAGGCTTTGGACGGTGCGGCATCCTCGGACTTTTTCCAGGCGCTCACATAACGTCTGATGGCGTCATACCCGCCTTCGTACCCTTCCCGCTGCAACTGCTCAAAGAGAATCTGCGCACTGCGGCGATGCCGCACCGGCTTCGCGCTGTCCTCCTTCAGCAGCTTTGACAGCAGGTCGGCAAACGTCCCGAGCTTTGGCCGGGGCTGGATGCTCCGCTGGTACTTCTGGTCGGTCTTGCCGCTGCGGATGATCTCGCGGACGGTGTTCCGGGCAATGTTGAAATCGCGGGCTATCTGGCGAATTCCCTTGCCGTCAACAAAATGGGCTTTCCGGACTTTACGGATGGTCTCCACGTTCAGCATCTCCTTTGAGTTCTCCCCCTCTCTGGTCAGGTCCAGGGAGTATGGAGAAGGATGCTGAGGTGGGTCAATTTTGGATGCCGATTACGGCCAAAGGTGGGTCATTTTTGCACGCCGATTCACAAAAAAGGCTGCAGCGAGATTGCGCTGCAGCCCTTGGTAGCAGAGTAGGCGCCCGCATAACGCACTTTTCAAGGGCGTCCCCCTCTTTGCCTTCAGTTATAGGATGCCATTAGCCTTAGCACAATCAATGCCCACCTCTACAGGCCTTACGTAAGCTTGCGTCCGGTCCTATTCCTACATCACAACCAGCTTTAGAACCAGAATATCCTCCGCCACCCCAACAGTACACATTCGAGTCGGCCAGGCTTACCCACGAATAACCGCCTTCCGTACAGGAGGCGCTCCAGGTTAATCTTCCGTTTTCATACTTAGGAGTACCGGCGTGATAGCGAAAACCGCCACTCCTAAGCCCCGCCTTCCGATTGGCCTCATACTCGGCGGCCCGACGTCTGGCCGCTTCTTCGGAGAAATCACTCTTATGCCGCTGTAGTGCATGGTCCGATACCTCAGCACTGTCTTCAATTGCATATTCTCCAGCCTTGGCGCCGAGACAGGCGCAAATAGAGAAGAAAATTGACATACCAAAGATGAGATACAGATTCCTCATCAAATCCTCCGAACTTAAAATAAGTCTTACATGGCAGACACTTCAGTTATGTTAAAGTTCACCTTTGCCCGGCCTTTCAACTTCATTTCCCGCTCCATGAATCCACCAAGAGCTTGAGTCTTCGCTGAAACCGCAACGCTGTCGAATTTGAGTTCATGGGCGTCCAATTTGTTTTTTGGAGGCTGTACAACAAAATACAAAGACTTGTCCATTTTTACCGTAGTCTCTTTAGTGTTACTGGTTGCCGCTCGTACGACTCCCCAAAAAACGTCACCCAATGCTGAACCCGTCGATTCTCTACTGATTCCAGTGTATGTTTCTGTGGTTACTTTCAGGCTATAGTCGACCTTTAGCCTGTATTTCCGGGAAAGAGGCACTAAGGAGTCTGGCTTGACGGCTACCGATGTGCTGCAGACAAAATCGGCAGTTGATGATTTATTTTCCATGTTGAATAACAAAAAATTGTCCGAACTGCTTTTGTCGTCACTTGCGGAGTTCATGCTATCGCATTTGATTTTTATGTCGAAAACGTCCTTTTCGAGATTCACAACCTTAAGAGCGTCTTGTTCCAGCCCCAACCGCTGTTCTTTCGTGATTGCGTACTCAAACGCCTTGCCAATGTCACTTCTGTGTTTGGACAGCTTAAACGCACTGAAATAGCCATTAGCCGTCTTGAAACTCCTATATTCGTCAAGAATATAGCTTAGGATTTTAGGATCATTAGTGTATTTGTAAACGGTAACAGCACTATCTATGGGAAGAAGTTTTACGCTGCCCATGAAATCACCTGCTTCGCCACGGTAATATTTTATGAGGAAGTCTACGGCCGCCTTGTCGCACGCTATCTCAGAGGGAACCAGTTTGCTGTCAAGAAAGATGCCTTCTTCCACGGTGCCGCTCTTGTGGACATATTTCCCATGCCCCAATCTGCCTCCCTTAAAAAATTCACCGATGTATTCGTCGCCGTTGCTCCAACTAATAGCACCGTCTCCTGTAATGTAGCCGTCTACGAATTCGCCGACATATCTGTCACCGTTCTTCCACAGGTATTCTCCTTTTCCGTTCAGTTTGCCATGAGAAAAGGAACCTGAATATGTGTCGTCTCCTTTTGCTATGCCCTCTCCATCTGCGTATCCGCCGCTGCAGGTACCCTGGTACCAAACCGACAGTTTGGGATCGTCAACTGTACATTTCTCTTGGAGGTGTTTCAATAGCTTTCCGTTAGCTTCTGCGCCAACTGCATAAAGGGCTTCGATGTCAAAAACTCCGGTTATGGCATTTGCATAAGGGTTGAACGGCTGAAAAAAGACAGTGGCAACTACGTCGACAGGCAATAAAAAAGCGGTGTCGAAAACAAAGGCGAAGGCATCGAAGTTGGTTTTCCTGAATAAGGTATAATCATTCTTTCCTGCAGTCGAGCATGTTTCAAATCTATCCGGGAATATAGAGACACAGTCAATTACCTTGTTGTGCTTCTCATACAGGTCAGTGTTTTTTCTATAGACATCATTCATGTCGAAGCTACCGCTTCCGTTAACAATGACATCTTTCACTGCTATTTCGTTTACAGGCTTGGAATACTCCAGCAGGACGTCAATTCTCTGCTTTCCCGTTTCATTCAGTATCTTGAAATGATTATCTTCATCATGTTGAAAGCTACCCACACCGACCGTTTTTACACAACCCGTCATACTGAAGGTGATGAGAAGTGCCATCACAATAAAAACTAACCTTTTGGCTGAGAAGATGGAGACATCCCCGGATATGTTCACGTTAACCCCCTTTTGCTGACCTGAATGTAGATATATGAAAATGTTAAAAAGACAAAACCAGAGAAAATACGACTCTCTGTTTGGTTTCAGTAGGACAGAAGCGCGAGATGCGTCAATATCTCTGTCTCCCTCCAATCCGGCTTTTACGCTCGGACGCCGATTTGGCGTAACAGCTAACAAAAGCGGCGACACACTAATGTATTTTCATCATATTTGCAAGCGCAAACGAAAAAAGTGGTCTTTTCTCGCGGTCGAATGGTTAACCGACATCCCCAAAGGTGTTAGCGCCACGTCCTGAATTGCTTGATCAAGGGGAAGCCGACCAGTAAGGTGCAGACTTACTATTCGCTCCATAACGGTCTGTCAGGATGGGTTTGCCAGTTGGGGCATCGGATCGCCTTGCGAGAGTCGCTGCAGGTATTACTGAAAGAACTCCTCGGAGAGCTGCTACCATGTCACCGTGGTTTTAGTATGTTTCCCAAGGGAAAGGAGAGTTCTCCCAGTGCAATTTTGTAATTTGCGACCTTAGCACCGTAGAGGAACAGTGCTTTCTAGTAATCTTTGGTGGAGAAATGTTCTAATGTAATTTTTTGTTCTGATTGCAACGCAATCGGTATTAACTTAAGAATTTCATAGAAAGAGTGGCGAACGTGTGATGGCCTCGGCACTGCCTTCCTTGAGGGTGAACTCAAACTGTAGGTAAACCGCAGCAAGAGCGCGGTTGACCGACCGTGGAACAGGACGTTCCTGAGCTTCGACATGACCCGTCACCGCACACCTGGGGGAAAAGCGGCGGAGAGGGTGAAAAGTCGAATCCGAATGTCCAGTCGGAGGGGGCGGGGAAAGAGTATTGCGGCCACAATCGAAGAACTGCAACCTAAGCTGCGGGGACGGATGAACTACTTCCGACATGCCGAGGTAAGGGGAGTCTTCGAAGAGCTGGACGGCTGGATACGGCGGAAGCTGCGCTGCATAATGTTGCTGCAGTGGAAGCGGCCCCGCGCCCGAGAGAAGAACCTGCTGAAGTTGGGATTATCAAAGAAGACAGCGAGTCCGCCGGAAACGGACACGGCCCCTGGTGGAACTCAGGGGCCGCGCAGATGAACCTTGCTGTTCGGAAAACCTACTTTGATGAGCTGGGTCTCGTAAGCCTGATGGACCAACTCAACCGTTTCCAGAGGGCTATATGAACCGCCGTCGCCGTGTACGGAACCGTACGCACGGTGGTGTGGGAGGACGGCGAGGGTAACCTCGCCTCCTACCCGATCACTATGTCTGTGTTGGCGCGCTACTGATTCTCATTCTCTTGGATGGCCGGTTGCCGGGTTAACCGCTGCCAGACTGCGAAGCTCGCCGCAATGCCAACTGCTTGAGTGGTAGCGTAGAACCCGTAAAAGTCATCTTCGCACCACGCCCAGAAGGATGCCACAACTTCCCCCATCTCCGGGTGAGTCTCCTCGATGAAAGCCAGCACAAGGAATGCTGCCGACACAGCTACGAGAGACAGCAGCACCTTCCGGTGGGCAGACACCTTATCGCCATTCCCTTTCAACTGCTTTACGCAGTAGATCATGTTCATGATCAGCAGCCCCGCCATGATGAGAAGGGTGAGGACAACGACTGAAATCCCGCCTTCGCTCTCCAGCACCACCAACGCCACATACATGAGGGACAGAAGAGATCCGCTCAGCATGACGGCAATACAGGAACGCACTTTCCACGGCTTCGTAACTGATTCAGCTCTCTCTTTCAAGTCGGTCCCAGGACGGTATTGCGCAAAAGTTGCGCGCCAGATACCATACCCGGCGGTGAACACGGCGAAGGAGATCATGTACAGGTAAGAGGGAAAGACGTCCTCGTCAATGATCCAGTCAGACAGATCCCAGAAGCCGGGAAACCCTATTAACCCTAAAAACTTCACCATTGCGAGCAGGAACAAAATAGTCATAAGCAGGAGTCCAGCGGCGTTGTGACGCGAAAGCGTAACAGACGAAAAGCGTCCGAAGAACTCCTTTATGCAGTACCCCCCGCAGGTAAGGCCCGCCAGGAGGGGCAACACATGCAGAAGTAAAGGCCCGAGTTGACTCACCTCTCCATCCACGACGTCGAGGATGGATATGGCGGCGCCGACACCCACCAAGAGCATTGGCAGGATCAGACTCACTATCATCACAGCTGTCCCCGTCCGCACCTTCCAAGTTACTGCCACTTTCTCAGCCCCTGCCATCAACCCTCCCCTTTTACCTTCATCATGTATTTGATAGACCACTACACCCCACAGTGCATTAGGGTTGGATTATAAGGAGGTGTAAACACGAATACAATACCGTAAACAAGGAAAGGGCTTAAATGCTGCTTACTGCGGTGAGACCAACTTGTCCGTTGCCGGGAAGACGATGTTGTAGAGGAACAACTTTAGAAGGAAGGCAGAGCCAATTTAGGAGTTTCCCCCCAGGCATGGATAGAGGGGAAGAGGTACATGAGGAGATATAGGAGGAAGACGCTGACGCCAGCGCTGATCACGATCCGGTTGCAGTCCGCAACAAACCAGTAAAGGCGGCGCCCGGCGGTAGATACTACGAGGCGCAGGATAAGCGCCAGGATCAAAATGGGGAGCATCAGTGGCGCGAGCAGTATACCGAAAAAGATTTGAAAGAGATCCTTCACAGACGCCCCCTCCCTTCCCGCCACCACTCCCAAGCGACTTCCCGCACGTCCTTATAGCCGCTCCATTGGATTTCAGCCAGGTGCGCGATCGCCGGGGGAGATACCGGGAAGATGCTTTCTCTGAGATGATACCTTCCAACTGACTGGCGCACGCGAGGTCGAAAAAAGCGGCACCCTGCCCCTTGATATGGTCGACGTACCGGAGATTCCGTCACCAGCCCCAATGAGCTCGTAGAGAAGGCGCTTTCGGGCCTTGAGCGGATCATCGCATAGGTTGCGATCGTCCAGGTGCATGAGGTCGAAAGTGGAGTAAATGGGGACTGCCTGATCGCGTCGCGCGACTGCGTGCTGCAGCGACCCGAAGCAGGAGCGCCCATCATCGCGCAACACTACGAGCTCGCGATCGAGCCACAGACTGTGCGCCGACAGGCGCCGGATCTCCTCGGCTATCGCCGGGAAGCGATCGCTCCAGTCGTGGCCGTTTCGGGTGTAGAAGGAAACTCGCTCACTGTCCTTCTTCGACAGGAGACGGAACCCGTCGTACTTGATCTCGTGAAGCCAGTCATCTCCATCAGGGACTGGTTCGCCTTTTGGGAGGAACGATGCGAGTTGGGGATCTATCCGGGAGGGGAAATTGGATTTGACTGAGGAGTCGGCAGGGGGAGCGGCCCGTCACTCCTGACCACACCCCTGCCGCCCCTGACTGAAGCGCTTCAGCATTCTCGAACATGCGAAGAGTCTAGCTGATTTTGCCACTTGATGTCAAAGAAGCCTCGGCAGCAACGGCCAAGGCAACGAAGTTCGCCCACCTCCTGAGTTTATCTAGGGGGCAGACTCGATCAGTGTCCTCAGCCCAGGCACCTGTGCGACCTGCCCGGGCGTCATGACACCTTCGCACTTCTTGATTGCGTCCAGAGCCGGCCCAATCCGTTCCTGGGGGGGGGGATGAGTTCACTACCTTCTTTCACTGTAGCCTCCGGTGCAGCAAGGGGTGAATGAGCTTATCGGCCAGGAGGGGCCACTTGAGGTTGCCCCTCTTGCACCCTTACTTTCCGGGTGCCGGAGCCGGGGCTGAAACCGGTTCCGGAGCCGGCGCCGGGGCCCCTTCTTCCGGCGGAGCCGGCGGCAGTGCCGCGCATATCTGTTTGTCGATCTTGATAGTCTGGAAGACCTTGTGGTCGGAGGTTAGAATATTAAAGATGAAAGAGATACCAAGGGCAGTCTCTTCTTTGAATTCGCGGCAGTACCCCGCCTGCTCCTTAGTTTGTGTTTCTTTCATCTCAGCCTTGGCCTTTTCAAACTGTGCCGGCGAAATAGATGTACTGGCCATAGGCATTGTCGCGTTCATGGTCACATTATCACCTTCAACAACGACGGATTTGTCTTGGCCAGCCTCGGCTGGAATCTTTGTCTTTAATTCGGCCAACAGGGCTTTTTTCTTCTCCATCTGTTCAGGCGTGAGTGCCTCTTTCTTGGTACAACCCGCGGCGATGACACACACCATCAACAGACATGCGATTCTACGTTTCACAGATCCTCCCCTATTGCATTAAAGGTTGAAGTATCGTGGTGGCTAGAGCCTCCCACGTGGAAAATGTCAGACGCTACAGCGCCTCAGAACCTGAGCCGGATGCGAGCGAGGATGTCGCTACTGTGCTACTCGAATATCCTGATAACTCATCTGCGGCACCGACGAACCTGTAGGTGAGATACAGATTGACGTTCTGTGACTGACGCTTTATAGGTGAATCCCGGCCATAGCCTGGTAGCCCGCAATCGCCGTTTTGGGCTCTGCATGAGCCATTCCACAGCTGAAAGGAGTCGCAGTGTCATGCCCTCAACCTCCTCACCTTCGGTTGGTGTACAACGTCATCAGCCGGCGTTGCATTTTTCGGGTACCCCTCTTTCTCCTCCATCTGGATACAGTCTACATACTGCACGGCTTCTCCTTCCTTGAGGGTTGAAGACTTTGGAGAACACGTAGAACTTCCTCGTGACGGTGAACCGGTCTCTGCATTCCCCGCGGAGCATGATGAAGGGTACCGATTCCATCGACAGCATCCACGCAGGGTCTTACATCCAGGCCGCTTCATGCAGACCTTTGGGTTATTACGCATTCACCGTGCGGTACAAAAGTTAGTTCTGGTTCCATTTTCGTTCCTTTCAGCCGTTTTCGTCTTTATGGTTTGAATGTGCTGAGACTCAGGGTACGCACCGGTCGCTTTCGGATAGTGTAAATGTAGCCGATGAGACCGGGGCCAATGTGCGCTGTATTCGCTGTACTTTCGCCGCATGGCTGGACATAGCCAAAGTTCTTCTCCGGTTTTGGCTGCTTGAGGTAGAGCTTGCTCGGACTACAAAAAAACCTCCCTGAAATCGAGAGGCTTCTTTGCCGGTCATCTTCGTGCTAGTTGCACTTCTGTCGCACATTCAGCAGGTACATCGTCGCCCACTCGGTTCCACCACCACACGACTTGCAGGCATTGCGATCTTCCCAGTTTTCGAGGGAGTCGCAGTCTCCTTTGCAGGCATTGCGGATACGCCAGTCTTCGAGGGACGAGCAATCTCCTTTACATGCATTGCGAGTGCGCCAGTTCTCGATAGACGAACAATCCCCATTGCACGCGTTCCGTGCTCTCCAGTCCCTAAGCTGGGAACAGTCTGCCCAAGTCAACTGTGACATCAACATTGTCGAGAGCAGTACAACCAAAACAACTACTTTTTGAAACATGACTTCTCCCCCTGTTTGGTAAATTGAACGGTGCAAATTTACAAGATATAGTTAAAAAAGACCAGTTATTTCAATTCCTGTTTTTCAGGCTCAGTACTCGACAATGCAGCCGACGAACTGATACCCCTCCGGGAGTCGGAGAAGACATGCAGCTCATCATGCAGCCCACACAGCACTACTGGCCAAACGTGTTTGGCAAGGGTCACAGGAAAACCAACCAGTTACGGTAATCATGGGGTTCCTCAGGCGCACCGGAAGGCGAGCGAAAAAGACCTTTGCTGCGGCCTCACCATTTTCGGTAGATTAATGGGGCCTGGCGGCTGCATCGTCAAAAGGATTCCCTCCGTGAAACCTGCATCGCGCGCCTTCGAGTCCGCGAATGAAGGGTGCCACTGGACAGTTCATGATTGTGGGCGCTTCTATGACCCCGCCTAATGTCGAATCGGCGGTTGGGAAATTTGCTAAGAAGGCATCTTTGTTGTCGATGCCGGTTTACCCCTTGTGGCCACTTTCCGCAGAAGATTGTAGAGGGAATAAATTGAGGAGAAATTCAAGATGGCTCTGGCCGCCGGAGCGATCGGCTTTAGGAGGCCTTTCAGCTTAACGCATTCTAAACGGTGGCGAAACGGTGGCCGTCGAAGGAGAACTGCAATCGCCGGACGCACTCCATCCCGCTCACAAATAGTTGGTGGAAAAACGAAAGGAACTCCTCCGTATGGTGGGACCTCGATTACTATCCCACCTAGGGAGAGCCTCGCAGAGCTAGGCACGCTATCGCTGTCAGCGTAGCACGGGAATCATGGGGGCAGGATATAGCGCTCTGGGGGGGCAGTGAGTTTGACGAGGAGGGCCGGTACAAAGGTTCATCGTGGCGCCGCGAACCGCCTACATGACGGGGCGGAGATGGATAACCTTTGCTGTAGCCCCAAAAACCTGGCGCTCGATTTCGTCGGCTATGCGTTGCAGGGTAGGGCGGAGGTCGTCTATCGCTAGTCTGGAGTAGTGCTTTCCGGTAACGCTTCCATCGACGTGTCCCGTTAGCAGGTTTATGTCCTCACGCCGAAGTCGTAACCGCTCGCCTGTGGTGATAAATGTCCGCCGCAAGCCGTGCACCGTCAGATCCAGTCCCGTACGCTGCTTGAGCTTTTCCGCCCTCAGCGTGATATGCCCCCGCTTGTTTGTCCGCCAGTCGGATGAAAAAACGTAGGGAGCCCCCGCCTCTCTCGCCTCTTTCCGCCGTTCCAGGATCTCCACCGTTTGTCGACATATAGGAATAGTGTAGCTCCGCTTGGAAGCTTCGGTCTCGTGCCGAATGAAGGCTGTTCTCTTCTCAAGATTCACATCGGCCCACTCCAGGCTTTGCGCCTCGTTCGGGCGGAGCCCCTGGTATAGGGCAAGTAGGAATGCATCCCGGTGGATCGGGGTGAACTGCAGCAGACCATCATAAAACGCCTGAAACTGACCGGCTTCGATGCAGTCCTCTCGTGCTTGCCGTTCCCCCCAAAGTTTGGCTTGAGAAATGACCTTCACAGGGTTCTTGGTCACGAATTGAGGGTAAATTATGGCCCCATAGCTGAATAGGGCCTGGAGGCACTTGAAGGCGTTCTTCGCGGCGCCAGGACCGCTGCCAGTGCGGACCTGCTGGTATCGGTCGATGACCACTGTGGGGGTGAGGGTAACGTCGAGTTCGGGGAGAGGCACGTCGAGCCAGCTTTGGAACTTGCCTAGGATGTGGATACGGTACTGCTCGATGGTGCCCCTGGCCCGAACATTGTCCTTGGTGTATCGGTCGTAGACGTCTCGAAGGGTAGGGGGAGCCGCTGGCGAAAGCGGCTTTCCTTCCCGCAGTTGCTTGATGATCTCCGGCGCCTTCTGTCGCGCCTGTTCCGGAGTGTACTCGCCATAGAGGCCGATCTTTCCCTTCATCGTCTTGTAGGCTTTTGCCCCAGGAACCTGCACGTCGATCTGAACGAAGAAGGTCCTGGCACCCTTCATCTGCTTCCCGGTCTTCTTGTCCGAGTAGTCCGCCGACACCCGCAGGCCTAATCCCTTAAGCTCGGTATCGAAGTAGTCAACCTGCCTCTTCTCCGGAGACGGAATCTTGTCGATGTTCGCCTTCGTCAGTTTGAGCTTCGGCATCGGCACCCCCAATTTTCCTACCTATGGGTATCGAGGAGGTCCATAGGTAGGCCATAGGTAGGACGGGAATTAAAAAACCCGCTTAATCTTTCTCGAAGATTAGCGGGTTTTTTTGTGCTCGTCAAGTGCTAAATACGCTCAATAGTTCAGGTTTTCTTAAGGGTTCAAAACTGGTATTAAAGAATAAAAAGCCTAGGTGAGGTTCCAGATCATCATTTCCCAGATGTCTTTCCAGCTCTTCCCTATCTCTTCCACGACGGTCGGCTCGAAGCCGCAGTGCATCATGCACTGGGCGCAGCGCGGGTCTTTCCCTACGCCGTACTTGTCCCACTCGGTCTTCGCCATCATTTCCTTGAAGGTCGGATAGTGCGCGTCGGTGATGAGGTAGCAGGGGGCCTTCCAGCCGCGGGTGTTCCTCGTCGGATTCCCCCACGGGGTGCACTCGAGCTGCTTCTCACCCTTCAGGAAGCGCAGGTACATCGGGGTGGAGAAGAAGCGGAAGCGCTTGCTCATCTCGTAGACCTGCTCGAATTTCCTCTCGATGTCGCGCCGCTCCAGAAAGAGACTCTCCCCGACCGCTTCGTACCCGAACCCGGGCGCCACCAGGAAGCCGTCGACGCCGGCCTCCGTCAGCTGGCTGAAGAGCATCTCGATCTCCAGGAGATCGGTCTCCTTGAAGATGGTGGTGTTGGTGCACACGCGGAATCCAAGATCCTTCGCCTTCTTGATGGCGGCCATGGCGATCTTGAAGGTGCCTTTCCGCTCAAGTATCCGGTCGTGGGTCTCCTCCATCCCGTCCATGTGCACGTTGAGGACGAAGTTCGGGTGCGGCTTCATGCTCTCCAGCGCCTTCTCCAGAAGGAGCGCGTTGGTGCAGAGATAGATGTGCTTGCCGCGGGCGAGCACCCCTTCGATGAGGGGGAAGATGTCGGGGTAGAGGAACGGCTCGCCACCGGTGATGGTGACGACCGGTGCCGGACACTCGTCCACCGAGTCGAGGCACTCCTTCAGGGAGAGCATCTCGGTGATCGTGTCGGCATACTCCCTGATCCTGCCGCAGCCGGAGCAGGCCAGGTTGCAAAGATGGGTCGGCTCCAGCATCAGCACGAGCGGGTACTTCTCCACCTTCTTCATCTTGTTGCCCATGATGTATCTGGTCAGGTCGTAATTGAGTCTCATTGGGAAGCGCATGTAGATTCCATTCCTTTTCGCTGCATGTTATTCGATCGCAATAAAAACAACGCGGACGACGCGGTGGACCGATCGGCGCGGATCAAAGTGGGGTGAAACCTCCGCGTCATCCGTACAGCTCGCGTTCATCCGCGTTCCGCTACTTCATCTTGCCGTTACTTCACCCGGGCGAGCGCGGTCTTCCTGCCGCCGAGGAAAGCCTCGCACGTCGCCGCGATTCCTTCGGCGTCGAGCCCCAGGTCTGCGCGGAGCTGCTTCTGGCTCCCGTGCTCCACGAAATGATCGGGTATCCCGATCCTCTTCACGCGCACCTCGGTCAGCCCTTCGTCCGCAAGAAGCTCCAGCACTGCGGAGCCGAATCCCCCCTGCAGCGCGTTCTCCTCGACCGTGACGACGGCGCCTGTCTTCTCCGCCTGCTCGAGGATGAGCTCACGGTCGAGGGGCTTCACGAAGCGGGCGTTGATGACGCCGACCGACAGTCCCTTTTGCGCCAGGGCCTTTGCCGCCTCGACGGCGGCGTACACTACGGAGCCGATGGCGACGATGGTGAGGTCGCTCCCCTCGCACAGAAGCTCGCCGGTCCCGATGGGGATCTCCGCCGGTTCCTTGTCCATGGGGACGCCGTACCCTGCGCCGCGCGGGTAGCGAAGGGCGATGGGAGCGCCGGCATAGAGGGCGGTCTTCACCATGTGCTGCAGCTCGTTTTCGTCCTTCGGGGCCATCACCGTCATCTCCGGCAGGTGACGCAGGAAGGAGTAGTCGAAGGCGCCGTGGTGCGTCGGGCCGTCGTCCCCGACGAGGCCGGCGCGGTCGAGCGCCAGGATCACCGGGAGCTTCTGCAGGCAGATGTCGTGAAACACCTGGTCGTAGGCGCGCTGCAGGAAGGTGGAGTAGATCGCCGCCACCGGGCGGAAACCTTCCGCCGCGAGTCCCGCCGCAAAGGTCAGCGCATGCTGCTCGGCGATGCCGACGTCGAAGAAGCGGTCGGGGAAGCGTTTGGCAAAGGGGGTGAGCCCGGTGCCGTCCGGCATCGCGGCGGTGATGGCGAGGATCTTCTCGTCCTTCGCGGCGAGCTTCACCATCGTTTCACCAAAGACCGCGGTGTAGGAGGGGGGAGCCGCAACCTTCGCCTTCGGCGCCGCCTCGGGCTTTACCGCGAAGGGGGCGACACCGTGAAACTTGTCGGGGGTGAGCTCCGCCGGGGTGTACCCCTTTCCCTTCTTCGTCATCACGTGGACGAGCACCGGTCCCTCGATCTCGCGCACCTCCTGCAGCACCTCTATGAGCGTCGGGAGGTCGTGCCCCTGGATCGGGCCTACGTAGTCGAAACCGAGGGCCTCGAAGAGGGTGCCGGGGGTGAGGAACCCCTTCAGGGAGTTCTCCGCCTTCTTCGCGAAGTGCAGGATGTTTCCGCCGATCGCCGGGATGTTGGTGAGGAGCGACTGTATCTCCTTCTTGAGACTGCGGAAATAGCCGCCGGTCATCTTGCGGGAGATGAAGGAGGAGAGGGCGCCCACGTTTTTGGAGATGGACATCTCGTTGTCGTTTAGCACCACCACCAGGTTCTTCTTCAGGTGCCCCGCCTGGTTCAGCGCCTCGAACGCCATACCGCCGGTGAGCGACCCGTCCCCGATCACGGAGATGACCCTGCTGGCGTCGCTGTTCAGCGCGCTCGCCACAGCCATCCCCAGCCCCGCTGAGATGGAGGTGGAGGAGTGGCCGACACCGAAGGCGTCGTGCTCCGACTCGGAGCGCTTCGGGAAGCCGGAGAGCCCCTTGTAGCTTCTCTGGGTGTGGAATGCGTCCCGCCTGCCGGTGAGGATCTTGTGGGTGTACGCCTGGTGCCCCACGTCGAAGATGATCTTGTCCTTCGGCGACTGGAAACAGTAGTGCAGCGCGATGGTGAGCTCGACGCACCCGAGGTTCGAGGCGAGGTGGCCACCGGTCTTCGACACCGTCTCCAGAAGGAAGGCGCGGATCTCCTCTGCCAGAGGGGAAAGCTCCTCCACGCTTAGTTTTTTCAGGTCCGAGGGGCTGTCGATGCCCTTGAGAAGCTTGTACATGACACTCCTTGAGATCATGCAGCGTGTTGAACTCACTGCGAAAGCGCAAAGTCACAAGGAAGAGGAGGAGTTTGCTTTGCCTTTACCGGATGAGGGGCTAACCCCATCCCCACCCTGTCCCTCCCCTTGAAAGGGAGGGGACGCTGTGGTGTATCGTGTCGCGAGCGCTCCCCTGCCCGGAGGGGGCGCTGGCTTGCCGGGAACGCCTGCGGCTTATCCCGGCCTACATTAACATATCTGTCGCGGGCTTCCGCCTTTTACTTCGCGTAGCCGTTCTGGCGAAACCAGGTCACTGCCTTTTCCAGCGACTCGCGCACGGGGGTGTGGGGGAGGCCCAGATCCCTGATCGCCTTCCCCGGGTCGAAGTACATGAACTTCGCCGCCATCTGCACCCCGGCGAGGGGTATCATCGGCTCCTTCCCGGTAACCGCCGCTATCGCCTCGTTCACGTGGGCGGCAAGGAGGATCGGGTAGTAGGGGAGCCGCACCTTCGGTGCCTTCAGCCCGGTGATCTCGGAGAGAAGCGCGAAGATCCGTTCCAGCGTCAGGTTCTCGTTGCCGAGGATGTACTTCTCGCCGACCTTTCCCTTCTGCGCTGCGAGGACGTGGCCGCGCGCGCAGGCGCTGACGTCGATGAGGTTTAGCCCGGTGTTCAGGTACGCGGGCATCTTGCCGTTCAGGAAGTCGACGATGATCTTCCCGGTCGGGGTAGGCTTCACGTCGCGCGGCCCCACCGGTGTGGAGGGGTTCACGATGACGAGGGGGAGCCCCTTTGCCAGGAACTCCTCCGCGGCCCGCTCTGCCAGGAACTTGCTCTTTTTGTAGTCACCGACCATCTCGCCGAAGGTGACGGGGGTCGCCTCCGTGCCGGGGGTGCCGTCCCCGGGATTTCCGAGGGTGCCGACGCTGCTCGTGTACACCACCCGACTCGTGCCGGTGGCAAGGGCGGCGCCGAGGATGTTCCTCGTCCCGCCGACGTTGATATCGTACATGTCGGCAGGGGTACGCGTCCAGAGGCGATAGTCCGCAGCGGCGTGGAAGAGGGTGTCGCACCCCTTCAGCCCCCGCTCTAGCCCTTCCCGGTCCCTCAGGTCCCCCTCGAAAATCTCGATGTCGAGCCCTTCCAGGTTTCGCCGGTCGCTCCCCTTGCGCGCCAGCGCACGCACCTCCACGCCGTCGGCGAGAAGCTCGCGCGCTATGCTGGCGCCTATGAATCCGGTAGCTCCGGTGACAAATGCCTTCATCTCGTTAAACCTTCTTTTGCCCTTACTGCAGGGTCTTCCCGCCGGTGAGCGTGCGGTAGGTGCCGAGCGCCATGAGGGGGAAGCAGTTCCTGTAGATGTGGTACTTGATCATGAAGAACTTGGGGAAACCGGTGCCGGTGAACTGCGTCTCGTCCCAGGTGCCGTCCTGCTTCTGGGTGGCGAGCAGATACTGGACGCCGCGGCTCACCGCGGAGCTCTCCGCCTCCCCCACCGCCATGAGGGCGAGTAGCGCCCAGCTGGTCTGGCTTGCGGTGCTCTCGCCGATACCGGCCAGTGTGGCGTCTACGTACGACTCGCACGTCTCGCCCCAGCCGCCGTCGATGTTCTGGCGCGACTTGATCCAGTTCACCGCCCGCTTTATGTACTGCTGGTTCGGGTCCTCGCCGATGGCGGAGAGGCCGCAAAGGACCGACCAGGTGCCGTACAGGTAGTTGACCCCCCAGCGTCCCCACCAGCCGCCGTCCGGCTCCTGGATCTCCTTCAGGAATGCGATGGCGCGCTGCGCGGCGGGAAAGTCGATGGGGTAGCCGAAGTTCCCCATGAGCTCCAGCATACGCCCGGTGAGGTCCGCGGTGGGCGGGTCGATGAGCGCTTCCAGGTCGGCGAAGGGTATCTTGTTCAGGAGGTGCTTCGTGTTGTCCTTGTCAAAGGCCCCCCAGCCGCCGTTCTTGCTCTGCATCCCGAGGCACCAGTTGATGCCGCGCTTGATGGCGCCGTCCATGGACTTTCTGTCCTTCACCTGGATGTCTTTCAGCGCGAGCATGACGAAGCCGGAGTCGTCGACGTCCGGATACCAGTCGTTCAGGAATTCGAAGGCCCAGCCCCCTGCCTCCAGCTCCGGAGACTTGATCTTCCAGTCCCCCGGCTTGCGGACTTCCTTGTCCAGGAGCCACTGCGCGCCGCGCACGAGGGAGGGGTGGTCCGTCGGCACACCCGCGTCCACGAGCGCCTTCAGGGCGAGGGCCGTGTCCCACACCGGAGAGACGCACGACTGCAGCACGATCTCCTCTTCCGTCTCGATGGCGAAGTTCGCCAGCGCCTCGAGGCCGAGGGCGACGGTCGGGTGGTCGTTGCCGTACCCCAGAAGGTGCAGGCACAGAATCGAGTTCAGCATGGCAGGCTGGATCCCGCCCCAGTCGCCGGTCGGCTCCTGGTGGTCGAGCACCCACTTCTCGGCGACCTTCAGCGCCTTCTTGCGGAAGGGGCGGACCGGGCTCGACTCGTACACCTTCAGCATGTGGTCGACGCCGATGAAGAAGTTCTTCCAGGTGAAGATCCCGTCTTCCTTCGTGAAGGTGTAGTCGATCGGGCGCGGCGGGCGCACGTACAGCTCCTGAACCCGCATGGCGGGGGGGAGCCGGCGCACCGGGCGCGCGTCCATGACGACCGAGAGGGGAATCATGGTGGCTCTCGACCAGCTGGAGAGCTCGTACATGTTGAAATAGGCCCAGTTGGGGAGGAGGATCAGCTCCACCGGCATGGAGGGGACGCCGAACCAGGCGAACTCGCCAAAGAGTGCCAGGAAGATCTTCGTGAAGACCCTTGCCTTTATGATCCCCCCCTGCTCCAGGATGAAGGCGCGCGCCTTCACCATGGCGGGGTGCTCAGCCGGGTAGCCGGCGAGCTTCAGCGCGAAGTACGCCTCGATGGTGGTGGAAAGATCGCCGGGGCCGCCGTAGTAGATGCACCAGTACCCTTCCTCCGTCTGCTTGTTGAGGAGGTACTTCGCCATCTTCCGCTCTTTGGCATGGTCCACCATTCCCATGAAATGGTGTAGCATGACATATTCGGCGGTGATGGTGACGTTCGACTCGAGCTCTGCCCACCAGTACCCCTTCGGGAGCTGCTCACGGAAGAAGAAGTCGCGGGTCCCCTCGATGGCGCGGTCAAGGCGGTTCGGAGTGCTGCCGTGCTTCTTTTTCCAGATGGAGGGGGGGAGGTGGTGTACGGTGGCGCCGTGCTTTACTGCCGGCTCTTTTTCGGTTTCTGCGGGATTTCCGTTAAATGACGTAAGTGCATGGGAGATGGGGTGTTTGACGGGAATCGTCACAGCACGCTCCTTATTCATTGTATTAATGCATTGTAATTTTAAGCGTTTTTGCCGCCATGATACAAGTGTTGACCGATACCACATTTTTGGCGAAAGGTACATCATTTTTTCCGGGCTCACGCCCCTTTTCCCTGTAAAAACCGGACCTTGCTCCTGAATGTTGATTTTGTCTCTTTGGGTGTGCTAGGTATAGGTCCCGACATAGCTGAACAAAGGAGTAATATGAAAAATCAGGCTCAAAGCCGCGGCGTGCTCTTCGGCATGGCCAAGGAGCACCCGAAGCTGATATTGTGCCTTGCGCTGCTTCTTTCCGCTCTTTCCCTCTTCTATACCTGGCGCTCCATGGAGTTTCTCACCGGGCGCGACGACCTGATGCCGAAGAATACCTCCTTCCACCGCGACTATCGCGCCTGGCACGCGGAGTTCGGGGACACGGAGGATATCGTCGTCGTCATCGAGGGATCCGACTCCGAGCGTGTCGGCGCCTTCGGCACCCGCCTCTTTGAAACCCTCTCCAAGGACAAGGCGCACTTCAGCGACGTCTTCTACCCGTACGGGCTCCCCTTCTTCCGCAAGAACGGGCTCATGTTCATGCCGCTGGAGGACCTGAAGGCGCTGCACCGCAGCCTGTCCCTCGCCGGCCCCGTCCTCACCGACCTCTCCCGCGCCCCCTCCGTGCAGACCCTCTTCACCCATCTGACCGGGAGAATGGAGAAGTACGTAGCAGGTGACAGCGCGCAGCTCCCGGGGATCGTCTTCATGCTGGAGAAGCTCGGCGTGGGCTTCGAGACGTTCGGGTCGGGGAAGGGGGAGCAGGGGATTTCCCTGGAGAGCTTCATGATGGACGGGGACTCAGCCTTCGCCAGGGCGGGACGTCAGCAGGTCCTTACGGTCCTCCCGGTGAAGCAGGCGCAGAGTTTCGTCCCGGCCGAGGCGGCGATCGCCACCGTCCGGCAGGAAGTGGCGAAGCTGAAAAAACTTCCCGAGTTCAAAACGGTGACCGTCGGCCTCACCGGCACTCCGGTTCTGGAGCATGAGGAGATGGCGACGAGCCAGAAGGACATCGCCCTTGCCACCGTCGTCTCTCTCGCTCTCACTGTAATCCTGCTCCTGATCGCTTTCCGCGGTGTCCTGAACGTCATCGCGGCGATGGTGTCGCTCCTTGTGGCGGTGGCTCTCTCCTTCGGATTCGCCACCGCGGCGGTCGGGCACCTGAACATCCTTTCCATGGTCTTTGCCATCATGCTGATCGGCATCGGCATCGAGTACGGCATCCAGCTCGTCCTGCGCTACCAGGAGGAGCTGGTGCTCGGAGAGGCGGAGCTCCCCGCCATCGCCATCGGGCTCAACCGGAACATCTGGGCCATCGTCATGGCAGCGGCGACGGTGGCCGCCGCCTTCATCACCTTTATCTTCACCGACTTCAAGGGGATCTCCGAGCTCGGCATCATCGCCGCCGGCGGTGTGGCGATCTGCGTCCTCGTCACCTTCACGGTCCTTCCCGCCATGCTGGTGCTCCTGGCCCGCTACCGCAAGGCGCGTCCGCTGCCGGTGACCCCGGAGGCGCGCGAGCACCTGAAGCGGAGGGAGTTCGCACTCTACCGCCACCCGAAGGCGATCGTCGCGGCAACCGCCGTCCTCTGTATCGCATCCCTTTACCCCCTCTCCCGCATCGCCTTCGACTACAACCTGATGAACCTGCAGGCGAAGGGGCTGGAGTCGGTGACCTACGCCTACAAGCTCATGAGGAGCTCCGAGAACGCCGGGTACTTCGCGGTGTCCACCGCAAATTCCGCGGCGGAGGCTGCGGCGAAGACGAAGGCGCTGGAGGCGCTCCCCACGGTGGACCACGTGGTGAGCTTTGCCACCTTTGTGCCCGATCACCAGGAGGAGAAGCTCGCCGAGCTCGCGGCGATGCGAAAGGAGCTCGCCTCGGTCAATCCCGGGGCGTACGAGGAAGACCTCTCCCTCATGGAGCTCCCGACCGTCTTTGAGAACTTCCGCAACGCCACCGTGAAGCTGGCGGCGAAGCTGAAGGACGAGAGGAACCCCGACGCGCCGAAGGTGCAGAAGTTTCTCGGGATACTCGATGCCTTCTTTGCGAAGCTTGAGAAGGAGAAGGACCGCAATGCGGTGGGGATGCTGCAGGATTTCCAGGGTGGCATGTTCCGGGAGCTCCCGGAGAAGATCGGGGTGCTGAAGGAGAGCCTTCAGGCGTCTCCGGTCACCGAGGGGGACATCCCGGCGGAGCTGAAGAGCCGCTTCATCGGTAAGAGCGGGAAGTACCAGCTGCAGATCGCGCCGAAAGGGGAGATCTTCGATTTCGCGCCGCTGAAGCGTTTCCTCGATGACGTGCGCCGCGTCGATCCTCATGCGACGGGGGAGCCGGTGATGGTGTACGAATCGATGACCATCATGCGCGACGCCTACCAGCGCGCCTTCCTGTACGCCTTCGGCGCCATCGTCCTGATACTTCTTGTGGCATTCAGGAGCGTGAAGTTCGCCGTCATCGGGCTCATCCCGCTGGTGGTGGGGGTGCTATTCATGGTGGCCGGCATGTATATATGCGGCATCAGCTTCAACTCGGCAAACATCATCGTCATGCCTCTGGTGCTGGGGATTGCCGTGGACTCGGGCATCTATATGATCAACCGTTACCGGCGCGAGGAGGGGAGCGCAGGGTCGGTGGTGACCTCCAGCACCGGGGTGGGCGTCTTCCTGAACACACTCACCATCATGGCGAGCTTCGGCGCGCTGATGGTGGCGCACCACCAGGGGGTCTTCAGCATCGGCGCCGTCATGTCTCTCGGGATGGTCGCCTGCCAGATCGCCTTCATGGTGACTCTGCCGGCGGTGCTGACGCTCTCCGGGAGGAAGTAGGCTGGCGGCGGGACGTGGCAATGAAAAGGGGTCGCTGCGGGGGGCGGTGCCGCTGGCGCACTTCTTCCTGAGGGAGCGGCTGCGCTCAGGCGACGTCGCCGTGGACGCCACCTGCGGCAACGGGCAGGACACGCTGCTCCTGGCGCGACTGGTGGGCGCGAGGGGGCGGGTGTGGGGTTTCGACGTGCAAGCCTCCGCCATTGCGGCCACCCACGCCTTGCTGGAGGTGCACGGTGTCAGCTCCTGTGTCGAGCTGATCCACGGCGGGCACGAGCGCCTCGCGCAGTTCGTGCCTCCGGGAGTCCGTGCGGTCGTCTTCAACCTCGGTTACCTCCCCGGGAGCGAGACCCCTCTCACCACCACACCTGAAAACACCATCGCTGCCCTCGGGCAGGCGGCGGAGCTGCTGGCTCGCGGCGGCTTTATCCTCATCTGCGTCTATACAGGCCATGAGGGGGGACCCGAAGAGGCCGAGGCGGTGGAGGAGTGGTGCCGGGCGCTGTCGCCGAAACTCTTCAACGCCTGGAGCAGCAGGCAATTGAATCGTCCCGCTGTCGCGCCGTATCTTGTGGTGGTGGAGAAAGTTTGAAAACCCTTTTTGTCCGCAGATTACGCAGATTTACGCAGATTAAGGCAAAAGCATAATGGATGAAAGCACACTCCAGACTGAAGAAATCTGCGGAATCTGCGTAATCTGCGGATAAAGCTTTTTGGCTGTTAAAAATCTGCGTTCATCTGCGTAATCTGCGGATAGACAAGGTTGTAAGGAGTTTCATGCTGCAGGAATTGCTGCCCTTTCTTATCTGTGCGCCGGCTACTGCCTACGCTGCTATCACCTACTTTTGCGGGCGCTCCTTCTTTGGGGCGGATCCCGCTCTTCCTCCCTTCACTCCGCCTGTCTCCATCCTGAAACCGGTGAAGGGGATGGACGGGGAGAGCTTCCAGAATTTCGCCTCTTTCTGCTGCCAGGACTACCCCGCCTACCAGATCGTCTTCGCCGTCGCCTCGGACAGTGACCCGGTCATCCCGGTCATAAAGGAGGTCATGGCGGCTTTCCCCGAAACGGATATCGAGCTCGTCGTCGACGGCGCCATCCACGGCGCGAACTACAAGGTGTGCAACCTCATGCACGCCTTCGCGGCTGCCAAGCACGACTTCCTTATCGTCTGCGACAGCGACATCCGGGTGCGCAAAACCTACCTGCGCGAGGTGTGCGCCCCCTTTGCGGACCCGCAGGTCGGTCTCGTTACCTCCCTGTACCGCACCTCAGGCGTTGCCGGGGCCGGGTGCGCCATCGAGGCGCTCGGCTTCTCATGCGAGATGGTGCCAAACGTCATGGCGGCGCTGAAGCTGGAGGGGCTGTCCTTTGCTCTCGGCGCTTCCATGGCGGTGCGCCGCGACGCCTTGAGAAAGATCGGCGGATTCGAGGCGCTCGTCGACTACCTCGCCGACGACTACCAGCTCGGGCACATGATCTTCAAGGCGGGGTATCGCCTGGAGCTCTCCCCCTTCTACGTCGAGAGCATCATGAAAGGGGAGAAGGTGCCGGAGGTCCTTTCCCGGCAGCTGCGCTGGGCGCGGACCATGCGCGTCTCCCGCCCCGGCGGGTACTTCGCCTCGGGGATCACCTTCCCCTTCCCGGCGGCACTCCTGGCCCTCCTGATCTCCGGCTTTTCCGCGGGCGGCATATGCGCCGCGGCGTTTCTTTATGCGGTGCGCGCTGCTACCTGTCTTTCCTACAGCCGCTCGTTCGTGAGGGACAAGCTGCTGCCGCGCTGGCTCTGGCTGCTGCCGATTCGCGATGGTTTTTCCTTTGCGGTGTGGGGGCTGTCGTTTCTGGGGAACCGGGTGCGCTGGAGGGGTCACCTCTTTGAGCTTTCCCCGGGGGGGAAGATTGCGGAGATTGCGGAGTGAGAATGAGAAAAGGGCTAGCCGTGAAAGCTAGCCCTTTTTTACTAGGGGCTGGTGGCGTGTCCATGTAGGCCGGAATAAGCGAAGCGTTTCCGGCAGAAAGGTTGCAGCGCTGAGAGGCCGGCATATCGCCGGGAACGCCTGCGGCTTATCCCGGCCTACATTTCTGCTCCCCCTTCACATCTGCTCATGTAGGCCGGAATAAGCGAAGCGTTTCCGGCAGAAAGGTGGCAGCTCAGATCGCCGCCCGAGGTGCCGGGAACGCCTGCGGCTTATCCCGGCCTACATTTCCTACGGCTTCGGCAGCACTCTACCGCCGCAGCAGCCAGAGGATGAAGGAGAGAACCACCGAGACGATGATGCTGGTGGCAAGGGGGAAGTAGAAGGTGACGTTCTCCTTCTTGATGTAGATGTCCCCCGGAAGCCGCCCGAGCCACGGCACCTTCCCGGCGAGGGTGAAGAGGACGCCTACCAGGGCTATCAGGAGCCCCATCACGATAAGACTCTTTCCGAATCCCGGCATGATCAACCTCTCGCGCTACTTCTTCAGATAGCGCTCCTTTTCGCTGTAGATACACCCGCAGTACTTCTGGCGGTAGAGCCCCATCTCCTTCGAGAGGTTGATCCCTTCCTGCCAGCCACGCCTGTAGTCGTCATAGTGAAATCTTACCCCGTAGCGCTCCCCCAGCTCAATCCCCGCCTCGCGTATGGCGTCGTGATTCTGGTACCTGCTGTAGAGAAGGGTGCTGGTGAAGGCGGGGAATCCCTTTTCCGCGGCGGTCCGCGCCGTCTCCTCCATCCTCGAGCGATAACAGTAGGTACAGCGGCTTTTCGGCTCCTGCGCCACGGCCGCTAGGAATTCCTCCAGGAGATACTCGTCCCTCATCACCACCGGCAGCTCCACCATCGCCGCGTAGCTCTGAAGCGCCTCCTTGCGCAGCCGGAACTCCGTGTACGGGTGAATGTTGTGGTTGTAGAAGAAGCCGGTCACCTCCAGCCCCGATGACCGGAGCTCCTTTACAGGGTAGATGGCGCACGGCGCGCAGCAGATGTGCAGCAGCACTTGCATCGCTTTCCTCGTCTAGGGACGCTCGACGGCGTTCCACTTCCCGGTGCTGCGGCTCCACCCGATGAGGTAGAGCATCGCCTCGGAGGTGTTGCCGTAAATGGTGCTGATCGTCCCGCCGGCTGTATTGTAGGCGGAATCATCCTTCACGTACACCGGCGTCACATGGTCCCCCATGGTGAGGCCGGAGGCGAGCGCGGTCGCTCCGGTGGAGCCGTTCATGATGCCGTCGTCCAGAAAGTCGATGCTATCATAGATGAGCCTGCGTGAATAGGAGCGGGCATGGGCGTAGGCGGCAGGCTCGCGCTTCAGGAGATTGAAGTTGAAGCAGGCGCCCATCATCTTCTTGCCGTTCACCGTCCCGCCGCGCGTCCAGTCCCTCACAGCCTGCTTCTTGCCGTTCACCGGCAGGATCTTCTCGTCGTAGAAATAGGGGTAGACGGCCTTGTTGAAGCTGATCTCGTACTTCGTGAGAAGAAGGTGCTCCATGAGGCGTAGCGCTTCCTCGTACGCTTCGGCCTGCGGCTCGAGGAAGATCCTCGCGAAGTCCGAGCCGTCCGCCGCGAGGGGGACCGTGTTTTCCGAGGTGTGGCAGTTGATGCACACCTGGCGGTAGGCGTTGGCGTCGATCTTCATGGAGTGCCCAGATGCCTCGCGTTTCGCGACTCCGCTTCCATTCAGGTGGCACGTGACGCACGGACCGTTCTTGTCCAGCACGCCGGGGACGAAGAAGGACAGGTTATGCCTGTCCCCGTTGATGAGGGGGGTGCCGAGGTTCCTGTGCGCACTGGTGGTGGCCTTCAACATCCCGCCCGGGGTCGAGTCGCTGTCGGGCGAGAGGGACTGCCCGTAGGTCGAGCTCCCGAATGGCGCGCTGGCGGAGGTGAAGTTCGTGAAGCCGATCTTCATGTACATGAGCCCCGCAGCCGCCAGGTAGTGCGAGTTTTCGAAACCCGCATTGCCGAAAGCCCCGTCCGCGAGCGCGTTGATGGTAGCACCGCTCTCCAGCCCCGCGTGGCAGGGGAGGCAGAGGTTACTCTCACCCACATCGGGGAAGCGCGCCGCGGCGACTCCCTTGTACGGAGCCGACACTGCAGCGAGCTGGCGCAGGCTGCTTTTGTAGTTGTAGCTTTCATGGCAGGTGTCGCAGCCGAGTACCCCGCGGGTCGTATCTCCGACGCCGAAGGCGGGAGTCGGAGTGGCGAAGTCGGTGACGTACTTCTTGAATCCTGTGCTGGTGTGGCAACGATTGCAGCCGTCGGTCCTGCTCTTGAAGTCGTAGTGGTTGAACGCTTCCGCGTCGGTCTTGCCGTGGCCGGAAAGGGCGAAGGCGCGGTGCTGCGGCGTCAGGGTGTTCTGGTGCGGGTTGTGGCAGGAGCGGCATTTTCCCTGGTTCGCCACATTGACGTAGGAGGCGCCCACTACTCCGGTTCCGGAGACGCTTCCGAAGTGCTGCGGGGCGTTTTTCATCAGGACGTCTTCGGAGTGACTTACTCCGTGGCACTTCAGGCACTTCCCGTCGGTGTCCGGATTGCGGGTCACCTCGTACCCGGTGGGGGATCCACCGCCGCCGTGGCAGGTGCTGCAGACGTTCGGGTGTCCTATGGCGGGCTCGTGGCAGTCCGCACACCCTGCGCCGTTGGCCAGAGCATGGCTCGATCCCTGCCACTCGCTTATCAGGGAGACTTTCGTGCCGGGAGAGACTGCATCTTCGTGGCAGCGGATGCACTCCCGGGAAAGCGCCTCCTTGGAGACCGCTGTCGTCGTAGTCCCACCCCCGCCGCAGCCGGAGAGAAGCAGGGTGGCAGATATCGCGAGAGTGGCGAGACTTCTAAGCTGCATACTGTACAGTCCTCCAAATTTTGCTGGTAGCCTTATAGCATTTCCCCGGGCAAAAATGTAGGAAAAAGTAAACAATATCTCACCGTATTTTTCCCAACAAATGTGCGGCACGTATACTTTGTTAAGTTGACTTCACGTCGGCAATACTGTAATAATCGTCCCCCGATGTGGTATCTTGAGTACCTTCTGTGCTGCATCATCCATAAAGTGATGAGTTTTCGCTAATTCAGCTTCAGGTTCAATGCATTCGCAGGAGGATTGTTAGTGTTTTCTAAAAGCCGTCTCGCTCTGGCAGCACTGTCCCTCACCGCCGCTGCCCTTTTGCCGCTCGTCGCTCCGTCCCCGTCGCACGCTATCCCGGCCTATGCCCGCCAGCACAAGACCGAGTGCTCCACATGCCATACGATCTATCCGGAACTCAATGAATTCGGCGAGGCGTACCTGCGAAACAGCTACGTCTGGCCAAGCGGCGCCCATGCCGCACCGGCGGGGAAGGGTGAGGCGCAGCGCACCGAGGGGCTGTGGCTTTCCGGGATCCCGGAGATGCTCCCGGTCTCCTTCACCGCGACGATCGACGCAGCCTACAACAGCCGCGCCGTGGACGAGCTCGACCTCTCCAGCCGCTCCATCAGGCTCCAGGCAAGTAGCGCCTTCCGCGACGTCGCCGCCTTCTACCTCACCTACAACCTCTACGCGCAGGACCTGCAGACCGGCGCGCACAACAACCCGAACAACGCCTCGCCGGACATAAACGAGCTCTTCGCGATCTGGCGCCATGCATTGAAGACGCCGGTGAACGTGCGGATCGGCCGCATGGAACCGAAGCTCTCCCTGTGGAAAAAGTCGAACCGCGTCATCACCGTCCCCTCCTTCGCTTCCACGACCTACACCCAGGGGCAGGGGGGCTCCCAGTGGAGCGTCGACACTCCCCAGGACGCCCTGGAGGTGAACTCCCTCATAGGGGACCGCGTCCTCGTTTCCGCTGGGGTGGCGAACCGGAAAGGGCAAAACAGCAAGGACTACTACGGGCACATCTCCGGGAGGTTCGGCGGCACCGACTTCAGCGGTCACGAGCCGGAGGTCGACCTGGAAAAGGAAGCGACCGTCTGGGACTACCTCGGGATCACCGTCGGCGCTTTCGGCTACTCCGGTCATAACGGCGTCATCGACGCCTTTGGTGTCGCGCAGGAGCGAAACAACTTCTACCGCGCTGGCGCGGAGATCGACCTCCTGTACAAGAGGCTGCACCTGAAGGGAAGCGGCGTCCTCGGCAGGGACACCAATCCCGACCTCTCCGCGGGTGGGAGCGCGCTGCACAGCCATGCCGTCACGGTCGAAGGTGAGTATATGTTCGGCGCGCCGGTCGACGTGGTTGCCCTCATGCGCTACGACTACTTCTACAACCTGCAGGGAGCAACCCGCCGCTATATTCCGGCGGTCGCGTACACGCCGCTGCAGAACACGAAGCTGTCGCTCGAGTACATCTACGAAGACGGGGCGCAGGCGATCAACAGGACGACTCTGGCTTCGCTCGCTTTCAGCTTCTAAGGCTTTCCCTTAAAGGGAAAAGAGGATTCGCCGATACGTTTGTCACCGGACTGCCGGCATGCAATAACCCAACATCCGTGGAGGATATCTACATGAAGAAGACTCTCCTTACGCTCCTTGTTCTGGCCCTTTCCGTCAGCGCCGCCCATGCAGGACTGAAGGTTGTCGGTAAAGGCGATGCCATGCGCCTCGACCCCTCCGCCTTCCCACCGGCGATGAAGGCGAACTACGACATCATGAAGGTGCGGTGCGTAAAGTGCCACACGCTGGAGCGCACCATCGTGGCGATCCAGACCGGCATCGCCCCGATCTCCGGGCAGCCCTTCGACCGTAACGCCACGAAGGCGTACGGCGTGAAGATGCTCCGGAAGCCGGACTCCAACATGTCCAAGCCCGAGATCAAGGCAACCGTCGACCTCATGAACTACCTTCTGGTTGAAGCGGAACACTAAATGGCACTCAAAGATGTGAAGATCGGCTCCCGCCTGATAGGCTCCTTCATGGTGATGGCGCTCCTCGTCGCCATCACCGGCGCCTTCGGTGCCCTCACCATGAAAAGGGTGGGGGGGCAGATCCAGGACATTCTCGAACAGCTTTCGAAGCAGCAAAAGCAGGTCCTTTTGATGGCGGTGACTCAGAAGTACTGTCACGTGAGCCTCATGCAGGCTGCGCTGGTGCGCAGCGAGAAGGACAAGTTCGAGGAGTATGTCGACGACTACCGGATGAAGCGGGACCTCCTGGTGAGCCAGGCGCAGACCCTGCTGGACGGCAACGCAAAGATGCACCTGAAGCCCGCGGTGAAGGGGAGCGTCATCGAGAAGCGCACCAGGGACTTCCAGGCAAGCTGGGGGGAGTTCGAGAGGGTCGCGGACGAGCTTATCGCACAAAAGGAGAAGCTGCTGGCCCAGGGCGGGCAGGCTTCCCTCTCCGATCCGAAGCTGCACCAGCTCGCCAACGACGACATCACCATGGCGAGCGACAAATCAAAGGGTGAGCTGGACGACATCCTCGTGGAGGTCGGCAACCGCATGACCGATGCCGGCGCCCACGTGACGCAGATCCAGCGCACGGCCGGCTTCACCTTTGTCGCCGTCATCATCGGTGCGATTCTTCTCGCCGTCGCCATGGGCGCCCTTATTACCCGCAACATCGTGAGCCGCATCAACGTCATGGTCGCCGCGGTAAACCGCGGGGCGGAAGGGGATCTCTCCGCCACGGTCGCCACCGACTCGGCCGACGAGCTCGGAAAGCTCGGCGGCGACTTCAACGAGATGGTCGGGAAGCTCTCCGGGATGATCGGGAACGTCTCCCGCTCCTCCTCCGAGCTCGCCGTCATCTCCGACGTCATGGCGAAGGCCTCCCAGAGCGTGGTGGAGTCGGCGAAGACCCAGGCGGAAAGCGTGTCGCGCACCTCCGCCGCCATCGTGGAGATAAACGCCTCCGTGCGCGGGGTCGGAAGCAGCGTCGACTCCCTCTCCATCTCCGCGGCGGAGAGCGCCTCGTCGGTGCTGGAGATGGCCTCCTCCGTCGAGGAGGTCGTGCAGAACATGGAGGATCTCTCCCAGTCGGTCGGTGAGGTGAGCTCCTCCATCGGGGAGATGGCAGCCTCCATCCGCCAGGTCGGAAATGGCGTGGTGAGCCTCATGGAGGTCTCCACCGCTACCGCCTCCTCTGTCATGCAGATGGACAGCTCGATCAAGCAGGTCGAGAGAAACGCGAACGAAACGGCGGCGATCTCCAACACGGTGCGGGTCGACGCCGAGACGGGGAAAGAGGCGGTACAGGCGGTGATCCAGGGGATGCAGGAGATCAAGCGCTCCTCCCGCATCACCAGTGAAGTCATCAGCACCCTCTCCGATCGTGCCGCCGACATCGGCGACATCCTCTCCGTCATCGACGAGGTGGCGGAGCAGACGAACCTCCTTGCGCTGAACGCGGCGATCATAGCCGCCCAGGCAGGAGAGCACGGAAAGGGATTCGCCGTCGTGGCGGACGAGATAAAGGATCTCTCCGAGCGCACCTCTTCCTCCACCCGCGAGATCGCTCTCGTCATCAGGGGGGTCCAGGAGGAGACGCGCAGGGCTGTGGAGGCGATCGAGCAGGCGCAGGCGGCGATCGCCGACGGCGAGCTCCTCAGTCACAAGTCGGGTGAGGCGCTCTCCAAGATCGTGATCGGCGTCAGCGAGGCGACTGCGCAGGTAGGGGAGATTGCCCGCACCACGGTCGAGCAGGCGAAGGGGAGCCAGATGATCCGGGAGGCGATGGAGCAGGTCTCGGAGATGGTGACCCAGATCGCCAAGGCGACGCGGGAGCAGGGGATGGGTAGCGAGCTCATCATGGGGGCGGTGGAGAACATGAAGGTCCTCACCTCCCAGGTCCTCTCCTCGACGCGCGAGCAGAACAAGGTGGGGACGCTGATGGCGAAGTCCACCGAGAGCATCACCGAGATGATCCGGCACATAAAGAGGGCGTGCGACGAGCAGGGGCGCGGCTCCGAGCAGATCGTCGCCTCCGTCGAGGACATCCAGCAGGCGACCGACGGGAACCTGGAGGCGAGCCGCACGCTGGACGACGCGGCCTCCCGGCTCTTCAGGCAGACAGAGATTCTCAAGAAGGAGCTCGGCGCCTTCAAGACCGCCGGGTAGGATTCTGGAGAAAGACCGGGGCAGCACGCCCCACGGTTACAGGAAAGCAGTCACGGCGCGTTCGACGAACGCGCCGTAACTATTTTGTGAAGAACAAACACCATCCCCCCCCCTGTCCCTCCCCTTGAAAGGGAGGGGACGCCATCCGGGCGGCTCGCCGTGTAACGGGAGCCTTCGGGTGCCGGAAGCTCTTTCGCTCCCGGGAGGGGTACCAGAGGAGATAACGGACCATGAGCAGGATTACCGAGAAATTTGCCTCGCTGCGAAGCGCCGGAGAAAAAGCACTTATCACCTTCATCACCGCAGGGGACCCCGATCTGTCGGTCACCGAGGAGGCGGTGCTCGAACTGGAGCGCTCCGGAGCGGACCTCATCGAGCTCGGCATCCCCTTCTCCGACCCGATGGCGGACGGCCCGACCATACAGCTCTCCTCCGAGCGGGCCCTGGCAGCCGGCACCACGCTCCCGAAGATCCTCGACATGGTGCGGTCGCTGAGGGCGAAGACCCAGATCCCCATTGTCCTTATGGGGTATTTCAATCCGATCTTCCGGTACGGTGCCGAGCGTTTCGCTGCTGATGCGGCCGCTGCAGGGGTCGACGGCGTTCTGGTTGTCGACCTTCCCCCCGAGGAGGCGCCGGAGCTTAAGGTTGCCACCGATGCCCACGGGCTGGACCTCATTTTCCTCCTGACCCCGACTTCCGACCCCACGCGCGTGGAACTCGTCTCCAGGCTCGGCAGCGGCTTCATTTACTACGTCTCAGTGACCGGGGTGACCGGTGCCCGCACCACGATGGCGGACACCCTGGGGGAGCGCGTGGCGCAGGTGAGAGAACAGCTCAACCTGCCGCTGGTGGTGGGCTTTGGCATCTCCGACGCCGTACAGGCAGGGCGGATGGCGAAAGTCGCCGACGGCGTCGTCGTGGGGAGCGCGCTGGTGAAGCACTTCGAGGCGAAAAGTGGCGCCCCGCTTCTGGAGTCGGTCGGGGAGTTCGTCTCCACCCTGAAGCAGGGCGTGGCGGCGAAATAGTCAGTTACGCGACGATGGATCAACTGGTTGGGACGAGGGTTTCAGCCGTGGGAGAGAGAGTTTCCGCGTACTTGGACGTGGCGGTTTTTCCCTTTCCAGATTTTGCTTTGACATGGCTGCGCCTTTCTGGTAACAATCGGCCGTTCGTTTCATAGAATAAAAGGACCGAGGAATCGAGTCTTTAAGAGGGAAAATATGGCCTGGTTCAAAAGAGACAATCCACCGCAGGCGAAGGGTGGAAACCCGAGGGTTCGGGTCCCCGAGGGACTGTGGACGAAGTGCGTCGGCTGCGGCGAGACGATCTACACGAAAGACATCGAGAAAAACCTGAACGTCTGCCCGAAGTGCAACCACCACTATCGCATCCCCGCGATGAAGAGGCTGGAGCTTCTGCTCGACGAGGGGAGTTTCGTGGAATTCGACGCCGGGATGACCGCGACCGACTTCCTGAAGTTCAAGGACTCCAAGAGCTACCAGGACCGCATCGACGCGGCGATCGCCAAGGGTGGCAGCAAGGACGCCATCATCTGCGGCAAGGGTGCGGTGGAAGAGACTCCGGTCCATATCTGCGTCTTCGACTTCTCCTTCATGGGGGGGAGCATGGGGAGCGTCGTCGGCGAGAAGATCACCCGGGCGATCGAGCGCGGCATCGCGGAGCGCACCCCGGTGGTGATCGTCTCCGCTTCCGGCGGCGCACGTATGCAGGAGAGTATCTTAAGCCTCATGCAGATGGCGAAGACCTCCGCTGCACTCGCCAAGCTGCGGGAAGCTGGGCTGCCGTACGTCTCCATTCTCACCGACCCCACCACCGGTGGAGTTACCGCGAGCTTCGCCATGCTCGGTGACGTGAACATCTCCGAGCCGAAGGCGCTCATCGGCTTTGCCGGTCCGCGCGTCATCGAGCAGACGATCCGCCAGAAACTCCCGGTGGGCTTTCAGCGTGCCGAGTATCTCCTCGATCACGGCATGGTGGACGTCATCGCCAGCCGCCACCAGCTGAAATCGCAGCTCTCCAGGATACTGAAGATGCTGTACCGGCAGTAGGTACATCGGGAGAGGGGGCCAATTCGGCCCCCTCTGTCTATCCGGCACCTCTATCTTCCTATGATCTCCTTCTCGCAGCTCGGCACCTTCTCCGGCACATCCCTTCTCCTCATATTCACCCCGGGCCCCGACATCATCTACGTCCTCACCCGCGGGATTGCACAGGGGAAGAGAGTCGCCCTTTCCGCCGCCGCCGGCTTTGCACTCGGAAACTTCGCCCACACCTTCTTCGCCGTCATCGGACTCTCCGCCCTTATCACCTCGTCCCCCCTTGCCTTCAGCGCCGTACGATACGCGGGCGCCCTCTACCTCGGTTACCTCGGCTGGGGACTCCTGAAAAGCGGCGCCTCCTTCGTCCCCGACGGCGGGGGTGGGAGCCTCCAGTGCCGCACCGTCTTTCGGCAGAGCGTGCTGGCCAACATCATGAACCCGAAGGTCGCCCTCTTCTTTCTCGCCTTCTTCCCCCAGTTTCTCGAGCGCGGGCGCGGCGAGGTGCCGCTCCAGATCATCACCCTCGGCACGGTCTTTGTCATCCTCACCTTGTTCTCCTTCGGCCTTGTCGCCATCTGTTCCGGTTCGGTCGGAACGCTCCTGAACCGCCGCCCCGGCGTCGCTCCCCGCATCGGCAGGTGCGCGGGGATCGTCCTCATGGCCCTCGCCCTGCGTCTTGCCCTCCCGTTCTAGAGCCTCATGATTTGGCAGGATAAAATTTTTTTTCTCTAATTGTGCCCCGCGCCGTTCCCGTACAGCACCCCCTCCTAATGGTAACTCTGCCTAAAAATATAAACATTTCGTATGCTTGCCTTTTCTGCCTCACCAATCACCCCTTCAAACTCTTTTTTGTCATGATTAGAGCCTTCCACTAAATATTATGCAACTCGCTCCGATAACCCATCTTATTGATTGCGTTGCTGTTTTGTGCCGCTATGCTATGGGGTGCGTTTATGGGCGGATTAACAGAGGCCCATCCGCTGCCGAGATCGGAGTGGATGGCGCTGGTGGACGAGGATCTTTTCATGCCGGAAAGAAGGGTCAAGAAAGAGTCGGTGCGCACCCAGGCGCTTGTCATCGTCGTCTGGTACCTCGTGGCCGGCGCCGGCTGGATCCTCTTCTCCGACATGCTGCTGGGCGACATGGTGCACGACAACGCCCTCCTGACCCGCCTCCAGATCGTGAAGGGGTGGCTCTTCCTCGCCGTCACCGGCACCCTCCTTTTCCTTCTGATCCGCAGGGGCTTTGCCATGATAGCCAGCAAGAACGAGCTGCTGGCGCAAAGCGAGGCTCACTACCGGATGCTCTTCGAGAAGATGCAGAACGGTTTCGCGCTGTACGAGGCGATCTACGACGACGCGGGCAACCCCGTCGACTACCGGTTCGCCCAGTTCAACCCCGGCTACGAAGAGATCACCGGCCTCAAGTCCTGCCAGGTGGTGGGAAGGACTGTGCGAGAGGTGCTCCCCGAAATCGAATCGGCTTGGCTCGAGATGTACGCTGACGTGGTGCGGACGGGGCGTCCCGCGCACTTCGGCGGCTACTCCCGCGACCTCGGAAGGCACTACGAGGTGCACGCCTACTGTACCGGCCCGGGCACCTTCGCGGTGGTATGCATCGACGTGACGGAGAAGCGCCTGGCGGAGGAGGAGGTGGCGCGCCTCACCAAGGATCTGGAGAACAGGGTCGAGGAGAGGACCGCGCAGTACGTGCAGGCGAACGAGGAGATTTCCTGGCTGAACGCCGACCTCCTGCGGCAGAAGACGGAGCTGGAGGCTGCCAACGCCGAACTGGAGGCTTTCAGCTTCTCCGTCTCCCACGACCTGCGCGCCCCCGTCCGCAACGTCTGCTCCTTTGCCCAGCTTCTGCAGGAGGACTACGGCGACCGGCTGGACAGGGCGGGGCAGGACTATCTTGAGCGGATAAACACTTCCTGCAGGCGTGCGGAAGCCCTCATCGACGAGCTTTTGCAGCTGGCGCGCATCAGCCGCTCCTCCATAAACGTGAAGAGGCTCGACCTCTCCGCCATGGGGGAGGAGATCGCCGCGGAGCTCCTGACGATCGATCCGGAGCGCCAGGTGAACTTCACCATCCCACCGGGGATCGAGGCGCAGGGGGACGAGACCCTCATGCGCACCGTTCTCACCAACCTTTTGGGAAACGCCTACAAGTACTCCGGGAAGAGGGTGGTGGCCGCCATCGAGCTCGGGGTCGAGGAGCAGGAGTTCGGGCCCGTCTACTACGTGCGGGACAACGGCGCCGGGTTCGACATGGAGAAGGCGGCGCAGCTCTTCGCACCGTTCCACAGGCTGCACCGGAGCTCGGAGTTCGAGGGGAACGGAGTCGGGCTCGCCATCGTGCAGAGGGTGATCCGCCGCCACGGCGGAGATGTCTGGGCAAGGGCGGAAGTCGCAAAGGGGGCGACCTTCTACTTCACCCTCGGCGCGCTCCCGAAAACGCCGTATCAGCAGCATCTCGCGGCGATGTGAGAGCCCCCCTATTAGCTAGACTTTTCCCTCCTCTTTACCTATAATCCCCCGCTGTCATGACCTATGAAGAAACCCTTGCCCATATCTACGCCCTCGGGCGCTTCGGCATAAAACCCGGACTCGACAGGATCACCCGCCTTCTCCAAAGCCTCGGAAACCCGCAGGACGCCTACAGGGTCGTTCACGTCGCTGGGACCAACGGCAAAGGGTCTACAGCCTCTTTCCTCTCCTCCATCATGAGCGCCGACGGCTACCGCACCGGGCTTTTCACCTCGCCGCATCTCATCTCCTTCACCGAGCGAATCCGCGTCGACGGCGCGGAGATTGCGCGGGAGCGGGTGGCGGGGCTGGCGCAGACCGTCATGGATGCGGCTCCGGAGGGGAGCACCTTCTTCGAGATAGTCACCGCCATGGCGGCGCTCTACTTTGCACAGGAGAACGCGGATCTCGCCGTCTTCGAGGTGGGGATGGGGGGGCGCCTCGACGCGAGTAACGCGCTGCAAAGCATCCTCTCGGTCATCACGCCGGTGTCGATGGACCACCGTGAATACCTCGGCGACTCCCTCGACAAGATAGCCGCCGAAAAGGCGGGGATCTGCCGGCGCGGTGTGCCGCTGGTGTGCGCGCGCCAGCATCCGGCGGCACTGCGGATCATCATGGACCACGCGAGGGTAACCGGCTCCCCCCTCTACCTCTCCCCCGACGCCTTCGATGCGCGATGGGAAGGGAAGACCCTCACCTACCGCGGATTGCACGGCGTGTACGAGGGGATCGTCCCCGGCTCCCCGGGCCGCTACCAGAGCGGCAACGTCGCCTGCGCGGTTGCTGCGGCGGAGCTCCTCTCCGAGCTCGGTTTCCCCCTCCTTCCGGAGGCGGTGTACAGCGGTGTGGCGGGGGCTGTGTGGCCGGGGCGCATGGAGCTCTTCCCCGGCCCTCCGAGGGTCCTTCTCGACGGAGCGCACAACCCGGCCGGGACCGCAGCCCTTGCGGACGCGCTCGGGGAGATGGAGCGGGACCGCCTTTTCCTGGTCCTCGGTGTCATGGGGGACAAGGACCTCATCGGGATGCTGGAGCCGCTGCTGCCGCTGGCGGATGGAGTGTTCACCGTCGCCCCGGCGCTGGAGCGCGCCTCCGACCCGGCGATTCTGGCCGAGTTCTGCAGGGAAAGGGGGGTGGCTGCCCAGGCCTGCTCCTCTGTGGCCGACGGCATCAGCGAGGCGCGTGCCACCGCCCGCGAAGGTGATCTTATCGTTATCTGTGGCTCCCTCTTCACCGTCGGGGAGGCCAGAGGAATTCTCCTCTCCCGCCGCTTCGAGCCTTTCCGGGGGTAGCCGTGCGCAGTAAAAAGTCTTTCAAATCGAAATGGAAGGGAGCCCTCCCGCTCCCCGGTGCCGTGACCGCTTCCGGCCCGGCCGTGACTCCGCTGAGGAAAAAGGGCTCCCGAGCCCTTCTCGCCTGCACGCTCCTTCTCCCCCTCTGCGCCCTCTCCGCCCGCGCCGAGGAGCCCGCACGGGGGGCTGCGGAAGTGGCTCCCGCAGCGGCTGGCGCTGCGGCTCCCGCACCTGCCACCGGCGCTGCCGGAGTCGGCGCGGCGAACGGCGATGTCGTGCGGCTGAGCGCCGATTCCCTCTCCTTCGATCTCCCCACCGAGACGTATGAGGCAAAGGGATCGGTGCGGCTGCAGCGCTACGGCGCCTCCCTCTTTGCCGACCGCATGACCTTCAACACCCTCTCCCAGGATGCTGTCGCCGAGGGATCGGTGCGGCTGGAGCGCGGCGACGATGTCCTGAGGGGACAGAGGATCTGGCTGAACCTCCTGAGCCGTCAGGGCGAGCTTCTAAACGGCGATCTCTTCGTGAAGAAATCGAATTTCCGCCTCAGGGGGGACCGGCTCCAGAAGACCGGCGACGAAGATTACCACCTCGACCGCGGGACCTTCACCACCTGCGAAGGGGAGCATCCGAGCTGGCACTTCGAGGTCACAGACCTCGACGTCACGCTGAACCAGTATGCCACGGGGCGTCACGCGGTGTTCTACGCCGGCGACGTGCCGCTCTTCTACACCCCGTACCTCCTTTTCCCGGTCCTTACCGAGCGCTCCTCGGGGCTTCTCTTCCCGAAGTTCGGGAGGTCCACCAAGAAGGGGACGTACTTCTACCAGCCGTTTTACTGGGCGATCTCCCCGAGCCAGGACCTGACGGTCGGCCTCGACCTGCAGAGCGCGAGGGGGGTCGGCACCGGATTCGAGTACCGCTACATCCGCAAGGAAGGGAGCCAGGGGATGCTCCTTGGCAACGGCCTCTACGATACCAACGAGCGCCGCTTCCGTGGGGAGGTGGTGCAGAAGCACCTGGAGATGCTCACCCCGAGGACGACCTTTGCCTCCGACATCGCCCTCGTCTCGGACCGCGCCTACTATCGCGACTTCGGGGAGACGGCGGGGCAGTACAACAGGCAGCTGCACGAGTCCTCCGCCTACCTCTCCCACCGCTGGGACCGCTACGAGGCTCTGGGGGGGCTGCGCTACGTGCAGAGTCTGCAGCCCTCCGAAAACGACCCGGTGGACAACACGACCACTCTGCAGCGCCTCCCCCTCCTGAGCTTCGTGGGGACCGGGGACAGGATCGGGCCGCTGTACTTCTCTCTTGATTCCAGCGCGGTTCACTTCGAGCGCGAGTCCGGCGGCACCGGCGAGAGGGTGGAACTGCACCCGCGCCTCTCCTACTATGCAAAGCCCGGGGGGATGGTCGACTTCTCCCTCTACGGCGGGTATCACCAGCGCTTCTACCATACCTTCGGTGCCGACACCGTCAGCACGGGAGAGGGGGAAGGTGAGGCCGATGCCGGCGCTACCGTGGGGCTGCCGCTGGAGAAGATCTACGGCGGGACGCTTCGCCACCTGCTGGTGCCGCAGCTGAACTACACCTTCGTGCAGCAGAAGTACCAGGAGGATCTCCCCTTCTTCGACTACGGCGACCGGGTCGTCGGGCAGAGTATCCTCGGCTGGGCCCTCTCCAACGTCTTCACCACGAAGAGGTTCGACGACGACGGCACCCCCCGGTATCGCGAGCTGATGAACTTCACCCTCTCCCAGGGGTACCAGTTCAGCGGCGACCGCCGCGATCTCCTCACCTTCGTGGACGAGAAGCACCACTGGACGGATCTCATGCTGGAGGGACGCCTCTCGCCGTGGGAACGGGTGACTCTTGCAGTGGACAGCCGCTACAATCCGGTGGACAACAACCTCTCCACCGGCAATCTCTCCCTGGAGGCGAAGGGGGACGAGGGGAAGGAGGCGCTGGTGGCGTACCGCTACTCCCGCGAGCACGTCAACTACCTCGAGGCGCACCTCGGCTTCCCCATCGGGAAACCTTTCTTCGCTACCGTCCTTGCCCGCTACTCCCTCGACGGCGGCGGTTTCCTGGAGTCCCGCTACGCGCTGGAGTACCGGCGCCAGTGCTGGAGCATCACCACCGCCTACATCGATCGCACCGGGAACCGGGAGGTCATGGTGAACTTCACGCTCGCCGGGATCGGCCTTGTCGGCGGAGGAAAGGTTTTCTAGAGCTGGCGCCCCCTGGGGCGGGAGGAGACCGCCCCTCCCAGGCTGCACCTTCCTTGCCTCCCGGCGCGGTGCGTGTCAAACTGGAGCGACGCGACCTATTGACACTTCTCCCGGCGCCGGTGTATCTAAGACCGTCTTGATCATTCCGTTGCCATCATGGGAGCCACTTCCGGAGGTGTCCATTGCCAGGTAAGTTCCAGCCGACCTCTATCCTCGTCACCGGCGGCGCCGGGTTCATAGGCTCCAATTTCATCAACCACTTCCTTCCCGCCAACCCCGGCTGCCGCGTCGTCAACCTCGACCTCCTTACCTACGCCGGAAATCTGAAGAACCTGACTGCAGTGGAAAAAAAAACGGACTACCGCTTCGTGCACGGCGATGTCTGCGACGGCGAACTGGTGCGGCGCATCCTCGACGAGGAGCGGATCGACGCGGTGCTCCACTTTGCGGCGGAGTCGCATGTGGACCGCTCCATCACCGGCCCGGAGATTTTTGTGCGCACGAACGTCCTCGGAACGCAGATTCTTCTGGAGGCGAGCCGCGAGCACGCAGGTAAAGTCCGCAACTTCCGCTATCTGCAGGTTTCCACCGACGAGGTCTACGGCTCCCTCGGGGCGGAAGGGTACTTCACCGAGGAGACGCCGCTGGCGCCGAACTCTCCCTATTCCGCGAGCAAGGCAGGTGCAGACCTCCTGGTGCGTGCCTATTTCGAGACCTTCGGGCTCCCCACCCTCAATACCCGCTGCTCCAACAACTACGGCCCATACCATTTCCCGGAGAAGCTGATCCCTCTCATGATCCACAACATCATGGAGGAAAAGCCTCTTCCGGTGTACGGCGACGGGCTTAACGTGCGCGACTGGCTCCACGTGAAGGATCATTCGGCGGCGATCGAGACGGTCCTCAAGGGGGGGAAGCCGGGGGAGATCTTCAATATCGGCGGGAACAACGAGTGGCGAAACATCGACATCGTGAACCTCGTGTGCGATCTCATGGACGACCGGCTGAAGCGCACCCCCGGGACGAGCAGGAAGCTGATCCGCTTTGTGAAGGACCGCCCGGGACACGACCGGCGCTACGCCATAGATGCCTCGAAGCTGAAAAGGGAGCTCGGCTGGGAGCCTTCCTATACCTTCGAGCGCGGCATCGCGGAGACGATCGACTGGTACCTGTCGCACCAGGAGTGGGTCGCTGAGGTCGTCTCGGGCGCCTACCGGCAGTACTACAGGGAGCAGTACGCAGAAGTGGGAGAGCAGTAGACCCCTCGGTTCCTGGTTCTTCAGGGAATTCCGGGGGGAGCGCCGGTACATTGCCACGAAGCACTGCAAAAAGGCCTAACCTTCCCCCCTTGCGAAGGGGGACAGGGGGGATTTCGTTAGGGGCCGCCCCCACCGTATCCCTCCCCGCAAGAGGGGCCGGGACTAAACTAATCTTTAATAAAATACATAGAGGGAGGTGGAGGATGATACTTGTCGTCGGTGCCAACGGGATGCTTGGGCAGGAGCTGATGGCCGTACTTGGTGGCAGCGCCAGGGGGGTGGACGTCGGCGAGATCGACATTACCTCCCTTGAATCGGTGCAGAGAGTGCTGCGGACCCTGAAGCCGCGGGCGGTGATAAACTGCGCCGCCTATACCGATGTGGACGGCTGCGAGACGAAACGTGAGCTGGCGATGGCGGTGAACGGCACCGGTGTCGGGCATCTGGCGGCCGTGACGGAAGAAATCGGCGCAAAGCTCGTGCAGCTGAGCACCGATTATGTCTTTGACGGCGGAAAGGGCTCCCCGTACCTGGAGGATGATCCGGTCGGGCCGCTGAGCGCGTACGGCGAGTCGAAGCTCCTCGGGGAGGAGAATGCGAGGAAGAACCCGCAGCACCTCATCGTGAGGACCCAGTGGCTCTACGGGCACGCCGGGAAGAATTTCGTGGAGACGATGCTGAAACTCGGCGCCGAGAAGGATGAGCTTTCGGTGGTCGATGACCAGATCGGCTCGCCGACCTGGACCGGCGACCTCTCCCTCGCCATCAAGGCGCTCCTGGAGAAGGGGTGCACCGGCACCTACCATGCGGCGAATGCCGGATTCGTCTCCTGGAACGGCTTTGCCAAAGAGATCTTCAAGGAGGCGGGGCTTTCGGTGACGGTGAAGCCGATGACCACGGTGGAGTTGAACCGGCCGGCGAACAGGCCGCTTTATTCGACGCTCGACTGCGGAAAGCTCCTGCGCGACACCGGCTTCCAGGCGCAGCCGTGGCAGGAAGCGTTGAAGCGCTACCTGGAACTGCGCAAGAAGTGATGGATTTCCGCTGAAGGAAGTGGAGGGGCTTTCACGGGGTTTTGTGACATCTTCCTTCGACAACCTCTGCTGGAACGTGTATCATGACGACTTTCAATACGCCGGAACTCCCGGCGTCTCCGGCACTACAGGAGGGATCTGATGGCGGCGCCTGGCGCTGCATGCCTTGAATGAGGGGGGCGATCCCAAAAATCGAAACGGAGGCAGTAATGGAGCGAGGAGAGCGTCCCTGGGGGACCTATACGGTTCTTGATGAACACCAGGGGTACAAGATCAAGAGAATAGAGGTAAAGCCGGGAGAAAGACTTTCCCTGCAGAGGCACCACCACAGGAGCGAGCACTGGATCGTGGTATCCGGCACCGCACGGGTGACGTGCAACGACAGGGAACTCACCGTCAACATCAACGAGTCGACCTTCATCCCGATGGGGGCGGTGCACCGTCTGGAGAATCCTGGCGTGATTCCCCTGGTCATCATCGAAGTCCAGAGCGGCGAGTACCTCGGCGAGGACGACATCGTCCGTCTGCAGGACGACTACCATCGCACAGAGAAGGCTGTAGACGCCGGCCACTAGCGACATCGCAGGCCAAGGGGAGATGCTGGCAAAGCTCCTCGACCATACGCGGGCGCGTCATAAACGACGCGCCCGTTCTTTTGCCGGAAAAGGGGTTATCATTTTCGATAGGGGGTCTCTCCCTGTCGCTGCACGCTTGTCACTGAAGGAGGTACGTCAGAGATGTATATAGTCATTCTTGCCGGTGGTTCAGGAACGCGCTTTTGGCCCCTCTCGAGAAAGAGCACGCCGAAGCAGCTCATGTCGGTCTTTGGCGGCAAATCGATGCTGCAGCGCACCGTGGAGCGGGTGCTGCCGTTGCGTCCGCAGCGGGTGCTGGTGGTGACAAATGCCCTGCAGGCCGCCGAGACACGGGCCCAGCTCGAGTACCTGGAAGGGGTGCCGGTCGATGTGATAGAGGAGCCGGTAGGGCGCAATACCGCCCCCGCCATAGGACTTGCGGCCTCGATCATAGCCCGCTTTGATCCGGACGGCGTCATGGCGGTCCTCCCCGCGGATCATTACATACTGGACGAGGAGCGCTTCCGGGAGGTCCTGGAGGAAGGGGAGAAGGTCGCCCAGACCGGCGTGCTGGTGACCCTCGGCATCACCCCGACGCGCCCCGAAACGGGCTTCGGCTACATCGAGGCGCTTCCGCAAGAGGGTGGGGGGGCGCGCTCCGTGGTGCGCTTCGTGGAGAAGCCGACGCTGGAACGTGCGCTGGAATTCCTGCAGACCGGGCGCTTTTTCTGGAACAGCGGGATGTTCATCTGGCAGGCGTGCACGATCCTCGACCAGATCAGCACCCTGATGCCGGAGCTCTCGAGGTCGCTGGCGCGGCTGGCGTTCGAGCGTGATGTGTGGGAACTCGCCGATCTGAAGCCGCAGATCGCGGAGATCTACAACGAGATCAGGGGGGAGTCGATCGACTTCGGCGTCATGGAGCGGGCGATCGGGGTGCAGGTCATCCCCGCGTCCTTCGGCTGGAGCGATGTCGGCTCCTGGAGTGCGCTTCCCGAGGTCATGGAGGCGGACGAAGCGGGGCACGTGGTGATCGAAGGAGTGGGGACCGTCTCTGTTGCCTCCTCGAACTGCCTTGGCTATGCCAGGGGAAAGGTCGTCGCCTTTGTGGGTGTGCAGGATCTTGTAGTGGTCGATACGCCGGATGCGCTTCTCGTGTGCGCGAAGGATAGCGCGCAGGATGTGAAGAAGGTGGTGGAGGAGCTGGAGAAGAATGGGCGGACGGATCTGCTGTAAGGGGGGCTTTCACCGCAATGTAGCATTGTAGGCCGGCGATAAGCCGCAGGCGTTCCCGGCACTCGCCTCTCAGGCGAGCCATGCAACTGCGGTTCTGGAATATTCCCGCGGTGCGAACAAAGAGCAAATCCCCCCTGTCCCCCCTTCGCAAAGGGGGGAACGTAGCCTCGCCTGCTCCCTTGAAACCTTGCTGCCGGTACTGCCGGAAGAGCCAAAAAAAATGCTGGGGGCATCCGCCCCCAGCATTTTTTTATTCTTCCGCCGAACCTTCTAGTAACGGTAGTGGTTCGACTTGTACGGCCCTTCCTTCTTCACGCCGATGTACTCTGCCTGTGCGTCGGTCAGTTCGGTCAGCATCGCCCCCAGCGTCTTCAGCTGCAGCCTTGCGACCTTCTCGTCCAGTTCCTTCGGCAGGGTGTACACGCCGATCGGATACTTCTCCGGGTTGCAGAAGAGCTCGATCTGCGCCAGCGTCTGGTTCGCGAAGGAGGAGGACATGACGAAGGAGGGGTGGCCGGTGGCGCACCCGAGGTTCACCAGTCGCCCTTCCGCGAGCAGGATGATCCTCTTGCCGTCCGGGAAGATGATGTGGTCGACCTGCGGCTTGATGTTCTCCCACTGGTACTGCTTGAGCTTCGCCACCTCGATCTCGTTGTCGAAGTGCCCGATGTTGCACACGATGGCGTTGTGCTTCATCGCCTTCATGTGGTCGTGGGTGATGACGTCGATGTTGCCGGTGGTGGTGACAAAGATGTCCGCCTTGTCCGCGGCGTACTCCATGGTCACGACCTTGTACCCTTCCATCGCAGCCTGCAGCGCGCAGATCGGGTCTACCTCGGTGACCCACACCTGTGCCTGGAGACCGCGCATCGCCTGGGCGCACCCTTTGCCGACGTCACCGTAGCCGCAGATGACGGCCACCTTGCCGGCCACCATGACGTCGGTTGCCCGCTTGATCCCGTCCATGAGCGATTCGCGGCAGCCATAGATGTTGTCGAACTTCGACTTCGTCACGGAGTCGTTCACGTTGATCGCCGGGAACTTCAGCGTACCCTTCGCCTGCATCTGGTACAGGCGGTGCACGCCGGTCGTCGTCTCCTCGGTGACCCCCTTGATGCTCGCCGCGGTCTTCGAGTACCACCCCGGCTGCTCGGAGAGGCGCTTCTTGATGGCGGCAAAGAGGACCTGCTCCTCCTCGCAGGTGGGATTTTCCACCACGGAGGGATCCTTCTCCGCATCGCTTCCGAGGTGCAGCAGGAGCGTTGCGTCGCCGCCGTCGTCGAGGATCATGTTCGGAGCGCCGCCGTCGTGCCACTCGAAGATCTTGTGGGTGTAGTTCCAGTACTCCTCCAGCGTCTCACCCTTGTGGGCGAAGACCGGGATCCCGGCCGCGGCGATCGCCGCAGCGGCGTGGTCCTGGGTGGAGAAGATGTTGCACGATGCCCAGCGGACTTCCGCTCCGAGCGCGGTGAGTGTCTCGATGAGCATGGCGGTCTGGATCGTCATGTGCAACGACCCCGCGATGCGCGCGCCCTTGAGCGGCTGGGACTTCGAGTACTCCTCGCGGATCGCCATGAGACCGGGCATCTCGGTCTCTGCTATGATCATTTCCTTGCGTCCCCAGGCTGCCTGGGACATGTCCTTCACGATGTAATCGTTCTCTGCCATCGTCTTAGTCTCCTTTGCTTTTTGATGACTTCCTTTTCGGTCTTCCACTCTTGATGCCGCGCACCAGGAGGACCCCCTCCCGCCCCTCGGCTCCCATATGCTCCATCCGGACCTTCTCCAGCCCGGCCGTCTCCATCCACCCCACAAGCTCCTCTTCTTCGAATCCGAGCCACTGGTCTGCCAGCTGTTCCCTCACCCACTCCCGCTCGTGCCGTGCCAGGTCCGCGAGGACAACGCTCCCCCCCGCCCTCGTCACCCGCACCATCTCCACGAGCACCTTCAGCGGGTCGGCGGCGTGGTGCAGCACCATGTTCGCCACCGCGCAGTCGGCGCCGCCATCCTCCAGCGGCAGGTGCGTCATCTCGCCGAGGCGCAGCTCCACACCGGGGACTCCGTCCGCCGCGATGCGCCGCCGCGCCTCCTCCAGCATGGCGGGGGAGTGGTCCACGCCGATGACCCGGCTGCTGTGGCTCGCCAGTTGCGGCAGGAAAGCGCCTGTGCCGACACCTATCTCCACCACCGTCGCGTCGGCGGGAATCAGCGAGAGGAGGCGGTCGTGATACCCCGGGACCGGCAGGAGGGTGCGGGACAGGGTGTCCCACTGGCGGGCGTGCCTGTCGAAAAAAAGGAGGCTTTTCTGGCGCCGCTCCTCCAGTACCTTCCCGAGCTCCGCAAGGTCGCGATTGCGCTGGGGGAGCTTTTCGAGCTCCCGCTCAAAGGCGGGACGGATCGCGGTAAAGAAAACGTTTTCGTCGCCGACGCGGTAGTAGCTCCAGGTCCCCTGGCGCTTCACCGAGAGGACCCCGGCCTCGGCGAGGATCTTCAGGTGCCTGGAGATGCGGGACTGCCCCATCCCCATGATGCGGGTCAGTTCCTGCACCGTATATTCCCCCGCCAGCAGCACCGCCACGAGGCGAAGCCGGCAGGGGTCGGCCAATGATTTTAGAAGATCGAGCATAGTGAGAGAGTATCAAGAAATTGTGGTGGGTTAAATCAACTTTTCTTGATATACCATGGTGACTCTTCGGTGGCAAGGCGAAACTCTTTAGAAAGTTTCGGGAGAGTGGAGGGGACCAGCGGCTAGCCACGCCCCTCCGGATCCTTCCGGTTGTAGCGTCGTACAAAGGCAGTGGCCGCTTCGGCGCTCAGGGGGCGGGCGAAAAAGTACCCCTGCATGTGCCGGCAGTCGATGGAGTCGAGAAAATCCTTCTGCGCCTGCGATTCGACCCCTTCCGCGATCGCCTCCATGTTGAGGCATTTGGCCATGAACATGATGGTGGTGGCGATCGCCGCATCATCGGAGGAGGCCACCACGTCGCGCACGAGGGAGCGGTCGATCTTCAGCGCCTGGAAGTGGTAGTTCTTGAGGGACGCCAGCGACGAGTAGCCGGTGCCGAAGTCGTCCATATGGATGCTTATCCCCATACGGCCGAACTTGTCGAGCATGGCGAGCGCCTGCTCCTCGTAGTGCATGAGGGTCCCCTCGGTGATCTCCAGGGTGAGCCGGTCCGGCGGCAGGCCGCTGTCCTGGAGAATCTTCTCGATCATCCCGACCAGGTCATGATGCCCGAAGAGAATGGGGGAGACGTTCACCGCCACATTGAGATCGAGTCCCTCCTCGCGAAACCAGAGCGCCGCCTGGCGGCACGCTTCCTTCAGCACCCACTGCGTCAGCTGCCATATGAGCCCCGACTGCTCCGCAAGGGTTATGAAGCTCCCCGCCGAGACCTCGCCGAGGAACGGGTGGCGCCAGCGCAGGAGCGCCTCCACGCCGACGACGTTCATCCTGCTCGTGTCCAGTTTCGGCTGGTACAGAAGGTAAAGCTCGTCGTTCATGATGGCGCGCCGCAGCCCGTGCTCCAGGCGCATCCTTTCGTGCATCCTCTCCTGCCACGACCCGCTGTAGAAGCAGAAGCGCCCGCGCCCTTCCTGTTTTGCCTGGTAGAGCGCCTCGTCCGCCATCTTCACGAGCTGCGTCGCGTCCTCGCTGTCCACAGGGTAGAGGGAGATCCCGAGGCTCGCGGAGGTGTTCAGCTCCTTCCCCTGTGCGTGGAAGGGATGTTCGATGGCAGCGAGAACCCGCTCCGCCACTATGCGCGGAGCCTCCGGCATTTCCGGCGCGCGCAGGATCATGACGAACTCGTCTCCTCCCAGCCGCGCCACCACATCGTCGCCGACCCTGCCGCAGCAGGCGGTGAGGCGTCGTGCGGTCTCCCGAAGGACCTCGTCGCCGGCCAGGTGCCCGTGGGTGTCGTTGATGCTCTTGAAGCGGTCCAGGTCGAGAAAGAGTACGGCGACAGCTTCCTGGTGGCGCCTCGCGTGCTCGACGGACTGCAGCAGGAGCTCGTCGAATGCCTGCCTGTTGTAAAGGCCGGTCAGCCCGTCGCGGGAGGCCTGCTCCCGTATCCGCTTCTCTGTCGCCACATGGCGTGCGTCCAGCCGGTCGCAGAGGTAGTAGACGATGATGGCGGTGCACAGGACCCCGAGGGCGTCTACCAGGAGCGATACCCACCCCCAGAGCGGTCGAGGGTAGAGTGTCCGCCTGATCATGGTATGCACCAGCATGAGCCAGAGCGAACTGCAGATAAGGTACGCCGCGGTGATTTTTGCTGGGGTAAGGCGGCTGAAACAGCGAGCTGCTGGAGAGGTCTTGCCGAAAATCATCCCGTTCCCGCCTGCATGCAAGCCCTTCTGGCCGCTGTTCCGTAAAGGGGCAGCGGTGCAACGGTCGGATAAAGTGGCGGATTGCTGAGTTAATTATAGTCTATGGGACGGGGGAAATGGGATCTTTGCCAATATGAGGCTCAAATTGCTTGCACCCTCATGAAGCTTTGCTACAATGGGGGCACTTTTGTCCAAATCTAAAGCCAGCGAAAGGAACAAAAAGATGCGTCGAATGATCTGTATTGCCCTGGTTCTCATCATGTCCACCTCCGCCTTTGCCGCCACTGAACCGAAGACCGAGGAGCAGAAGACTTTCTACGCCCTCGGCGCTCTCATTTCCCGCTCCCTTGCGGTCTTCGAGCTTACTCCCTCCGAATACGACCTCGTGCAGCAGGGGCTGAAGGATTCCATCGTCGACAAGAAAGCGCAGTTCGACCCGGCCCCCTACACCGAGAAGCTGCAGGCGCTCGCCCAGTCGCGGCGCAAGGCGGCAGGGGAGAAGCAGTCTGCGGCCGGGAAGGAATATCTGGCAAAGGCAGCAAAGGAGAAGGGCGCGGTTAAGACGGAGTCGGGGCTCGTGTATATCCCCATCAAGGAAGGAAACGGCCCGAGCCCGAAGGCGACCGACACCGTGAAGGTGAACTACCGCGGCACGCTCATCGACGGCAAGGAGTTCGACAGCTCCTACAAGAGGGGGACCCCGGCCGAGTTCCCGCTGAACGGCGTCATCAAGTGCTGGACCGAAGGTGTGCAGAAGATGAAGGTCGGAGGGAAGGCGAAGCTTGTGTGCCCTCCTGACCTCGCCTATGGTGATGCCGGTGCCGGAGAGATGATCCTTCCCGGCTCGACCCTCGCCTTCGAGGTCGAGCTCCTCGAGGTGAAGGGTGCTGCAGCGCCCTCTGCTCCGTCGAAGTAGCAGCCAGGGCTCGTCGGCAAAGCCGGCGAGATGAAATAAGGAAAAAGGGTGGGCCGTGGCGCGAGCTGCGGCCCTCTTTTGTTTGGCGTCCGTGGATCTTCTTTTTCCGTCCCTCCGCGCAACTCCTCTACGGCGTTGCTTTTCCTATGCCGGAAGTGAAAATATAGACATCAGAGTGGCCGCGAGCCAATACCGGTAAAGGAAGACGCTGATGAGCACCTACCTCACCATACTTCTCGTCGATGACACCGCCGACAACTGGGAGTGGATCACCAGGGAGATCCGGAAAAGCTTCGAAGGGGTCACCATGCAGCGGGTGACGACGGAGCGCGAGTTCTTCGGCGCCCTGGAGGAAAGGAGTTTCGATCTCGTCATCAGCGAGTACCGGCTGAAGTGGTCGAGCGGCATCGAGGTGCTGCGGAGGGTGAAGTCGCGCCTGCCGGGGTGCCCGGTGCTGATCTGTACCGCTGCAGGGGGCGAGGAGGTGGCGAACGAGGCTCTCCGCGAAGGCGCCGACCTCTTCCTGCACAAGTCGGAGCGGCATCTCGCCTGCCTCCCTCTCGCGGTGCGCAGCGCGGTGGAGCGCGCGAAGCTCGCGAAGACGCACGGGCAACTGCAGCAGCTCGCCGCGATCGTGGAGTCCTCCGACGACGCCATCATAAGCTTCGACATGGAGGGGACGATCACCAGCTGGAACAGGGGGGCGGAGAGAATCTACGGCTACGGCCGGGAAGAGGTGGTCGGAGCTTCCGTCCGGCTCCTGGTGCCGCAGGAACAGCGGGAGGAGCTGGAAGAGATAATGGCAGGTGTCCGGCGCGGCGAGCATGTGGAGCACCTTGAAACGCTACGGGTGACGAAGGAGGGAGCCCACATCCACATGCTGGTAACGATCTCCCCGATCCTCGACGAGCAGGGACGGGTGACCGGCGCCTCCTCCGTGGGAACCGACATCACCTACCGCAAAAACCTGGAAAGCCAGCTGCACCATGCCCAGAAGATGGAAGCGCTCGGCACCCTCTCCGGCGGGATCGCCCACGACTTCAACAACATCCTCACCGCCATCATGGGGCATGCGACGATCATGTCGATGAAGCTCGAGTCGGGGGAGGCGATCGGGCCGCATCTCCAGCAGATACTGGAGGCAACCGAGCGGGCCGCCACCCTCACCCAGTCGCTTCTCGCATTCAGCCGCAAAAAGCCGTCCCAGACCGAGCCTGTCGACCTGAACCAGGTCATCGCCAAGGTGGAAAATCTCCTGGTGCAGCTCATGCGGGAGGACGTCGATTTTCGCTGGGACACCGACGGCTCGCCGCTCAACATCATCGGGAACGCGGGGCAGCTGGAGCAGGTCGTGGTGAATCTGGTGACGAACGCCCGCGATGCCCTCCCTTCCGGCGGCGCGATCCGGCTGCAGACCTCACGCGTCCGGCTCGACCAGGCGTTCGTCCACGCCCACGGCTACGGCACCCCCGGCAGTTACGCCTCCCTTCTCTTCAGCGATAACGGGACCGGGATGGACGAGGCAACGAGACAGCGCATCTTCGAGCCCTTCTTCACCACGAAGGAAGTGGGGAAGGGGACAGGGCTCGGTCTCTCCATCACCTACGGCATCATCAAGCAGCACGGGGGGTTCATCAACTGCTACAGCGAGCCGGGCAGGGGGACGACCTTCCAGATCTACCTGCCGATGACCCGGACCCAAGCCCATGAGGAGGAAGCGGCCGAGCCGAGAGAGGTGCTGCCGAGGGGGAGCGAGACGATCCTCTTGGTGGAGGACGACGAGGCGACGAGGCAGATGAATCGTCAGCTCCTGGAGAACTTCGGCTACCGGATTATCGAGGCGGTAGACGGGGTCGATGCGGTGCAGAAGTTCCTGGAAAATCCGGAGGGGATAGACCTTGTTTTCATCGACGCCATCATGCCGAAGAAGAGCGGGCGCGACGCCTTTCGCGACATCGCGCGCATCAGGCCGGAGGTGAAGGTCCTCTTTACCAGCGGCTATGCCGCGGACATCTACGAAGACGGCGACCATGTAGGCCCAAACTTCATCGCGAAGCCGGTGATGCCGACCCAGCTCATAAAGCGGGTGCGCCAGCTTCTGGACGATTAATGCAATAATGTAGGGCGGGATAAGCGGAGCGTTCCCGGCACCCGCGCCGCAGGATCGCCGAAAAATCCCGCCGCTCCTCCCAACCTTCCACCATCCTCACCCCCGCCGGTACCCCTTCAGCCGCGAATTGACGTTTACGCCATCTCCTTTCATTTTCAAAAAAAGCGATTGACAGGCAGGCATGCACTTTATATTATGATTTCCACTTTCAATTGGAGCTTTAATGAAACGGGCAAAGAAAAAAGCATTCGCCGACTTCATCGCTCAGCGGGGCCTGAAGTCCACCCGGCAGCGGGACCTGATCCTCGACTGCTTCCTCTCCTCCGACCGCCACATGAGCATCGAGGAGCTCTACCTGAAGCTGCGCGCGAAGCACCCGAACATCGGCTACGCCACCGTCTACCGCACCCTGAAGCTCTTTGCCGAGTCGGGGATCGCCCGGGAGATGCAGTTTGGCGACGGCCAGACCCGGTACGAGCACGTGGGGGAAGGGGAGCATCACGATCACCTCGTCTGCACCAGGTGCGGCTCCATCGAAGAGTTCGAAAACGAGGGAATCGAGAAGCTGCAGGCAGAGGTCGCAGCGAACCGGGGATTCCTCATCGAGAGGCACAGGCTCGAGCTGTACGGTCTGTGCGGCGCCTGCCGCAAGTAGGCGGCGCTCCTCTCCCGGGGGAAAGCCGGCGCGCCCGCAAGGGTCCCTCCCCCTCCCGTTGCGTCCGCGACGGCACCGATCGTCACTCCACCTTGAAATTGAATTCCAATTGACTTTGCCGCCAGGCAAGAAGGGTCTCCCCCAAGATGTCCATATTCAAGAAGAAAGCATCCTGTCACGAGACTGTTAGCGTCGCCGCCAGCGGTGCCAGGAAGGTAGCGCTGGTCGGCAACCCCAACGTCGGGAAGAGCGTTCTCTTTAACGCCCTCACCGGCGCCTATGTCACCGTGTCGAACTACCCCGGCACCTCGGTGGAGGTGGCGCGCGGCAACGCGGTCATAGACGGGGTCCAGTACGAGGTCATCGACACACCGGGGATGTACTCCATCCTGCCGATCACGGAGGAGGAGCGGGTCGCCCGCGAGATCCTCCTGAACGAGCGCCCGCACCTGGTGATCCACGTCCTCGACGCGCGCAACCTGGAGCGCATGCTCCCCATGACCCTGCAGCTCATCGAGGCGGAACTCCCCCTCGTGCTGGTGGTGAACATCATGGACGAGGCGGCGCGCCTCGGACTGGAGATCGACATCCCCGAGCTCTCCCGGCGCCTCGGCATCCCGGTGATCGGGGCGGCGACCGCGAAGAAGGTGGGCCTCTCCGAGATCCGCGCGGCGATCGCCTCCGTGCATCCGGTGACGGCCCCCGTGCCGCGCTACGCCCCGGAGCTGGAGGAAGACCTCGCGGAGATCACCGAGCTCCTCAGGGGTGAGTACATCCTCTCGCGGAAGGCGATGGCGCTCCTTCTCCTGCAGGGGGACACGGAAGTCGCCGAGCTGGTGGCAAAGTTGGAGGGGGACCGCTACGGCACGCTGGAGGCGTGCGTGCGCGAGAAGCGCTTCAAGCGCCGGGACTCTTTCCATCTCGACCTTTCCCTGGAGCGGAAGGCGATCGTGCAGAAGGTCCTCGACGGCACCTTCCGGGTGCCGGCGGTCCGGCCGGTAACCTGGTCGGAGAGGCTGTCGCGCCTGACCCTTCGGCCGATTACCGGAGTGCCGCTCCTCATAGTTGTCCTTTACTACGGTCTTTACAAGTTCGTCGGCGAGTTCGGGGCGGGAACACTGGTCGATCTCCTGGAAGGGAAGGTATTCGAGGAGTGGTTCAACCCGTGGATCACCGGGGTGGTGAACAACCTGATCCCTTGGGAAATCATCCGGGAGCTTTTCGTCGGGGAGTACGGGGTCATCACCCTCGGCATGCGCTATGCGGTAGGGATCATCCTGCCGATCGTGGCCACCTTCTTCCTCTTCTTCTCCATGCTGGAGGATAGCGGCTACTTCCCGCGCCTCGCGCTTTTAGTCGACCGCATCTTCAAGAAGGTCGGTCTCACCGGGCGCGCCGTCATACCGATGGTCCTCGGCTTTGGCTGCGACACCATGGCCACGATGGTGACGCGCACGCTGGAGACTGTGCGTGAGCGGGTCATCGCCACCCTCCTCCTGGCGCTGGCCATCCCCTGCTCGGCGCAGCTCGGGGTCATCCTGGCGCTCCTCTCGAAGGCGCCGGGGGCGCTCGCCGTGTGGCTCGGGTGCCTCCTCCTGATCTTCCTCCTGGTGGGGCTCCTGGCCGCACGGGTTCTCCCCGGGGAGACGCCGATGTTCTACATGGAGCTCCCCCCCATGAGGCTCCCGCAGTGGTCCAACGTCCTCACGAAGACGGTGAGCCGCATGCAGTGGTACTTCATGGAGATCCTCCCCCTCTTCATCGTCGCCTCGGTGCTGCTGTGGCTCGGGAAGATCACGCACTTCTTCGAGAAGATGGTCGACGCCATGACACCGGTGATGGGGGCGCTGGGGCTCCCGAAGGAGACCGCAGTTTCCTTCATCTTCGGGTTCTTCCGGCGCGACTACGGTGCGGCGGGGCTCTACGACCTGCAGACGAAGGGGATTCTCAATCCGCGGCAGCTCACGGTCGCCGCGGTGACGCTGACCCTCTTCATCCCGTGCGTCGCGCAGTTTCTGATCATGAAAAAAGAGCGCGGGTGGAAGGTCTCCTTATCCATCGGGCTCTTTGTCTCGACCTTCGCCTTTGGCAGCGGCTGGGTTTTAAACCAGGTGCTCCTGGCGACGGGAATACTGTAGAAGGCTTAACGCTCCCTGCTCCGGCTCGAAACCCGATCGGAGGGGGCAACTGGAAGGATATATGCGCTGCGGTTTTTGCGGCTACGAATTCAGGGAAGAAGAAGGAAACCAGGGGTGCAGCAGCTGCCCCATGTCTTCAGGGTGCAAGATGATAAAGTGCCCGCGCTGCAACTATGAGAATCCTCCGGAGCCGAAGATGATAAAGACGGTGAAGAAGCTTTTCAGGCGCGGGGGAACGCCGAAGTGAGGCTGGGCCTCGACGTATCGGTACGGGAGATAGTATGAAATTGACGGACCACGCTGAGGAGATTCTGGAGTCCTTGTGGATCGAGGCGGTGGAAGAGGGGCACGGACATGCGCTCCTCTCCACGTTGAAGCTGGAGCCGCAGGACGACGGTGTAGCGGAGCTCCTCACAAACGGGCTGATAGAGGTGAAGGACGCCCGCCTCTTCTTTACGCGCACCGGGAGAGAGGAGGGGCGCACCACCATCAGGCGCCACCGCCTCGCGGAGCGGCTGATGATGGATATCTTCGGCATCCACGGGCAAAGCGGCGACGACAAGGCATGCCAGTTCGAGCACCTCCTGAACGAGGGGGTGGACACGAAGGTGTGCACCATGCTGAACCACCCGACGACCTGCCCGCACGGCAAGCCGATCCCTCCGGGTGCCTGCTGTGAAGAGGCGCGCAAGGCGGGTGATCTCGGTGTGGTACCGCTGACGGAGCTCAAATGCGCCGAGGAAGGCGACATCGCCTATATCCAGACCGACGACAGCAAGAAGATGCAAAAGCTGATGGCGATGGGGGTCCTCCCGGGAAACCGCATCGTCCTCGTGCAGTCCTTCCCCTCCTACGTCTTCAGGGTAGGGTACTCCGAGTTCGCCATCGACAGCGCCATGGCGCGCGAGATCTTCGTCAGGAAGTAGCGGGTTCCTCCCCGGCCGCACGAGCCGGGGGAGTATTGCAAATGGACTTTGGCGCGACATGCGCTATTTTTACAGACGGTTTTCAACGTCTCTACAGGAGGAAATGATGAAGAAGATGCTACTCGCCCTCGTGCTGGGGGTGTGCGCGTTGGCCCCTGTTACTTCCATGGCCGCACCGAAGGCCGCTCTCCCGAAAGGGTACGAGAAGTGGGAGAAGAGCCGCCAGCAGATCGTGAACGACAAGAAGTCCCTCTTTTACGGCATCCACTACACCTACGTGAACCCGAAGGCGATGGCGACATACAAGGCCGGCTCCGGCACCTACCCGGAAGGGAGCGCCTTTGTGGTGGTGCAGTACGGGATCAAGGACGAGGGTGGCAAGCCGGCCCAGGGGAAAAAGAAGATGATCGTCCTGATGAAAAAGGACAAGCGCTTCAAGGAGACCGGCGGCTGGCAGTTTGCAGGATTCACCGCCGAAGGCGCGCCGTCCGGGATTGATCCGGTGAAGAACTGCTACGAGTGCCATCTGCAGACCGCGAAGGGGACAGACCTCGTCATCTCGAAGTACGCAGATTTCAAGTAGCGGCAGCAGGCCACAGCTTTTAGGGGCGCCCTTTCACGGAGGGGCGCCTTTTTTTGTGTCCACCGTTTTTCAGACTCTCGGACTGGTCCGACGGGTCTGACTAGTCTGACTGGTCCGACTGGTCCGACTGAATCATTTCCCCACTGCTAGTGAAATTAGCCATAGCTAATTTAGTCGCTCCTGCACCTCATACAGTCTCCAAAAAAAATCCTACAGATATCCCGCTCCCTGTCGATAGATACCTCAATACGGGAACCGGAAGACCTCCGCCGTGGGTGTCGTCCCGGACGTAACTGCTGAAACCTCCAGAGGAATCGAAGATGGAAAGCGATATATCAACACCCTCGCAAGAAGAGCTCTCGGGGCTATGTGATGCCTGGTCCAGGAGGCTCGAGGCGATAGGGGCGGAGCTCAAGCTCGTCGCCTCCACCACCGAGGACGAGTTCCTGTCGATCGGGGGGAAGCTGCAGGACTTCTACATGCGCAGCACCGGGATCGGCTCTGCGGGCGAGGAGATGGTCCGCGAGGGGGCCGGCGAGACGGTGACCGGGGCGGTAGAGCTCTTCCGGGGAGTCCTGGACGAGATGGCGGAGTATGTGAGCCGCACCCAGGAGGAGACCGGGAGGAACTCGGCCGCGCTGAAGGAGATCCTCGGGCTCCTGGAGAAGGTTTCCGCCCCGCTGGCGGGATTCAAGAAGATAAACAAGGTGCTGAGAATGCTCGGCATCTCCACGAAGATCGAAAGCGCCCGCTTAGGTAACAGCGCCGCGGGCTTCGACACCCTGGCAAACGACGTTGAGACCCTCTCGGTCCAGGTGAGCGAGAAGGCGGGGATCATCGTCGGACGAAAGGACGAGCTCGCGAAGATCATAGAGCAGACACTCCTACGCGTCGTGCAGACCGGCGAGCGGCAGCACGATCTCGTCATCGGCCTCCTGGCGAAGACGAGGGGGAGCCTCGAGGCGCTTTCGGAGATCCGCGAGCGCTGCGGTGCGGCGATCACGGAGGTTACCGCTTCCTGCGACGAATTGACCCGGAACCTCGGGGAGATCGTCATGTCGATGCAGACCCACGACATCGTGCGCCAGCAGATAGAGCACGTGGAGGAGTCGCTGGTGGAGCTGCAGGGAGGGTGCGCCTCCCGTCAGACCGGCGCGGAGGAGGTCGCGATCGTCTGCGAGCTCCAGGCGGCGCAGCTGCGCCACGCGGAGAGTGCGCTGACCCAGGCGGTGCGCCTCATTGTGGCGAACCTCCAGGAGATCGCCCAGAAACAGTCGCACCTCCTGCGGGAGACCGCGAAGATCTCCGGTGTCAGCGACCAGGCGGGAAAGAGCTTTTTCCAGGAAATGGAGAAGGATCTCGGCACCATCACCGCGGCGCTCACCGAGAGCCTCGAGGCGAACCGTACCCTCTGCAGCGCCATGGCTTCCGTTTCCGACACCGTGGGGGACATCGCGGCGTTTGTGGGGCAGATCGAGACGGTCGGCGAGGAGATAAAGCTCATCGCCCTCAACTCCCAGATAAAGTCCGCCTACACAGGGGAAGACGGGGCGGCGCTCGGAGTTCTCGCCGAGGCGATCCAGCGGCTCTCCGTCGACGCCATCGACCAGACCGGAGAGGTCTCCCGCACGCTGCAGGCGATCACCCGCTCCACCGAGATCCTCTTCGGTGCGCAAGGGGAGGATGCCGGCGATCTGGAGGGGAAGGTGCAGGGGATGGTATCGACTTTCGGCGAGCTCCTGCACACGCTCCGGTCGGTGAAGGAGACGCTGGACCGCTCGGTGCACGGGATGGATGCCTCCGTCGCCGAGCTCACCGAGGACATCGACCGCACCACCGCGGGGATCACGGTGCACCGCAAGGTCTCCGAGGTGCTGGAGGGGGCGCTGGCGGAGCTTTCCGCGGTCATAGAGGAGGCGCGCACGGTCGCGCCCGGCACCGGGGGGAGCATCGACTTCGAGGAGATCGCCCGGCGCTACACCATGAACAGCGAGCGCCAGGTGCACCAGGCACTCTTCGACGGTGCGGGTCTGGAAACGGCCGAAGGCGATGGCGAATACGGCGACAACGTGGAGCTTTTTTAGCGAGGACAAGATAAATGGCTGAAATGACTGTAGGGCGCGCCTCCGGAAAAGGGGAGGGCGTGCTGGAAATCACCGTACAGGGCCCCGTGACGATAGCGGAAGCGGCCCGTTTCAAGGAAGTCCTCGTGGAGGCGCTCGGCGCCGCCGACGAGGTGGTGGTCGATCTGCGCGGGGTCACCGGCATGGACCTCACCTCGCTGCAGCTTTTGTGCGCGGCGCACGGGAGCGCGCTCGCGGCGCAGAAGTCACTGACGGTCGCCCCCGCGGGGAACGAGGTGTACGTTAAAGTGGTCGAAGAGGCAGGATTCCAATGTCACGTGGGGTGCCAGCGCGAAGCGAAAAGCTGCATCTGGACCGGAGGTAAGTGCTGATGGCAAAAGTAATTATGACGGCCGACGACTCGGCAAGTGTGCGGCAGATGGTGACCTTTACCCTGAAGCAGGGCGGCTACGAGGTGGTGGAAGCGGTGGACGGAAAAGACGCCCTGCAGAAGCTCTCCTCCACGAAGGTCGACATGCTCATCACCGACCTCAACATGCCGAACCTGGACGGGATCGGGCTCATCAAGGGGGCGCGTGCCCTGCCGAGCTGCAAGTTCATCCCCATCGTCATGCTGACCACGGAAAGCCAGGACTCCAGGAAGCAGGAAGGGAAGGCCGCCGGCGCGACCGGCTGGATCGTGAAGCCCTTCAAGCCTGAGCAGCTCATGGCCGTGGTAAAGAAGGTGCTGGGATGATGGACATCCACAGGCAGGCATTCCTGGAGGAGGCGGCGGAGCTCCTGACGGAGCTGGAGACCTCCCTGCTCGAGCTGGAGGAGAGGCCTGAGGATCCCGATATCATCGGGCGGGTCTTTCGCGCCATGCACACCATCAAGGGGAGCGGCGCGATGTTCGGCTTTGACGACATCGCGGCCTTCACCCACGAGGTGGAGACCGTTTTCGACATGGTGCGCAACGGACGGCTGAAGGTCACCAAGAAACTGGTGAACCTGACGCTGGCGGCGCGCGACCAGATAAAGGCGATGCTCGATGCTGCCGAGCGGGGGGACCTCCCGGAGGAGAGCGTGAGCTGCCAGATCATCGCGGGGCTGCGCGAGCTCGCGCCGCACGGCGACGAGCAGCCGCAGGTCCACGAGCCGAAGGCGCAGCCGGAGCGGGCTACCCTTGCGACCTACCGGATCCGCTTCGCCCCGGTGGCAGAGATCATGGCGTGCGGCACGAACCCGCTGCACCTCCTGAACGAGCTCCGTGAAATGGGCACCTGCAGCATCACCGCCCAGAGCAAGGGATTCCCGCCGCTGGAGGGGATGAACCCGGAGGGGTGCTACGTCTACTGGGACATCGTACTCACCACCGACCAGGGGGTGAACGCCATTCGCGACGTCTTCATCTTCGTGGAGGACGACTGCGAGATCAGGATCGAGGAGATTGCCGATCACGGCGCCTCGGTCGCGGACGACGGGTACAAGAAGCTCGGCGAGATCCTCGTGGAGCGCGGCGACATAACCGCGGAGGCGATGGCGGAGGTTCTTGGCCAGCAGAAGCGCTTCGGCGAGCTCGCCGTCAGCCAGGGGATCATCCCGGAGGCGAAGGTGCAGTCCGCTCTCGTGGAGCAGCGCCACATAAAGGAGGTGCGCCAGGAGAAGCAGAGCCAGGAGGCGGCGACAAGCATCCGTGTCCCCGCGGAGAGGCTCGACGTCCTCGTGAACCTCGTCGGTGAGCTCGTGACGGTGCAGGCGCGCCTCTCCCAGACGGCGATCGAGCGGGACGACGTGGAACTCTCGGCGATCGCCGAAGAGGTGGAGCGCCTCACCAGCGAGCTGCGCGACAGCGCGCTCAATATCCGCATGCTCCCGATCGGGAGCACCTTCTCCAAGTTCAAGAGGCTGGTGCGCGACCTCTCCTCCGAGCTCGGAAAAGAGATCGAGATGACCACCGACGGGGCGGAGACGGAGCTCGACAAGACCGTCATCGAGAAGCTGAACGACCCCCTCGTGCACCTGATCAGAAACAGCATCGACCACGGCATCGAGCTCCCGGAGGCAAGGGTCGCCGCAGGGAAACCGCGCCACGGCACGGTGCACCTTGCCGCGGTCCACTCCGGAGACAGCGTCCTCATCACCATCAAGGATGACGGGGCGGGGCTCGACAAGGAGGCGATCCGGGCGAAGGCGGTCGAGAAGGGGATCATCCCCGCGGCTGCGGAGCTCTCGGAGAAGGAACTCTTCAACCTGATCTTCGCCCCCGGCTTCTCCACCGCGAAGAAGCTCTCCAGCGTCTCCGGGCGCGGGGTCGGCATGGACGTGGTGAAGCGCGCCATAGAAGCGCTGCGCGGCTCCATCGATGTCTCGAGCAGCCGCGGCGAGGGGACCCGCATCACGGTGCGCATACCGCTCACCCTGGCGATCATCGAGAGCCTCCTCGTGAAGATCGGCGGCGACTCCTTCATGCTGCCGCTCGCTCTCGTGAACGAGTGCGTGGAACTCACCCGCGAGGACGTGGCACGGGCTCACGGACGCAATCTCGCGAACGTACGCGACCACCTCGTCCCCTACATCCCGCTCAGGGAGCGCTTCGGGATCTCCGGCGAGCCGCCGGAGATCGAGCAGATCGTCATCACCGAGGTGGAGGGGGCCCGCGTCGGCTTCGTGGTGGACCACGTCATAGGGGAGCACCAGACGGTCATCAAGTCGCTCGGGCGCGCCTACAAGAACATCGAGGGGATCTCCGGCGCGACGATCCTCGGCGACGGCTCGGTGGCGCTCATCCTGGACATCCAGCACCTGATCCAGTCGGTCGAGAGGGAGGCGCACTAGTGGATTCGTCATCTTCCATCGACTCCGCGGCGGCCCTTACGCTGCGGGACTTCAACCGGCTGAGCGCGTTCATCTACGAGAAGTGCGGCATAAAGATGCCGGACGTGAAGAAGACGATGCTGGAGTCGCGCCTGCAAAAGAGGCTGCGGGCGCTCGGCATGAAGAAGTTTTCCGACTACTGCGACTACCTCTTCTCCGCCGACGGTCTCGAGCAGGAGCTCGTGCCGATGATCGACCTCGTCACCACCAACAAGACCGACTTCTTTCGCGAGCCGGACCACTTCGATTTCCTGACCGAGAAGGTACTCCCGGACTGGCTGCGCCGCAGCGGCGGGGGGACCTTCTCCATCTGGAGTGCAGGGTGCTCCACCGGGGAGGAGCCGTACACCCTGGCGATGGTCCTCTCCGAGTTCGCGGAGAAGCACCCGGACTTCGACTTCCGGATTCTGGCGACCGACATCTCCACGAGGGTGCTGGACCGCGCGCGCAACGCCACCTACGCGGAGGCGCTCGTCGACCCGGTCCCGCTGGCGCTGAAGAAGAAGTACCTCCTGAAGAGCAAGGACCGCGCGAACCCGCTGGTGCGCATCGCACCGGAGCTGCGCCGCAAGGTCTTCTTCCGGCGCCTGAACTTCATGGACGACGACTTCGGGATCCGCGAGCCGCTCGACGTCATCTTCTGCCGCAACGTGATCATCTACTTCGACCGCCCGACGCAGGAGAAGCTCCTGCAGCGCTTCCACCGCTACATGAAGCCGGGTGCCTTCATCTTCATGGGGCACTCGGAGACCCTCTCCGGCCTCGACGTCCCGCTGGTCAGCGTCTTTCCCACCGTGTACCGGAAAGTCAAATGACCCCCCGCACCCCCGAGCTCCCGGTTCTCTTTCTGCGCCCCGGTGAGATGCACTTCGCGGACGAGCCGATCGTCGTCTCCACCCTCCTCGGCTCCTGCGTGGCGGTGACGATGTTCAGCCCGCGCCACCGGATCGGAACGATCTGCCATGCGCTCCTGCCGCACTGCCGCAGGGAGGATCCGTGTCTCGCGGCGGAGCCGGAGGGGGGGAAGTACGTGGAGTGCGCCATCTGGCTCATGCTGAAGGGGCTCCAGACGCGCGGCGTGTGCCGCGGCGAGATCGAGGCGAAGATCTTCGGCGGCTCCGACATGTTCGACGCCCGAGACGGCGGTATCGGCACGGTGGGAACGCAGAACATCGCGAAGGCCCTGGAGGTGCTGGAGGGGGAGGGGATCCGGATCGTCTCCTCCGACGTCGGCGGCCCGCGCGGGCGGAAGATCTTTTTCTACACCCACACGGGGGAGGTCCTTCTCAAACGTCTGAGACGAACGGAGATTTAGCATGCGGAAAAAGATACGAGTATTGATTGTGGACGACTCCGCGGTGGTGCGGCAGACGATGTCGGAGATACTCTCCTCGGACCCGCAGATAGAGGTCATGTCCACCGCCGGAGACCCCTTCATCGCCGCCGAGCGAATCCGGGACGAGGTCCCCGACGTCATAACGCTCGACGTGGAGATGCCGCGCATGGACGGCGTCACCTTCCTGCACAGGATCATGAGCCAGCACCCGATCCCGGTGGTGATGTGCTCGAGCCTCACCGAGCGGGGGAGCGAGACGGCGCTGAAGGCGCTGGAGTACGGGGCGGTGGAGATCATCCAGAAGCCGCGCATGGGGACGAAGGATTTCCTGGAGGAGAGCCGGGTAAGGATCTGCGACGCGGTGAAGGCGGCGGCGCAGGCGCGGCTGAGAAAGATTTCCCCCCACACCCACACCGTCGCCCCGAAGCTCACCGCCGACGTCATCATGGAGAAGCCCTCCAGCCACGCCATGATGCAGACGACCGAAAAGGTCGTCGTGGTCGGCGCCTCCACCGGCGGCACGGAGGCGTTGCGCGTCTTTCTGGAGTCGTTCCCGGCGGACTGCCCGGGGATCGTCATCGTGCAGCACATGCCGGAGGGGTTCACCAAGGCCTTCTCCAGACGGCTGGACGGGCTGTGCAGGATCTCCGTGAAGGAGGCGGCCGACAACGACACCGTCGTGCGCGGCCGTGCGCTTATCGCGCCGGGAAACCACCACACCCTTCTCAAGAGGAGCGGGGCGCGCTACTACGTGGAGATAAAGGACGGTCCGCTGGTGACGAGGCACCGACCCTCTGTCGACGTCCTCTTTCGCTCCGCTGCGAGGTACGCCGGGAAGAACGCGGTCGGCGTCATCATGACCGGGATGGGGGACGACGGCGCGAAGGGGATGCTGGAGATGAAGCAGGCCGGCGCCATAAACATCGCCCAGGACGAGGCGACCTGCGTCGTCTTCGGGATGCCGAACGAGGCGATAAAGCTCGGCGGGGTCGACTACGTGCGCCCGCTGGAGGCGCTGTCGCGGGAAGTGCTGCGCCTTTGCGACTGACGGGAATGAGCATGTAGGCCGGAATAAGCGGAGCATTTCCGGCGTAAGGCAGGGGGTGGCAGCATGGCGCCCCGTCGCGATGGAAATGCCGGGAACGCCCTTCGGCTTATCCCGGCCTACAACTGCCCCTCCACCGTGGCAATTGCCACTTAGCGTTCCCCCTTTTTATGCTATAAGTACGGGGAGGATTTTTCCGGGGAGCGAGGGTGCCATGGCTGAAGAAAAGTTTTTTCTGGGACGCCAGCCGATACTGAACCGGGAGCAGACGATCGTGGCCTTCGAGCTTCTGTTCCGCTCCCCGCAAAGCCTCATGCAGGCGCAGATCTCCGACACCCACCAGGCGAGTGCCAGCGTCATCCTGACCGCCCTTTCCGACTTCGGCTTCCAGGACGTCCTCGGGCGTCACCGCGGCTTTTTCAACGTAAGCCACGACACCCTCATGTCGAGCGCCATGGAGCTCCTTCCGAAGCGGCAGGTGGTGATCGAGCTCCTGGAAAACATCCTCATGGACGCGGAGGTTCTGGACCGCTGCCGCCATCTCAAGTCCCTCGGCTTCACCCTCGCCCTCGACGACCACGTCTTCTCCGAAGATTTCGCCCCCTTCTACTCCACCGTGGACATCATAAAGCTCGACGTCATGGAGACCCCCCCCTCCGAGCTTTCCGAGGTCGTGAAGATCTTCAGGCGCTGGCCCCTCACCCTCCTTGCCGAAAAGGTGGAGACCGCGGAGCATTACACCGTCTGCTCCGAGCTCGGCTTCGATCTCTTCCAGGGGTACTACTTCGCCCGTCCCGTGCTCCTGAAGCAAAACCGGGTCGACGTGGCGAAAGTCGCCATGCTCCAGCTCATGAAGCAGGTCATGGCGGAGACGGAGATCGACGAGATCGAGGAGACCTTCAAGCTGAACCCCGGGCTCACCTACAACCTGCTGCGCCTGGTGAATTCCGTGGCGATAGGGCTCCGGGTCCGCATAAAGACGCTGCGCCACGCCCTCACGGTGCTGGGGCTCGAGCAGCTGAAGCGCTGGATTACCCTCGCGCTCTACGCCTCCAACGAGGGGCGCGGCATGCAGAGCCCCCTTCTGGAGATCGCGGCGGTGCGCGGCAAGCTCCTGGAGCTCCTGGTGAAGGGGGAGGGGACCCCGGCGGGGAAGGAGTACGCCGACCGCGCCTTCATGGTGGGGATACTCTCTTTGATCGACGTCCTCTTCGAGGTTTCCATGGAGGAGCTCGTGGAGAAGCTCAATCTCGTGGAGGACGTGCGCCTTGCCCTCGTGGAGCGTTCCGGTCGGCTGGGAGCGCTCCTTCTCCTCGCGGAGAAGCTCGAGCAGGCGGATTTCGCCGGGATGGAGGGGCACCTCGCGGAGTGCGGGCTGACCCTTGACGACCTCATGGCGGCGCAGATCGAGACGATAAACTGGACCAACCGCCTGAACCTCGCACTCTGATTTCCTTCCTTGACACGGCGCTTTCTTTTGAGGTAACTTGGTTCGTCCCGGCCGACGGGACGCAGCGGCAGTCCAGGCTGCGCTCCAGCTACAGGTTGAGCCGACTTCCGGTGGGGGATCTCCCCTTCCACCAAGCCTCGACGTGAGTGACAGCGGGCCCTGCCTCCCACTCTACCCGACTAGCAAAACCACCGAGACAACCTATGAAGATAACCGCCGTTATTCCGGCCAGGTACGCCTCCACCCGTTTCGTGGGGAAGGCGCTGGAGGACATCCAGGGACGCCCCATGGTGCAGCACGTCTATGAGCGTACCTCCCGGGCGACTCTTGTCTCAGATGTCATTGTCGCCACCGACGACGAGAGGATCGCGCAGGCGGTGCGGGCCTTCGGCGGCAGGGTGGAGATGACGAGAGCGGACCACGAGACCGGCACCGACCGGCTCGCGGAGGTGGCGGCGCGCATCGACGCGGAGATCCTGGTGAACGTGCAGGGGGACGAGCCCCTCATCGAGCCGGGCATGATCGACCAGGCGATCGCCCCCCTCATGCACGACCCCACCCTGCAGATGGCGACGCTGAAGAGCCGCATCAAGACGCTGCACGACTTCCTCTCGCCGAACGTGGTGAAGGTGGTGGCAGACCTGAAGGGGAACGTCCTGTACTTCTCCCGCTCGCCGCTGCCGAACTTCCGCGACAAGTGGAACGACCTGAAGGACGAGGCGTTTGTCTCAGGGAAGCTATTGTGCTTCAAGCATGTGGGGCTGTACGTGTACCGGCGCGATTTCCTTCCGGTCTTCACCGCGCTGAAGCCGACCTACCTGGAGCTCTCCGAGAAGCTGGAGCAGTTGAGGGCCCTGGAAAACGGCTACCGGATCAAGGTCGTGGAGACGGAGTTCGACTCCATCGGGGTGGACACCCCCGCCGATCTGGAGAAGGTGCTGGAAAAGTTGAACGCGCAAGGGGCACGCTAGAGGTATCGTTTGAACAAAGAGTTTAAGACAGGCTTACGGTTGTCTTCCCGGTGCACTCCTGGCTGCACCGCGCGGCATACCCGTCCCGGCCTGTCTTTTTATTTGGAGGATCAGTACAGTGAAAACTAAATTTATCTTCGTAACCGGCGGCGTAGTTTCCTCCATAGGTAAGGGACTCGCCGCCGCTTCTTTGGGGGCGCTTCTCGAGGCGCGCGGCTTGAGGGTCACCATCCAGAAACTCGACCCGTACATCAACGTCGATCCCGGCACCATGAGCCCGTTCCAGCACGGCGAGGTCTTCGTCACCGACGACGGCGCCGAGACCGACCTCGACCTCGGGCACTACGAGCGCTACACCTCGGCGAAGCTCTCCAAAAAGAGCAACTTCACCACCGGCCAGGTGTACTTCTCCGTCATCGAGAAGGAGAGGCGCGGCGACTACCTCGGCGGCACCGTGCAGGTCATCCCGCACATCACCGACCAGATCAAGGCGAACATCCTGGAGAACGCGAAAGGTACCGACATCGCCATCGTGGAGATCGGCGGCACCGTCGGCGACATCGAGTCCCTCCCCTTTCTGGAGGCGATCCGCCAGCTGAAGAGCGACCGCGGTCCCGGGAACGTCCTGTACCTCCACGTGACCCTCGTGCCGTACATAAAGACGGCGGGGGAGCTGAAGACGAAGCCGACCCAGCACTCCGTGAAGGAGCTGCGCGAGATCGGGATCCAGCCGGACATCCTCCTGTGCCGCACCGAGCTCGACCTGCCGCAGGACATGAAGGCGAAGATCGCGCTCTTTTGCAACGTGGAGGAGAAGGCGGTCATCACCTCCATGGACGCGGAGCACATCTACGCCGTGCCGCTGGCGCTGAACCGCGAGGGGCTGGACGACCAGGTCGTGGAGAAGCTCAATATCTGGACGAAGGCCCCCGATCTCAGCCACTGGCAGCAGGTGGTGGCGAAGCTTACCCACCCGGAGAAGGGTGAGGTGAAGATCGCAGTCGTCGGCAAGTACGTCGACCTCACCGAGAGCTACAAGTCCCTCTCCGAGGCGCTCACCCACGGCGGTATCGGCAACGACTGCCGGGTCGTCCTCTCCTACCTCGACTCCGAGAAGATCGAGGAGGAAGGTGCCGAGGCGTACCTCGCCGGGCACGACGGGATCCTCGTCCCGGGTGGCTTCGGGGAGCGCGGCACCGAAGGGAAGATCATGGCGATCGAGTATGCGAGGCTTAACAAGGTCCCCTTCTTCGGGATCTGCCTCGGCATGCAGATGGCTGCCGTCGAGTACGCCAGAAACGTGTGCAAGCTCCCGGAGGCGTTCTCCAGCGAGTTCAAGCCGGAATGCCAGAGCCCGGTGATCCACCTCATGGAAGGGCAGAAAGGGGTGAACCGCAAAGGTGGGACGATGCGCCTCGGCGCCTACCCCTGCTCCCTCACGAAGGGGACCCTCGCGCAGAAGGCGTACGGCGCCACCGAGATCTCCGAAAGGCACCGGCACCGCTACGAGTTCAACAACGTCTTCAGGGACGCCATCACCGCCAGCGGCATGACCGTTTCCGGCCTGTACAAGGAAGGTGACCTGGTGGAGATCATCGAGCTCCCGGACCACCCGTGGTTCCTCGGGTGCCAGTTCCATCCGGAATTCAAGTCGAAGCCGCTGAACCCGCACCCGCTCTTCAAGGCGTTCATCGGTGCGGCGTGCGCAAACCGTAAGGCTTAAAAAACCCGGGAACCCACCCCCTGTCCGGATTGCGACTGGTGAGACCGGTCGAGCATCGTGGCGGGGCGGTGGGTTTCTCTTTAACAGGGGGAAAAATGGTTCGGGAAATCAGCATCGGAGGAGTGAAGATCGGGGGGACGAAGCCTCTGGCCATCATCGCCGGCCCCTGCGTCATGGAGAACGAGGCATCCACCATGCGCTGCGCCGAGCGCCTGATGACCATCTGCAACGGCGTGGGGATGCCCCTCATATTCAAGGCCTCCTACGACAAGGCGAACCGCACCTCGGTGCACGCCTACCGCGGTCCCGGGATGAAGGACGGTCTGCGCATCCTCGCGCGGGTGAAGGAGAGCCTCGGCGTGCCGGTGCTCTCCGACATCCACTCCATCGAGCAGGTGGAGCCGGCGGCGGACGTTCTCGACGTGATCCAGATCCCGGCCTTTCTCTGCCGCCAGACCGACCTCCTCGTCGCCGCCGCGAAGACCGGGAAGGTCATCAACGTGAAGAAGGGGCAGTTCCTGGCGCCGTGGGACATGAAGAACGTGGTGGGAAAGCTGCTGTCGTGCGAAAACGAGAACATCATTCTCACCGAGCGCGGCGCGAGCTTTGGGTACAACAACCTGGTGGTGGACCTGCGCTCCCTGCCGATCATGCGCTCCACCGGGTGCCCCGTGGTCTTTGATGCCACCCACAGCGTGCAGCTTCCTGGTGGGGCGGGGGGCTCTTCCGGCGGTCAGCGGGAATTCGTGGAGTATCTGGCCCGCGGCGCCGTGGCAGCGGGTGTGGACGGCGTTTTCCTCGAGGTGCACGAGGACCCGGAGCAGGCGCTGTGCGACGGGCCGAACTCGGTTCGCCTGGACGACCTGCCGGTACTCCTGAAGAAGCTGAAGGCGATCGACGCCATTGTGAAGTAGGGAAGTGACTGTCCGCCACTGTCGGACTGATCTGATAAAGAGAAGAAGAGGCTCCGAAATTGATATTAGCTGAAGCAAAGAGGGTAATAAAAGTCGAGGCGGAGGCGCTGCACGCGCTTGCCGACTCCATCAACCGCGACTTCGCCCGTGCAGTGGAGATGATCCTGAAGGCGCCCGGGCGCGTCGTCGTCACCGGGATGGGGAAATCGGGGCTCATCGGGCAGAAGATCGCCTCCACCATGGCCTCCACCGGCACCCCCGCATTCTTCCTGCACCCGGCGGAAGGGATCCACGGCGACCTCGGCATGATCATGAAGGGGGACGTGGTCCTTGCCATCTCCAACAGCGGAGAGACGGATGAAGTCGTGCGCATCCTCCCGATCGTGAAGAGGCTCGGCGCCTCCCTCATCTCCATGGCGGGGAACCCCGGCTCCACCCTTGCAAGGAGCGGCGACATCTTCCTCGACATCTCCGTAAAGGAAGAGGCGTGTCCGCTGGGGCTCGCTCCGACCGCCTCCACCACGGTGACCCTTGCCATGGGGGATGCCCTTGCCGTGGCGCTCCTCGTGGAGCGCGGCTTCAAGGCGGAGGACTTCGCGCTCTTCCATCCGGGGGGCTCGCTCGGGCGGCGCCTCCTTTTGAAGGTCGAGGACATGATGCACGCAGGGGAAGCCCTGCCGCTGGTGCACTCCGCGACCCCGATGCGCGAGGCGCTCTTCACCATCACCTCCAAGAAGCTGGGGATCACCGGCGTCACCGACGAAAGGGGCGCTCTCATCGGGGTCATCACCGACGGCGACCTGCGTCGCGCGCTGGAAAAGGGTGGGGACATCATCAACCAGCCGGCCGGGGCGCTTATGCAGGGAAACCCGAAGCGCATCCTCGCCGGGGAGCTGGCGGCGCGGGCCCTGCAGCAGATGGAGCAGTACTCCATCACCTCCCTTTTCGTCTTCAACGAGCAGGACGGCGACCGTCCGGTGGGGATCATCCACCTGCATGACCTCCTGAAGGCGGGGATAGCTTAGTATCTGCCCGCAGATTAGAGTCGAAAAGGCTCTCTGTCCGCAGATTACGCAGATTGACGCAGATTTTGATCCCGGTGAGGATACCTCACCGCACGAGCCAAGATCGGAGTTGGTCGAACGAAGGTTGTATTTACCATCTTGTTTTGCTTTTAATCTGCGGAAATCTGCGTAATCTGCGGACAAAAAGAGGTTTTTATGGAAGAGAGACTCAAAAAGATAAAGCTCCTCATCCTCGACGTCGACGGCGTCCTCACCGACGGGCGCATCGTCTTTGACGCCAACGGCGTGGAGAGCAAGTTCTTCAACGTGAAGGACGGCCACGGCATCAAGATGATCCAGCGCCTCGGTATCGAGGTCGGCATCATCTCCGGCCGCGCCTCCCAGGTCGTCACCAACCGCGCGGAAGAGCTCGGCATCACCCGCGTCTTCCAGAAGGCGTACGAGAAGCTGACCCCCTACCGCCAGATGCTGGACGATTGCGGCCTCACCGATGAGGAAGCCGCCTTCATGGGGGACGACGTCATCGACATCCCCGTCCTGCGCCGCGCAGGCTTTGCCGCCGCCCCGGCGGATGCCGTCGCGGAAGTCTTCCCCTTTGTCCACTTCGTCGCCAAAAACGGCGGCGGCTGGGGGGCGGTGCGCGAGGTCTGCGACCTCCTCATCAAGGCACAGGGTCACTGGGACGCCGCCACCGCCCGCTACTACGCATAACTTTCCGACTCTAACGACCAAATCTCCGGGACTGCCGGCGCGACTCGTCGGTCGCGCCGGCAGTCCCGTCTCCTCCCATTTTTTCCCGACCGCCTCATCCGCCAGTATCTCTTCGATACGCCCCCCACGCCACTCTCCGTTTTTCCTCATTCACTACCCCAACGAACATCCCCACTCTCACAATCCGCTCGTCCTGCCTCATCTGTCTTTTCCGGGTTTACATTTGGGGGGCGCCATGGTAAAAAGATTTCTCTTTGATAATTTTAATTATCGTCATTGCACCATGACCTCTCTCACAACGCGAAGGCATTTTCTAAAGTGTTATTTGCTATGCCTTTCTCTATGCCGCACTTTTTAGCGAGCTAGTTGATTTTAATGGATTGCACTGTATGATATGTATCTGCCGGAATCTATGTGACAGTGGCATGCCGGCAATTGTCAGAAGTTGCAGCTGAGTGTCTGTCTCTTCCAGATTTCCCGGGACTATTTTTCATTGAGTTTCTGACGTTGGCCGCCGCTGCGAGCGGTACGGCCTGGATCGGAGGGGAAGTGAAAGTCGTCATACTGGCAGGCGGTTTTGGCACGAGGATCAGCGAGGAGTCCCATCTCAAACCGAAGCCGATGATAGAGATCGGCGAGCGGCCGATCCTGTGGCACATCATGAAGATCTACTCCCACTTCGGCTTCAACGATTTCGTCATCTGCCTCGGCTACAAGGGGTACTGCGTCAAGGAGTACTTCTACCACTACTTCCTGCACGAGGCGGACATCACCTTCGACTTCAAGACCTCGAACCAGAGGATGGTGCACCACCACACCGCCGAGCCGTGGCAGGTGACGCTGGTGAATACCGGTGTGCAGACGATGACGGGGGGCAGGGTGAAGCGGGTGCGCGAGTACATCGGCAACGAGACCTTTATGCTCACCTACGGCGACGGCGTCTCCAACGTCCCCATCGACAGGCTTCTGGCCTACCACAAGTCGCACGGCAAGCTCGCCACGGTGACCTCCACCCAGCCTCTCGGAAGGTTCGGCTCCCTCAGCATGTCCGAGGGCAACGTGGTGAGCGGCTTTCTCGAAAAGCCCAAGGGGGATAACGCCTGGATCAACGCCGGCTTCTTTGTGATGGAGCCGCAGGTCCTCGACCTCATCGAGGGGGACTCTACCATTCTCGAGAAGGAGCCGCTGGAGGAACTGGCCCGGCAGGAGCAGCTTGTGGCCTTCAAGCACGACGGCTTCTGGCAGCCGATGGACACCATGCGGGACCGCATACAGCTCGAGGAGCTCTGGAAGAGCGGTGGTGCGCCGTGGAAGGTGTGGGCATGACGGAATTCTTCAGGGGGAAGAAGGTCTTTCTCACCGGGCACACCGGCTTCAAGGGGAGTTGGCTCTCCCTCTGGCTGCACGCGCTCGGTGCGCAGGTGACAGGCTACGCCCTCCCCCCTCCCACAACGCCGAGCCTCTATCGTCTGTGCCGGATCGACGAGATGGTGCATGGCATCGAGGGGGATGTACGCGACGCCGAGGGTCTCGCCCGTGCCATCGAGGACGCCACGCCGGAGATCGTCATACACATGGCCGCCCAGCCGCTGGTGCGCCGTTCCTACAGAGCGCCGCTGGAGACGTACCAGACGAACGTTATGGGAACGGTCCACCTCCTGGAGGGTGTGCGCCGCACCCCTTCGGTGCGGGCGGTGCTGAACGTCACCACCGACAAGTGCTACGAAAACCGGGAGTGGCCCTGGGGATACCGGGAGAACGAGCCGATGGGGGGGTACGATCCCTATTCGAGCAGCAAGGGGTGCTCCGAGCTCGTCACCGCCGCCTACCGAAGCTCCTTCTTCAATCCCAGCGGGTGCGGGGGGGTGCCGCAGCATCGCGCGGCAGTCGCGAGCGCCAGGGCGGGTAATGTGATCGGGGGTGGTGACTGGGCGGAGGATCGCCTGATTTCGGATTGCATCGCAGCGCTTATGAAGGACGAGCCGGTGCAGATACGGAACCCGCACGCGATCAGGCCGTGGCAGCACGTTCTGGAGCCCCTCTCCGGGTATCTTCTCCTCGCGCGCAGCCTGTACGAGGAGGGGGAGCGCTTTTCCGGCGCCTGGAACTTCGGTCCCCGCGATGACGACGCCCGCCCGGTCGAGTGGATCGTCTCCAGGCTCTGCGGGCTCTGGTCCGGAAAGGCATCCTACGAGCTCAGCGGCGACGACCACCCGCACGAGGCCAGTTACCTGAAGCTCGACTGCTCCAAGGCACGCGCCGAACTCGGCTGGCGTCCGGTGTGGTCGCTGGAGACGGCGCTGGAGAAGATCGTGGAGTGGGCCAACGCCTTTCGCGACGGCGCGGATCTGCGCACCGTCTCCCTCGACCAGATACGGCAGTACGCCGCCCGCTGCGGCAGCCAGTGGCTTCTCCCCTCCTGGGCGCCCGACGTCGCGGCAGTCCTGCCGGAGGGAACCGGTAAGGACGGAGCGGTACCTGACGTCGCATGGATGAAGATGCAGCTGGAGAACGGTTTCGTAAGCACTGTGCTCGCCTCTGCGAGCGAGGATGTCTGGAATGAGCTATAGAGGCACGATATTCACTCTCCGCTACCCGTTCGATGCTGAAACAGCCGGGGGGGCGCGCCCTGCCCTCGCCGTCAGTGAGCCTGACCGTTCCGGCGACATCGAGTTTCTCTTCATCACCACCGACGAGCTGCGCTCCCCCGGGAGCATCGATCTGAGCGCCGATGTGCTGGACGGGCGCGACTTCCCGCTCCCTGCCGTCCTGCATCAGGAGAAGAAGTACCACCTCCCGAAGGAGCTGATCGCAAAGGACGTCGCCCGCGTCACCCCCGCCTTCCTGGAAGAGGTGCTGCGCAGGCAGGTCCTCTTCGCCGCCCGGGAGCACTGGCAGGTGAAGCACGCCGCGCGGAAGGAATTTTCCCCCGGGGATCGCATCCCCTACGCCGGCCGGGTCTTCGACGCCGACGAGATCGAGCTTCTCGTCGACTCCGCCCTCGACTTCTGGCTCACCGCCGGCCGCTACGCCGAACGGTTCGAAACGGAGCTTGCTGCTTTCCTCGGCGTTGCCCATTCCTCCCTCGTCAATTCCGGCTCATCGGCAAACCTCCTTGCCTTCATGGCGCTTACCTCTCCAAAGCTGGGGGAGCGTGCGATCCGCCGGGGGGACGAGGTCATAACTGTCGCAGCCGGCTTCCCCACCACCGTCGCGCCCCTGATCCAGTACGGAGCGGTCCCGGTATTCGTGGACGTCACCCTCCCGACCTACAACATCGACTGCACGAAACTCGAGGAGGCCCTTTCCGGAAGGACGAAGGCCGTCATGATCGCGCACACGCTGGGGAATCCGTTCGACCTCGCCAGAGTGAAGGCGTTTTGCGAGCGGCACTGCCTCTGGCTCATCGAGGACAACTGCGACGCCCTCGGCTCCCGCTATCTCATAAACGGCGCCTGGCGCTACACCGGGACGATCGGCGATCTCGGCACTTCCAGCTTTTATCCGCCGCACCACATGACCATGGGGGAGGGGGGTGCGGTGTACACGGACAACCCGCTCCTGGAACGGATCGTCGATTCCTTCCGGGACTGGGGGCGTGACTGCTGGTGCCCCTCCGGCCGGGACAACACCTGCACGAACCGCTTCGGGCAGCAGTTCGGCGAGCTTCCCTTCGGCTACGACCACAAGTACGTCTACTCGCACTTCGGCTACAACCTGAAGGGGACGGAGATGCAGGCGGCGATAGGGTGTGCGCAGCTTTCGAAGCTCCCCTCCTTTATCGAGGCGCGCAAGAGAAACTGGAGCTACCTGCGGGAGGCGCTCTCGGGGGTGGAGGAGCACTTCATCCTCCCCGAGCCGACGCAAGGGTCCGACCCGAGCTGGTTCGGCTTTCTCCTGACGGTGCGCGAGGGGGCGCCGTTTTCCAGGGAGAGGATCGTGAAGACCCTGGAGGGGAAAGGGATCCAGACCCGCATGCTCTTTGCGGGGAACCTCCTGAAGCACCCCTGCTTTGACGAAATGCGCAAAAGCGGCACCGGCTTCCGAGTGGCAGGGGGATTGCCGGTCACGGACGCCATCATGGAGCGCACCTTCTGGGTCGGGGTGTACCCCGGCATGACGGAGGGGATGCTCGACTTTATGGCGCAGACGATACGGGAGTTCTGCTCACGATGAAGATCCTCGTCACGGGAGCCACCGGCTTTGTGGGGGCGTGTCTCACCAGGCGCCTCAGCGCGGGCGGCTACGACGTGCACGTCCTCACCCGGCCGAGCTCCGACCGCTGGCGCATCGCCGACATCCTGCCGCGGGTGACGGAGGAGTCGGGGGACCTGCGCGATCGGGAGGCGGTGGAGGCGGTGGTCAGCCGGGTGCGCCCGGAAGCTGTCTGCCACTTCGCCACCTACGGCGGCTTCTCCTTCCAGGACGACAGCGCCGCCATCTTCGCCACCAACCTCATGGGAACGGTGCACCTCCTCTCGGCGTGCGAGAAGCTCCCGCTGAAGAGCTTCGTTAACATCGGCAGCTCCTCCGAGTACGGGGTGAAGGGAGCACCGATGAAGGAGAGCGATGCGCTGGAGCCCGCCGGGAGCTACGGGATCGCCAAGGCGGCGGCTTCCCTCTTATGCCGCGCGGAGGCGCTGGGGAAGGGACTACCGACGGTAACGCTGCGCCTCTTCTCCCCCTACGGCCCGTGGGACGACAGGCACCGGCTGGTCCCCTACCTCCTGAGCTCACTTCTGAGGGGGAGGGCGCCTCAGCTTTCCACCCCGACTTCGGTCCGGGACTTCGTCTTCATCGATGATGTCCTCCATGCCATCGAGGGGGCGCTGCAGAACCCCCCGCCGCCGGGGGAGGCGTACAACATCGGCTCCGGCGTGCAGCACTCCGTCGGTGATGTGGTGGCCCTGGCTCTGAGGCTCACCGGCAGCCGGCTCGAACCGGTATGGGATGCGCGCACGCCGCAGCGCCCGGAGCCTTCCTGCTGGTGCGCCGACCTCACCAAGCTCCGCGCCCACGGCCGCGAGTTCCCGGCCACGCCGCTGCCGGTGGGGCTGGAGCGCACTCTCTCCTGGATGCGGGACAACCTCGCATGCTACCCCTGAAGGAGGAAGTGTTGAAACTCTCCGATTACGTAATCGACTTTCTGGTCCGCCAGGGCGTCAACCACATATTCGAGTTCGTGGGGGGCGCCATCACCCACCTTCTCGACTCCGCCTCCTATCGGCACGAAATCTCCTGCGTTTCGGTGCACCACGAGCAGAGCGGCGCCTTCGCCGCGGAAGCGTACGCGCGGATAAACGGGTCGCTCGGGGTGGCGATGGCCACCAGCGGCCCCGGCGCGCTGAACCTCCTCACCGGGATCGGCAGCTGCTACTTCGACTCGGTCCCCTGCCTCTTCATCACCGGACAGGTGAACACCTACGAGTACAAGTTCGAGAAGCCGGTGCGCCAGATCGGCTTCCAGGAGACCGACATAGTAAGCGTGGTGCGCCCCCTCACCAAATACGCGCAGCTGGTCACCTCCGCGGGCTCCATCCGCTACGAGCTGGAGAAGGCGGTCTACCTCGCCCGCGGCGGCAGGCCCGGCCCCGTCCTTCTGGACATCCCCATGAACATCCAGCGGGCGCATATCGAGCCGGAGGAGCTCGCGAGCTTCTTCGACAGTGCGGAGTACGGCGCCATGGAGCAAGGGGAGCCCTCCTCCCTGGCGCGGCTGGACGACATCGTCGAGCTCATGGTTGCGGCAAAGCGCCCGGTGATCCTCGCCGGGGGCGGGGTGCGCAGCGCCAACGCCGCCGACGAGCTGGAGAGGCTGGTGCGGCGCACCAGGATACCGGTCGTTTCCTCCCTCATGGGGCTTGATGCGGTCTCCCACGAAGATCCCCTCTTCACGGGGATGATAGGCGCCTACGGCAACCGCTACAGCAACCTCGCGGTGGCAAACTGCGACTTCCTCCTCATCCTCGGCTCGCGCCTCGACTCCCGACAGACCGGCACCCGCCCCGATACCTTTGCCCGCGCCGCCAGGAAGGTGCAGGTCGACACCGACGCGGTGGAACTGCAGGCGCGGGTGGCGGTGGACATCGCGGTGCACTGCCACCTGAAGCCCTTCCTGGAGGGGCTGAACCGCAAGCTCACCGGCTACTCCCCGCCGGATCGCGCCGACTGGCTCGCGGTCCTCGACCGCTACCGGGCGAAGTTCCCCACCCGCCTCAATGCGCCCCCTCCTGAAGGGGTCGACCCGAACCTCTTCATGGAGATCCTCTCCGCCGCCAGCACCGAAGGGGACATCGTCACCCTCGACGTGGGGCAGAACCAGATGTGGGCGGCCCAGTCCTTCCGCCTGAAAAAGGGGCAGCGCATGCTCATCTCCGGCGGTATGGGCGCCATGGGGTTCGCGCTCCCCGCGGCAATCGGCGCAGCGAAGGCCGCTCCCGGGCGCAGTGTCATCGCCATCGCCGGCGACGGCGGCATCCAGGTGAACATACAGGAGCTCGACCTCGTGGCGCGGCAGCAGCTCCCGATAAAGATCGTGGTGCTGAACAACGCCTGCCTCGGCATGGTGCGCCAGTTCCAGGACATGTACTTCGGCGGGCGCCGGCAGTCCACCGTCATAGGGTACGGCTGCCCCGACCTCATTAAGGTCGCCGAGGCGTACGGGGTGCCGGCGTACCGGATTAGCGGAGCCGATGCGCCGGAGGTCCTCGCGGAGGCGCTTGCCGCGAAGGGGCCGGCCTTCGTGGAGGTGATGCTGGAGCAGGGGACGACGGTGAATCCGAAGCTCGTGGTGAACCGCCCCATTGAGGACATGTCGCCCCATCTGGACCGTGAGGAACTGGCGAGGGAGATGCTCATCGATCTGGTGGAAGAGATGGAAGTGCCTTAGCTCCGCGGGGGGCGATGCTGGCGATAGTACGGTAAAATTTGCGGCGCTTTATGTGCGGAGGTGAAGGTGAAAGTAATGGGTGAAAACCTGACCTTGTCAGACTTCGTTCCACCGGTTGTGAAGAAGGTGGTGCGCAGGGTGTGCCGACGCCCCGCCCCCGCCCCGCGCGCGGTCTACCTGCATGAGGCGCTCGGCTCCTTCAGCCAGTACCAGGAGGACCTGATCATCGACGCCATCTTCAGAGGGAGGAAGGACGGCGTGTACGTCGATGTTGGGGCAAATGATCCCGTTTTGCTCAGCAATACCAAGAGGTTCTACGACAGAGGGTGGTGCGGGGTGAACGTCGAGCCCACGCCGCACCTTTACCGTAAGCTCGCACAAGCAAGGCCGCGTGACATAAACCTTGAGATGGGGGTGGGCCCGACGGAATCTGAGATGACATTCTATCTCCTGAATGTGGATACCCTTTCGTCCTTTGATAGGGAGACTGCGCTGCGCAACGTGAAGGAGTTTGACGTCACCGTGGTGGAGGAGCGCCCGGTGAAGGTGATTCCCCTGGTCCAAATCTTCGAGCGCTACCTCGACGGGCGCCAGGTCGATCTCCTTTCCGTCGATACGGAAGGGTGCGATCTTACGGTATTACAGTCGAATCGGTGGGATGAGCACCGTCCCGAGGTTGTGATAGTGGAGACGAACCAGGATCACGGACTGGTCGGCGATTTTCTCGCCACGGTCGGCTACACCCTCGTCTACCAGAATCACACCAACGGCATTTTCCTGAGGTCTGAATCCCTCGTACCTTGCCGCTCATTATAGCCAGGAGCCGATTTGAAGATCCTATTCCACAACTACCATGACGGGTTGAACGACGGGAACAGGATCTTTGCGTCTGCGGAGAGCGTAATCGGTGACGGTCTGCTGAGACCTTTCCAGGTCCTCCACACCGCCGCACAGCGCAGGGGGGTGACGGTCGGCACGAGGGCACTTATCGCTCCGGAAGAGGCGGATGCGATTGTCTTTATCGACCTGCCGGACACCTCGCATCCCCTTGTCCGCGAAATGCTGCAATGCGGGAAGCCCCTCTACCTCATCGTTCTGGAGAGCGTCCTGGTACGGCCGCCGGTGCTGGAGAGTCCTCTTGCGGGTGCCTTCGAAAGGATCTTTACCTATGACGACTCCCTCATTGACGGTGAGAGGTTCATCAAGATCAACTACACATTCGATCGCCACAAGGGTGGGCTTTTGAGTCACGAGGAGGGGAGGAAGCTCTGCGTGATGATCGCGGGGAACAAGAGAGCTTCTCACCCGCAGGAACTCTACTCGGAAAGGGTAGCGGCGATCAGGTGGTTCGAGGCGCACCACCCGGAGGAGTTTGACCTCTACGGGGTCGGGTGGGACGAGCGGGATTTCGGCGCGACTCTCCCGCTGCGTCTCCTGAATCGGTTCCCGTCTGTGCGCAGGGCACTCGCTCCGAAGTACCCCTCCTACCGTGGCCAGGTGGAGCGGAAGAGGCCGGTGCTGGAGCGGTACCGCTTCGCCATCTGTTACGAAAACGTGCGGGACGTTCCGGGGTATGTCACTGAAAAAATATTCGACGCCCTCCTCGCCGGGTGCGTCCCGGTCTATCTCGGCGCCGGAAATGTGACCGATTATATTCCTGCCGACTGCTTCATAGACAGAAGGGCTTTTCCCGGCTACCGCGAGCTTTACGACCATCTCTCCATGATGACAGCAAATGCGTACCGCGGCTATCTGGAAGCAATCCGGGCATTTCTCGCCGGGGATCTCTTCTCCCCCTTCAGTTGCGAGACCTTTGCCAGGACCATCCTCAACAATATTTTGATCCAAGGCCGTTGAGAGTATGAGCGCTACTACCATACTCAGAGCAATCGCGAAGAGCTACCTGGGAAAGGCCTTCGGGCTCATGTCCCTGTCGCAGGCAGTGAGCGCCCTTACGAGCTTCGGCGTCATGTCCGCCTACACTCGCATGCTCCCCCCCCAAGAGTACGGAAAAATATCGATCATCTGGCTCTTTTTGAGCGTACTCGCCATCCTCGTCGACACACGCCTCAACACAGCGCTGTGCATCCGTTACTTCAAGGTGAGTCGCGAAGATAACGTGCGCAACATCTACAGCGTCCTCGCTTACTACATTGTCGTCTTCTCCCCCTGCTGCGCTCTCATAGAGGCGAACCCGGGACTCTTCGGGCAGCTCCTGCACATAACACTGACGGCGACGGAAGTGCACCTGATCTGTCTGATCTGTCTCTTCATGCTTATCGGGAACTGCCTGAACAGCCTGCTCCTCACCTCGAAGCAGACCCGGATCTACTTCCTTGTAATGCTCCTCTTCAACGGGACACTCGCCGCCACCAGCGGCTCCCTCCTTTTCCTCTTCGGGTACGGCTACCTCTCCTATCTCTATGGGTATCTCGCCGCCTATGGTGCCGTCGGCGTCGCCACCGTGTCGTACTTTCTGAAGAACTACCCCCCCACACCGGTGCGGGTGATCTCCCCGCAGAGACTGATGGATCTTGCGAAGATCGGGCTTCCACTCGTTCCCGACGGGCTCCTGGTCATCTTCCTTACGTGGGCCGGGAGGTACATACTTAATCTGTATACTACTCTGGCGGTGGTGGGGGTATACAGCGTCGCCTACATGTTCTCCAACATCTTCAACAGCTTCGTCCTCGGCCCTTTCGGACAGGCCGTCACACCGATCCTGTTCGAGAAGTTCGCAAGCTCGGTTGAGGAGTACCAAAGCCTCCTGAAGACGATTTTCCGGTACTACTGGCTCGTCGCCATGACAGTGCTCATCGGGTACTTCGTGGTGCTGAGGGAGATATTCCTCCTCTTTGTGGGGCCGAAGTACCACGACGCCTACAACATCGTGGCGATCATGATAGTGGCGATGATGTTCTCCGGCGTCTGCGGCTATCTCGGCACTGTAATCATCCTGAAGGAGAAGACCCAGCACGTCTTCATGATCACGCTTCTCTCCTCGATGGTGAACATAGCGCTCAATCTCCTCCTCGTTCCGCCGGGGGGGATGTACGGCTCGGCGTTTGCCATGCTCGGAAGTTTCCTTGTGCAGTTCCTCCTGACCCTCATGTACAGCCAGCGCCTCATGCATGTCGACTATCCGTACCGCTTCATCGTCGATTACGGCGTCATCTGTCTCCTCTTCGGCTGCGCCGTCATCGGCGTCTCATATTTGGAGCTGCCTGTGGCGGCCGGAGCCGCCCTCAAATGCCTCCTCTTCGCCTGCTACTGCCTGACGGTGGCGGGGAAGACGGGGGTGGCTGAAAGGGTGCGCGAGTTTTCCCGGCGGGTCGCGCCGGCCCCGGGGCCCTTGGGCGAGGAGCGGCTATGACGGGTGCAAAAAGGCCGGAGGTCTCTATATGTATACCGACGTACAACAGCGCCGCCTACCTGAGGGAATCCCTCGACTCCATCGCCGCCCAGACGTACCGATCGGCTGAGGTGATTATCTCTGACAATGCCTCCACAGACGACACCACTGAGATCGCTGCGGAGTATGCCGCCCTCTATGGATGGAGATTGCACATAAACCGGGAAAACCTCGGTCCCTTCGGTAACTTCAACGCTCTTATCGGTATGGCCGCCGGAAGGTATGTGGCGATCTACCATGCCGACGACGTATACCACCGATCGATCGTCGAGGAGTCGTTGGCGGTCTTCCGGGAGAACCCGGGGGTGATGCTCGTGGGCGCGCTGTCGACTGAGATAGACGGGAACGGCTCTGTTCTGAAGGAGTACCGGCTTCCTCCCTTGATAGAGGAGACGGGGCGCTCGGTGCACCGCTTCGAGGATGTGCTGCGCGGGGTGTTGACCAGCGGAAGGGACCGGGCTTTCCTGATCACCCCGACCGTGATGGTGCGGCGGGAGGCGTACGAGAAACTCGGCACCTTCTCC